>NZ_JBFAKB010000020.1:0-246446 GCF_040655495.1 Nonomuraea sp. NPDC050404
TCGGTGAAGCTGCCGGCGGTGGCGGCCTTGCCGGCCGCGAGGTTGACCTCGGCGGCGGCCTGCGCGGGCGGGGCGATGAGAAAGGCGAGCAGTAACGTGAGGGCGGCTAACAGAGCTCTCATGGGGGTGGCCTTTCGGGTAAGGCGGATGGCCGAACCATAAGATGTCGAGCAGATAGCCGCAATATTTCGACGAGATTGCGCAAAGAACTAACTTTCATCGGCAGGGTATTGGGCGGTCTTCTCCCTGCGTGCGCCTGCGGACTGGGCAGCCAGCCGATTTCAGAGGACCGCAAGGCACGACGTCGTGCGAGCGCAAGAAACTTGCAAGTCTTGCGTCCCATACGACGTCACTTGCGCGGCGACGGCGCAGGCGGGTCGCCCGATGCTCTCCGGCGCTTCTGCCGTGCAGGTCTCCCCGCCGGCGATGTCACGCCCCGTGGTGCTCCAGATGTGAAAGTGAATTGCCCGAACATGGCCACCTCCCAAAAAAACAGCTAATCAGCGGGAGGAGGCGGACATATTCCGAGACAGTATCCAGGGTGGCATCACCCGGTCGAATTGATCTTTATATTGAAGGCGCAGGCAGCGCGGCGTATGATGGCGACATCAGCACCCACACCGGCGAGAAGCGGGGCCCGGTTTGAGTGGAAAGGTTTTGGTGACAGGCGCCGGAGGATTCATCGGCGGGCATATGGTCAGGAATCTACTGGATTCCGGCCACTCCGTAACCGGGGTCGATATCAAGCCTTTGCATGAATGGTGGCAGCGTTTCGACATTCACAATATCGTGGCCGACCTCAGGGATCCGGCGGCCGGCCGGGAGCTCAGTCGGAACATCGATGTGATCTACCATTTCGCGGCCGATATGGGCGGGATCTCCTACATCAGCGAAAACGACTGGGACTGCGCCTCTTCCGTCGCCATGACAGTCAATCTCCTGCGTGCCGCCACCGAAAGAGACGTACGGTCCTTCGTCTACGCCTCCTCCGCCTGCGTCTATCCCGCGACCTTGCAGGGAAGCGATCCCTCACCACTACGCGAAGAGCTGGCGCATCCGGGCGACCCAGAAGGCGGATACGGCTGGGAGAAACTGTTCTCGGAGCGATTATGCCGGTATGCGGCGCGGGCCGGTGGTCCCGGCGTCAGGATAGCCCGGCTGTTCAATGTCTATGGCCCGCACGGCACCTGGCGCGGCGGCAGGGAAAAGGCACCGGCCGCCATCTGCCGGAAGGTCGCCGAGGTCGCACTGGGCAAGTCGGACCAGGTAGTGGTCTGGGGCACCGGCACCCAGCTCAGAAGCTTTCTCTACATCGACGACTGCGTACGAGGATTGGCCGCGCTCGCGCGGGCGGGCGATGCCCGGCCGACGAATCTGGCGAGCGACGAGCTCGTGACCGTGGCCGAGCTGACGGCGTTGACGGCGGCGGTCGCCGGCGTGGAGGTTTCCCTGCGATACGACCCAGCGCAGCCCACTGGCGTACGGGCACGAATTCCGGACATTTCATGTGCCGCGCAGCGGCTCGACTGGCACCCTGCGTTCTCCCTTCTGGAAGGTATTCGGCTCACCTATCGATGGATTTGCGGTCAGCTCGGTGGAGAGAGAGCTCCACGAACACACGACAGATTCTCACAGGGAGAGACGGAGAAGATCACATGAATTTGCTGCGAATCGCGAAAGAACTCGAAGAAGTGCTACGCGAAGCGCCCTCCGAACATCTGACCGACGTGCGGGTGACACGAGCGGACGACAATCCGCAGACCGACTTGGACAAACGCATTGACAACTACCTGGCGACGGCGCTGCCGAAGATCCTCGATGTGCCGATCATGTCGGAGGAGGATCCGGACAAGGTCCTGGGCCGGTCGGGCCTGTGCTGGATCGTGGATCCCATAGACGGCACGATCAACGTCATCGCCGGAGCCGGAGAATTCGCGATCTGCGTGTCCCTGGTGGACGCGACGACACTGCGGTCGTTGGTCGGCATGGTATACCTGCCCCGCCCGGCACAGCTCTTGAAAGCCGTGTCCGGCGAAGGTGCATACCAAAACAGTGAGTTGCTGGACAAACGGACAGTCTTTGAGAAAGACTCACTCACGATTCAGCGTATCGCCGCCTTCGGAGTGCCCAAAGACGGGCAGGCCGTGGCCCGCCGCATGTCCGACGCGTTGCACAACCTTTTCGCCTCGGGCTGGATCACCCGTCAGCAGGGAGCAGCGTCCGTGGACATCTGCCGGGTGGCGACCGGGTCCTGGGCCGCCTTCTTCGAGTACGGGTTGATGTATTGGGATTTCGCCGCCGCCGCTCTCATCGCGGCCGAGGCGGGTTGCTCGGTGCGCGCCATACCGTGTCAACCGGTCCTGCCGGACGTCGTACCCGTCGAGTACGACCTCGTGGTGGCCCGGACACCCGGACTCCTGGAGGAAGTCATGACCGCGATCGGCATCCGGGGAGGGTGATGACGGCCGCCGGCCTGATTCTCTCCGTCGTAGGCGTCTTACCGGTCGCGGCGGCGGTCTGGTACTGGCTACAGCGTTTCCATCGGGGTCGCAGGATCCTGCAGTTCTCCCGCACCGCGCCCATCGACCTGGTCCTGACGACCTCGTCAGTGACCGCGGCCGTGCACGGGGTGCCGGCCAATCGCCCTCTCACCGGGTACGGGCAGGTGCGCGCGGTGGCGAGCTGTGTACGAGCGCTGGCCTCGCTCTACCCTCGCAAAAACGTGAACATCCACCTCAGCGGGTTCATCAGGAACCGGCTCGACCGGGACCTCGTGGTCCTCGGCGGCCCGGCCAAGAACGAAGCGGCCGCGGCCATGCTGGACGATTTCCTGCTTGCCCATGATCTGCAGCGGTTCTCCTTCGACGACGTGGCCGACACCCTCGAGATAGCCGATCACGACAGGCATTTCGAGGTGAAGGACTTCGACCCGCGCATCACCGATGGATACCCCGCCAACGACCACGGTCTGATCATCGTTACGTACCACCATGGGAAGAGCGGCCGGCGATACCGGTCCATCCTGTGCGCGGGCTTCACAACGTACGGGACGGCGGCGTCCGCGGAGTACCTGTTCGGGGACCTGGTTAGGCTCTCCGCCCGGAGGTTCGCCGAACGTACCGGAATCCGGTCCCCGCGGCGCTCGCATGCCTTTGTCATCGTCGTCTCTGCACGGTTCTCCCGGGGAGAGTGCACCGAGGTCCGCCTGGTCTTCGGCCAGGCTCTGCGGCACCGCGAAGCGACCGGATGATGTTCCGCTCCGCGTGGCCGGCCGCCTGCCGGGCTCCCCGACCACGGGCCAGGCCGGGCAAGGCCCAATGCCGGCCTCGCGCGGGAGGCCGACGTGCTCGGCGAAGCCCGGGCCCCTCAGATCGCCCTGCGGGTCATCAGTACTGGTTGTGCACGGCGTCCCGGTCGAATCCCTCGTCGAGCGACTCCGCCGTCGCCTCCTTGATGTTCATGTGGTCCTTGGCGATCCGTCCGAGGGTGGGCAGGCCCTTGCGGTCCGGCCAGGTCTCGGGCTTCCACAGGGACGAGCGCAGGAACGCCTTCGCGCAGTGGATGAACAGCTCTTCGACCTCCACCAGGACCGCCAGCCGCGGCCGTTTGCCCTGCACCACCAGGTCGTCGAAGAAGGGCGCGTCCGACACGAGCGTCGCCCGGCCGTTCACCCGCAGCGTCTCGTTCATCCCCGGCACCAGGAACAGCAGCCCGACGTGCGGGTTGCGCAGCACGTTGCGGAAACTGTCGACCCGATGGTTGCCGGGCCGGTCGGCGATCGCCAGCCGGTGGTCGTCCAGGACCAGCACCGACCCGGCGGGGTCGCCGCGGGGCGAAACGTCGCAGGTCCCCTCCGGGGTCGAGGTCGCGAGCAGCACGAACGGCGAGTTCGCGATGATCGTACGCGCATGCTGGTCGATGCGGGCGATGTCCTTGTCCCAGATGACCTTGTGGGGCTCCTGCACGACCTCGCGCAACTCGGCCTCGGTCGTCACCGTACGAATGTCAGTTTGATCCACCATCTGACTAAGGTAAGCCTAACCGGTAGGGCCGGTCGACATCTCCCCCGGCTCCCGGCGCCGGCCGCCCGGTTAAGCTGGGCGAATGCCGCTCGTCTCGCGCCCGCCCACGACGAGGGAGTTTCGTGAGCTGCCCGTGCTCGCGGCGGCCGAGATGCCGTTCGTGATGGTGAGCTGGAGCGAGAGCTTCACCCGGGACATCACCTGGAACGAGCACTCCCACCCCTTCCACGAGCTGCTCTGGAACGAGCGGGGCGCGTCCACGGCGGTGGTGAGCTCGCAGGTCTGGACGATCACCCCCACCCTGGGCCTGTGGATGCCGGCGGGCACGCTGCACTCCGGCTCGGCCATCGCCGGCACCTGGTGCCGCGCCACCTTCTTCGGCTTCGGCACCGTGACCTCGATCTCCCCCGCGCCCGTCGGCGTCGAGATCACGCCGCTGCTCCGGCTGCTGCTGGAGCGGCTGGCCGACAAGGAACTGCCCGCCGAGTCGCGGGCGGTGACCGAGGCGATGGTGCTCGACGTGCTCAAACCCACCACGCGCGAGCTGCTGCTGCACCTGCCCACCTCCGACCTGCTGCGCCCGATCGCGGACGCGGTCATGGACAATCCCGGCGATCCGCGCACGCTGACCAACTGGGCGTCCCAGCTCGGGGTCAGCGCCCGTACGATCAGCCGTGCCTTCAACGCCGAGACGGGCACCAGCTTCGCGCGCTGGGTCGCGGCGGTGCGCGCCCAGCACGCGGTGGAGCTGCTGGCCAGGGGCTGGGAGGTCGATGCCGTGGCCGAGCAGGTCGGTTACCGGTCGGCCAGCGCGTTCGGTGTGGCCTTCCGGCGTACGACCGGGCTGACTCCGGGGGCGTTCAGGACCTCCTGAGACGGGCGGCGATGTCCCGATCTCGACAAAGGCTGTCCCAAAAGATCGATTGCGACAACTCGGTCATGTCTCTTATCGTGCGAGCAAGGCAAGCCTTACCTAACGAGCCTGGTTTGCCAGCGGATCTTTCGAAGTGGAGTACGGATTGAAGCGACCACCGAGCCTGCGCATTTTCGCCGTGGCCGCGGTACTGCTGGGCCTGACGGCCTGCGGCAGCACGACGGAGACCGCCGGCCAGAGCGCGAGCCCCAGCACCGCCGCCAGTACGGGCGGCGCCTCGAACGCCTTCCCCATGACGATCAAGCACGCGCTGGGCACGACCACCATCGAGGCCAAGCCCGAGCGGGTGGCCACGGTCAACTGGGCCAACCATGAGGCGCCGCTGGCCCTCGGCGTCGTCCCGGTCGGCATGGCCGCCGCCAACTTCGGCGACGACGACAAGGACGGGTTGCTGCCCTGGGTGTCGCAGCGCCTGAAGGAGCTCAACGCCAAGACGCCCGTGTTGTTCGACGAGACCGACGGCATCGACTTCGAGGCCGTCGCCGACACCCGGCCGGACGTGATCCTGGCGGCCTACTCGGGCCTGACCAAGCAGGACTACGACACCCTGAGCCAGATCGCCCCCGTGGTGGCCTACCCGGACGCCGCGTGGGCGACGCCGTGGCGCGAGATCATCAAGCTGAACAGCAAGGCCATCGGCCTGGCCGCCGAGGGCGACAAGCTCATCAGCGACATCGAGGGCGACATCCAGGAGGTCGTCGCCAAGTATCCGCAGCTCAAGGGCAAGTCGGCGATGTTCATGACGCATGTCGACCCCAATGACGTGAGCGAGATCGGCTTCTACACCTCGCACGACACCCGCACGCTGTTCTTCGAGGACCTCGGACTGACGATCCCGGGCAGCATCGCCGAGGCGTCCAAGGGCACCGAGAAGTTCGCCCTGAGCCGGAGCGCCGAGCAGATCGACGTGTTCGACGACGTGGACATCATCACCGGGTACGGCGGCGACAACGCCTCCCTGCTGGAGAAGATCCGCAAGGACCCGCTGCTGTCGAAGATCCCGGCCGTCAAGCGCGGCTCGATCTACCTGCTGCCCGACAGCAAGCCGCTGGGCACCGCCGCGAACCCCACTCCCCTGTCGATCTCGTGGGTGCTGGAGGACTACGCCAAGGCGCTCGCAGAGGCCGCGGACAAGGTCAAGTGACCCAGGCCGATCTCGACCGTACGCCGGACGTCGTCATCGGACGGCGTCCGGCGCGCGTGCGGGTCCTGTGGTCGCTCGTCGCGGTCCTGGTCCTGGCCCTGCTCATGGTGGCCTCCGTCGCCCTGGGCTCGCGCGACGTCGCCTGGTCCGACGTCTGGGCGGCACTCGGCGGCGCGGAGGGCTCGCTCGAACAGGCCGCCGTGGCCAAGCGCATCCCGCGTACCCTGCTCGCGGTGATCGTCGGGGCCGCGCTCGGCCTGGCCGGCGGGGTCATGCAGGGCGTGACCCGCAACCCGCTGGCCGACCCGGGGATCCTCGGCGTCAACATGGGCGCCTCGCTCGCCGTCGTCACCGGCGTCTCCTTCTTCGGGCTCACCTCGCCGACCGGGTACGTCTGGGTCGCGATGGCGGGGGCCGCGGCCGCCGCCGTGTTCGTCTACACCGTCGGGTCGCTCGGGCGGGGCGGCGCGACGCCGCTCAAGCTCGCCCTCGCCGGAGCCGCCACGTCGGCGGCCTTCGCCTCCCTGGTCAGCGCCGTCATCCTGCCCCGCAACGACATCGCGGGCAGCTTCCGGCTGTGGCAGATCGGCGGGGTCGGCGGCGCGTCGTACGAGCGCATCGGCCACGTCCTGCCGTTCCTCGCCGTCGGCTTCGCCATCTGCCTGCTGTCCGCGCGGGCGCTGAACCTGCTCGCCCTCGGCGACGAGATCGCGGCCGGGCTCGGCGAGCGCGTGGCCCTGATCAGGGCCACGGCCGCGCTCGGCGCCGTCGTCCTGTGCGGCGCGGCGACGGCCGTCGCCGGGCCGATCGCGTTCGTCGGGCTCGTCGTCCCGCACGCGTGCCGCCTGCTCATCGGGGTGGATCACCGCTGGCTGCTGCCGCTGTCCGCGCTGACCGGCGCGTCGCTGCTCACCGCCGCCGACGTCATCGGCCGCATGGTGACACGCCCGTCGGACGTGGAGGTGGGCATCGTGACGGCGCTGATCGGCGCCCCGTTCTTCATCCACATCGTACGCCGCCAGAAGGTGCGTGAACTGTGAGCGAGCGAACCGGCCGGCCCGGCGGCACCGCGCCCGCCGTCCCGGACGAGACACGCGTCGCGAGCGCGGCCCCTGCCGTTCCCGAGCCGCCTGCCATTCCCGAGACGCCCGCTGTTTCCGAGACGCCCGCCGTTCCCGACACGCCCGCTCTTCCCGACACGCCAGGCACCCGTGCGGCCGCGTCCGGGGTCCCGCGGCCGGCCGTCGTGCAGGCCGTCGCCCGCGGCAGGCGCCGGCGCTCCACCCGCCGCCTGCTGATCATCGGGACGCTGGCGGTGCTGGCCGTCGCCGCGTTCGCCGTGTCCCTGATGTTCGGCCAGCGCTTCTATCCGCCCGCCGACGTGCTGAACGTCATCCTCGGCGAGCAGGTTTCCGGGGCGTCCTTCACGGTCGGGCGGCTCCGGTTGCCGCGGGCCGTGCTCGCCGTGGTCGCGGGGTTCAGCTTCGGGCTGGCCGGCGTCACCTTCCAGACGATGCTCCGCAACCCGCTGGCCAGCCCCGACATCATCGGCATCAGCTCGGGGGCGAGCGCCGCGGCGGCCATCGCGATCGTGTCGATGTCGCTGGGCGGCACCCAGGTGTCGATGTTCGCCATCGTCTCCGCCCTGGCCATCGCGTTGCTGGTCTACACGCTGGCCTTCCGCGACGGCGTCGCCGGCACACGCCTCATCCTGATCGGCATCGGGATCTCCGCGATCCTCGACAGCATCACCAGCTACGTCCTGTCCCGGGCCGCCGAATGGGACCTTCAGGAGGCCATGCGCTGGCTGACCGGCAGCCTCAACGGCGCGTCCTGGGAACAGGTCCTGCCCGCCCTCGTCGCGCTGGTCGTCCTGACCCCGGTCCTGCTGACCAAGGCGGGCGACCTGTCGGCGATGCAACTAGGCGACGACACCGCCGCCGCGCTCGGCGTCCGCGTCGAACGTACCCGCGTCCTGGTGATCGTCGCCGCCGTCGGGCTGATCGCCTTCGCCACGGCGGCGGCCGGGCCGATCGCGTTCGTGGCGTTCCTGTCCGGTCCCATCGCGGCCAGGCTCGTCGGCGCGGGCGGCTCGCTGCTGGTGCCCGCCGGGCTGGTCGGCGCCCTGCTGGTGCTCGTCGCCGACTTCGCCGGCCAGTACGCCTTCGGCACCCGCTACCCGGTCGGGGTCGTCACCGGCGTGCTCGGAGCGCCGTACCTCGTGTATCTGATCGTCCGTACGCATCGGGCCGGAGGCTCGCTATGACCACGTCCCACTCCCTCGCGGCCGAGGACCTCACGCTCGGCTACGGCGACCGCGTCGTGGTGGAGTCGCTCGACCTGGTCGTGCCGCCCGGCGAGATCACCGTCATCGTCGGCGCGAACGCCTGCGGGAAGTCCACGCTCCTGCGTTCGTTGTCCCGGCTGCTCACCCCGCGTGCGGGCCGGGTCGTCCTGGACGGCAAGGAGGTGCACTGGATGCCCGCCAAGAAGCTGGCGCGCACGCTCGGGCTGCTGCCCCAGTCGCCGGTCGCGCCGGAGGGCATCACCGTGCTCGACCTCGTCGGCCGGGGCCGCCATCCCCACCAGGCCATGTTCGCCCGCTGGAACAGCAAGGACGACACCGCCGTGGCGGCCGCCCTGGAGGCCACGCAGACGACGGACCTCGCCGACCGCTCCGTGGATGAGTTGTCCGGCGGCCAGCGGCAGCGGGTCTGGATCGCCATGGCACTGGCCCAGCAGACCGACCTGCTCCTGCTGGACGAGCCCACCACCTTCCTCGACGCCAGCCACCAGATCGAGGTCCTGGACCTGCTGACCGACCTGAACCGTTCCCGCGGCACCACCATCGTGATGGTCCTGCACGACCTCAACCTCGCCGCCCGCTACGCCGACCACCTCATCGCCCTGGCCGGCGGCCGCCTGCACGCCTCCGGCACACCGGCCGAGGTCCTCACGGAGGACAGCGTGCGTACGGTCTTCGGCCTCGACAGCCGCATCATCGAGGACCCTCTCACCGGCCGCCCCCTGATGCTCCCCATCGGCCGCCACCACGTCCGCCCGCAGCCCGCTCCGTGAGGTTTCCTCCTACCAGGAGGCGCCCGTGCATCAGGAGGCGCCGACGCGGGAGTGGCTGAGGTCGGCTAGCAGGTTCAGGCTGGCTCGGGGGTGCCGAGGTCGGCCAGCAGGGTCAGGCCGGGGCGGTCGACCGAGCGCGCGTCGGCGCTGAGGATGACGACGGCGGTCCGCCGTTCGGGTACCACGGCCATGATCGAGCGGTAGCCGCCGGTGCCGCCGTTGTGGAACAGCGTGCGCGGCCCCTCGCGATCGGGCCCGCCGGGCAGCGAGATCCAGCCCGGATGGGCCAACGCCGGGCCGCGCAGCGGATGGACGGTGTCCCTGGTCAGCGCGAAGGCCCGTACCAGCTCCTCCGGCGCGTCCCCGAACGTGGCCCTGGCCAGCCGCAACATGTCGGTCACCGTGGAGGCCAGCCCGCCGGCCCCGGCAAGCGCGGCCAGCCGCCAGCGCGAACGGCTTCTGCCGAAGCGGGAGTGCCCCGGCGCGAGCCTGGCGGTCTGCTCCTCGTCGAGCACCACCCGGGTGTCGGCCATGCCGAGCGGCCGGCAGATCTCCGCATGGACCAGGTCCTCGTAGCCGACCCCGGCGTGCCGGGCCAGCGCGATCCCCAGCACGCCCGCGCCGAGGTTGGAGTAGTGGAACCGATCCCCCGGCACCGACCGCAGCCGGGTGGCGGCCAGCCCGCCCAGCACCACCTCCTCGGTGCAGCCCGCATAGGGGTCGGCGGCGAACATCCCGCGCGGCATCAGCCCTTTGGGCAGCCGGGGCAGGCCGGAGATGTGGCAGGCCAGATGCCCCAGCTCGATGTCGCGCCCGTCGCGCTGCGGAACGGCCGTGCCGGGCGGCAGCAGCTCACGCACGGGCCGGTCGAGCGCGAGCTCACCGCGCACCACCATCTTGGCCAGCATCAGCGAGGTGAACGTCTTGCTGATCGAGCCGATCTCGAACACGGCGCGCGGATCGGCGCCGTGGGTCGCGCTCTCTTCGCCCCTGATCGCGCCGACGGCCACCGCACCGCGCCGCCCGGAGGCGACCTCTGCGGCGGTACGCCGTACGAGGTCGGCCAACGGCAAACCGCCGGCCGCTTCCCTGGCTCGTTTACGTCCGATCACGCGTCAATCATGGTTGACGACACGATCGCACGTCAACACGGCGGATCGTGCGGCACGTCGGGCAGGTATCGCTCCCATTCCGCCGCCGTCAGCGGGTCACCGGCCAGTGCGCACAACTCCCTGGCCACCCGCTCGGGATCGGTCGTCCACAGGCGCACGGTCGCGTCGGCCCCGCCGGCGGAGAGCAGGCGGCCACCGGGGCCGAAGCTCACCATCCAGACGGCGCTGCTCCCGCCCGCGAGCGTCGCGTACGTCACGGGCCGCGCCGGATCGCGCACGTCCCACAGCCAGACGGTGCCGTCTCCGCCGCCGGCGGCCAGCGTGTGCCCGTCGGGACTGAAGTCCAGCCAGTAGACGGTGTTGTTCGGCCCGGTCAACGGCTTGCCCAGGCGCCTGGGCCGCCCGGCGATGTCCCACAACTGGATCGTCTTGTCCGCGCTGCCGGCCGCCAGGAGGCGGGCTCGCGGGTCGATCGCGACGGAGTAGACCTCCTGGCGGTGGCCGTGCAGTTCCCCGAGCTTGACGGGGCGGCGGCGGTCCTCGACATTCCACAACCAGGTCTTCTTGTCGCCGCTGCCCGCCGCCAGCAGCCTGCCGTCCGCGCTGAACGTGGTGGCGTACACGTAGTCCCGCGGGTCGTCCAGGGTGGTGAGCGCGGCGGGCTCGTTCGGGTCGGTGACGTCCCACAGGCGTATTGCGGTGTCGTCACCGGCGACCGCGGACCGTGGCGCCGTCCGGGCCACCTGATCCTCCAGGCGTCGGACAACCGCTACGTCACCGGGGGCCGGGTGGGCCTGTGGAGCTACCGCGCGCAGATCAACGTCAAGAACTTCACGGTGAAGGCCACCTGATCCGCATCAAACATGCACGATGTGCATGCATGCACGTCGTGCACGTTTGAGGTAGCGTGGCACGAGACCCCCGAGGAGAGGATGCGGCGAATGACGGCTTCCGGCGAGCGGACCAGCGCTTCGACCACCGAGTCCCCGACAGCGATGCGCCGGCTGCTGCCGGCGGACATGGTGGAGCGGGGCAAGTGCCCCTTCGATCCGCCCGAGGGGCTGCGGCGGCGGCGTGGACAGGGCGCGGTGCAGCCGCTGGAGCTGGCCAACGGGGCTTCCGCCTGGCTGGTCACCAGCATTGAGGCGGCCAGGGCCGTGATGGCGGACGTGCGCTTCAGTTCCGACCGGGTGCGTTATCCCGACGCCACCAAGTTGCAGCCGCACGAGGTCGAGGAGCTGGCCGCGGGCAAGGCCGCCCTTACGCCGAAGGTGGACAGTCGCGAGGACGGGATGTTCGTCTTCATGGACCCGCCCGAGCACACGCGGCTGCGGCGCCTGCTGACCGGCCAGTTCACGGTCCGGCGGATGAAGGCGCTGGAGTCACACATCCGCGACATCGCCGTACAGCACATCGAGGCGATGCGGGCGGCGGGCACCGAGGCCGACCTCGTGCCCGCGTACGCGCTGCCGATCCCCTCGCTGGTGATCTGCGAGCTGCTCGGCGTCGACTACGCCGACCGCGACCAGTTCCAGGAGCGCACCGCGATCGCGCTGAACTCCAACACCCCCGACGACGAGCGGGCCACCGCCGGCATGGAGCTGTACGGCTTCATCCAGGACCTGGTGAGCGCCAAGCGCAAGGAGCCGGGCGACGACATCCTGTCCGGGCTGATCCACGACGCCGACCCGCCGCTGACCGACGCCCAGCTCACCGACGTGGCCCTGGTGCTGCTCGGCGCCGGCCACGAGACCACCGCCAACATGCTGGGGCTGGGCACGTTCGCGCTGCTGGAGCACCCGGAGCAGCTCGCGGCGCTGCGCGCGGACCCGGCCCTCCTGGACGGCGCGATCGAGGAGTTGCTGCGTTACCTGTCCATCATCCAGATGGGCGTCACCCGGGTGGCCACCGAGGACCTCACGGTCGATGGCGTGCGGATCGCCGCGGGCTCCACCGTGATCATCGCGACGCCCGAGACCAACCGCGACCCGGAGCACTGGGACGAGCCCGACCGGCTCGACGTGCTGCGGCCCCGCGCCTCGCACCTGGCCTTCGGGCATGGCATCCACCAGTGCCTGGGGCAGCAGCTCGCCCGGGTGGAGATGAAGGTCGGCCTGGGCGAGCTGGTCACCCGGCTGCCGGACCTGCGCCTGGCCGTGCCCGCCGACCAGGTGCCGCTGCGTAATGAGATGCTCATCTTCGGGGTTCACTCGCTGCCCGTCACGTGGGCATGATCCTTCGGGAGGACGCGGGGATGTCCGGGCGGCGCGAGCGCAAGAAGCTGGCCACCCGCGCCGCCGTACGGGAGGCGGCGCTGCGCCTGGCCGCCCGTCACGGTGTGGAGAAGGTCACCGTGGAGCAGATCGCCGCCGAGGCCGACATCGCGTTGCGGACCTTCTTCAACTACTTCTCCAGCAAGGAGGAGGCGGTGGTCGCCACGCTGGCGGCCGGGGCCGAGGAGCTCATCGCCGAGTTCCGGGCCCGGCCGCGTACCGAGCCGGTGTTGCGGGCGCTGCGCGAGGCGGTCCTCGTCGTCATGGCGCACGGCGACGCCGGCAGGCGCGACCACCTTGAGGCGCTGCACCTGATCCGCAGGGCCCCGTCGCTGGTGCCCCAGCAGCTGGCCGTGCTCGCCGCCCAGGAGAAGGCGCTCGCCGAGGCCATCGCCGAGCGCCTCGACCAGGACGCGGACGACATCTATCCCATGTTGTGCGCGGCCACGGTGATGACGGCCCTGCGCGTGGTGTTCAACCGGTGGCTGGACCGCGCCGTCGAGTCCACGGACCTGCCGTCCATGACCGCGCTGCGCGAGGAGGTGGACGAGGCGATCACCGAGCTCGCCGCCGGTCTCGACCGGCCGGGACGGGCCCGGTGATCACCTCTCACCTCAGTCGCAGTGCTCGAAGGGGCTGGTGTAGGTGCTGCTGCCGACCGAGCCGCCCCACTTGACGCACTGTCCGGGCGCGCTGGTCGTGACGGGCCCCGCGTAGTAGCCGTAGCTGCCCGAGTCGGTCTTCCTGGACTCCCCTTGCGGCTCCAGGAAGGCCGACACCGGGGTGGACGTGCCGAGGTTCGTCGACTTCAGCGTCACGACGCAGTTGTTCTTGTTGCCCGAGTTGTAGAGCAGGTAGACGCGGCCTCCGGTGAGCGCGGCCGAGTCGATGACCCCGTAGCCGCTACCGCAGGCCTCCTCCGGCGTGTACGGGTTGCCGCTGCCGCCGCAGGAGTTGGTGCTCGTGATGGCCTTCTTCTGGCCCCGGGAGACGGTCACGCCCTCCACGGTCGGGCTGGTGTCCACCGCGCCGCCGGAGGTCCGCTGCTCGTAGTGCAGGTGCGGGGCGTTGGAGCCGCCCGAGGAGCCGACGGTCCCGATGGTGGTGCCCTGGCTGACGGTCATGGAGCCGCCCGCCGCCCGCACCATGGTCGCGAGGTGGGCGTAGCGGGTCCTGGTGCCGTCGCCGTGCCGGATCTCCACCCACTTGCCGTAGCTCGAGCTTCCCGTGTCGGCGAAGTACGCGGTGCCGGCGGCGGTGGCACGCACGGTCTCACCGTTGATGGCGTCGCTGCCGTAGTTCTGCCAGTCGATGGAGCCCGGCGGGTTGTGGTCCGGGGTGTCGATCCAGTTGTTGGCGTTGAAGGTCTTCCCGCAGTTAAACGGGCTCTTGTGCGTCGCCAGGAGGCCGGTTTCCTGTGCCGAGGCCGCCTGCGGGACCAGTGCCGTGGCAAAGATGACCGATAGGGCAGTGATCGCGATTCTGAGGGCCGATGTACCGAGTGCGGGCATGCTCACCTCTCCGGGCAAGGGCGTAGGGGGGAATACGTGCGGTGCCCAGCGCTGGATCGCACCGTCCATGGGAGGTGGACGGCCGATCATGAAGATAACTCTGAAAGTTCTTTTCATCAATCGTTATGAGATGAAATTTTTATGACGCGAGGGCGGCCGGCTCGGACAACCTCCGGCCCTACGGGGGCGGCCGGCCCGCGTACCCGCCGGTCGTCGCCGGTGAGAGCCGGTGCGCCAGCACGGCGAGCAGCACCACCGCCACGACGATCGAGACCAGCGCGAAGCGGAGCCCGATGAGGCCGCTCAGGGCGCCGATCATCGCCGGGGCGGCGATCGACGCTCCGGGCATCTGGCCGATCTCCACCATCGAGACCCCCTCGCTCGGTGACAGCCCCTCCTGCGTTCCCGCGAGGGTGTAGATGCTCGGATTCACGCCGGCCATCCCGATCGCGAGCAGGACGAACCCGGCGATGGCCGCGCCCGGACCGCCGATCGCCAGGCAGAGGCCGAAACCCGCCGCGGCGAACAGCGTGGACCCGCGTACCAGGGCAACGATGCCCAGCCGCGCCGTGGCCCGGTCCACCGCCACCAGCGCCGCGAGGGTGCCGGCGGTGGCGGCGAGGGTGTAGGAGACGCCGCCGGCGACGGGGCCCGCGCGCAGGGTGTCGGCCACGTAGACGGCGTTCCAGAGGATCGCCGACTCCGACACGTACCCGGACAGGAAGGCCATGGCGGTGATCGGCAACATCCGGCGGTGGAACCTTCTGCGCAGCGACATGCGCAGCGTCCCTGGCGTCCGCCCGTGCTCCTCGGGCAGCCATCGGGCCGTCGCCGCCAGGCACAGGCCGAGCAGCGCGCTGGTGACGGCGAACTGCACCCACGGCCGTACGTCCAGCGCCGCCGCGAGCGTGCCGGTGGCGCCGCCGGCCAGGGTGCCCAGGCCGAAGCAGGCGTCAAAGGCGCCCATGAGGGGTCTGCGGTAGCGGCGTTGCACGTCGAGCGCGAGCGCGCCCATGGGCATGTCCATGATGTGGGCGACCAGCGCCCAGGTCGTCAGTCCGAGCACCATACCCGTGAAGCTCGCCGACAACGCCGTCAGCGGCACGGTCAGCAGGACCAGGCCGGAGCCGATGACGGCGAGCGGGCGGTTGCCGGTCCTGCCCGCCAGCAGCAGGATCGTGCAGAGCCCGATGATGTTGCCGGCGCTCGGCACGGTGTTCGCCAGGCCCCAGAGCGCGTCGTCCGCGCCCACCTGGCGGCGGAGGTCGGGAACCCGGGCGGCCCACCCGCCGATGGGCATGCTCATGATCACGTAGAGCAGGGCGACGGATAATCGTGCCCGCCGGTTCTTCGCGGCGTCGATCGGGGTGTGCCGTGTCGGAGCCATCGCCGGGAACGCTACGAACGGACCACAGGTCCCGTCAATCCCGTCCGTACCCTGCTGTGATCTGCCACACTTCAGGCTCTGAAATCTTGCAGATCCTGAAATTTCACCTCTAATCTTGACATCGTGACCATCGTGGACAGCGCTGACGAACTCGGCCGCAGGGATCGAAAGAAGCTCGAGACCCGCGCCGCGCTCGAACACGCCGCCCTGACCCTGGTCGCCGAGCGCGGCCTGGCGGGCGTCACGGTGGAGGACATCGCCGAGGCGGTGGACGTCTCCTCGCGCACGTTCTTCAACTACTTCCCGGCCAAGGAGGACGCGCTCGTCGGCTCGGGCTCCGCCTCGGCCACCGATCTGCGCGAGAAGCTGGAGGCGGTGCCCGCGCGGGTGCCCGTGCTGGAGGCGCTGCGCCTCATGTCGCGGGCCGAGGCCGAGCGCGTACAGGAGCAGCGTGAGCAGTGGCTGCTCCGGCTGAAGGTGTTTGAACAGAACCCGTCGTTGTTCCCCCGGCTGGTCGCCAGCGGCACCGAGACCGAACGCGTCGTGATGACCGCGGTCGCCCGCCGGGCGGGCGTCGAACCGGGCACGAGCGGCTATCCCGAACTGGCCACCGCGGCGGCCATGGCGGCCTTCAGGGTGGCGATGATGCGCTGGGGCGCCGCGGGCGGCCGGCCGGTCCTGGCCAACCTCGTCGACGACGCCTTCTCCCAGCTCGCCGCCGGTCTGCCCAATCCGTGACCGGCCTGGTCACCGACTTTATTTCTGACTGAATCCGCGTACGCGGGAGCCCCGCGGGACGGCGGCCCCTGCACGAGAAAATCGAGGGAAAATGACAACCACCAGCGCGCAGCCCGAGCCCGTGGCCGCGACGCCGACCTCCAGACGGAAGGTCCTGCAGGCGCTTTCCGGGCTGATGGTGGGCATGTTCGTGTCCATCCTGGCCTCCACCGTGGTGGCCAACGCCCTGCCCCGCATCATCACCGAATTGCACGGCACGCAGACGATCTACACCTGGATCGTCACCTCGGAGCTGCTGGCCATGACGGCCACGGTGCCGCTCTGGGGCAAGATGGCCGACCTTTACAACAAGAAACTACTGATCCAGCTATCGCTCGGACTGTTCGTGGCGGGCTCCCTGATCGCGGGCCTCACCCCGAACGTTGAGATTTTGATCGTCAGCCGCGTGGTGCAGGGCATCGGCGCGGGCGGCATGACGGCGCTGTCGATGGTCGTGATGGCGGCCATGATCCCGCCGCGTGAGCTCGGCCGCTACGCCGGGATCTTCGGCGCCGTGTTCGGCGTCGGCACCGTGGCCGGGCCGCTCATCGGCGGTGTGCTCGTTGACACCTCCTGGCTCGGCTGGCGCTGGTGCTTCCTGCTCGGCGTGCCGTTCACGATCGTGGCCATCATCCTGCTGCAGCGCACCCTCGACCTGCCGGTGGTGCCCAAGAAGGACGTCAAGGTCGACTACCTGGGCGCCCTGCTGATCACGGTCGGCGTCTCCACGCTGCTGATCTGGTCGTCGCTCGCGGGCAACCAGTTCGAGTGGGGCTCCATGTGGACCGTCGGCCTCGTGGGCGGCGGCCTACTCATCCTCGCGCTGGCCGTCTTCGTGGAGTCGCGGGCGGCCGAGCCGATCATCCCGCTGGCCATCTTCAGGAACCGCACCGTCGCCCTCGCCACCGTGGCCAGCGCCCTGGTCGGCGTGGCCATGTTCGGCGGCACGGTCTTCCTGTCGCAGTACTTCCAGGTGGCGCTCGGCAAGTCGCCGACGGTCGCCGGACTGATGAGCCTGCCGATGGTGTTCGGCCTGCTGATCTCCTCCACCGTGGCGGGCCAGCTCATCACCAAGTCGGGCCGCTGGAAGCGCTTCCTGGTGGCCGGCGGCATCGTCATGCTCGGCGGCATGGGCCTGCTGTCCACCATCGACGGGGAGACCGGCACGGTACTGCTCGGGGTCTACATGGCGGTGCTCGGCATCGGCGTCGGCATGCTCATGCAGAACCTGGTGCTCGCCGCCCAGAACGACGTGCCCGCCCAGGACCTGGGCTCCACCACCTCGGTGCTGACCTTCTTCCGCAGCATGGGTGGCACGATCGGCGTCAGCGCCCTGGGCGCGGTGCTGGCCAACCGGGTCACCTCGCTCATGACGGAGAAGCTCGGCCCGATGGCCGCCGCCGGTGGCGGGGGCGGCGACGCGCACGCCGTACCCGACATCTCCAAGCTGCCCGCCCCTGTGGTGAAGGTCATCCAGGACGTGTACGCGACCGCGACGGCCGAACTGTTCCTCATCGGCGTACCGCTCACCGTGCTCGCGCTGGTGGCGGTGCTGTTCATCAAGGAGAAGCCGCTCAACACGCTGTCGGGCGAGGAGCGCCTGGCCCAGGAGCGGCTCGCGCAGTCCGGCCACTGAGCGGCAGGCGGTTGCCCGGCCGACACAACTTGACGTTAAGTGCCCTTGCGAACGCACAGCGTGATCTAGTCTGTACGCGGGTGTGATCGCGAGGAGGCTATGTCGATGCTCGACCAGGCAACCGCCGGCCCAACGCCGGAGACCAGCACGGACGACCTGGCCCAGGCAGGTGTCGTCGGAGTCACCATCGTCTGGGCCGACAACAACGGGATCCCCCGCTCCCGCACGGTGCCCATCGGGGCGTTCGGCGCGGCGGCGGAGCGGGGCGTCGGCGTCACCCCGCTGTTCGCGGTGTTCGACTCCCACGACGCCATCACCTTCGACCACGCCCCCTTGGGCACCCCGTCGGGCGACATCCGGCTGGTGCCGGTGTCCGAGCGACTCGTCCGGCTCTCCGGGCAGCCCGGGTTCGCGTGGGTGCCGGGGCGGCAGGTGGCGCCCGACGGCTCGGTGTGGCCGTACGACCAACGCGGTGTGCTGGAGCGGCAGCTCTCCCGGGCCTCAGAGCTGGGGCTGGACTTCCTGGCCGGCTACGAGATGGAGTTCCACCTCAGCCGGGCAGAGGATGACGACGGCGGCGCGCACGTGCGCCCCGTCTACGACGGGCCCTCCTACGGGCCGGCCAAGATGCTGGCCGTGGACGGCTTCGCCGAGCAGTTGCTGCGCGACCTCGACCGCAACGGCGTGCCGATCGGCCAGTTGCACGGCGAGTACGGCCCAGGGCAGTTCGAGTTCAACATCGCCCCCGCCGACCCGGTCACCGCCGCCGACCTGCAGCTTCTGGCCCGCCAGACCGTGCACGCCGCCGCCCGCGCGCACGGCCTGCGGGCGAGCTTCGCGCCGCTGGTGAACCCCGGCCAGGTGGGCAACGGCTGGCACCTGCACACCTCGTTGTCCCGCGCCGGGGCCAACCTGCTGTCCGGCGGCGACGGACCCGCCGGGATGACCGCCGAGGGCGGCGCCTACCTGGCCGGGCTGCTGCGCGACCTGCCCGCCATCGTGGCCGTCACCGCGCCGAGCCTGTCGTCGCTGCAACGGCTGCGGCCCGGGTACTGGTCCGGCGCCTACACCTGCTGGGGGGTGGAGAACAGGGAGGCGTCGTTGCGGCTCGTACCGGCCACTCCCCTGCTGGGCGGCGCGAACGCCAACGTCGAGCTCAAGCCGTCCGACGCCGCCGCCAACCCCTACCTCGCGATGGCCGCGGTGATCGCGGCGGGGCTGGCCGGCATCGAGGACGGTCTCACGCCGCCCGAGCCGGTGCAGGAGAACCCGGGCCTGTGGAGCGAGGAGCAGCGGGCCGGACGCGACATCCGCCGGCTGCCCACCAGCGTCGAGGAGCAGCTCGGCGCGCTGCTGGCCAACCGGCGCATCCGGGCGGCGCTGGGCGAGGAGCTGACCGACGCCTTCCGTGCGGTACGCGCCTCCGACGCCGCCCGCGCCGACGGCCGCGACCCGGCCGAAGTGCTGCGCTCCTACCGCTGGCTCTACTGAGCTGCTTGGACGGTCACTGCCGTCAGAGCCCGAACACCGCCGTCACCCGCGCGGCCAGCTCATCCTCGGTCATCGGGGCGCGGACCTCGATGACCGGCAGGCCAAGGCGTCCGGTCTCCTCGTGCAGGCGCTCGGTGAACATGCGGTCGCGTTCGAGCAGGTTCCGCAGCGCCCGCTCCGGGTCGCCGGTCCGCCCGGCGATCTCCCACAACGAACCCCGGCTCTCGAACGCGCTCCGGCGGAAGTCCGGCGTGGGCAGCAGCCAGACAGCTTGGGCGGGCGTGGCCAGGAGGGGCTTGACGAGGTGGGGCAGCAGCCGGAAGCCCTCGACGATCACGCCCTGTTCCGGCGGCAGCCGCAGCAGGTCCTCGACGATCAGGCCGAAGCCCTCGCCCCGGTACCAGTGGAAGGTCTCCAGCATGGTCCGCGCGGAGCGGTTCACCCAGCGTTCGTCCATGTCCATGGCGGCGAACTCGCGCAGGTACGGGGCGTCCTCGGGAGTGCTGCGGGCGGCGTGGTCGGTCATCGTGTCGTCGGTGGCGTAGAGGCGCAGGCCGTGCCGGGCCGCCAGCCGCCGGCCGATGGTCGACTTGCCCGCGCCGCTCGCGCCGCCGATCCAGAAGACGTGCCGCAGCCGTTCGGTTCGTGCTCTCACCCCGTACACGTGATCACACGGTACCGGCATGCCGATCACCGGCCGCCCGCCCCGAGTCGTTACGGTGGGTGCATGACCGCTCACGATGACCTCGAAGCGAGGTCGGCGGCGGCGCGGGCGGCGATGTTCGGGGCGCTGATCTCCGCGAGCCACACCTCCACGCTGGAGCAGGTCCCCGGCCTGGTCTCCGAGCACGCCGGGCAGGCGGGGCTGGACGAGGTGGTGATCTACCTGGCGGACCTGCAGCAGGATGTGCTCTCCCCGCTGGTCGCCCGGCCCGAGCCGGCCGGCGAGGGCGAGAGCCACGAGATCGGCATCGAGGGGACGGTCGCGGGCCGGGCCTTCCAGCACGGAAAGATCTTTCCTGCCACGGTACGGGACCCGCGTCAGTGGTGGGTGCCGCTGGTGGACGGCACGGACCGGCTGGGCGTGTTGCGGATCACCGTCGCCGGCGCGGACACCGGGGCGCTGCTGGACATGGAGCGGCTGGCCGGCCTGGTGGCGCTGCTGGTGGTCTCCAAGCGTCCGCTGAGCGACACCTACGCCAGGCTGGTGCGGCGCAGGCGGATGAGCGTGCCGGCGGAGATGGAGTGGCGGCTCATGCCGCAGCGCACGTTCGCCACCGACCGGCTGGTGATCAGCGCGGTGATGGAGCCCGCGTACGACGTCAGCGGCGACGTCTACGACTACGCCTTCGAGGGCGACACGACACATCTGGCGATCTTCGACGCGATGGGGCACGACACGGCCGCGGGCCTGACCGCCAACCTCGCGCTGACGACGTTGCGCAGCAGCCGCCTCGAAGGCCAGGGGCTCGCCCGCGCGGCGACCCGGATGGACGAGGCGCTCATGGGGCTGTTCGCCGGCGACCGGTTCGCCACCTGCGTCGTCGCCGCCCTGGACGTCACCAGCGGCGCCCTGGACTGGGTCAACTGCGGCCACCATCCGCCGGTCATCCTGCGCAGGCGCACCACCATCGAGCTCGCGTGCGAGCCGAGCCCGCCGGCGGGCACCGGGCTGAACCTGCCCGTGACGGTGTGCCACGCCCAGCTCCAGCCCGGGGACCGGCTGCTGCTCTACACCGACGGCATCACCGAGGCGCGCAACGAGCACGGCGAGGAGTTCGGCATGGACCGCTTCACCGACTTCCTCATCCGGCACCAGGCCGACGAACTGCCGGTGCCCGAGACGTTGCGCCGCCTGATCCACCACCACCTCGACTATCACAACAGCCGGCTGCGCGACGACGCCACCGTCGTGCTGGTCGAATGGCCCGGCACCCCCTACTCGCAGGAGGAGGTGGAGGCGCTGGGCGGCCTGCCGCCTGAGACGCCGCTCAAGTGACCGCGTCGCTCAGCAGAGGCGTGAGGACGAACCGGGTCGTGGCCCACACCAGGTACAGCAGGGGCGCTCCGAGGAGCAACACGCCGATCACCGGCCTGGTGAGCACGACGGTGACGGCCACGCCCAGCGCGGCGACGTTGAGCGCCGCCAGGTACCAGCGCCGCGCCACCAGGTAGAGGCAGGGACGCAGCACGTCGCGGACCCGTACCGGCTCGCCCGGCTCGGCGAGCAGCACCAGGACGGCGATGAGCACGCAGGCCACCAGCGCCGCCGCCGTGGCGAAGAACGGGACCAGCGCCGGGCCCCAGGCGGTGGGCATGACGACCGCGGCGTCGAGCGCGAGCACGCTGACCACCGCGGCGCCGCCCGCCCAGGCCAGGGCCGCGCGGGCCGCGCCACGCCGGTAGCCGGTCAGGAACGGGCGGAGCACGACGGCCTGGCCGGGCTCGCCCAGCGCGGCGAAGCACGCGAACGCCCCCGTCAGCGCCGGCGCGCACAACGACGACAGGACGGCGAAGAACGGCCACGACGCGAGCGGGTCCCGCACGATCGCCAGAGCCGCCAGCAGCGGGGAGACGGCGACGGCGAGCAGGACGTTCGTCATGAGGCCGACGTAGACGGTGCCGAAGATCCGCTCGTACGTGGTCTGGGCGGCCGGCCGCAGCAGCCGTCGCACCCCGTTCATCCCTTGAGCCCGCTGGTCGCGATGCCGCGGATGAAGTACCGCTGGCCGAGCAGGAAGACGAGGAGGATCGGCAACACCGACAACACCGCGCCGGTCATCATCATCGCGTAGTCCGCCTCGTACTGGCCGACGAACGAGCGCAGGCCCAGCTGCACGGTCCACAACTCGTTGCTGGTCAGATAGATGAACGGCCCCATGTAGTCGTTCCAGGTGTTGACGAAGGTGAGCAGCGCCAGGCTGGCCAGTGCCGGTTTGGACAGCGGCAGCATGATCCGCCAGTAGATGCCGTACTCGCTGAGCCCGTCGATCCGCGCGGCCTCGCAGAGGTCGTCGGGGATCGACATGTAGTACTGGCGCATGAGGAAGACGCCGAACGCGCCGAACGCCTGCAGCAGGATGATCGACCAGTACGTGTTCGTCAGCTCCGCCCGCTGCATCATGATGTACTGCGGCACCATGTAGGCCTGCCACGGCACCGCGATGGTGGCGATGTAGGCGACGAACAGCGCGTCCCGGCCGGGGAAGCGCACCTTGGAGAACCCGTAGGCGGCGAAGCTGCCGGTGAGCAGTTGCAGCAGCGTGATCGTCACGGCGAGGAACGCGGAGTTGCCCAGGTAGGTCAGCAGCGGGATGCGGTCCCAGATCTCGACGAAGTTCGACCAGCGCAGCTCGTCCGGGATCCACTGGATGGGGATGGTCAGCACCTCGTTGTCGCGTTTGAGCGACGCGGAGATCATCCACCCGAACGGCACCAGGACCAGCACCGTGACCACGGTCAGGACCACGTACGTGATCGCCTTGCGGACGAGCCCGAGGCCGCGACTTACCGGGGCGGGCGGCGCCGGCCGCGTGGCGGGGGCGGGAGGGGCCTCGCGCAGTGTCGTCATCAGCCGCTCCTGCGTTCGTTGAGCCGGAACTGGATGAGGGTGGCGGTGAGCACGATGAGGAAGAGCACCAGGGCGATCGCCGAGGAGTAGCCGAAGCGGCCCTCCCTGATCCCCTGCTCGTAGACGAGTTGCGCCAGCACCTTCGTGCTGCGGCCGGGTCCGCCCTCGGTCATGACCACGATGAGGTCGAGGACCTTGAAGCTGTGGATGGTCAGCATGACCACGACGAAGAACGTCGTCGGCCGCAGGCTCGGCAGGGTGATGCTCCAGAAGCGCTGCCAGGCGTTGGCGCCGTCCACCGTGGCGGCCTCGTAGTACTCCTTCGGGATCGTCTGCAGGCCGGCCAGGTAGAGCACCATGTAGTACCCCATGTCCCGCCACACGCTGGTCACGATCACCGCGGGCATCGCCCAGTCCGTGCTGGCCACCCACCTGGGCGGGTCGTCGATGCCGATCGCCAGGAGGAACTGGTTGACCGGTCCCGCCGTCGGGTTGAACAGCATGTTCCAGACAATGGCCACGGCGACCAGCGAGGTGATGTACGGGAAGAACGCCGCGGTACGGAAGATGGCCATGCCGCGCAACTTGCGGTTGAGCACCAGCGCCAGGCCCAGCGCGGCCACCAGGGTGAGCGGGATGTGGCCGAGGGCGTAGTAGAGCGTGTTGCGCAGCGCGACGTGGAAATTCTCATCGCCCAGCATGCGCTGGAAGTTGTCCAGGCCGACCCATTCCGGGGTGCCGTAGGAGTCCCAGTCGAGGAAGGCCAGGGCGAAGGCGGCCAGCATGGGGACGAGGGTGAACAGCGCGAAGCCGATGAAGTTGGGCAGGATGAAGCTCCACCCGATGAGGATCTCGCGCCACGCGCGTTTCCTGGAGGGCGGCGCCGGTTGCGTCATCACATGGGCCATAAGCGTCCTCAGTACCTTCTTGGGGAGTCGGCGCAGGGGCCGTTAGTTGAGCGCCTCGCTCTTGACGCGCTCGTTCATCGAACGCAGGCCGTCGGCCAGCTGCTTGTCGCCGACCATGATGAGCTGGTGCTCCTCGTTGAGAATCGTGTCGATGTCGGAAGTCTTGTCGCTGACCGGCATCTCCAGCACGACCTTGTCCGGCTCGAACGCCTTCTTCGACAACTCGTCGGAGGGCATGCCCTCACGCTCGAAGTACGCCTTGGTGATCTCGGGCGTCTGCAGCGCGGGCACCACGCCCACCTTGGTGATCGCCTCGGCGCCGGCCTGGCTCGCGGCGAACTGCACGAACTTCTTGGCGGCGTCGGTGTTCTCGGCCTTGGCGTTGACGGCGAAGGCGGTCGGCGAGCCGAAGGTCGTCACGCCGGAACCGCCGGGGCGCTGCGGCATCGGGGCCAGCGCCCAGTCGACGTCGGTGGCCGCCTTCTCCTTGGCCTCCAGGATGCCGGCGACGTACCAGGTGCCCATGGGCATCATGGCCGCCGCGCCGGTCTCGAACTGCGTGCGGTAGTCGGACTTCTGCGCGCTCGCGGTGCCGAAGTCGAGGACCGCGCCGGCCTTCTGCAGCCCGAGCGTCATCGTGTACTGGTCGTTGAAGAAGGAGTACTCGCCGCCGAGCTGGTCGCCGCCGGTCTGGGCGGCGGAGATGGCCTGCACCAGCGAGCGCCAGATGTGGTGGTAGGTGCCGTAGACCTTCTTGCCGCCCTCCTCGCGGGTGAGCTGCTGCGCGAGCTTGGCGTACTCGTCCCAGGTGAGCTTGTCCGGCATCGTGACGCCGGCCTTCTTGAAGGCCTTCTTGTCGTAGTAGAGCAGCCAGAAGTCCTGCCGGTAGGGCACCGCGAAATACTTGCCCTGGACGTTGAACGTCTCCAGCCCCGCCAGCTTCGTGGCGTCCGCGGACTTGGCCAGGTCGCTGACGTCGAGGAGCTGGTTCCTGCTGGAGAAGCGCGAGTAGTCGATGACGTTCTTCATGGCGATCACGTCGGTCGTGTCGCCGCCGGCGAGCATCGTGGTGACCTTCTCCGGATAGTCGTCCGCGAGGATGTCCACCGGCTTGACCGTGATGCCGGGGTTCGCCTGCTGGAAGGCGTCGAACAGCGCCTTGAACTCGGGGGTCTTGGCGAGGTTCCACACCGAGACCGTCAGCGTGACCTTCCCGTCGGCCGCCTGCTCGCCGGAGCCTCCGCCGCCACAGGCGGTCGCGGCGAGTGCGAGCACGGCCACCGCCGCGAGGCGGCGTGAGGTGTTAGAAGCGATCATTGATCCGGTTCCTTTCCGTTGAGCCGGGGTCCGGGGCTCAGGCGCTCACCTTGAACTCGTCCGCGGTCACGGCCGCACGCGGCGGCCGGCCGGTCAGATGGCGTTCCAGCTCGTCGAGCGCGCTCTCGCTCATCCGCCGGGTCTCCGAGCCGAGAGATCCGGCGACGTGGGGGGTGATCATGACGTTGGGCAGGCCGTACAACGGGGAGGCCGACGGGAGTGGCTCCGGGTCGGTGACGTCGAGGATCGCGTTGAGCCGGCCGGCGACGCACTCGCGTTCCAGGGCCGCGGTGTCCAGGACGGCGCCGCGGGCGGTGTTGATCAGGGTCGCGCCGTCCGGCAGCAGGGCCAGCTCCGGCGCCCCGATCAGGTGGCGGGTGGCGGGCAGCGCCGGGACGTGCAGGGTGAGCACGTCGCAGCGCGGCAGCAGCTCGGGCAGCTCGACCAGGCGGGCGCCGGCCTGGCTCACCTCGGATGCGGTGGCGTACGGGTCGGCGACGAGGATCTCGACCTCCAGGGCGCGCAGCCGTTCGACGACCCGGCGTCCCACCCGGGAGTAGCCGACGACCCCGACCGTGCGCCCGCGGTTGGACAGGTCCTCGCGGTGCACCATGGAGGACCAGACGGCGCGGCGCATGCGCGCGTCCCTGGCCAGGAAGGGCGCCTTCTTCCCGGCGAAGATGATCGCGGCGAGGGTGAACTCGGCGACCGGGATCGCGTTCTCGTCGGCGGCGCTGGTGACCAGGATGCCCCGGCGCCACACCTCTTCGGTCACGAACGAGCGGACCGTGCCCGCGCAGTGGAAGATCGCGCGCAGCCGCGGCGCGTCGGCGAGCCGCTCGGCCGTCAGCGGCGGGCAGCCCCAGGAGGTCAGCAGCACCTCGGCCTCGCGCAGCCGGTGCCGCGCCCGCGCCGTGTCGAGGTCGGCGGTCACGATCGGCTCGCCGAGGTCGGCGAGCTCCCGCAACCGGCGCAGCTGCGGTTCCTTGAACTGCATGCCGAAGGTCGCGTGATCCATGACCAGCAGGGCCTGCGGTCGTCCCGTCATGACGTCTCCGCCTCCGTGGCGGGCCTCACGACCACGTTGCTGAGCTTGATGGTTTCGCCTCGCTTCACTCGGCACATTCGGTCACCCGGCACGCTCGGTCACTCACAGCAAGCGCTTTCCGATGGCGCCGATCATGTCCGATCGTTACAATCGCGTCAATACCTGGTTAATCAGATCGATCACGTTTACCTGATCGATATTGATCGTTCTCGCTCCATGGATCCTGACGCGTGATATCAACGGCGGAACGCCATGCGCCCGATCACGTCAGGAGGACGGATGCCCACTCTGCGGGACTCTCTGCGGGAACTCGACGACCGCCGGCTCTCGCCGTACACCGGATGGACGAGGGATCACTGGGCGGCGCTCGCAGACCACCTCCTGCTCTCGGCCCGCCCCTACGCCTCGGCCTCGCACGCGCGCGTCTCCTTCCCCGGGGCGCCCGGCGGGTACGGGCCGGACGTGGACGGGCTGGAGGGTTTCGCGCGCACGTTCCTGGCCGCGGGCTTCCGGGTGGCGGGCGAGGGCGGGCGCGATCCGCTGGGCCTGATGGACTGGTACGCCAAGGGCCTCGCGGCCGGCACCGACCCCCGCTCGCCGGAGCGCTGGGTCCGGCTCGACGAACACGGCCAGCCCAAGGTCGAGGCCGCCTCCATCGCCCTGGTGCTGCACCTGACCAGGCCGTGGTTGTGGGACCGGCTCACGCCGCTCGTCCAGGAGCAGGTGGTCGACTACCTCGCGCCCGCGATCGGCTCCGGCTACCCGCCGATCAACTGGATCTGGTTCCAGATCGTCGTCGAGCAGTTCCTGTCCTCCGTCGGCGGGCCCTTCTCCGCCAAGGACATCTCCGAGGGCCTCGCGCTCACCGACGGTTTCGTGCGTCAGGACGGCTGGTACGCCGACGGGGCCGAGCGGGCCTACGACCACTACGTGGGCTGGGCGCTGCACTTCTACCCGTTGTTGTGGACGGAGATGGCGGCCGGGGATCCGGTGGCGGACGCGCGGCGGCCGGTCTACCTGGAACGCCTCGAACGCTACCTGCACGACGCCGTCCACCTCGTCGGCGCCGACGGCTCCCCCCTCCTCCAGGGCCGCAGCCTCACCTACCGCTTCGCCGCCGCCGCCCAGTTCTGGATGGGCGCACGGGCCGGCGCGCCGGGCGGGCCCGGCACAGGGGCCGACGCGCAACACGGGCCCAGCGCGGGACCCGGCCCGGGGGCCGAGGTGGGACCCGGCTCGGGGGCCGAGGTGGGCTCGGGGGCCGGGGCGGGGGCCGGGGTGTCGATGCCGGGGTTCGGGCTTCTGCGCCGGGCCGCCTCGGGTGTCGCCCGGCACTTCACCGAGCACGGCGCTCCCGACGAACGGGGGCTGCTGACGCTGGGGTGGCACCGGGAGTGGCGGCCGATCGCGCAGTCCTACTCGGGGCCCGGCTCGCCGTACTGGGCGGCCAAGGGCTTGTTCGGTCTGACGCTACCTGCCGACCACCCGGTGTGGACGGCCGTCGAAGAGCCCCTGCCGGTCGAGTCGGGTGACTTCCGGCTCGCCGTCCGCTCCCCCGGCTGGCTCGTCAGCGGCACCCGCGCCGACGGGATCGTACGCGTCGTCAACCACGGCACCGACCACTCCCACCCCGGCACCCACCTGACCGACTCACCGCTGTACGCGCGCCTCGGCTACTCCACCGCGACCTCCCCCCTGCTGACCGGCGAGCCCTTGGACCAGTCGGTCGCGCTCCTCGACGACGACGGGCTCCCCAGCCACCGGACCGGCTTCGAGACCACCGCCACCAGCCGCCTCCCTTCCGGAACCCTCGTCGGCGCGTCACGCTGGCAGGCCCACTGGGTCACCCCCGAGGCCGACCAGCCGGACCACGGCAGCGGCCGGTCCGGGGCACTGCGGCTGGGGCCGTGGCTGGAGGTGATCTCCGCGGTGCGCGGGGCCTGGGAGGTGCGCCTGGTGCGGGTGAACACGTACACGGAGAATGCCGGGGAGAGCGGGCCGTTGCGCGTCGGCGGATGGCCGCTCCCCGTCACTGGGGAGGTCCGCGAAGAGGGAACCACCGCCTGGAACGGCACCCGATGCTCCCGGCTCGTCCCAGGACCCGGGCTGGCGTCGTCCGGAGTGCTCGGCGTCGAGGACTCCTCGCCGCTCGCGGTCCGCACGCTCATCCCCTGGTGCGCCACCGACGGCCCCGCACAACCGGGCATCTGGTACGACGTGGCGCTCTACCTGGGCGGACACCACCCGGGCGAACCGCCGGCCCTGTCCTGGGACGGCACCGCAACCGCCGTTCTGACCTGGCCGGACGGAACACGGGACCATCTGAACGCGGCCGAGGCCCTGGGCGAACCGGCAACGCGAACGCCCTGACCCACGCCCGACCCTCCCCGGGCACTCTCACACGGGCACGCACCACGCCCTCGGGGCGCAGTGCGCCGGGCGCGGTGGCCCGGGCGGGGGCGGGCGCTATGACGACGAGGAGCGCACGATCAGGCGTGGCTCGATGGTGACGCGGTGGGTGGGCCGTTCCGGGTCGGGGTCGGCCAGGCGTCCCGCGAGCAACGCGAACGCCGCCCGCCCGATCGCCGCCTTGGGCGGCCGGACGGCGGTCAGCGGCGGATCGCACAACTCGGCCACCTCGTCGTCATACGTCACCAGCGCCAGATCCCCCGGAACCCGGATGTCGCGTTCCCGGCAGCGTTCCACCAGGCCGATCGCCTCCGGATCCGAATGCACCAGCAGCGCCGTCGTACGAGAGGCGACACACGCGTCGATCACCTCATCCACCGCCTCCGGCCAGCCGGGATCCCACTGATCGACCGTGTCGACGTCCGGCACGCAGGCGTCATCAGGGGTGACGCCGTCCCGTGCGAGGCCGTCGAGTTCGAGGTCCTCGCACGCCTGCCGCCACCCGCGCCGCACGTGCGGGCTCGTCGGGCTCCGCCGGGTGACCAGGCCGATGCGCCGATGCCCCAGCGCGGCCAGGTGCCGTACGGCCATGGCGGCCCCGAACGCGTGATCGCTGACCACCGACTCCATCGCCTCCCGGTAGTCGCCCACGGCGGCGGCCCGTTCGACGAGCACGACCGGCACCCCGGCGCCCTGCAGCCACCGCACCAGCGCCTCCCCGTCGTCGCCGGTCGTGGTCGGCGTCACCAGCAGGCCGTCCAGGCCGTGCTCCTCGACCAGACGGGCGAGCTGGCGGCGCTCGTCGGCGGCGTGGTAGCTGGCGCCGCGCAACACGATCCGCGCCCCGGCCGCCGCCGCGGCCTCGCGCACGCCGCGGATCACGTCCGGGTAGTAGTAGGTCAGCGACGGCACCATCATGCCGATGGTCAGCTGTCTCTCCTCCGTCGCCGGGTCCTCGCCGCCGAGGGTTTCGGCGATCGGGCCGCTCTGGAGTGCGGCCCCGCCGCGTACCCGGCGGATGAGGCCCTGCGAGGAGAGCAGCGAGATGTCCCGCCGGATGGTGATGACCGAGACGTCCAGCTCTGCGGCCAGTTCGTTGACGCGTACGACACCGCGCCGCCGCAGCACCTCCAGGAGCTGGGTACGGCGTTCGTCCGGCAGCGCGGCCGGCGGATCCGGCACTGTCAATGTGGCACCGTCTTTCTCGAAGGCACCGCTACGGTGCCCGGGCAAGGAACTCGGCCGGGGACGGGGCGTGCACGCCTCACTGCCCCACCTCCACCCGCACTGCGAAGGCGCCGCCCGCCGTACCGGGCAGGAGCAGTTCGAGCCTGGTCAGGCGCTCGCCCCACACGTCCGACACCATGGGGTCCTCCAGCGTACGCACGGTGAAGCCGGCCGTCGCAAGATCAGGATCCCAGGAGATCAACGCGGTACGCGTCCCGTCCACCGGCCGCACCGCGACCTGACCGGCGGAGCGCCGCTCGACCTCCCCGGCCAGCACGAAGTGCAGGACACTCGGGCCAGCCGAGCCGCCATCCGAGCCGCCGTCCGGGGTGAAGTCCGGGGTGAAGTCCCAGGCGTCCTCGATCGTCACCAGGCTCTCGGCCCGGTCCAGGGAGGCCGTCCGTGACCACCGCCGCAGGCCCGGCACGGGATAGGCGGCGGCCAGGTCCATCTCCACGGCGAACCGGCCGCCGTCGTCCGCCACCCGCACCTCGCGCGCGTGGAACCCGCGTCCCTCCCCCTGCGAGACACCCCGCACGCGCGGGACGTTGTGCCAGTCGCTGACCATCGTCCAGATCGCGTACCGGTCGGGCCCGAACGTCTGCGCCGTGTACGTCGGCCGCCCCGGATCGACGAGCACGGGCACGCCGTCCAGCGCGACGACGACGGATCCGGCGTCGTTGTGGTTGTGGTGCTCCCCGTTGTGCCCGCCCTTGACCGCCAGCGTCAGGCCGTGCGCCCGACCGCCCGCCGTACGCGCGACGGCGACCTGCGTACCCGGCAGCCAGACCCCGGCCACCAGCGGCGGTTCGGCCGGCCCGCACGCCTGCCACTCCTCGTCCGCCAGTTCCCGCAGCGCCCGCCCGAGTTCCGCCGAGACGCCGATCGAGGCCGCGCGCTGGGACCGCGCGTGGCGTACCACGTCGGGCTCGCCCAGTCTGCGACCCCAGCGGTAGGGCACGTGCCAGGGCTGGCCGGCCGGCGGGCGGGCGCGCGCGTCGGCCAGGTTCAGGTACCACGGGCCGCCGAGGTGCATGCGGTGCGGGAAGTGCACGGTCTCGCGCACGACCGGGATACCGGCCGCGCCGAGCGCCCCCGAGGTGGCGTGTTCGAGGATGTCGAGCGCTTCGAGGGCGCGGCACGCCCCGTTCCACCAGTATTCGTACCCTTCGTCCACCGAGCCGTCCTCCGGCAGCGCCGCGAGGTAGCGGTCCACTCCCGCGACGGCGTGGGCGACCTGCGTAGCCCGCTCGCGCTCGCCCTCGCCCAGCCGCAGCGCGGCGACCAGGACATTGCCGCAGATCCACGGGCACCAGTTGTGCACGTCGCCGTCGAGCCCGAGCCAGTGCCAGTCGCGCCGCGTGACGAACGGTTCGAGCACCCGCACCCGCACTTCCGCGCGTACGCGTTCGCGCAGGCCGGGGAAGTGCTCACGGAGCCGGTCGCCGAGCACCTGGTCGGCCCAGGCCAGCTGGGCGGCGACGTCGGCGGCGCCGAGGTCGAGGCACGGCGCGGCGGGGTCGGGCAGGACGGTGCCGCGCGGGCGGCAGGTGTCCTCGTGGGCGGGCCAGCACCAGGAGCTCTGCTCGCACAGCTGCACGATGCCGTCGGCCGCCTCGTCCAGCCACACCTGCTCGCCGGTGACCGTCGCCATGAGCACCGCGCGGGTCAGCCGGTCCTGGCGCTCGAAGACACTGCTCTCGTACGCGGTGCGGTTGCCGTCGCGGAAGTAGCGGGCGTACTGCGAGGCCAGCGGCTGCGGCCACGGCGTTCCCAGGTCCGCCGACGCCCGCTCGCGCACGGCGAGCAACACCTGCCCCGCACCGGCCCCACTCCGCAGGCCGTCCCCGTCCAGGAGGCCGGCTCGATCCCAGCGGCCGTCCCCGGCGGCGGGCACCGGCAGCGCGGTCTCCGGCGGCAGGAGAACACCCATCAGACCGTCCGGCTCGGCACCGGCCCCCCAGGCAGCCAGCAGCGGCCCGGCCACCGCCCGCCCCGAGCCGATCGCGCCGGCAGCGGGCCCTGAGCCGGTCGTGTGGGTGTGGCCGAGAGGCTCGCCCTCCTCCCGGCCGGGAGGCTCGGCCGCCTCGCTTCGCCCGGTCACCGTGTTCGTCATATTCCTCCTAGCCGGCGGTCCATGCTACCGATCCAAAGGTGATCGAAGTTGAATCATCATGATAGAGGTGATCGAAATGTCACCGCCCTCCCGTCCCGGTCGGAGAAACGCCCAGGAAACACCGCGTTGTGTTCCATCGGGCTCAACAGGACGTAAGGAGGCGTTGTCATGGAAAAGCCGTCAGCATCCAGGCGATCCGTGTTAGGGCTGCTAGGAGCCGCTCCGGTCGCGATCGCGGCGGGTCCGGCCCGCGCGTCCACCGGCGCGGGCGAACGCGGCGGGGTGCCGCGCGACCTGCGTCCCGGCGGCGAGTACGACCGTTTCGTCGCCGAACGTGCCGCCGCCGACGAGTTCTCCGGCACGGTGCTGCTGGCCCATCGCGGCAAGACCGTACTGCAGCGGGCCCACGGCATGGCGGACAAGGACAAGAAGCTCCCCAACCGCACGGACACCCTCTTCCTGATCGGATCGATCACCAAGTGCTTCACCGCCACGGCGGTGCTGCAACTGCTCCAGCGGCGCAAGGTGGCCCTGCACGAGCCGCTGGGCACCTACCTCGACGGTTTCCCCGCCGAGGCCGCCGCGGCGACCGTGCACCAGTTGCTGACCCACACCTCCGGCGTGGGCAGGTCGCCGATCAGGAACGGGCCGCCCGGCGAGGAGGAGTTGTCGTGGGACACGGTCGAGGAGGTGTGGGAGGGCAACCTGGCGATCATCCGCGCGCTGCCGCCGCAGTTCACACCGGGCACCCAGTACCGGTACAGCAATGACGGCTACATCGTGCTCGGCGCGATCGTGGCCGCGGTGTCCGGCATGACCTACTACGACTACGTCCGCGAGCACGTGTTCAAACCGGCCGGCATGACCAGGACGGCCTTCTACACCAGGCCGGAGGTGCTGGCCGCGGACGACATGGCCCACTCCTACACGATCCACCGCCAGACGGGCGAACGTTACGACTTCACCAAGAGCAGGGAGTTCCAGTTCGTCGGCACGCCCGCGGGCAGCGCCTTCTCCACCGCGGGAGAGCTGCTGAAGTTCGTGACGGCCCTGCGCGAGGACGGCAAGCTGCTCAGGCGCGCCTTCGCCGAGCTGGGCACCGGCGCCAAGACGGTCGTGCCGCCGGAGGAGGGGCAGGACCCGCTGCTGATGTGCTCGCACTACGGCTACGGGTTCGCCTCCCACATCTTCGACTTCCAGCGCCTCTTCGGCCACACCGGCGGCGGTTTCGGCATCAGCACGAGCTGGAACCGCTACCCCGATCTCGACTGGGTGTCGGTGATCCTCGGCAACTACGACAGGCAATCCACCAAACCCGTACTCGCGCTGGAACGCCGGCTCATCACCGCCCGATGACCGCGGCCGGTCCCCGACGAAACCCGCCACTCACACGAACAGGTGATCAACGTATGGGCTCTCCGCTCACCCGACGCACACTCCTGTCCGCTGCCGCCGCCGCCCCGCTCGGCGCCGGCCTGGCCGCCCGCCCGGCCTGGGGCCGGTCCGGGAGCTCCGCCGCCGGGCCGCCGAACATCCTGCTGTTCACCACCGACGACCTGGGCGGCAACTCGCCCGGCTGCTTCGGCGGCCCCGCCGACCTCACTCCTGCCATCGACCGGCTGGCCGCCGAGGGCGTCTCCTTCCACCGCGCGCACGTTCCGGTCGCGATCTGCCAGCCGAGCCGCTCGGCGGCGCTGACCGGCCGCTACCCGCACCGCAACGGCGCGGAGGGCTTCGAGCCCATCCGCGACGACGTGCCCATCCTGAACGACGTGCTGCGCGCGCGGGGTTACCTGACCGGCATCCTGGCCAAGGTCCAGCACCTCACTCCCATCCCGCGGTTCGCCTGGGACCTGCAGGTCGGCCAGACGGATCTCGGCATGGGACGCGACCCGGCCCGCTACGCCGAGCAGGCCGCGGCCCTGTTCGCGCGGGCGAAGTCGGAGAACAGGCCCTTCTTCCTGATGGCCAACGCCCAGGACCCGCACCGGCCCTTCAGCGGCAGCGCCGACGAGCAGAACCTGCCGTCGAGGGATTACCCGGCGCCGTCCCGGGTCTACACGGCCGACGAGGTGAGCGTGCCCGGCTTCCTGCCCGACCTGCCCGAGATCCGCACGGAGGTCGCGCAGTACCAGAGCAGCGCCCGCCGCGCCGACGACACGCTCAAGGCCGTGCTCGCCGAGCTGGAGGCCGCCGGCCTGGCCTCGAACACCATCGTGATCTTCATGTCGGACAACGGCATCGCGTTCCCGTACGCCAAGGCCAACGTCTACCAGCACTCCACCCGCACGCCGCTGATCGTCCGCTGGCCCGGCACCACCCGCCCGGGCCGCGCCGACCGTACCCACTTCGTCTCCACCATGGACCTGTTCCCCATGCTCTGCCGGGCCGCGGGCGGGACGACGCCGGACGGGATCGACGGCCGCGACCTCACCCCGCTGCTGTCCGGCGGCGCCCAGACCGGCCGCGACCGCCTCACCACCGTCTTCCACGAGTCCAGCGCCGAGCAGCGGTACGACATGCGCGGCGTCCACGACGCCCGCTGGACCTACGTCTGGAACGCCTGGTCCGACGGCCAGACCAGCTACCGGGCCGAGAACATGGCGGGCCTGAGCTGGAACGCCATGGTCGCGGCCGCCGGCAGTGACCCCGCCGTCGCCGCCCGGGTCGGCTTCTACCAGCTCAGGACCCCCGAAGAGCTGTACGACCTCGACGCCGACCCGCACGCGCTGCACAACCTCGCCCAGGACACCCGTCCCGAGGTCGCCGCCGCGCTGGCCGCCAGGCGCACCGCGCTGGACGCCTGGATGAGCGCGACCGGCGACCCGGCGCAGCAGCAGTACCGCGACCAGATCATCAACCCGCCCGCCACGAAGGGAGCCGACGCGTCATGAACCGCTGGTCACGCAGGTCCGTGCTCGGGCTGATGGCCTCCGCCCCCTTCCTGGCCGCCGCGCCGCGCGCCGCCCACGCCGTGAGCGCGCCCACCGGCGACCTGGAGACCAGGATCCAGGAGATCATCGGCAGGCCGGAGTTCGCCGGCTCGCACTGGGGGATCGAGTTCCACGCGACGGACACGGGGCAACCGCTCTACTCCCTCAACGCCGCCGAGCTCTTCGTCCCCGGCTCCTCCTTCAAGGTCTTCCCCGCCGGCACCGCGTTCGAGACGCTCGGCGCCGGCCACCGCTTCCGCACCCGGGTGTACCGGACGGGACCACTGGTCAAGGGGGTGCTGAAGGGCGATCTGGTGCTGGTCGCGGGCGGGGACCTGCTGCTGTCCGGGCGGCTACGGCGGGACGGCTCCCTGGCATTACCCGACCCGGACCATTCCTACGATCTCAGCCAGGGAGCGGGCCCCCTTCCCGGCGACCCGCTGGCGGAGCTGCGCGGGCTGGCCCGCCAGGTCGCGGCCCGCGGGGTGCGGCGGGTCGAGGGCCGGGTGCTCGTGGACGTCTCGTTGTTCCGCGAGGGCAAGGAGAGCCTGGCCAACGGCATGCAGAACGCGACGATGTCGCCCGTCATGGTCAACGACAACCTCGTGGACATCACGGTGAAGCCGGGCGGCGCCGCCGGTCAGCCGGCCGTGCTGGAGGTCTCCCCGCCGAACGCGTACCTGAAGGTGCTCAACGGGGTCACCACGGTCGCCGCGGGCACCGCCGCGCGGCCGCTCACCTTCACCGGCGCGGCGGACGCCCCGGACGGGACGCACAGCGTGACGATCACCGGCGACGTGCCGCTCGGCGTTCCGAAACTGTTCCGCGCGTACTACGTGCCCGCGCCCGCCCGCTTCGCGGCGGCGCTGTTCGCCGGGGCGCTGCGGGACGAAGGGGTACGGGCCGAGGCCGGGCTGACGGAAAGCCCGCGGCCGTCGTCGCACTACACGCACGGCAACCGGCTGGCCGAGCACGTGTCCCCTGCGCTGCCCGACGAGCTGAAGGTGATGCTCAAGGTCAGCTCGAACATCCACACCGCCATGTGGCCCTACCTCATCGGCGCGATCGCGGGCCGCGACGCGGAGAACGCCAAGGCGGCGGGGATGGCGCTGCAGCGGGAGTTGTTCGAGAGGGCAGGGCTGGACGGGACGCCGCCGGGAGCCTCGGAGGGCACGTACACGCCGCGGTTCTTCACGCGGTTCCTGGACCACATGTCGCGCCGGCCGTACTATCGCGCCTACCGCCGGACTCTGCCGATCCTGGGCAGGGACGGCACGCTGGCCGACGTGCAGCCGGACTCGCCGGCGGCCGGGCACGTCTTCGCCAAGACGGGAACCGCGGTACGCCTGCAGCAGGGCCCCGCGGACCTCAGCAAGGGGCTGGCCGGCTTCGTGGAGTTGCCGGACGGCCGGGTGCTGACCTTCGCGACGTTCGCGCGCCTGCGTGCGCCGTCGGCGGAGGGGGCGATGGAGCTGGCGCGGCTCGCGGGCCAGGCTCTGGGCGAGATCGCGGCGGCCTCCTACGAGACCAGCCGCTGAGGCGGACGGAGATGGTTTGACGACATGATCGGCAGGGCGTTCACGCGGCTGTCACCCGATTCGGGGGTGATCTTCGCCTGGCGTCCGTACCCTGGCGGCGGCCGTCGCGGCGGCGGCCCCGAAGGCGAGGGTCGTCCATGTCGATTTCCCGGCGTACCATGCTGACCGGCCTCGCGGCGGCGGGCGCCGTCACGGGCGCCGTCACGAGCACAGCACCCGCGGCCCTGGCCGGCACCGGCCAGGGCGGGCGGCGGCGGGCCGCGCACGTCGTCCTCGTGGACTGGGACGGCTTCGACCCGCGCTACCTGGGGCGGGTGCCGACCCCCAACCTGGACCGGCTCGCGGCCCGTGGCGCGCTCACCACCGCCGATGCGACCTACCACACCGTCTCCAACCCGTGCCGCGCCTCCATGAGCACGGGCGCTTATCCGGAGGTGCACGGCAACGTCGCCTACGTGTACGACCCGGTGAGCGGCAGGGCGCAGGGGCAGAGCCGGTTCCTGGCGGCCGAGACCATCGCCGAGTCCCTGGCCGCCGAGGGGCGCACGGTCGCCTCCGTGCAGTGGTACATGGTGCAGGACCACGGGGTGCGCTACGGCGATCCCGAGCACCTGTACGTCCAGCCGGGCGGCAACTTCGAGCAGCGGGTGAACGCGGCGATCGAGATACTCAACCTGCGGCCGGTGTCGTCCAACGGGCAGCCGGTGACCGTGCCGAGGATTCCCGACCTGCTCGCCGTCTACAGCTCCGACCTGGACGGGCTCGGCCACAACGAGGGGCCGGACAGCCCCGGCATCGCCCCGCTTCTGGCCGAGCACGACCGGCAGCTGGGCAGGCTGGTGCAGGCCGTCGAGGACGCCGGCATCTATGAGGACACGGCGTTCCTGCTCACCAGCGACCACGGCATGACCGCCTGGAGCCGTACGCTGCTTCCGCAGGTCGTCGCGACCGTGGAGGGCACGGGCCACAGCGTCGAGGTGATCCCCGCGGGCGGCTCTCCCGCCGCCGGCACCGAGGTCGTCATCGTGCCCAACGGGGTGCGGATGGGCGACATCACGCTGCGCGGCGGCGCGGCCGAGCCACGTGCGCGGGCCAGGATCGCGCGGGCGCTGCGCCGCCTGCCGGAGATCAGCCGGGTGCTGGACGAGCGCGCGCTGCGTGCCCTGCATGCCGGCGACAAGCTCGGCGACCTGGTGGCCGAGGCGGCGCCGCCGTACGGCTTCGCCCTCGACGAGCCGCCGGCCGGCCAGTCGCGCGGGGCGCACGGCAGCCTGGCCGAGATCAAGGTGCCGCTGCTGTTGTCGGGCGCGGGTATCCGCGCCGGCCTGCGCCCGCACCGGGCCCGGCTGATCGACATCGCCCCGACCATCGCGGCGCTGCTCGGCACCCGTCCTCCCGCGCAGGCCCAGGGACGGGACCTGACAGGACGCTACTGACCCTGCAACGTGTCCAAAAATTCCTCGACCGCACGCACGTACTGGCGCGGCTTGAACATGTGAATGACGTGGTTGGCGGAGATTCGCCGGTATTCGCTGTGCGGCACGAGTTGCCCGATCCGGGCCGCGTCCTCGTCGTCCATCGCGCCGACCAGCCCGTGCGCGGGCAGGCGGCGCCAGTCGGCGTGCAGCACCAGCAGCGGGCAGGTCACCCGGGCCAGCGCGTCGGCGTGGTCGAGCCCGTCGTAGAAACGGCCGTCGGTGAACGCGCGGGCGAAGTCGGGGTCGAACATGGACAACGACTTGAGCAGCAGGCGCAGTTTCAGCGGGAAATAGCCGATGTCCACCGGGCTGTCCGGATGACGTGACTGGAACGCGCGGACGCGGCCGGACAGGAAGGTGAGGAACCAGCCGGGCACGCGGCGCTCGCGGGTCTCCGAGACCGGCAGGCTGAGCCCGCGGAAGTAGTCGGTGAGGTCGCGGGTGCGAGGGTCGCCGAGTTTGTCGGCGAGGTGGCAAAGCCCCCGGTAGACGTACCGGTCCCGGTCGCGGAAGCGGGGCAGCTCGGCGGAGAACACCGGGGCGTCCTCCAGAATCGCGCCCGCGACCTGGTCCGGCAGGTTGGCCGCGCACCACAGGGCGATCAGGCCACCCGAGGAGTTGCCGGCGATGACCGCCGGGGCGCCCACGACCTGGGTGAGGAAGGCGGTCATGTCGGCGCCGATGTCGCGCCACGAGTACGCGCCCGGCGTCCAGCTCGATTTGCCGTGCCCGCGCACGTCCACCGCGTACACCCGGGACCGGCGCGACAGCGGGACCAGGACCCGCTGGTAGCTCTCCCAGGTGGCGGTCTGCGCGGGGACCAGCACCAGCGGCGGCCCGTTGTCGGGGCCCGCCACGTAGTTGATCCGCACGTCGCCGAGATCGAGCCGGTGCTCACGGAAGCCGGCGGCGCGCACGGCCCGGAGCCCGATCGTCCCTGACGAGCCTTCGTACGGATTGCGGTAGGTATAAGTGTCCATCATGCGCCCTTCGCCTGGTCAGGAGGGTGGTGCCGCGGTGCTGTGGCGGAGCACCAGCCGGGTCGGCACGACGTCGGTGCCGGGACGCACGCTCTGACCCTCACGGATGCGCGACAGGACGCGCTGCACGCACCGCCGCCCCACCTCGGCGAAGTCCTGGTGAACGGTGGTCAGGGGCGGGATGAAGTGGGCGGCGTCGGGGATGTCGTCGAACCCGACCACGCTGACCTCCCGGGGAACCGCCCGGCCGCGCTCGTGCAGGGCCCGCAGCACGCCCAGCGCCATCTGGTCGTTGGAGACGAACACCGCCGTGCAGTCCGGCTCGGCGGCGAGCGCGAGCCCGGCGGCGTAGCCGGACTCCGCCGACCAGTCGCCGTGCAGGGGCTCGGGGACCGGCCGGCCGGCCTCGCGCAGCGTGGCGCGCCAGGTCTGCGCGCGGCGCTGGCCGGCGAAGGACGTCCGCGGCCCCGAGACGTGCCAGACGGTTCGGTGCCCCAGGTCGAGCAGGTGGCGGACGGCCTGCCGCGCGCCGTCGGCCTGGTCGGTGTCGACCACGCTGTAGCGGTCGCCGGCGTTGGAGTCCACGACGACGACGTGCACGCCGGGCGGCAGGGTCACGGTGGCCGCGTCGAGGAGGTGGATCTCCAGGATGACGATCACGGCGTCCACGGCCAGCTCGCCCATCCGGGTGAAGGCCCCCAGCACGTTGTCCTGCGTCGGCACGTCGAGGGGCATCAGCGTGATGGCGTAACCCTCGGCGGCGGCGTGGGTGGCGATCGCGTCCACGGTGCGGCTGTTGCCGGTCGAGGTCAGGCCGAACAGGATGACGCCAATCGTGTTGAACTGGCCGTAACGCAGCGCGCGGGCGGCGCTGTTGGGCCGGTAGCCGAGCTGGCGCATGGCCGCCAGCACCTGCTCGCGGGTGGCCTCGACCACGCTCGGGTGCCCGTTGGAGACCCGGGAGACGGTCTGCGAGGAGACGCCCGCGAGCCTGGCGACGTCGGCCATCGAGACGCGCTGCTTGCGGCGCCCGCCGGGGATGCCCGAGGTGGCGCGATGCGCCGCGCCGCTCCATGTGAGCGCGCCCTGCTGCTCTCGCTCCCCCGGCTCCATGGCTCCACCCCTGCCTGCCTGCTGACGTCGGCTGACCCTTGACGGGCTGTGTGGCCGATGTCACGATACCGCACGACTGTTTACGTAAACATCACCGCCGAAACCCTACTGCGCAGGCGCCGGCGGAGTTCTTCCCGCATGCGGTGTTTACGTGGGCACCGACGCGAGGAGGAGTGCACTGGTGGTCGCGAAACCGCAGGCGAGCGTCCGAGCGACGGCACCGCCCGGCAAGCGGCGATCGTGGACGGGCTGGCGGTTCGTGGCGCCGTTCATGGTGGTGTTCGCGCTGGTCTTCCTGGCGCCGATCGCGTACTCGATCTATCTGAGCCTGTTCCGCACCCAGCTCATCGGCGGGACCGTCTTCGTCGGCGCGGACAACTACCTCAAGGCGCTGGGCGACCCGCAGTTCTGGTCGGCCTTCGGCAGGGTGGCGCTCTTCCTCGTCGTGCAGGTCCCGATCATGTTGTTCCTGGCGCTGCTGGTGGCCCTGGCCATCGACAGCGGCCGGCTGTACGGGGCGGGCTTCTTCCGCATCTCGGTGTTCCTGCCGTACGCCGTCCCCGCCGTGGTGGCCACGCTCATGTGGGGCTTCATGTACGGCACCCGCTTCGGCCTCGTCGGCAACCTGAACGAGTCCTTCGGCCTGTCGCTGCCCGACCCGCTCTCCCCCGACCTGATCCTCGCCTCCATCGGCAACATCGTGACCTGGGAGTTCGTCGGGTACAACATGCTGATCCTGTACTCGGCCCTGCGCGTGGTGAACCCGTCCCTGTACGAGGCCGCCGAGATCGACGGCGCCGGCCAGTACCGCATCATCTGGGCGATCAAGCTCCCGGCCCTGCGCGGCGCCCTGCTGATCGCCACCATCTTCTCGATCATCGGCAGCTTCCAGCTCTTCAACGAGCCGCACATACTCAAGACCATCGCCCCCAACTCGGTCACGACCTACTTCACGCCGAACGTCTATGCCCACTCGCTGTCCTTCGCCGGCCAGCAGTTCAACTACTCCGCGACCGTCGCCATCGTCATGGGCCTGATCACGATGGTCATCGCCTACGTCGTCCAGTTGCGCGGCATGCGGAAGGGAGTCTGACCTTGACCGCCACCGCCTCCCGCAAACCGCGTGCCGGCAAGGGACCGCTGGTCGTCCGCGGCGGCCACCGGCGCCGTTCGCCGCGCGACCGGCGCAGCGTCACGCTGACCGTGCTGACCGCGGTGATGCTCGTCTACACGCTGCTGCCGCTGCTCTGGCTGGTCATCAACGCCAGCAAGACGCAGGAGGGGCTGTTCCGCTCGTTCGGCCTGTGGTTCGACTCCGACTTCGCGCTGTTCTCCAACATCGCCGACGCCTTCACCTACGACGGCGGCATCTTCACCCGCTGGCTGCTCAACACCCTGCTCTACGTGGTCGCCGGCGCGGGTGGCGCGACCCTGCTGGCCACCGTCGCCGGGTACGGGCTTGCCAAGTTCGACTTCCCCGGCAAGAAGGCGGTGTTCGCGGTCGTCATCGGGGCGGTCGCCGTGCCCGGCACCGCGCTGGCCGTGCCCACGTTCCTGATGTTCTCCAGCCTCGGCCTCACCGACACCCCGTGGGCGATCATCATCCCGTCGCTGGTCTCGCCGTTCGGGCTCTACCTCATGTGGACGTTCGCGGCCGACGCCGTGCCCGACGAGATCCTCGAGTCCGCCCGGGTGGACGGGGCCCGCGAGTTCCAGACGTTCTTCCGCATCAGCCTGCCGCTGCTGGCGCCCGGCATCGTCACGGTGCTGCTCTTCGCCGTCGTCGCAACCTGGAACAACTACTTCCTGCCGCTGATCATGCTGAAGGACCCGGCCTGGTACCCCCTCACGATCGGCCTCAACAGCTGGAACGCCCAGGCCACCACGATAGGCGGAGACGTGATCTTCAACCTGGTCATCACCGGCTCACTGCTCACCATCATCCCGCTGATGGCGGCGTTCCTGCTGCTGCAGCGGTACTGGCAGTCGGGCCTGGCCGCCGGAAGCGTCAAGGCGTGACCGGCATGTACTCGAAAGGGATGTTCATGACGATGAACCGCCGACACGCCCTCCTCGCGGGCGCGGCCTTGTCATTGTCGCTGGCGATGACCGCCTGCGGCTCCCCGGGTGACGGCGGCTCGGGGGCGGCCCCGGCCCAGAGCTCGTCGGCCGGGGACGTCGAGGCGGCGCTGAACGCCGGCGGCACGATCACGGTGTGGGCGTGGGAGCCGACGCTCAAGCAGGTGGTGGAGGGCTTCCAGGCCAAGTACCCGAAGGTGAAGGTCAACCTGGTCAACGCCGGCACCGGCGACGACCACTACACCGCGCTGCAGAACGCTGTCAAGGCCGGCTCGGGCGTGCCCGACGTGGCGCAGATCGAGTACTTCGCGCTGCCGCAGTTCGCCCTGGCCAAGTCGATCGCGGACCTGACGCCGTTCGGCGCGGACAAGCTGGAGGGCACCTTCACCCCCGGCCCCTGGAACTCCGTGCACTCGGGGCCGGGGATCTACGGGCTGCCGATGGACTCCGGGCCGATGGCGCTCTTCTACAACAAGGAGGTCTTCGACAAGCACAAGATCGAGGTGCCGGCGACCTGGGAGGAGTACATCGAGGCCGCCAGGAAGCTGCACAAGGCCGATCCGAAGGCGTACATCACCAGCGACACCGGCGACCCCGGCTTCACCACCAGCCTGATCTGGCAGGCCGGCGGCAAGCCCTACCAGGTGGACGGCACCAAGGTCGGCATCAGCTTCGCCGACGCCGGCACCCAGAAGTTCGCCTCGGCGTGGCAGCAGATGGTCACCGAGAAGCTCGTCGCGCCCGTCTCCGGCTGGTCCGACGCCTGGTACAAGGGCCTGGCCGACGGCACCATCGCCTCGCTCGTGATCGGCGCCTGGATGCCGGCCAACCTGGAGACCGGCGTCAAGGCGGGGGCCGGCAAGTGGCGGGTCGCGCCGATGCCGCAGTGGGAGGCCGGCGGCAAGGCCACGGCCGAGAACGGCGGCAGCTCGCTCGCCGTCCCCGAGGCGAGCACGAAGAAGGCGCTCGCCTACGCCTTCATCAAGTACGCGGGCGTGGACGAAGGGGTGCAGACCCGGCTGGACAACGGCGCGTTCCCGGCCACGACCTCGCACCTCAACGCCGCGGCCTTCAAGGACAAGAAGTTCCCCTACTTCGGCGACCAGCAGGTCAACCAGGTGCTGGCCGAGTCGGCGAGCCAGGTCGTCACGGGCTGGAAGTACCTGCCGTACCAGACCTACGCCAACAGCATCTTCAACGACACCGTCGGCAAGGCCTACACCGGCGCCGGCACGCTGCAGGACGGGCTGAAGGCGTGGCAGGACGCCTCCGTCAAGTACGGCCAGGAGCAGGGCTTCACCGTCCAGTGACCTCTCAGGGCACCTGCCGCTCCGGCGGCGGGTGCCGTCAGGCGCCGGCGGCGCCGGGGTCGAGCAGGATGAGCAGGGTCAGCAGCAGGATCCAGGCCACCACCGCGGCCACCAGCCATCTGCTCACGGAGAACCTGCGGTACAGGCGCTTGAGCGGGTTCACAACCATCCACTCCTGCGCAGCAGCCGGTGCACGATGAGCACGGCGATCACCATCATGGTCAGGCTGAGCGGATAGCCGAGCAGCCAGTGCAGTTCGGGCATGTAGTCGAAGTTCATGCCGTAGATGCCGGCGATCATGGTCGGGACGGCGATGAGGGCCGCCCATGAGGAGATCTTGCGCATGTCGGCGTTCTGCTGGATGGCCGCCTGGCTCTGCTCCCTGCTCACCAGCGCCAGGTGGGCGCTCAGGGCGCTGCTGAGCAGCTCGTTGTGCTCATCGACCTGGACGTCCACCCGCAGCAGGTGATCCAGCACGTCGCGGAACTGCTCCCGGGTGTCGGAGCACAGCTCCACCCGCCCCTTGACGATCTCCTCCAGGACCGGGATCAGCGGGTCCTGGGCGGTGCGGAACTCCAGCACCTCGCGTTTGAGCGAGTAGATGTCGGCGGTGACGTCGGCGTGCTCGCCGCTGAACACCCTGCGCTCCAGCTCGATGAGGTCGTTCTCGACCTCGTGGGAGATGCGGGAGTAGGTGTCCACGACCTGGTCGCAGATCGCGTACAACACACCGGACGGCCCGGCGGCCAGCAGCCCCGGGTCGGCCTCGATCCGCCGGCGCACCCCGCCCAGCGGGTCGGCCTGGCCGTGCCGGACGCTGATCACGAAGTCCGCGCCGAGGAAGAGGTTGATCTCGCCGACCTCGATGTCGGAGGTCTCCTCCACGTACAGCAGGGGTTTGAGCACGATGAACAGGGTGTCGTCGTAGCGTTCGAGCTTGGGGCGCTGGTGGGCGTGAATGGCGTCCTCGACCGCCAGCGGATGCAGCTTCACCTCGCTGGTGATCAGGTCGAACTCCTCCTGGGTGGGCTCGTGCAGGCCGATCCACAAGAAGCAGTCGCCCCTGGTGCGGGCGTTGTTGAAGGCGTCGCTGATGTCCCCGCTGATCGTCTCGCGTACGCCGTTGCAGTAGATCGCCTTGTCCACAATCACACCAGGCATTCTCGCCCAATCGCTCACGGCTCCGTAAGATCACCGCATGGCCCTCGATCTGTACGCCGGCATTCCGGTCGCCGACTACCCGGCGGCGCTGAAGTGGTACGAGCGGCTGCTGGGCTGCCCGCCCACGTACGTGGCTAGCGACACCGAGGCCGTGTGGGAGCTGGCCGAACACCGTTCCCTGGCCGTGGAGCACCGGCCCGAGCACGCGGGCCACAGCCTGCACACGATCTTCGTCGACGACTTCGACGAGCGCGTGGCCCGGATCGCCGAGCGGGGGCTCGAACCGGCCGGGCGCGAGACGTACGGCAACGGGGTGCGCAAGGCGACCTACCGCGATCCGGACGGGAACGAGATCGGGTTCGGCGGCGCTCCCCTGTGACCCGCCCGATATCGGCCGCGGCGCAGCCGTAACCGACCGTAATATCGCGCGATCTCCTCCCCGGCGCACCATAGTCCCTACGACTGAAAAGCCGCCTCTTCAGCGTGTGAACAGCGTCGTTTACGCAGGGAGGGATGTCGTGCGCAGGTACATCACGGAATTCATCGGAACCTTCTTCCTGGTCTTCACCGTCGGAACCACGGTGCTGGGCCAGGTGCCGCTCGCCCCGCTGGCCATCGGCGCCACGCTGATGGTCATGGTCTACGCGGGCGGCCACATCTCCGGCGCCCACTACAACCCGGCGGTGACCCTGGCCGTGTTGTTGCGGGGCAAGATCACCGGGGCGCAGGCGGTGCCGTACTGGATCGCCCAGCTTCTCGCGGCCGTCGTCGCGGCCATCCTCGCCGTCTTCGTCGTCAACCCCGCGACGGTGACGGCGGTGTCGCCTTCCGGGCGCGACATCTGGACGGCGCTCCTGGCCGAGGCGCTGTTCACCTTCGCGCTCGCGTACGTGGTGCTGAACGCCGCCACCAGCGGCGACCACCCGGGCAACAGCTTCTACGGCCTGGCCATCGGGTTCACCGTGGTGGCCGGGGCGTTCGCGGTGGGCGCGATCTCGGGGGGCGCCTTCAACCCGGCCGTCGCCGTCGGGGCCGCGACCATGGGCCTGTTCGACTGGACGAAGATCTGGATCTGGCTGCTGGCCGACCTCGCCGGCGGCGCCCTCGCCGGGGTGACCTTCCTGGCACTCAACCCGAAGGAGCGCCTGCCGCTGGAGACCGCAGCCGCCTGACAAAACCCGGGGCGGGCACGGTGGGGTGCCACCGTGCCCGCCCCGGGGGCGTATCACTTGCCGATGGTCTCCTGGTTCTGCCTGTTGCGGCCACTGAGCCAGGTGACCGCCCACAGGACCAGGCCGACCGCCAGGAGCACGCCCGCGATCTGGTACTGGCCGGCCGGGCGGCCGGAGGACCAGGGCAGGACCAGGTAGAGGCACGTGATCGTGCCCAGCACGGGCAGCACGCGGCCCGCGTTGAAGTGCTTGCCCGGCTGCCTGTCCTTACGCAGGATGAGAACGGCCGCGTTGACGGCCGCGAAGACCGCGAGCAGCAGCAGCGAGGTCGTTCCGCCCAGCAGCGCCACGACGGGGCTCTCCGGGTCGAGCGAGACGAAGGTGATGAGGGCGAGGGCGATGAGCGTGGTGAACACGATCGCCGCCTCCGGCGTGCGCCGCTTGGGGTTCACCCTCGACAGGAAGGGCGGCAGCACGCCCTGCTTGCTCATCCCGTACAGGAGCCTGCTGGCCATCAGCATGTTGATCAGGGCGGAGTTCGCGACGGCGAACATCGAGATGAACGGCAGCAGGTCGGCGATCGGGAAGCCGGGCGTCGCGACCTCCACCACGGTCGCCAGCGGGGTTTCGCTCTCGGCCAGTTGCCCGACGGGGACCACGGCGACGGCGCAGATCGACACGAGGATGTAGATCACGCCGGTGATGCCGAGCCCGGTGAGCATGATCTTGGGGAAGATCCGGGCCGGGTCCTTGGTCTCCTCGGCCATGTTGACCGAGTCCTCGAAGCCCACCATGGCGAAGAAGGCCAGGGAGGTCGCGGTGCTGACGGCCAGGAACACGTTCTTGTCGGCCGCGGTCTCGAAGGCGACGACGCGGGAGAAGTCGGCGTTGCCACCGGCGATGAACCACATGCTGAGCATGATGACCAGCAGCAGCCCCGAGAGCTCGATCGCGGTGAGCACCACGTTGATCTTGACGCTCTCGCCCACGCCCCGGAGGTTGACGGCCAGCACCAGGAGCATGAAGCCCAGGCCGATCGCCAGGATGACGCCGTTGGGAACGTCGAAGCCGAACCCCTTGACGAGGTTCGCGGCGAAGGCCCTTGACGCGGCCGAGGCGGAGGTGATCCCCGAGCACATCACGGTGAAACAGACGAGGAAGGAGACGATGTGCAGCCGGAACGCCTTATGCACGTAAAGCGCGGCGCCCGCGGCCTGCGGATATTTCGTGACCAGCTCCAGATAGGAGCAGGCCGTGATTCCGGCGACCACGAAGGCGATGGCGAAGGGCAACCAGGCGGCCCCTCCCACCTCACCGGCGACCTGGCCCGTCAGAGCGTAGACGCCGGTGCCGAGGATGTCACCGATGATGAACAGAAGCAGAAGGCCGGAACCCATGACCCGCTTGAGTGCCGGCGGCTCGCCGTCGGTCGTCGATGCGGGGTTCGGGGGGCTGATTTGGGCCATGACGGTGGTCCTTGTCTCGGATCGGCCGTGGCTGGGAGTGAGGGCGGTCTATCGGTCGCGTAATCGGCACAGGTAGACGGGCTGATCATCCGTCATCTTGACACTGTAATCCGCCCGCGCGGCCGCGCGGGAGCCGAGCGTGAATTAAATGATCTAAAGTAAGCGGCTCGTAACACACCGAAAGACCTCCTGCTCGGAGATTCCCGGTCCCGGTGCCGGATGTCAGGCTACGCGGGAAATGTCCAGGACATGCCGCCCGAGATTGGCCGGAATGCCGGATGTCTCTCGTCGAAGGAATCGTCAGTGGCCTGCTCGTCGAGGCGGTCACGCCGCCATCACGGTGAGCGGCGGTGGGCACGGCGGGCCCAAGGACGCGCCTCACCGGACGGACAGTCCCTGACGGGCGCGACGCTGCGACCGCCTTCCGGGACCTCCGAGATTCCAGGACGGACCGTCTTCCGGGACTTTCAGGACGGGGACCGCCTCACAGAGGCAGCGGACCCTGCCCGGCTATCTTCTGCTACTGGCTTCGCGGGCGTGCCGGCGAGTGGGCGGTCCTCCCTCGGCCGCCGACTCGGCCAGGCGGCCGATCCGGTTCGGGTCGCAGCGCACTAACGCATTGATCGAACGCAGATTGACGGCAGTGCCGTTGGCGAAGCCGGGGCCGCTGATGGTGGCGTGTTGTGGGGCTCGATCCGTGAAGGAGACCTCCAGCCGCCATGCGTCGCGGCACAGCGTCAGCAGGAGACCGGTAGGTGGACGGGTGCTCTGGATGTTCCAACCGTGCCGGCGTGCGCGGCTGGAGAGCGCATGCGGATGCATCAGGTCGTCGTCCTTTGTCGTCAGATGGATGTTCACTGGCTGGCTGGGCGAATTGACCGTCTGATATCTCTGACGGTTGCAAGGGGCGAATTGGAACCACCTCCTGCCCACTGGAAACCGGTCAATGCCCTGCTCGCCCTCCCCGGCGGTGCTCGGCGCGATGCCTTCACCTGTTCCGACGATGCTACTGACCTGGCAATATGGTGCGGCTAACGTCAACAAGTGAGGTTGTGCCGGACATCCGGAGTGCACGTCCGCAGATGACACAGCGCCTGCTGCGACGGCACCGACAACGGTTGCGTCAGGGACGCGAAGTCGGCACCTGGCCACAAGCGGTACATGTTGGCCCGCTTCGCCATCTGCGCCACAGCTCACACTCTAGTACACGATCAGTCACGTAACGTGCGGTCGGCGTCCCCGGCGGCGAGAGACTGACTGCCGTCCGCCGGGTGTCGAGTGACGTAAGGGCTAGACCTTGGGCACTTTTCCGGCACCCCGAAATCACAACGGGTGGCATTGATGTTACTGAGAGTAGCGATCAGGGTTGAAGGCGCAACACGGATCACGGCTGTGGCGCCCCCTCCGCAACCCTCACCGCGGAGCGGGGCCCGCCGCTGCCTGCCCTCTCACCAAAGGAGACGTCAGGCCGGGGCCCTGGTGAAAGGTGGGATGGGTTCGTCGGGACTGGGCTGGAAATGTTCATCATGGGCGAACGAGTTGGGTCAGGCGCGGGGCCTCCCGGAGGGCGGGCGAGACAGAAAGCATGTTGTATGGCCGGAGATCTCTTCTCTGTAAGAACCATCGGAAATCCTCACCGGGAAGGCTTTCCGCGATAGCGGTGGCGGGCGGCGCGGGGCCCGTGGTCACCGCCGCGCTCGTCGTCGCCGTGCTGCCGTTCTCGCTCGCCCCGTACGGGTCATCGCCGGGTCCCGCCGCCGCGGTGGCGGGTCCGAGCGTCACGGAGAGGCTGGCGGGGCTGGTGGATCTCACGGTACGGCGGCTGTTGCTGGCCGATGAGGTGGCGGCGGCCAAGTTCGGCGGCGGAGGCCCCATCACCGACCCGGAGCGGGAGAGGCGGCTCCTTGACGCGGTCGCCGACCTGTCCGAGCGGACCGGGCTGGCGCGGGACACCGGGGTGCGTTTCTTCGTGGCGCAGATCGAGGCGGCCAAGGTGGTGCAGCGGGGCCTGCACGCGCGCTGGCGGGCCGACTCCGCGCTGCGTCCCCGGCAGCGGCCTGACCTGGCCACCGAGGTACGACCGCGACTCGACCGGCTCACGCTTCCGATGGTGCGCCTGCTGAAGGAGACGACCCCGGTACGCGCCGACACCGGCCGCTGCCGGGCGCTGCTGGGCCTGGCCCGGCTCGCGGCCGAGGAGCGGGCCGGCCTGGACGGGCTGCACAGGGAGGCCCTCGGCTCGGCCCTCCGCCCGGTCTGCACCCCGTGAAGCCCTCGCCTGCCGCCCGGCCTGCACCCGGTAAAGCCCCCGCCCTCCGCCCGATCTGCACCCGGCAAAGCCCCCGGCCTCCGCCCGGCCTGCCTCCGGTGAAGGCCCCGGCCCGCCCGCCGCCGAGGAGTGGGCGAGCGGGCCGGGGAGCGAGCGGGCGGGCGGGGAGCGGCGGGCCGGGGCCAGGTATCGGTGCGGGCGGGCCGGGGCCAGGTGCAGGTGCGGGTGGGCTGGGGTCAGGTGCAGGTGTAGGTGGAGGGGACGGTGGTGTTGCCGTTCGGGCGGGTCGCCTGGAAGCCGACGCTGGTGGTGGCGGCTCCGGGGGCGAGAGCGCCGTTGTGTGCGACGTTCCTGATGGTCACGGTCTGCCCGCTGGTGGTGACGGCGCCGTTCCAGGAGCCGGTCAGCGTGTGCCCGGCCGGGAGCGTGAAGGTGACCGTCCAGCCGGTGATCGCCGTGCTGCCGGTGTTGGTGATGGTGAGCGGCTGGATGACGTACCCGGTGGCCCACTGGTTCTGTACGGTCGCGACCGCCGTACAGCCTCCCGTTGACGAGCCGGGCTGGGTCGTGACCTGCACGGTGTTCGAGGGCGGCGAGGTGTTGCCCGCCGCGTCCCGCGCCACGACCTGGTAGCGGTAGGCGGTGCTCGGGGCCAGGCCGGTGTCGTTGTAGGAGGTCGTGGCCGAGCCGCCGACCCGGGCGAACGTGCCGCCGCTCGCGCCGGGCGCGCGCAGCACGTCGTAACCGGCGACCCCGGTGTCGTCCGTCGAGGCCGTCCAGCTCAGGCTCGTACCCGTGGATGTGGTGCCCGAGGCCGTCAGCCCGGCCGGCGCGGTCGGCGGTGAGGTGTCGCCGCCGGTCGAGGTCGTGGTGAAGGTGACCACCGGGGAGTTGCCCGACAGGTTGCCCGCTCCGTCGCGCGCCCGCACGTACACCTGGTACTGGGTGTTGGCGGTCAGCCCCGTGAGGGTGATCGAGTTGGTGGTGGACTGGCCGAGTCGCGGGTCGGTGGTGCCCTGCTCGCGGTGGACGTCGTAGCCGGCCAGGCCGGAACCGCCCTGGTCGGTGGCGGCGGCCCAGCTCAGCGTGGCGCTGGTGGCGGTGATGGCGGAGGCGGTGGGGGTGCCGGGCGTGCTCGGCGCGGTGGTGTCGCCGCCGGTGTCGCCGAGGGTGGGCGTCTGCCAGTCCCGCCACTCGGCCAGGTTGCCGCTCTTACTGGCCGCGATCCGCATCGTGCCGGTGTAGCTGCCGGTGTTCAGCAGGAACTTCTGGATGTTCTGCTGCAGCGGCCCCCGCCATTCGGACCGGGTGGCGCAGTGGTTGCCGTCCTGGACGTCGGACCAGTACGTGATGTTGCCGCCCGCCCCGAGTGCCTTGTAGACCTCGGCCCCGCCCAGGGCGCCCACGCTGGCGGACCTGGCGGCGAGCCAGTCGATGTGCGGGTTGTCCATGATGAACAGCCCGCGTGGCGCGATCATGCCGACGACGGAGTGGGTGTCCACCGGCAGTCTGGCGGGGCTGCCGGTGAAGGTGCCGAACGCGTCGCCGAGCCACGGCTGTTCCGAGTAGGCGCTGCTCAGCGGCTGGGCGCCGCTCTCGCCGGGAATCGCGCGGAAGGCGGCGAGGCCGCCGCTGCCCGCCTCGATCGGCATGGTCAGCGCGATGCGCTGGTCGAACGCGCCGACTGCGAAGGCGCCCTTGCCGTACCGGGAGCAGCCCGTGACGCCGGTCGCGTCCGCCCGCAGGATGCTGCCGCCGGACTGCTCGATGACGTCGATGATCCGGCTCACGCCCCACGCCCAGGCGGCCAGCACGCCTGTCGGACTGGAGGAGCCGTAGATCGTGTAGAACGCGCCCTGCTTGTTGTTGCGCGGCGTGCCCTCCCTGCCGACGGCGAGGGGGTCATAGCTGATGACGGCTGCGCCCGCGGCCTTGATCGTGGCCGTGTCCGCGCCGAATCCGCCCAGGACGACGACGGCGGGGAAGGGACCGGAGCCGCTGGGCAGATCGACGCTCGCCGAGAAACTGGCGCTCCTGCCGTTGTGTGAGACGTTCACGCCGATGCCGGTCCTGGAGACCGTCCCGGTGACGCTTGCCGGCTTGGCGGGCTTCTCGCCGTAGACGAACTTCTCCGCCAGCCTCTTGATCTCCTCCCGCCGGCACCGCCAGTCGGACCTGGCCGTGATGCGCGTGCCGTCCAGCTTCCTGAACGGGTCGGGCAGCCGTGCGTTGGTGGGCAGGGACCCCGCGTCGGGCAGGCCGGGCACCGCGCAGTCGGCGCCCTCGTTCTCCACTCCGGCGGCCGCGGCGGCCCCGGTGGGCGCTCCCGTCACCACTCCGGCGACCGCGAGGGCCGTCGCCAGCGTCAGCGCGACCGCCCGTGAACGGATCTTGGAGCGGGCCAGGCGAGTGATCACGGGGCTCTCCCTTCCGGGTGGGGTGTTGGCGATCAGTCTGAGAACCCGCCCGAAACATGTCAAGCCCCGTCCGAAACATTTCAAACTCAGTGTCTTACAAGCTCGGCATATGGCACCCCGAGCTCCGGGAGTTTCGGAAATTAGCTGAAAACGACCCTCAGCGAGTCACTGGGACCGAAACTTTCGGCCGTTACAGGACGATCGTTGTCAGGGCGCGCGGCCCGAACGTCACCACGCCGTCCCGCACGGGAAGCGACTCCAGCGAGGAGTCCTCGTCCGTCAGGTACACCTCGGCGGCCTCGCTCACGCCCTCCCAGGTGACGGGCGTCATGGCGGTGTTGAGCACCTCGACGACGCGGGAGCCGTCCGGGTTGCGGAAGGCGCACACCTTCAGCGAGGGCTTCGCGGCCACGGCCCCGATCCGCACCGCGCCGGGCCTGATGAACCTGCCGTACGCGGCCAGCGCCCACAACCGCTTGGAGACCCGATAGTCGCCGGCCTCCTCGTCGATCCTGAGCAACGCCCTGGTGGTGCCCGTCGAGGCCCCCAGCCAGTACACGTAACCGGAGACATCTCCGAGGGTGAGCGCGTCGTGCACGGCGGAGGCGACCGTGTAGCCGTCGGAGCCGCTGCCGTCGTACCAGCTCTCGTTCCAGGCGGAGCCGTTGGGGTTCCACTCCGACATCCACGTGGGCAGCTTGGTCGGCAGCGGGGAGTCCACGGGGGTGCCGTAGCCGTGCCCGGTGTGCACCTTCACCCAGCGGCGGGCCTCGGCGTCGGCCGCGATGGCCGCCGTGTACGCCTTGGCCTCGGTCCAGCCCAGCGACTCGCAGCACACCAGCCGCACACCCGAGGCGAGGGGCCCGAGCACCTTGACGAACTCGACGGCCTGCGAAGGGGTGAAGCGCATGGACGGGTGCGGGGCCGTCCAGTCGGGCTCGTTCGCGAAGCCCAGGTCGGTGATCCGGATGCCTTCCCTGGCGTAGAACCTCGTGTAGGCCACCAGGTAGTCGGCGTAGGCGCGGCGCCACTCGGGCAGGAGCGCGCCGCCGTTCCTGTCCTCGCCGTTGTCCTTCATGTAGCCGGGCGCGCTCCAGGCCACGGCGAAGAAGCGCTCGACCCCGTACCGCTGGGCCTCCTTGGCCAGCCAGACCTGGCCGTTGTCGTCGCCGTCCCAGACGTACCCGGGCGGGGCGCCGGGGCCGCCGGGGTCCTCCGGCTGGATGGAGACCATCTCGTCGTACGGGCTGCCGGCCGGCGCGGAACCGATGCCCAGGCGCAGGATCGTCAGCCCGGCGCCCTTCTCGCGGCTGAACCACAGGTCGAGGACCTCGCGCCGCCGCTCGTCCGGCAGCGCCCTGATCAGCTCGCCCCGCCGGAACGCCGTGGAGAAGCCGAACCCGTCGATCGTCTGGTGCCGGACCTCATCGTCGATCGTGATGGCCGGTCGCGGGAACTCCGGGCGGGTAAGGCTCATGGCGCCATACAGTTAGCACATCGGTGCTTCTCACGCCAGATCGTTGTAACGCGGTGTGGCGCCCGTGAGGATCTCGGCCAGCCCGTAGAAGCGGTGGCTGGCGCCGATGAGGCCGTCGCGGACGTTGTGCAGGGTCTCGATCGGCCCGGCGGCCGGCGCCGTGACGGCGAACGTGGCCAGGCCGGAGAGCAGGGCGACGGTGGCGAGCAGCTGAGCGCGACGGCGCATGAGTACCTCCATGGGTGGACTTCGCCCAGGACATCACGGAGATCACCAGCCGTCCGCATGCCATCGCCGCGCGGAGGCGCGTTCTTTACCCGGCCGATCCCCGTGCCTGGACGGCGAGGCCCGTCACGTTCTATAACCGAACTGTGACTCTCAGCAATCATTCCAGGCGAGTGGCCGCCTGCGTCCTCGCCGCGGTGACCGGGGCCGTCCTCATGACCTCGCCGGCCGCCGCCGCGACGTACGCGGGCGAGTGCGGCGCCGGCTACCGCGTCGTCAACTCCGCCCCGATCGGCAGGCTCGGCACCGTCTTCCTGGCCTACAGCTCCGCCTCGGGCAAGAACTGCGTGATCGCCAAGCGGCATCGCGCGGGCTCGCGGGTCGTGATCGAGGCGGGCCTGGGGGTGCATCCGGTGGGCCCGCACTGGCCCGCGTACCAGGGAGATCGGTTCACCTCTTACGCCGGGCCCGTCAGGCTGGCGGCGGCGGGCAGGTGCGTGGACTGGATGGGGCGCATCTCCGGGGTGGAGGGCGGCAAGCGGCGGACCAACTGCGGTTGAGCAGCACAACAGAGGGCCGGGGCGTTCACCCCGGCCCTCTGCCGTCTCAGGCCGCCACACGCTCGCGCACGTCACGGACCTGCGCGGTACGCTCCACGGCCGGCACCAGGCGGGCGCCCAGGGCGCGGGCGCCGATCACCATGGCCGCGGCGGCCAGCACGATGTCCTTGAAGATGTACTGCGCCTCCAGCGTCGGCGCGCCGGGGAACAGGTCGGTGAAGAACAGCGCGTACGGCGCGAAGAACCCCGCCAGCGCCCCGGCCATCACCACCAGGCCGGTCTTCAGCAGCCTGCCGGTCACCAGCGTGAGCCCGATGAAGACCTCCATGCCGGCGACCACGAACTGCGCCGCGTAACCCGACAACATGCCCAGGGACAGTTTCTCCAGTGTGGCCACCGACAGCGCCTCCGCCGGACTCACCCCCGGGAAGAACTTGAGCGTGCCGAAGGCCACGAACACCAGGCCCAGGCTCACCCGCAGCACGTCGATGCTGTGCCGGGACAACCAGGCGGCCAGCTTGGAAATCGAGTTTTGGAGAAGGGCGGTCATGTCGTGCTCCTCTGTCTTGGTCGTTCTCGTCTGCGTCAAGACTCGCGAAATCGACCGCCGGCGACGTCCGGCCACAGGAGACACCTGGCCTACATCTCCACAGGTACGGCGGGCGGTGCGCGTACCACGCGGCGCCTAAGGGGTTGGCCCTAGGGGAAGACGGACGCCCAGGTCAGGCACTACGCCCGGCGGACGTCAGCCCGCCCCGAAGCAGAGGAAGGACCAGCCGGTGGCCGTCGCGACGGGGTCGCCGGCGCCGACGCGGCGGGCGGCGCTCAGTGCGGCGGGCAGGCCGGCTCCGGCGCGCAGCTCACGGTGCAGGGCGATCATGAGCGGGACGACCGCGACGTCGTTGACCGGGACGACGCTGGCCACCATGGCCGTCGTGCCGAGCTGCATGAGGGAGACGGCCAGGCCCAGCAGCTCGTCCGTGCCCGCCGCGTGCGCGCGCCCCGAGTCGCAGCTCGACAACACCACCTGGCGGGGCGCGCGGCGGATGCGTTCGAGGTCGTAGACGGTCAGCGGGCCGTCGTCCACCCGCAGCGAGGACAGCAGCGGGCTGTCGGTACGGAAGTCGCCGTGCGCCGCGATGTGCGCCAGCCGCGCCCCGTCCATCGCCGCCAGCACCCGGGTCACGGTCGCGGTGCCGCCGCCGAGCACGACCGCGGCGTCGCCCAGCTCTCGGGCCAGGTGCGCCACCTCGGCGCCCTCCGACGGCAGCCCCGGGCCGCGGATGAGCGCCACGCCCGTGCCCTCATCGCCCCTGCCCCGCGCCCGCAACCAGAACGCCGCCGAGGGGGCCACGCTCACCACCCGCTCGCGCAGGGCGGGCAGCAGCGCCCACGGCACGGCGTGCAGGCGGCCCGGCGGCACGATGACCACCTCCCGGTCGCCGAGCAGGCTCACGGCGTCGCCGAGCAGCAGCCGTTCGAGCACCCGGCCGGCGACGTCGAGCTGGCCGAGCAGTTGCTGGGGCGTCAGCGTGGAACGCCCGTGCGCCAGCCGGGTCAGGGCGAACCTGACGAGGTCGACCTGGCGGGCGGCCTGCTCGGTGTGGCCCGCCGCGACCATCCGCACGGGTCCGGCGCCGTCGCAGACCAGCACGTGCAGCTCGCCGGCCACGTCCACCAGCTCCAGCAGCAGCCGCTCCCCCAGCTCCGCGCGCAACCGGGGCAGGTCGAAGGTGAACGGCTCCACGCGGTCGCCGCCGTGGGCCCGGCGCGCCCGGTCCCTGGCCGCCCGTTCCAGGCGCAGCTGCTCGCGCCGCAGCGCGCCGGTCGGCAACCCCTGGGCCTGCGCCTCGGCCAGACGGCTGGTCACCATCCGCATGGCGGCGAGGTCGGCCTGCAGTTCCTCGTCGTCGGGCGGCCGCACGGGCGGTACGGCCAGCGCCCCGGCCCGCCACCGCTCGCTCCAGGCCAGCAGCAGCCGCGGCCGGTTGAGCCGCAGGGCGTGCCGCTGCGCCAGCCTGGCCAGCTCGGCCCCGTGCGCGGTGGCCTGGGCGCGCAGCTCCGACGAGCCCAGCGTGGCCCGGTGCTCGTTGATCAGCTCCAGGCCGCGCCGGCACGCCCGCATGAGCCGGCGGTGGTCGCCGACCGCCTCCGCCCGCAGCGCCTCGGCCAGCCAGCCCGCGGTACGCGACAACGCCGGCCCCCTGAGCCTGGCCCCGGCCGCCACGCCCAGGTGTTTGTCCGCCTCGCCGGTCCTGCCCAGCGCGAGCGCGATCTGCCCGGCCACCAGCCGGCTCAGCGGCACCCGCGACGAGGACAGCGCGTCCAGGTCGGCCGCGCACCTCGCGGCGTCCTTGAGCAGCGCCTCGCCGGGCGGCCCCGCGGCGAACTGGGCCTGCGTCAGCACCAGCCGGGCGTGCACCCGCCACCAGGGCCGCCGCTGCCGCTCGAACAGCTGGGCCGCGCTCCTGGCCCGGTCGCGCGCCACCGCCGGCCGGCCGGCCGCCAGCGCGCACTCGGCCGCCGTCAGGAGCAGTTCGGCCCGCTTCAGCGGCGCGCCGCGCACGCGTTCCAGCCGGTCGATCTCGGCGTCGGCCTCGCCCAGGGCCTCCTCGGCCAGCCCGGCCGCGAGCAGCGCCGCGCACCGGTGCGCGCTCAGTGCCGGGTCGGCGGCGCCGAGGCCGGCGAAGCGTTCGGCGGCGGCGTCGAACCAGGACAGGGCGGCGGGCAGGTCGCCGATGCGGTGCGCGAGCACCCCTCGGTGCACGATGGCGTCCGCGGACTCCAGCTCCTGCCCGGTGCGGGCGAACAGCTCCTCGGCACGGCGCAGGCCGGTGACCGCCGAGCGTACCGAGCCGAGCGCGAGGGCGCAGAAGGCCCGCTCGGTCTGGGCCCTGGCCTCCCAGAGCAGGTCGCCCTCCAGCCGGAGCACGGCGATGGCGGCGTTCAGGTCCCGCAGGGCCGAGCGGTGCTCGCCGAGCGCGAGCAGCACGCCGCCGCGCCGCAGCAGGATCCGCCCGCGCAGCAGGCCGGTCGAGCGCTGCGCGGCGGTGTTGAGCGCGTTGCGGCCGGAGGCGGTGCGCCCGGCGAAGACCAGCGCGACGCCGAGCGTGGCCAGCACGTCGGCCTCGCGCTCCGCCGATCCCGAGGCCCGCGCGAGGGCCCTGGCCGCGCGCAACTCCTCCACGGCGGCGCCGATGTCGCCGAACTCGCGCAGCACGATGCCGATCGCCTGCCGCGCGACGGACGCCTCCAGCGGCGGAAGACCCGCTGCCAGCAGGTCCTGCGCCCGTTCCAGCGCCTCGTAGGGACGCGAAAGCGCCAGGGAGAGCAGCTCCGTCGTCCCGGTCACAGCCGGTTCGGCAGCCATGTCATGACTTTCGGGGATCTCCGTACCGAGTGCAAGGCCCGGGGCGATGAAACGGGTGGGACCCGAATCGACGACGAGAAGGGACGACCATGGACGCCGTCTTCGCCGCGCAGTACCGGCTCATGCAGAAGGAGTTCGCCAGGCGGGGCATCGAGATCAACGTCGCGCTCACCCCCAAGGGCGAGGTGGAGTACGTCTACCGCTCGCGACGGCTGCTCACCAGGAACCGCGGCCGCAACATCGCCCAGATCAACGACCTGCTGCCGGGCGTACGCGTGGAGGGCCGCTCCTTCGGCGACCTCACCGTGCTGTCCATCGAGGACGTCGAGCGGGGCTCGTTGTCCGTCCCCGAGGCGCTGGCCCTGCTCGACCAGCGGCTCGGCGACGACAACCCCGGACGCCGCGGCGAGCCTCCGCTGGCCAGCCCCGACCACGTGGTCAGCATCACCCGGCTCTGCCCGGCCACCGAGCCCGAACTGCCCGCCGGCGTGAACGCCCCGTACCCGGCCCAGCGCCTGCCCACGGCCGGAGCCCCCGTCATGATCGGGGTGGTCGACACGGGCCTGCTGGCCGGCACGCTGCCCCCGTGGCTGAACAAGGTCCAGGGAGATGTCGACACGCTCGGGCCGATCCTGCCCGGCGGCCTGCACCGCATCCCGCCGTTCAAGGGGCACGGGACGTTCGCCGCGGGCGTCGCGCGGCTCATGGCGCCGCAGGCCGACGTGTTCGTGGCCGACCACTTCAGCGTGTCGGGCGGCGAGCTGGAGAGCGAGATCGTGGCCAAGCTCGACACGATGATCCAGCAGCACGGGCCTGCCGTGGTGAACCTGTCGGCGGGGACGTACACGCGCGAGAACTGGACCTCGCTCGGCTTCGAGTCCTTCAACGAGACCCACCCGGACGTCGTGCTGGTCGCCGCCGCGGGCAACGACTCCACCGACCGTCCCTTCTACCCCGCGGCCTACCCGTGGGCGGTGTCGGTCGGCGCGCTCGGGCCCGACCAGACGCACCGGGCCTGGTTCAGCAACTACGGCGACTGGGTCGACGTGTACGCCCTGGGCGAAGGCATGGTCAACGCCTACGCCACCGGCGAGTACGTCTACCAGGAGCCGCCCAAGGCCCCCGCCGTCCAGATCTTCCAGGGCATCGCCCGCTGGGACGGCACCTCGTTCGCCGCGCCCCTGGTGGCGGGCATGATCGCGGCCCATCTGTCGGCGAACGGCGGCACCCCCGACCAGGCCAGGACCGCCGTGCTGGCCCAGGCGAGCACCCTGCCGGGCGTCGGCCGGGCGCTGCTGGTTTAGGCAAGAGTCAGGCGGTGACGCCGCGGTCGCGCGTATCAGCGGCGACGTCACGCGCTCCGGAGGAAATGAGCACGCCCACGAGCGAAGGTGAACTCACGATGACCCGCGGCAACGGGAACGGGAACGGCAACGACATCGACCGCCTGTTCACCGTTCAGAAACCCCTCGGCCCCATCGCGGTCTCCGACTCGCAGAACACGAACGTGCTGAGAGCCCTGTACGACACGCGCGTCCAGCTACATCTGCGTTCGGAGGACAACCCGCCCACGTTCATCGTCGGGCGCCGCGGTTCCGGTAAGACCGCACTGCTCCTGTCCCGCGAGTTCTACCCGGAGAACCTGTCGATCCGGCTCAGCGCGGACGACGCGTTCGCCGGCATGCAGGCGGTCACCCGGCAGATAGGCGCCTCGATGTTCCTGCCGGTCGAGGGCGTGGCGCGGCTGTGGAACGCGCTGCTGTGGGCGCCCATCGCCACCCGCCTGGTCCTGTCGGAGCGGCGCCCGGACGATCCCGGGCGCGCGTTCCAGATCCTGTGGCAGGAGACGGCGCAACTGCGCAAGCACACCGCCGGTTCGGCCGACCACGCCCTGGACTACGCGGCGCTGCGGCTGATGGAGCACGTGGACGGCGTCAGGCGGATCATCAGCGTGGAGAGCCTGCTGAACGGCTTCAAGCTGGCCGAACGGCCGTGGAACGAGGTGGTCGAGGCCGCCAGGGACGTCCTGGCGGCCCGCGGCACCCCGGTGTTCGTGCTGATCGACTCGCTGGAGAACATCGGCGACCACATCCGCGACGACGACAGCGAGCACACCAAGGACATCAGGCGGATCCTGCAAGGGCTCTTCCATCTGGTGGGACAGGTCGGGCAGTGGACGGCGCAGACCCCCGTACGCATCCAGTGCTGCTTCCCGAGCGAGTTGTGGCCGGTGCTGAACCGGGTGTCGACCAATCCGCCCAAGGACTTCAGCGGGCGGCTGATGTTGCGCTGGCAGTGGCGCGACCTGCTCAGGGTGGTCGGCATGCGGCTGCGGATCTTCCTGTCCCGGCACTTCCCGCAGAAGTTGCGCGGGGTCGGCCAGGACGACCACGAGCTGCTGCTCGAACGCGTGTTACCGGCGAGCGTGACCAACTCCCGCGGCATCCCGGAGCTGGCGGTGCCCTACATCCTGCGGCACACCCAGCTCCTGCCCCGCCAGGTGCTCTACATCTTCGGTGAGGCGCTGCACCACGCGATCGTGGAGACCGGCGGGCCGCACATCCGCGACAAGGACGTGGTGAACGCGGTGGCCGAGGTGGAGGCCGTGTTGTGCCCCGAGGTCTTCTCGGCGCACAGTTTCCGCTATCCGAAGGCTCCCGACGTGGCCCAGCGGATCATCCCGTACCTGCCCTTCCGGTTCAGCGACGGCTTCCTGCACCAGATGTTCAACCACGCGGGGATCAGGAAGAACTTCGACCTCAACTACGTGGAGATGCGCGAGATGCTCACCGACCTGGGCATTCTCGGCCAGTACACGGGCGAGACGGAGCACTACCTGCAGGCCGAGTTCGCCTACACCGTGGACCGCCAGCTCACGTTGTCGCCGGACAAGGAGTACTGCCTGCATCCGCTGTTCGTGCGCCACTACAGTTCCCCCGACACGCTGCCCGGCGCCAAGGGGGTCAAGCCGGTCTACCCGTCGGGCGTGGAGGTGGTGTCGTTGTGAGCGGGCCGCGCGCGTACTCGCGCTACCACTACCTGCACTCCCCCGGCGGCGTGGACGAGATCGGGATCGCGCTGGCGGGCGGCGGGGTCAGGGCCGCGTGCCTGGCGCTCGGCGCGTTGCAGGCCGCCGAGGAGACGGGCGTGCTGGCCCGCGCCCGGTACGTCTCGGCGGTCTCCGGCGGCAGTTACATGGCGACCGCCTTCCTGTCGGCCAGGGCGCACCTGCGGCGCAACCCGCTGGAGGATCGGGGTCAGCCGCCGTGGAGCCGGGGCTCGGCCGAGGAGGAGCACCTGCGCAGGAACCTGCGCTACCTGGGCGAGGACATCTCCGACCTGTTCCTCGGCCTGATCCGGTACGTGCTCAGCCTGCTGGTGAACCTGGTGCCGTTCGTCACCGTGATCGTCCTGGCCGGATGCGTGCTCGGCTCGCTCTACCGGGCCGTGCACGCGCTGGTGCCGGTGGACGAGGCGCTGGCGGCCCGGCTGACCGAGCAGCGCTGGGCACTGGCGGCGGCCGTCGCGGTGGCCGGGGTGCTGCTGGAGCGGCGGTTCGGCCCGGCCGAGCGGCGGGCGCGGCGGGTGGTGCTCGGCCTGGTGGGCGTGCTGCTGCTGCCGGACGCCGTGGTGCTGGCCACGTACGTGCTGGACACCCGGATCTTCGACGCCTCCTCGGGCACCCGCCTGGCCGTGCTGATCGCGCTGCTGGCCGTGGTGGCGGCGGCGGTGGTGCGCACGCAGTGGAGCTTCGCCGTCAACCCGGTCCGCCAGCTCCTGCTCCAGGTCCTGCGCGCGTTGTTCTCGTTGTCGATGGTGGTGGTCCTGGTGCTGCCGCTGCTGCTGGCGATCGGGCAGGCCAGCCAGCTTCCGTACACGACCACGGCCGCGATCGCCGGGGGCGCGCTGCTGATCCTGCTGATCTTCCATCTCGCCGCGCACGCCAACCGCACCTCCTTGCACGAGACCTACCTGCAACGGCTCAACCGCGCCTACGTGGTACGGGCCGCCGGCGAACCAGCGGGCAAGTTCATCCGCCTGTCGGACGTGCCGCTGGAGCACCTGCACGCCGAAGGGCTGCCGCGGCTGCTCGTCTGCGCCTCGGTCAACCTGCGGGCCAGCGAGTCGGCCGAGGGCGAGGGCTGCGCGTCGTTCGTCTTCTCCACCGACTACGTCGGCAGCGCCGCGACCAGGGAGGGGCCGCCCTCCGTCAATGGCTACGGCGGTGATCCCGGCGACGCCGTGCCGCCCTCGTTCAACGGCCAGTTGAAGGCCGCCACGCTGGTGGCCGCCTCCGGCGCCGCCGTCGCCCCGCACATGGGCCGCTACACCGGGCGGGCCACCCGCATCGCGCTCGCGCTCATCAACCTGCGTCTGGGGTTGTGGTTCAGCAATCCCGCGATCAAGCCGAGGACGTACACGGGTCCCCGGGCGTGGCGCTGGCTCCGCAGCCGCTGGCACCAGCCGGGGCCGCTGTCCACCTGGCGGGAGGCGCTCGGCGGGCTGTCGGCCAAGCACCGCTACCTGTTCGTCTCCGACGGCGGCCACTGGGACAACTCGGGCGTCGTGGAGCTGCTGCGCCGCCGCTGCCGGACGATCTTCGCCGTGGACGCCTCGGTGGATGAGTTCCGGCTCGGCAACGTGCTCCGCATGATCGCACTGGCGCGTACGGAGCTGGGCGTGGAGTTCGAGGCGGACGGGCTGCTGCTGGAGTCGCACGAACCGGTGTTGCGGATCAGGTTCGCCTACCCCGACGACACGCCCGACAGCCCTTCCGGCTACCTGATCCTGCTGCGCACCCACATCAACCAGGAGATGCCCAGCGATCTCGTCGCGCTCGCCACGGACAGGACCGGCTTTCCGCGTCACTCCACGCTCAACCAGTTCCTGCGTGCCCGCGACGTCGACGCCTACATCACCCTGGGGCGCTGGTTGTTCCAGCACGGCCTGGCCGCCGCCGATCTGCTTCCCGCGCAGGCGCCCGCCGTAGGAGGATTGCCCGCAGGTGGAGTAACCGTAGGAGGAGTGTCCGCAGGAGGAGTGCAGAGTGCTGGCCGGACGTACTGACGTGCCTTTAGCCGACAACCGAACGGATGAGTGACATGGCCACCTCCCCGTGGGCCGACGACGATCGGCTGCTGGCCGCGCTCCGGGACGCCGTCCGGGCCGCGGCGGCCGTCCCGCCCGAGTTCACCGAGATCGGCAAGGCCGTCTTCACCTGGCACGATCCGGAGGCCGAGTTGGCGCTGCTGGTCTACGACTCCGCCTATGACCGCGATCTCGTGGCCGTCACCAGGGGCGGGCCGCGTACGCTGATCTTCGACGCGGGCGGGCAGCTCACGATCGAGGTCGAGGTGGGCCCCGACGTGCTGGTCGGGCAGGTGCTGCCGCCCAGGCCCGGCACGGTCGAACGGCACCTGCCGGGCGGCGACGTCGCCACCGCGCCGATCGACGACGGGGGCGGCTTCGCGCTGCGGCCCTCGCCCGCCGGGACCTTCCGCCTGCGCTGCTCCTGCGAGGAGCATGTGCTCACGACCGCCTGGGTGCCGCCCGACCTGGCCTGATCAGTCGTCCTCGGAAAAACCGCTCAGGAGCGGGCTGCGCCGTAACCGGGCCAGGCACCGGGCGCGTTGCGGGCCGATGCCGCCGATGGGCACTCCCAGCGTCTCGCTGATCTGCGCGTACGACATCGGCGTCTCGCTCAGGAAGCAGGTCAGCAACGTCCTGCAGTATTCGGGCAGGTCGGCCAGGGCGGTGCGCAGCGCCAGCGCCCGCTGGGCGCGCTCCACCTCCTCGTGCACCACGGCCGTGTCGTCCTTCAGGTCCACGTCCAGCACCTGCTCGGAGTCCTGCCTGCGGCGCGAGACGCGGTACTGGCGCAGGCACTCGCGCTGCGCGACCATCGCGATCCAGCCGGGCAGCGCGGCGGGCTCGCGCAACTCCGCAAGGTGCTCGACCAGGCGCAGCCACACGGTCTGGGCCACGTCGAGGCCGTCGGCGTTGCTCAGGCGATAACGCAGGCAGATCGACCACACCAGGGGCGAATACCGCTCCACGATGTCGTCCCACGCGTCCTGCTCGCCCTTACGCGCCTTGACGACCAGTGCCACGACCTGCGGATCGTCTCGCATGCCGCCTCCAAGGCGCGCCCGTCACCGATCGTGTCGTCCACCTGACGCACGGGTTCATCGTATGCGCGCGGCCCGTGGTAAAGGGTTATCGGGCTTGTCCTAGTACGTAGGAGCGCGCGAGCCGGGTTCACTCCGATGCCGACTGGCGACGAGGTCGCGGCAAGGGCGGCGGGCGGTCTCACAATGGGGCAATGGCCTACCCACCACAGCCTCACCCGCAAGATCCGTGGGGCCGGCAGACGCAGGAAGCACCTCAGGGACACGGCCGGCCGCCCCGGTACGGCCAACCGCCCGCGCAGCCCGGATACGGTCCGCCCGGAGCCGGGTACCAGGGATACGGTTACCAGGAGCACGGGGAGCACGGGGAACTCCGCCACGGCCCGCAGCCCAGGCAAGGGGGCCCGCCACCACCCGGCTTCGACCAGCACGAGTTATGGGGAACACAGAGTCCCTACGACCGGCAGGGCCCCCTGTACGAGAGCCACGGCTCGCCGAACCCCTACGGCCAGGGCGACCCGTACGGACTGCCCGACTACGGCCTGCCTCCCAGGCACAACAACACCATGACCATCTGGTTGTCCGTCGGGCTCGGCCTGGTCCTGCTGGTCGGCGGCACGATCGGCGCGGTCGCGTACGTCAGGTCCGCCGGCCCCAAGCCCGCCGCCCTGCCGACCAGCGCGACCTCGTTCCCCACGACCGCCCCCTGGCAGTCCGGCGCACCCTCGGCCCAGCCGTCGCAGGAACCCTCGGAGCAGCCGTCGGGCGACCCCACGGGCGACCCCACGGGCGACCCCGGCACCGCCGCGGCGGGCTCGCCGCTGCAGGACAGCGAGTTCGACGACTGGAAGTTCAACCTGAGCGGCGTCAAGTTCGACGCCAACAAGGTCGAAGGCTGGACCTACGACTCGTGCGACCCGGTGGACGGGCGGGGCGTGCTGGCCAAGAACAAGTGCGAGAGCGCCATCCAGGTCGCCTACTCGGCCTATCGGGGACACCTCAAGGCGGTGCAGGTCATCATGGCGTTCCCGTCGGACAGCGCCGCCAAGACCGCCGCCGCGCGGCTGAGCAAGCTCACCTCGAACGCGGTGAACATCCGCAGCGACATGACGCTGCCCGACTTCACCTACGGGAAGATCCAGACGAACGCCTCGAAGAGGTACGTGGTCACCACGGTCGTCACCGCGGACAAGACGGCCCAGCGCAAGGCCCAGCAGTTCCACATCTACCTGCAGGCCGACTCCATGAGCTACTGCCTGCTGCGCGACACGACGGTCACGAGCTGACCCCGGGCGGATCAGGATGGGAGGCGCGCCGTGGGCGGGCGCGCCCGCTCCCATTCATCGGATCTCCGATGCCGTCGTCGTGGAACCGCAGGTCTGGGTGTGATTCGGGGGATACATCCGATGTCAACCCTTGTTGCGTGGACATTTCGGTGCTATCTCCTTGGATCATGCCCCTCGTGTGATCGGAGGAATCCGTGCAGCACCCCCCACGACGACGTTTACGCGCTGCCTTGATCACCATCTTCATGCTCGCCGCAGGACTCTCGGCGCCGGTGCACGCCGCCGCCGACTCAGTAGAGACACCCGATGACTTGACCCTCTGGTACGACAAACCCGCGACCGACTGGGAGACCCAGGCCCTGCCCATCGGCAACGGCCCGCTGGGCGCGATGGTGTTCGGCGGTGTGGCGTCCGAGCAGATCCAGTTCAACGAGAAGACCCTGTGGACCGGTGGTCCCGGCTCGCCCGGCTACCACTTCGGCAACTGGAAGACGCCACGCCCCGGCGCCATCGCCGCCGTCCAGGAGCAGATCGACCGGGACGGCAGGATGAAGCCGGAGGAGGTGGCGGCGAAGCTGGGCCAGCCCAAGACGGGCTTCGGCGCGTACCAGACCTTCGGCGACCTGTTCCTCGACTTCGGCCATGCGGCTCCGGCCGATTACCGGCGCGAGCTGAGCCTGCGTGAGGCCGTCGCCCGCGTCGGCTACACCGCCGACGGCGTGCGGCACTCGCGCGAGTTATTCGCGAGCAACCCGGGCAACGTGATCGTCGGGCGGCTCTCGGCCGACCAGGGCGGGAAGGTGTCGTTCACGTTGCGGCACACCTCGCCGCGCGAGGACAAGACGGTCACCGCCTCCGGCGGCCGGCTGACCATTCGCGGCCGGCTCAGCGACAACAAGATGGCCTTCGAGGCCCAGGTCCAGGTCGTCACGCAGGGCGGCACCCGCACCGACGACGGAGACAAGATCACCGTCTCGGGCGCGGACAGCGCCGTGTTCGTGTTGTCGGCCGGCACCGACTACGCCGGCTCCTATCCCACCTACCGGGGCGAGGACCCGCACGCCAAGGTCACCGCCGCCGTGGACGCCGCGTCCGCCAAGGGCTACGACGCGCTGCTGCGGGCGCACCTGGCCGACTACCGCGAGTTGTTCGACCGGGTGAAGCTGGACCTCGGCGGCTCGACCCCGACGGTTCCCACCGACCAGCTGCGCAGGAACTACACCGGCGGCGCCTCCCCCGACGACCGGGCGCTGGAGGCGATGTTCTTCGCCTACGGCCGTTACCTGCTCATCGCCTCCTCCAGGGAGAACGACCTGCTGCCGGCCAACCTGCAGGGCGTGTGGAACAAGGTCACCAACCCGCCCTGGTCGGCCGACTACCACGTCAACATCAACCTGCAGATGAACTACTGGCTCGCCGAGCAGACCAACCTGCACGAGACGACCACGCCCTACGACCGCTACATCTCAGCCCTGGTCGAGCCGGGCCGCAAGACCGCCAAAGACATGTACGGGGCGCGCGGCTGGGTGGTCAACAACGAGACCAACCCGTTCGGGTTCACCGGCGTGCACACCTACGCCAGCTCCTTCTGGTTCCCCGAGGCCGCCGCCTGGACCACCCAGCACCTCTACGACACCTACCGCTTCACCGGCGACCTCGGCTATCTGCGCGAGACCGCGTACCCGGTGATCAAGGGCGCGGCGGAGTTCTGGCTGGACTTCCTGCACACCGACCCGCGCGACGGCAGGCTCGTCGTCTCCCCCAGCTACTCCCCCGAGCACGGTGACTTCTCCGCCGGCGCGTCGATGTCGCAGCAGATCGTCGGCGAGGTGCTCGCCAACGCGCTGGCCGCCGCCCGCAAACTCGGCGTGGACCGGGCTTTCCAGGACGAGGTGAGTGCCGCGCTGGCCAAGCTGGACCCGGGCCTGCGCGTCGGCTCGTGGGGTCAGCTCCAGGAGTGGAAGTCCGACTGGGACTCCAAGACCGACACTCACCGGCACGTCTCCCACCTGTACGCCCTGCACCCCGGCAACCGGATCGAGCCCGGCACGCCCGAAGCCGCCGCCGCCGAGGTGTCGCTGACCGCGCGCGGCGACGGCGGCACCGGCTGGTCCAAAGCCTGGAAGATCAACTTCTGGGCGCGGCTGCTCGACGGCGACCACGCCCACAAGATGCTCTCCGAGCAGCTCAAGTCCTCCACGCTGGACAACCTGTGGGACACCCACCCGCCGTTCCAGATCGACGGCAACTTCGGCGCCACCTCCGGCATCGCCGAGATGCTCGTGCAGAGCCAGCACGACGTGCTGCACCTGCTGCCCGCGCTGCCGTCCGCCTGGAAGGACGGCTCGGTACGCGGCCTGCGCGCCCGCGGCGGCGTCACGGTGGACGCCTCCTGGAAGGACGGCGCCCCCGACACCGTCACCGTCCGGCCCGGCAGGACGGGGCCGATCAAGGTCAAGTCGTCGTTCATCGCCGGCCGCTACCGGGTCTACGACGAGCGGGGGCACGAGGTCGGGCCGCGCCGTGAGGGAGACACGCTGAGCTGGAACGCGCGGGCCGGGCAGGCGTACACGATCCAGAACGAGGCCGCCGTCGTGTTGAAGACGCCCGCCACCGCGATGCCGGGCACGCCGTTCGAGGCGCGGGTCGCGGTCACCGCCACCCGGCGTCGCGCGGTGCCCGCCGCCAGTGTGGCGCTCACCGTGCCGCAGGGCTGGACCGTCTCGCCCGCCACGCGCTCCCTGCCCGCCGTCAAACCCGGTCAGACGGGCACCGCCGCGTTCACCGTCACGCCGGGGCCCGCCGACGGGACCCGCCGCGCGGTGCTCGCCGCCGCCGTCACCGGTTCCTGGAAGGGCGCGGCCACCGCCGTGCTCGCCCTGGACCCCTGCGCGCCCGCCACCGCCGGGTCGGTCCTGGTCGCCTGGGACCCCAAGGAGGGCGGCACGGTCGCCGACGCCTCCGGCAACGGCCGCGACGCCACCGTCACCGGGACCGCCGCCTACGACGCCACCGCGCCGTCCGGCAGCGGGCTGCTGCTCGACGGGAACTCCTATCTGACCACCGCCAACACCACGCTCGGCCTGGTACGGGAGGCCACCTTCGCCGCCGAGGTCAAGATCGGCGGCAGCGGCTACCGCCGCCTGTTCGACTCCCAGCCGTCCGGTGACCCCGGCACCGACGGGGTGCTCATCGACGTGACCCCTGGCGGCACGCTGCGCTTCATCGGCGCGGGCGCGAACGTCACCCTGAACACCGCCCTTCCCGCCGGCCGCTGGATCGACGTCGTGGTGACCCTCGACCGCACCGGCGCGGTCACGGTGTACGTGGACGGCGAGCGCAAGGCGTCCGCCCAGGCCACCTCCGACGGCATCGCGGGCTGCGCCGCCCGGCCGCTGCGCTTCGGCGCCGACCAGGGCGGCGGGCAGCGGCTGACCGGCGGGGTGGACCGGGCGGCCATCCTGGCCAGGGCGCTCAGCGCCGAGGAGGTGAAGAACTGGCGGGACCTGGCCTTCTGACCTGAGTCCCGCTGACCCGGCCGGGTGGGGCACCTCGCGGCCCCGCCCGGCTTCGCGGCCCCGCCTGGCTTCGCGGCCCCGCCTGGCTTCGCGTCACCCGCCGAGGCGGAGATCGAGTACCCGCAGGGCCGAGGGGGTCGTGCCGCTGGAGCTCTGCTGGTACATGACCGACAGGACACGCTCGGCGGCCAGACGCTCGTAGTCCACGACGACCTCGCCGAAGGCGTTCAAGCCCGCCCCGTCATACAGCAGGCTCCAGTCCGCCCAGCCGGAGGACGCGCTCGCCGCCACCACCCGCCCGAACGGCAGCACCACGTACGCGTTGTCGGCCGCGTCGAAGACCAGCCGCGAACGGCCGGTGGAGTTCGGCGGCACCGGGATCTCCCGCTTCTGCCAGGCCCCGGCCGGGTCCCGCCGCACGTGGAAGACCCGCCCGTACTGGCGGCGCTGCGCGGCGTAGGACGAGACGCACTGCGTGAAGCGGCCGGGCACGTAGCTGATGACGACGTGCGGCCGGCCGGCGGAGTCGACGGCCTGGCTCTCCTGGTTCATGAGGCCGTGGTCCACGGTGAGCGGGTCGGCGATCAGGCCGGGCGAGGTGACCGAGATCGGGGTCCCGCCGGTCGTGCCGACCTGGGCGCCCGCGCCGTTGCGCCAGGTGCGGCCCTGGTCGTCGCTGTAGACGTAGCAGGTGTCGTGGTTGGCGAGCCCGCCCTGGTTGCACAGCACGCCCGTGTTGCCCTCGCGCCAGGTGAAGGCGACGTGCAGGCGGTTGCCGCGGTAGGTCAGGCCGTGCACGTACATGTTGCGGGTCGTGCTGGTGACGCCGTTCGTGGTGTGGGAACCGGTGGCGGAGGACCATCTGCCGAGCCTGGTCCAGCCGGCCGTCGTGTACTCGGCCAGTTCGTTCGTGCCGTTGCCCGAGCCGCCCGTACGGTAGAACAGCTGCAGCCGGCCGGACGGCGCCACGACGAACTGCGGATACGTCATGGCGCCCGGCGACACCCCGTCGAGGCTGCGCTGCACCGGGCCGAAGCGGGCGGCCGACCACGCGCCGCCCGTCACCAGTCCCGGCTCCGACTTGGTGTAGTAGATCGTGCTGTTGTGGGTGTCCATGGCCACGTGCAGGCGGCCGTCGGCGGGCGAGAGGCCCAGGCAGATGACGTTGTGCGAGTCGTTCACGGTCAGCCGGTGCGGCAGCGTGATCGTCTGCCACGCGCCGCCGGGCAGCGCGCGGCGCGCGATCCGTACGTCGCGGGTGGCGGTGTACCAGGCGGCGTACTGCTGTCCCGCGTGCGTGAGGATGCCGTTGAGCTGGAAGGACTGGTTGTTGACCAGCCCGTCGTAGGAGACGAAGTACAGCGCCGACCGGTCGAGCAGGCTGTCGCCGAGCCTGCTCACCACCGGCCCCGCCGCCGCGGCGGGTGCGAGCGCCGCCGCCACGACCCCGCCGCCCGCCGCGAGCAACCGCCGCCTGCTCAACCAGGAACCGGCCATGACACCTCCGCTCGGTCGCTACCAGACGTTAGGGAGGTGCGGCTACGGGAGCAAAGACGCGAGTGATTCGGGCCGCCGCTTAACCTGCTCCCGGCCTGTCCCCTGCCTGGTCATCCGAGCGATCACCAGAGCACTCGGCCGGCCGTGCGCCTTGGGCGGAGGTGAAAATTTCAGCCCGCGCCGTGCTCACTTCCGCGACGATGGTTCCGCGGAGGGGAGCCGGCCGAGCGCGGGCGCGACCTCGGTCGCGAGCAGCTCGATCGAGCGCAGGACGAGCGGGTGCGGCGGATCGACCGAGTGCACCTGGAAGACCAGGTCGGTCGCGTGCTCCAGGGTCGGGTCGGCGCGCAGGCTCTCGATGACGTCCTGCGGCGTGCCCAGGTGCACGTCGAAGGCGGCGATGCGGCTGTGCAGGCTGTCGTCGGGCAGCTCGAAGGGCAGCCGGCGGCGGCCCAGGCCCAGTTCGGCGTGGCGCAGCGCCTCGGCCCGGCTGTCGGCGACGAACGCGGTGCGCGAGGCCATGACGCGCGGCGCGACGCCCGGCGGCAGGCTCTCGTGGTAGGCGGCCACGATCGGCAGTTGCAGGTCGGCCAGCGTGGCCTGCGGGTCGTCGGCGGGCCGTGGCTGGGTGCGCGAGAGCATCAGCCCGTGGCCGGCCCGTCCCGCCCTGGCCCCGCCCGCGACGGAGAACGTGGCCTCCCACACGGCGTCAAGGAGCCGGGGCGCGGGCGGGTAGAGCCGGTTGCCGCCCCCGAGGTCCTCCCCCGCCCAGGCTTGCCGCAGCCGCCGCAGGTGCTCGGCGTACAGCGCCGCGCGCTCGGCGCTGTCGTGCCCGAAGGCCGGGAACGCCGACGGCGTGCCGCCGCCGCCCACGCCCACCTCCAGCCGCCCGCCGGTCAGCAGGTCCAGCACGGCGGTGTCCTCGGCCACCCGAAGCGGATGTTCGAGCGGCAGCGTGATGATGCCGGTGCCGAGCCGGATGCGGCTGGTACGGGCGGCGACGTGGGCGAGGAACACCAGCGGCGCGGGCAGCCCGCCCTCCTCGCCGTCGAAGTGGTGCTGAGCCACCCACGCGGTGTCGAACCCGTGCTTCTCGGCGTGCCCGATCTGCTCGGCGGCCAGCCGGTAGCGCTCCTGCGGCGGCGCGTCGTCGAGCAGCCGGGTGAAGAAACCGAACCTCATCGCACCCGCCCCGGCCCTGCTGCCGGCAGTTTTCGGATGTCGGTGAAGAGCTGGCGGGTGGTTCCGGTTTCCACGATGCGTCCTTTACTCATGACGGAGACGGTGTGCGAGATACAGCAAATCAGCCCCGTGCCCAGTCGAGCACCCGCAACGCGCGCAGCGTGTTCCAGCGGCTCGGCTCGCCCACGCCCTCGTCGAAGGGGAAGTGGACCCGTCCCGGATACACGTGGTCGAGCAACCAGCGGCCGTCGGGCTGCCGCTTCGAGCGCACGACCTCCACGGCCTGCGCCACCCGGGGATCCGGCGCGGCCCCCGTGCTCCTGAAGTAGTCCAGCGCCCGCAGCACGTCGTGGTACCAGTAGAACGGGAAGGCGAAGTCGAGGAAGGCCGCGTCGGCGACCTCACCGGTGCTCTTGCGGCGGAACAGGCCGCGTTCGAGCAGGTACTCCTCACCGCCGAGCCGCGCCTGACGCACCGCGTCGGACGGGCCGGTCGCGCGCTCGAACACGAGCAGCCCCTCCAGCACGCTGGTCGTCGTGTGGAACGAGGAACGCACGGACCCGTTCTCGGCCTCGCAGTTCCAGCCGCCGTCGGGGAGCCGCTCGCCGAGCACCCGCTGCACGATGCCCGAGACGTCCACCCCGAAGTAGGCCCCGGCCTCGATCGTCCTGCCGTTGATGCACGGCTCGACCTCACCGTCGAAGTACCGCTGCCCGGCGTGTTCCCACCGGCCGTGCTCGGCGACCAGCGGAATCGCGCGGCGCGCCGACTCCGACGCCGGGTCGAGCCCGAGGATCTGCAACGTCTGGAGGCTGTGCATCGTGGCCGTCCAGGGCTGGCCGGGTTCGTCGCCGGTGCGGACGCCCGGGAAGCAGGCGCCGCCGTCCCACAACCCGTCGGCGCCCTGAAGCGCCAGGAGCCGGGCGCCCCAGCCCTCGTGCTCAACGCGCGCCCGCTCGGCGGCCACCTCCTCGGGCGAGGCGTCCGTCAGATCGCGCATCACCTGCCAGCGGATGGCGGGGTCGGAATCGAGCAGCCATTCGATAACGTCCATCGTCGCACCTTAGGGCATCGAACCTGTGATCGGAAGATTCAATTCGATGGACGCCGGGCCTGGGCCGCTGCCAGCATGGACACGATGTACCGAGCGTAGGGACTCTTCGATCACCGGCGGGAGATGGCCTCTGACAGCCATCGCCCCGGTCCGGGCTGTTCGCCGTCGGCGGCGCCCGCCGCGCCGCCCCCACCCGAACGTAGTGATCGAGACCCAAGGACTTCTCATGGACCTCCACGAGTACGCGAGGTACGACGCCGTCGGCCTCAGAGACCTGATCAAGGCGGGCGAGGTCACGGCCGCCGAGGTCGAGACCGCCGCCCGGCAGGCCCTGGCCCTGGCGGACGGGCGGCTCAACGCCCTGGCGCTGCCGATCTTCACCCCGGCCCTGGACCACGCCGCCGACGGGCCCCTGGCCGGGGTGCCGTTCCTGATCAAAGACCACGGGCCGGTGGCGGAAGGGGTGCCGTTCACCCTGGGCAGCCGCGCCCTGCCGGGCGTCGTCGCCTGGCGCGACACCGACCTGATGACCCGCTTCCGCGCCGCCGGGCTGCTCACGCTGGGGCTGACCACCGTGCCGGAACTGTGCGTCAGCTTCACCACCGAGCCGCTCCGGTACGGCCCCGTCCGCAACCCGTGGCACCTCGGGACGAGCGCGGGCGGGTCGAGCGGGGGCGCCGCCGCGCTGGTCGCCGCCGGGGCGGTGCCCGTCGCGCACGCCAGCGACGGCGCGGGCTCCATCCGGATCCCGGCCGCCTGCTGCGGCCTGGTCGGGCTCAAGCCGAGCCGCGGCCGGGTCACCTCGGGGCCCGACCTGGGTGAGCCCATGCTCGGCATGGCGTACGAGTTCGCGCTCACGCGCACCGTCCGCGACACCGCCGTCCTGCTGGACGCCGTCCAGGGTCCGGGGGTCGGCGACAAGTACACCGCGCCGCCCCCGCACCGCCCGTACATCGAGGAGGTCGGCGCCGATCCCGGCCGGCTGCGGGTGGCGGTGCACACGACGTCGTGGGCGGGGACGTGGGTCGACCCCGAGATGGCCGCGGCGGCCGTACGGACCGGCGAGGCGCTGGCGGCGGCCGGGCACATCGTGACGGAGGCCGGCCCGGCCTTCGACTGGGCGGACCTCGTACGGGCGGCGATGGGCGAAGGCGTGGCGATCGCCTCCACGCTGCTGCTGGCGCCGCGGGTGCCCGACGAGTCGCTGATGGAGGCCGTCTCGCGGCAGTTCATGAAGGTGGCCGGGGAGTGGGGCGCGCTGGACCTGCTGGCCGCGCTCGACGCGCAGAACCGGGTGACCCGGTCGGTGGCGGCGTTCTTCACCGGCCACGACCTGCTCGTCACCCCGGCGCTCGGCCGCCCGCCCGTCCCGCACGGCACCCTCCGGCAGGACGACCCCGGCCACACCATGGCGAGCTGGCTGGCGACGCTGGCCGAACACGGGCCGTTCACGCAGGTGTTCAACGTCACCGGCCAGCCCGCGATCAGCCTGCCACTGGGTCACGGCCGGGACGGGCTGCCCATCGGCGTGCAGATCGCGGCGGCCTACGGGCGCGAGGACCTGCTCCTGCGCGTCGCGGCCCATCTGGAGCGGGCCATGCCGTGGCGGGACCGCACACCCCCCGCCTCCGTCGTGAACGCCTGACGAGGACGAGGGGTGCGCCGGGGCCGCCGTCAGTCCACCTCGACGACGGCCTCGGCGAACTGCGCGGAGTAAAGCCGGGCGTAGGCGCCCTCCGCGGCCAGCAGCGACTCGTGCGTGCCCTGCTCGACGATCCGCCCGTTCTCCATGACCAGGATCAGGCTGGCGTCGCGGATCGTGGACAGCCGGTGCGCGATCACGAAGCTGGTGCGGCCCTCGCGCAACGAGCTCATCGCCCGCTGGATGAGCACCTCGGTACGGGTGTCGACCGAGCTGGTCGCCTCGTCCAGGATCAGGATCGCCGGCTCCGACAGGAACGCCCTGGCGATCGTGATGAGCTGCTTCTCACCCGCGCTGACCGTCGCGCCCTCCTCCTCGATGACCGTGTCGTAGCCGTCGGGCAGCGTGTGCGCGATGCGGTCCACGTGGGCGGCCCGCGCGGCGGCCTCGATGTCCTCGCGGGTGGCGCCCTCGGCGCCGTAGCCGATGTTCTCCGCGATCGTGCCGCCGAACAGCCAGGTGTCCTGCAGCACCATGCCGATGTTGGCGCGCAGCTCCTCCCTGGACATCTCGGCGGTGTCGACGCCGTCGAGCGTGATGCGGCCGCCGGTCACCTCGTAGAAGCGCATGACGAGGTTGACCAGCGTGGTCTTGCCCGCTCCCGTGGGGCCCACGATGGCCACGGTCTGGCCGGGCTCCACCGTCAGTGACAGGTTCTCGATCAGCGGCCGGTCCTCTGCGTAGCGGAAGGACACGTTCTCGAACGCCACCCGGCCCCTGAGCCGTTCCGGCCGCGCGGGCTTGGCGGGCTCGGCGGACTGCTCCGGCGCGTCGAGCAGCTCGAAGACCCGCTCGGCGGAGGCGATGCCGGACTGCACCAGGTTCGCCATGCCGGCCACCTGGGTCAGCGGCTGGCTGAACTGCCGCGAGTACTGGATGAACGCCTGCACGTCGCCCAGCGAGATCGAGCCGGAGGCCACCTTGAGCCCGCCGACCACGGCGACCAGCACGTAGTTGAGGTTGCCGATGAACATCATGGCCGGCTGGATGAGGCCGGAGATGAACTGGGCGCGGAAGCTGGAGGTGAACAGGGCCTGGTTGTGCTCGGTGAAGGTGTCGGCGGCCTCCTTCTGCCTGCCGAACGCCTTGACCAGGGTGTGGCCGCCGTACATCTCCTCGATGTGGCCGTTGAGCTTGCCCGTCGAGGACCACTGCTTGATGAACTGCGGTTGCGAGCGCTTGCCGATGACCGCGGTCACGTACACCGACACCGGCACCGTGATGAGCGCGATGAGCGCGAGGATCGGCGAGATCCAGAACATGAACGCGAGCACCCCGACGACCGTCAGCGCCGAGGAGATGAGCTGGCTCATCGTCTGCTGCAGCGTCTGCGCGATGTTGTCGGTGTCGTTGGTGGCGCGGCTGAGGATCTCGCCGCGCGGCTGGCGGTCGAAGTAGCTCAGCGGCAGCCGCGCCAGCTTGGCCTCGATCTCCTCGCGCAGCCGGTACGCCGCCCGCTGCACGACGGTCGTCGTCATCCTGAACTGCGCGATGCCGAGCGCCGCCGCCACCAGGTAGAGGGCCAGCACCCAGGCCAGCACCACGGCCAGCGCGGTGAAGTCGATGCCCTGACCGGGCACCACGTTCATCGCCGCCACCATGTCGGCGAAGGTGGTCTCGCCCCGGGCGCGCAGCCCCGCCACGGCCTCCGCCTTGGTGGCCCCCGCGGGCAGCTGGGCGCCGATGATGCCGGTGAAGATCAGGTCCGTGGCCTGGCCGAGCACCTTGGGGCCCGTCACGGTGAGCGCCACGCTGGCCGCGCCGAGGGCCAGGACGACGATGAGCAGCGTGCGTTCCGGGCGCAGCAGCCGCATCAGGCGGCGCAACGTGGCGCCGAAGTCGAGCGCCTTCTCGGCCGGGCCGCCGCCCATCATCCTGCCCGGCCCGAAGCCGGGCTGCGGCCGGCGCGCGGGCGCTTCCGTGGTGCTGCTGCTCACGCCGCTGCCTCCTGTTCTGTGAGCTGGGAAAGCACGATCTCCTTGTACGTCGGGCAGGTCTCCATGAGTCCGGCGTGATCGCCGCTGCCCACCACCCGGCCCTCTTCGAGCACGATGATCTGGTCCGCGTCGCGGATCGTGCTCACCCGCTGGGCCACGATGACGATCGTGGCGTCGGTGATCCGCTCGGCCAGCGCGGCCCGCAGCCGGGCGTCGGTGGCGTAGTCGAGCGCGGAGAAGGAGTCGTCGAAAAGGTAGATCTCGGGCCGGTGCACCAGGGTCCTGGCGATGGCCAGGCGCTGGCGCTGGCCGCCGGAGACGTTGGTGCCGCCCTGGGCGATCGGCTCCTCCAGGCCGCCGGGCATCTCCTCGACGAACCCGCGGGCCTGAGCCGTCTCCAGGGCCTGCCACAACTCCTCGTCGGTGGCGTCGGGCCGGCCGTAACGCAGGTTGGAGGCGACGGTGCCGGAGAAGAGGTAGGGCGACTGCGGGACGATGCCGACCGCCTCGGCGAGCACGACCGGGTCGAGTTCGCGTACGTTGACGCCGTCCACCAGCACCTCGCCGGCGCTGGCGTCGAACAGCCGCGGGACGAGGTTGAGCAGCGTCGTCTTGCCGCTGCCGGTGCTGCCGATGATCGCGGTGGTCCTGCCGGGCCTGGCCGTCAGGTTCACCTCGCTCAGCACCGGCTCCTCGGCGCCCGGATAGCGGAAGTCGACCGACCTCAGCTCCAGCTCGCCGATGCGCCGTTCCGGAGTGACGGGGTTCGCCGGCGGGTGGACGGTCGGCTCGGTGCCGAGCACCTCCTCGATGCGCTCGGCGCAGACCTCGGCCCGCGGGATCATCATGAACATGAACATCGCCATCATGATCGACATCAGGATCTGCATGAGGTAGGAGATCACCGCCGTCAGCGCGCCCACCTCCATGGCGCCGTCGGCGATGCGGTGGCCGCCGAACCAGACGGCGGCGACGCTGGAGACGTTCACCACGAGCATGACGGAGGGGAACATCAGCGCCATCAGCCGCCCGACCTTCAGCGACACGTCGGTCAGGGCCTCGTTGGTCACGGCGAAGCGCTCGCGCTCGTGCCGGTCGCGGACGAAGGCCCTGATGACGCGGATGCCGGTGATCTGCTCGCGCAGCACCTGGTTGATCCGGTCGATGCGCTCCTGCATCGTACGGAAGAGCGGGCGCATCAGCACCACGATCAGGCCCACGATGGCGATCATCACCGGCAGCACGACGACCAGCAGCGACGACAGCGCCGCGTCCTGGCGCAGCGCCAGCACGATCCCGCCGACGCACATGATCGGCGCGGTCACCATCATCGTGAACGTCATCAGCACGAGCAGCTGGATCTGCTGCACGTCGTTGGTGGTCCTGGTGATCAGGGACGGCGGGCCGAACCTGTTGACCTCCTGGGCGGAGAAGTCCTGCACCCGGTGGAAGATCGCGCCCCGCAGGTCCCTGCCCAGGGCCATCGAGGTGCGGGCGCCGTAGTACACGGCCACGGTCGAGCAGATGATCTGGATCAGCGTCACACCGAGCATCACCAGGCCGAGCCGCATGATGTAACCGGTGTCGCCGACGACGACACCGTGGTCGATGATGTCGGCGTTGAGCGTGGGGAGATAGAGCGTGGCCAGCGTCTGCACGAACTGGAAGATCACGACGAGCGTGATGTCCTTCCCGTACGGCCGCAGCTGGACCCGCAACAGACGGAACAACATTATCGGGGGCTTTCTGTAGAGGGGGTATCAGGAGGAGACGAGCGCAGGAGCAGGCCGTCGAGCAGGACGGAGACGATCTCCTCGTCGTCCATGTCGCCGAAGTCGGCGCTGTGGCCGAAGCCCCGCTGCACGCTGACCGCGGTCAGCATGGTCAGGAGCTGGGCCGCGGCCTCGGGAGAGCGGCGCAGCCGGGCGCGGTCGGGCTCGATCAGCGCGGCGAGCTGAGCCACGATCTGGCGCCGGTTCTCCATCATCCGCTCGCGGAACTCGACGTCGTCCGTCGTCATCAGCTTGGGCGCGGCGAAGAGGTTGGCGTTGGCGCTCATTCCCTCCCGCATCAGGGCGACCGCCATCCGGAGCCGCTCGCGCAGGCCGGCCTCCTTGTCGATGGCCGCCAGCGCGGCCACGGCCGGGCTGGGGTCGAACGCGCTCATCAGGGCCGCCCGCAGCAGCGACGCCTTGTCGGGGAACACGCCGAAGATCGTGCCCTCGGCCACGCCCGCGGCCTCGGCGATCTGGCGGGTGCTCACGTCGGTGCCGTATTCGCGCAGCAGCGGGAGCGTGGCGGCGATGAGTGCGGCACGTCGGTCTTCTGGTGCCATCGCCGGCACCCTTCGCTTTCTCGTCACAGTACGAGAGTAATGAGCGAGTACTCACTCGTTCAACTCATTATTCGGCTCTTGATCAACTTTGCGGTGGATCGCTAAGGTTGGGCGCTTTGCTCATCCATCCACCCCCCACCTCCGGGAAAGTGCCCTCATGCGCCTTCACCGCTTCGGCCGGCTCGCGGCCGGCTTCGCGCTCTTATACCTGGCCGCCGTGGTCGTGCTCGCCGTCCTGTCGCAGGTCACCGGCGACATCATTCCCCTGTGGCGGGTCGTCGCGGACCGCCGCGGGCACATGAGCGGCGGGTTCATGGACGACGCCATCCAGCCGTGGCCGATGCTCGCGGTCGCGCTGGTACTGGTCGCGATGGTGCAGGCGTGGGCTCTGCGGGAGGTGCTGCGCGGGCGGCTGCGCGGGGAGCCGGCGCGGTACGGCGGGCAGGTGAGGTTGCTGCGGATCGCGCTCTACGTCATGGCCGGATACGACCTGGCCCTGTTCCTGCCGATCCCGTACCTCTGGTGGCTGTGGGTGATCAACGATGTGGTCCTGCTCGTCGCGGTGTGGCTGTTGTTCCGGGTGCTGCGCGGCGGCACCCGGCCGTGGCCGAGGGTCTTCATGCTCGCGACAGGCACGCTCTCGGGCATGTACGGCCTGCTCCACACGATCGCCTACGGACTGGGCGACTACCTGTCCTGGCTGCCGGATTGGACGTGGGCGCTGACGGCGCTGTGGCCGCTGTGGATGGCGTCGGTGCTGGTGGCGCAGGCCAGAGATCCGCGATGGAGCAGGAGGACCGTGCGGGTCGGCGTCTTCGCGGTCGTCATGTGGTTCTTCGGTTCCGGCGGCGGCATCTCGATCGGCGGGTTCAGCTATTACGGCAGCGTGCCATGGGAGTTGCTGCTCTCCACGATCCTGGGTGCCTCCTCCGTCTTCACGCTGGTCTGGTCGGCGCGGTCCGCGCACGACCTGGGCTCGCTCCAACCCCCGGAGCCGCGGACGGTGCCCGCGCGGGCGCCCGCCAGGTGGTGGCCGCTTCCCCTGCTCGCGATTGTGCTCCCGCTGATCCCGGCGGCCGTCAACCTCGCGCAGGGCGTGCCGTTCTGGCTGGGGCCGAAGACCGTGTTGTGGGAGGGCGTCGGACAGGTGGGCGGCTCCTGGCTCACCCTGACCTGGTACCTGCTCGACCTCCTGGTCGGCGTCGGCGCGCCGGCCCTGCTGATCCTCATCGCCGTCCTGCGCCGTACGCACCGACTGCTGCGCGCGACGATGCTGAGCCTGTTCCTGCTGTCCGGGGCCGGCCTGACGACCGCGTTCACCCAGGCGAGCCCGGAGGTCTTCGACAACCTGCCGTTCTATCCGGACAGCCTGTACATCAAGGGCGGCGCGCTCGTGGAGGGCGTCATCTCCGAACTCGTCTCCGCCGGCATCTCCCCCCTCTGGTACGCCCTCGCACTCACCGCCTCCGGCCTGATCCTGCTGTTCCTGTACGCCGCCCCGCCCGCCCACCGCGTCCGCCACCACGTGCTCCTGGCAGGGCTCGCCTCGGCCGTGCTGCTGTGCCTGCTACCCGCGGCGGACACTGCCCGCGGCCCGGCCACCGCGGGCCCGGAGTGCACTACCGCCGAGCGGTGGATGGCACGCATGGGCGAGCGGGTGCCCGAGCTGACCGCCGAGCAGACGTTTGCCTGCTCCCTGCGCCAGGACACCGGCGGCGGCCTGTCGCGCTTCGCCGACACCACGCCCGACCAGGTCATCCTCGCCTACGGACGCCGCATGTGCGCCGTGCACGCCCGCAACGACGCCCAGGAACTGTCCCGGCTCAAGGTCAGCCGCGACGCCCTCACCTACCCGCTCGCCCAGATCTGCCCCAGCGCCGCCGCCATCGTCAAGGCCGCCCAGGTCAAGCAGGATCAGGAGTTCGCGGCATGGGAGGCCGACGCCCAGGCCATGTGCGACGCCACCCCGCGGCACCGCCCGCGGATCAAGCCTGCCAAGGCGGTCCGGATCAAGGAGCCGCAGATGACCGACTATGGGGTGTTGCAGACCTACGAGGGCGGGGAGGAGATGGAGCCGGACCTGGATCCCGCCAACGGCCTGATCTCCTCCCATCGCGGCATCCTGGCCGTCATGACCCACTCCGACTACGACCTCTGCATCACGGTGGAGACCTACCCGCGCCGCCCGCCCGTCGAGACCAAGGGCTGGGACACGGTGGTCGAGGTGGGTTATGACAGCCCGACGGGGAACATCGTGCTCAACGACAGCCTCAGTGGCACCGAACTGCCCAACCTGGCGCTCGACGGCCGCGCGGGGCACTACCGGATCCGCGCGCACCACGCCTGGTTCCCCTGGAAGGGTGAGGTGGGGGGCGGCCAGCGGTTGCTGATCATGGCGTATCCCGGAAAGGGCGACAAGGAGATCGTGCACCGCAAGCGGAAGCCCGCTTCGTGACATCCTGGATCGGACAGGCGTCCGCCTAACGAGCAGTTGTGGACGTCTCCGCTGCTCCGGCGGCTGTCCGGTTGTCGTATTACCGGCTCAGAGCGGGCAACGCTATGCTCGCCCAGGACGCCGCTGTGCGGACATCCGGCCTGCACCGTCTAGAGTCGGATCGGCGGGCTCCGGACAGGGAGGCTTTCCATGGCACGTGCTGACACCGGCCCCGACTTCATCGAGGCGCTGGCGCGCGGCCTCGATGTGATCAGGGTGTTCCAGCCGGGCCGCGCGGTCATGTCCCTGACCGAGGTGGCCACCGCCGCCGGCCTCGCCCGGCCCACGGCCCGGCGCATCCTGCTCACGCTCCAGGAGTTGGGTTACGCCAGGAGCGAGCGGGGTGGCTACGCGCTCACGCCGCGCGTGCTGGAGCTCGGTGTGTCGTACGTGCGGTCCATGGGGTTGTGGGAGGTGGCCAGGCCGCACATGGAGTGGCTGGTGGAGCGGACCCGCGAGTCGTCGTCCATCGCGCAGCTCGACGGGTCCGACATCGTGTACGTAGCGCGGGTGGCCGTGCCGAAGATCGTCACGTTGTCGGTGCAGATCGGCACCCGGTTCCCGGCTTTGCAGACGTCGCTGGGCAAGGTGCTGCTGGCCGCGCTGCCGCCAGGGGAGGCCGGCCGTGTGCTGGCCGAGCCCAGCCGGTCGGGGGTGGAGCCGCGCTGGCGGCCCGACGTGGCCGAGCGGGAGGCGGCGCTGCGCGAGGTGCGGGCGAAGGGGTGGGCGCTGACGGACGAGGAGCTGGCGCTGGGCATCCGAAGCGTGGCCGCGCCGCTGCGGGACGGGCTCGGCAACGTGATCGCGGCGATCAACGTGAACGCGCACGCGGCCGAGACGTCGGTGGAGCGCCTGGCCGAGGAGCATCTGCCGCTGCTGCTGAGGACGGCGAGCGCGATCAGCGCCGACTGGGCCCTGTACGAACGCGTCCCGCACGCCACGACGACCGCCTGACGACTTACGGTGTCGCGACTTACGGTGTCACGACGAGGCGGCCGGAGGTGGTGCCGGTGGACTGGCGGTTCCAGGCTGAGGCGATCTCCGCCAGCGGCACCGCTTCGTGTGCCACGCTCAGCTCCCCCTTCGCCGCCAGCTCCGCCACCTTGCCCATCGCGGTGGCCCGCTGCTCCCGGCTGAGCTCGTTGTTGGTGTAGCCGAGCACCCGCAGCGACCGGCTGCGCAGCGTCGAGGAGTCCAGCGGGGAGGTCTCCCCGGCAGAGCCGCCCAGGTTCACCAGCCGCCCACCGGGCCGCAGGACCCGGGCCGCCGCCGCGGCGGGGACCCCGTAGAGCGGGTCGAGCACCAGGTCGGCCGGCCCATCGCAGGCGGCAGACAACCGCGCCGCCAGCCCGGCCACGTCGTCCGCCCCGAGTTCCGCGTCCGCGCCACGCGACCCGCCACTCACGCCACGCGACCCGCCGTCCGCGCCAAGCGACCCGCCGTCCGTCCCGAGTGCCACGACGGCGTCCGCGCCCGCCTGTTCGGCGCGGGCCCGGCCGGTGGCGGAGCGGGCCGCCGCGATGACGCGGCGGGCGCCGGCCAGGCGGGCGAGCTGGACGGCGGACTGCCCGACCACTCCACCGGCGCCCAGCACGATCACCTGTTCCCCGGCCGCGAGCTCACCGCGCCAGGTCAGCGCCATGTACGCGGCCACCGCCGACAGCCCGAGCGCGGCCACGGCGACCGGATCGGCCCCGGCGGGCAGCTCCACCAGGTCCTCGCAACGCGCCGACGCCACTTCGGCCATGCTGCCGTCCCCAGGCGCCATCCCGGCGGAGGTCGGGAACCACACGAGCCGCCCGCCCGCCTGCCCGACCCCCTGGACACCGGGCACGTACGGCACGGCGGGCGCCCCGAAATACGACGCCCCGCCCGCGCACAGCAGGTCCAGCGGCGTGATCGGGGCGGCGAGCACCCGCACCGGCTCCCAGCCGGCTTCCGGGGCGGGCTCGGGGCGGTCGGCCGGCACGGGCGGCAACCCGCAGGCGGAGATCTGGGCGGCGCGCATCAGGTGGCGATGTCCGGATAAGGCAGGCTGTGGTGGGAGAGCCTGCGAGCGTACTCAAGCTGGAACCCCAGCGGCTCGGCATAGTCGCGCTCGAACATCGCGATGAACAACGTCAGCGTCAGGAACGGATGCGCCCCCAGCTCGAACAGCCGGGGATAGTCGTGCGCGGCCAGCGCCTCGCGCTCGGTGTCGTCGAAGCGCAGCCACGTGGACGACTCGCCGGCGTGGCAGCCGAGCACGCGGTTGGCGTACTGCGACTCCCACCACTCCACGGTGGCGCGCGGCTCGGAGCGGTAGCGTTCGACCAGCTCGGGGTCGCGATCGACGGTGAACAGGAACTTGTTGAGCAGGTACTTGCTCACGAGCGGCCGCCTCCGTTCGGGTACCAGGTGAAGTACGCCTCCATGGTGTGGAACAGGTCGTAGGTGTCGACGTAGTCGGCCTTACGCCCCTCGCCCGCGACCCCCATCATCAGCATGAAGTCCATGAAGCCGTGGGTGGCGTTGCCGGGGTTCCACAGGCTGTCCAGGGTGACCTCGGCCAGGCTGCCCTCGATGTCCCCCGAGGAGATCCACTCGACGGCCTTGCGGTCGAACTCGGGGTCGGGGCCGTGCGGCCCGAACTGGCGCGGCCCGCCGAGTTCGAGCGACAGGTGCCCGGTGCCGATGACCGCCACCCGCCGGTCATCCGGCCACGACTCGACCAGCTCGCGGATGGCCCGTCCTAACTGGACGAAACGGCCGGGGCGCGGCAGGGGCGGGGCGAAGATGTTGGTGTAGACGGGGACGATCGGCAGGTCGTTCTGGGGGCGCAGGGTGATGATCGGGCACGTGATCGAGTGGTCGATCCGCAGCTCGTTGGAGAAGGCCAGGTCGAAGCCGAGGTCCAGGCCGCCGCGCAGGATGTGGGCCGACAGGTCCTCGTCCCCTTGGAAGAGCATGCGGGGCAGGCCGAACTCGCGTTCCTCGTTGTAGAAGTTCGCGTCGTAGTAGGGCGCCTTGCCGACCAGGAACTGCGGCATGTTGTCCAGCCAGAGCTGGTGGAAGTGGTCGGAGCCGACCATGACCAGCACGTCGGGCCTGGCCCTGGTGAGGGTCTCGCGGAACGCCTCGACCTTGCGCACCCATTCGTCGGCGAACGGCGGGCGCTCCTCGCCGGTCGAGGTGGAGGCGCGGTAGTAGAAGGGATGGTGGGTGGACGCGATGACCGCGACGAGCTCAGCCATGCAGACCTCCATCTGAGTACGGCTCGGGCGGGATGGACCGGTTGCCCCGGTCCACGGACAGGAAGATCTCGTTGGCCACCGGCCGCCGCAGCTCCTCGGCCAGCTGCCCGATCAGGCCGGCGGTCCTGGCCAGCAGCGCGAAGGCGCGCAGCAGTTCCAGCGGCAGGCCGAGGTCGGCCAGCGCGGCCCCGCACACGCCGGCCCCGTTGAGCGGCAGGGTCCGGCCCAGCACCTGGGGGTGCACGCGGCCGATGGCGGCGAACAGCTCCAGGTGCGGCCCGTGCAGCCCTTCCTCGCCGGCGATCTCGAACAGCCGGTCCGTGCGCGGGTCGCCGTCCTTGTGCACGTGGTGGCCGAGTCCGGGGATCAGCTCGTTCCGTTCGCGGCGGGCGCGTACGGTCTCCAGGGCGAGCGCGTCCCAGGCGGCCTCGTCGCATGGGAGCGGGTCGCCGCCGGCCAGTGTCTCGTGCAGGAACCTGCCGCAGTCCTCGGTGACGCCGAGGAAGCGCGAGCCGCCGCCGAGCAGCCCGGCCGCCAGCGCCCCCTGTACGGAGTCCGGCGCCGACAGGTACGTCAGCCGCGTCACGATCGCGGTCGGCGTGAACCCGTGATCGGCCAGCGCGGCCAGCACGGCCTCGAACACGCGCGCCTCGCCGGGCGACGGACGGCGCTGCGCGGCCAGCCAGAACGCCAGCTCACCGAAGCCGACCTCGCCCATCACGTCACGCGCCAGGTCGTGCCCGAGCAGGGTGATCGTCTCCCGCGTGGACGCCCCGAGCGCGGTCGGATATTCGCGCGGAGACCCCTGCGGCTCCGCGAGATGGCCGCGAGGCGGGGACACCGCAGGCTCCGTGAGATGGTCGCGCGGAGACGCCTCAGGCTCCGGTTCGGTCACGCCCGCTCCCCCTTGTCAGGGCCGGCCAGCCACTTGCGCAGTTCCGTGCCGTGTTCGTCGAGCTCCGGTGGCGGCAGCGTATAACCGACCGGCGTCTCGGAGAACCTGATCGGGTTCCGCGTCGTCGGCACCGCCCGCTCCCCCTCGCCCACCTCGACGACGGGCTCCAGCCCGAACCGCTCGGCCATCTCGAACCCGCCGTCGATCGTGTTGATCGGCCCGCTCGGCACCCCGGCCTCCACCAGCAGGTCGAACCACTCGACCGCGCCACGCAGGGCCAGCCGCTCGACGAGGATCGGCCGCAACTCGTCGCGGTGCGCGGTACGGCCGGCGTTGCGGGCGTAGCGCGGGTCGTCGGCGATCTCGGGGATGCCGAGCACCTCGCACAACTTGCGGAACTGGGCGTCGTTCGCGGCGGTGACGATGAGGTCGTTGTCGGCGGTGGGCAGCGGCTCGTACGGGAACACGCTCGGGTGCGCGTTGCCCATCCGGTAGGGCACCACGCCGCCCGCCACGTACGCGGAACTGTGGTTGACCAGGCCCGTCAGCGCCGACGACAGCAGGTTCACCTCGACGTGCTGCCCCCGCCCCGTGGCCTCGCGGTGCCGCAGCGCGGCCAGCACGCCGATCACGGCGTGGTTGCCCGCCATCACGTCGAACACCGAGATCCCGGCCCGGTACGGCGGCCCGTCCGGGTCGCCCGTCAGGCTCATCAGCCCGGACATGGCCTGCACCATCAGGTCATAGCCGGGCACCCGCGCCCCGGCCCCGGAGCCGAAGCCGCTGATGGAGGCGTACACGATGCCGGGGTTGGCGGCGCGGACGGCGGCGAAGTCGAGGCCGTACTTGGCCAGCCCGCCGGGCCGGAAGTTCTCGATGAGCACGTCCGCGCGCCTGGCCAGTTCCCTGGCCGCCGCCGCGTCGTCCTCGTCGCGCAGGTCCAGGGCGATCGAGCGCTTGCCCCGGTTGACGCCGAGATAGTAGGTGGACGTCTCACCCCGCACCGGCGGGGTCCAGCCACGGGTGTCGTCCCCCTTGTGCCCTTCGACCTTGACGACGTCGGCGCCCAGGTCGGCCAGCAGCATGGTGGCGTACGGCCCGGCCAGCACCCGGGAGAAGTCCGCCACCAGCACGCCGGACAGCGGTCCGTTCTCCGCCCGCCCGTTCGGCACGTCGTCTTCGGTCATCCGGCTCCCTTTCCGTTCGCCATACGGACAGTCGTCCGCGAGTGACTTGGGACACATCCTGCTACTTCTGGGACATGAAGTCCACGGGGCAGGGCAGCCTCTTGACAGCAATCCCGCCGATCGTAGAGTTACGGCGAATGGCTGACCGCGCAGCGGACAACCGTTCGCCCACCCCCGTGCCTTGAGGAGGGCCGACCCATGAGCCAGCCGACCGAGTTCGGGGCAGGACGCCCCGTCGTGCTGCGCGGCGGCACCGTACTGCCCATGGACGGCCGTCGGGTGCTGCCCGGCACGGACGTCTTCGTCGCCGGCGACCGGATCAGCGCCGTCGGCCCCTCGCTGGACGTGCCCGAGGGCACCGCCGAGATCGACGCCACCGGCGGCATCGTCATGCCCGGCATGATCGACACCCACCGGCACATGTGGCAGACCGCGCTGCGCGGCTACGGCGCCGACTGGACCCTCACCCAGTACTTCGTCTGGTTCTACCTGGAGTACGGCAAGCTGTTCCGGCCCGAGGACGTGCACGCGGGCAACACGCTGGCCGCGATCGAGGCCCTGGACGCCGGAGTCACGACCGTCGTGGACTGGTCGCACGGCCTGCGCACTCCCGACCACGCCGACGCCGCCGCCGACGCGCTGCAGGGCGTGCCGGGCCGGTACGTGCTGGCGTACGGCAACATCCAGCAACCTCCCGCCGAGTGGGCCACCGCGCCGGAGTTCCGCGACTTCGTGCGCCGCCGGATCACCGGCGACGACCTGCTCGGCTTCCAGATCGCCTTCGACGTGCTCGGCGACCCGTCCTTCCCCGAGCAGCCCGCGTTCGAGGTCGCCCGCGACCTCGGCGTGACCGTCACCACGCACGCCGGCGTCTGGGGCGCCACCAGCGACGACGGCATCCGGCTGATGTACGAGCACGGCTACATGAGCCCCGGCACCATCTACGTGCACGCCGCCTCGTTGTCGGCCGACTCCTACCACCGCATCGCGGCGACCGGCGGCTCGATCTCGGTCTCCACCGAGAGCGAGCAGAGCGCCGGCCAGGGCTACCCGCCCACCTGGGCGATCCGCTCGCACGGCATCCCGGTCTCGCTGTCCATGGACACCAGCGTCTGGTGGAGCGGCGACCTGTTCTCCGCCATGCGCTCGACGCTCGGCGCGGACCGCTCGCGCGAGCACCTGGAGTCGCACTCCAAGGGCGACACGGTCACGCACTGCGCCCTCCGCGCCGACCAGGTCGTGGACTGGGCCACCCGGGGCGGCGCGCAGGCCATCGGCCGCGACGACCTCGGCACCGTCGAGCCCGGCAAGAAGGCCGACCTGGTGCTCATCAAGAACGACGCGTCACCGGTGTCGTTCCCGCTGCTCAACCCGTTCGGCCACGTCGCGTTCCAGGCGCAGCGCGGCGACGTGCACACCGTGCTGGTCAACGGGCGGGTGGTCAAGCACGAGCACCGCCTCGTCGGCATCGACCTGGGCGCGGCGCGGGCCGGGATCGAGCGGACGATCGAGCACCTGAAGGGGGAGATGGGCGAGGAGGCGTGGGAGAAGGGCATGAACCCGGACGTGCCCGCGACCAAGATCCTCGACAACCCGTACACGTACACCGACTACCGCAGCGACGCCACCCACCGCCGCTGAGCGAGCGCACGAGCGGGCCGGGAAGCCCGGCCAAGCACATGAGCGCGGGCCGGGAGGCCCCGCCAAGCGCACGAGCGCGGACCGGAAGGCCCGCCGAGCGCACGAGCGGGCGCGGCGGCCGGAGAGCCGCCGCGCCCGCTGGAGCCGTCTGCCGGTCAGCCTCCGCTGCAGGAGACCGTCGGCCAGGTGTAGTTGCCGTTGTGCTGGACGGTAACGCCCCAGTTGTTGCCGTTGCCGTTGGGCCTGGCGGTCAGGGTCTGGGCGCTGGGATAGCTGGCGCTGATGTTCCACGTGGACAGGATCTTCGCGGGCGACGGCACGTTCATCGTCACGGTCCAGTTGCTGGAGCCGCTGACCGAGACGTTGAGGTTGTACCGGTCGCTCCACTGCTGACCTGCGGAGAGCGTCGCGGTGCAACCGCCACCTCCGCCACCACCACCGCCACCTCCGCCACCGCCACCGGAACCTCCGATGGTGATGTTGGAGCTGCCGCTGCTCTGGTAGCCCTCGGTGGCCATGATCATGTAGTCGTGGTTGCCCAGGTTCATGCCCTTACTGGCCCAGGCGTCGAAGTGGGTGCCGGCGCTGATGGTGCCGCCGGTCTTCTTGGACTGCCGGACACTCCAGTACTGGTCGAAGGTCCTGGTGCCCTCGATGGAGGGGGCGTTGTAGCGGGTCGTCTTGTAGATGTCGTACGTGCCGCCGTCACTGCTGACCGTGCCCATGAACGTGCCCGTGGGCCGGTAGGTGCCCCAGTTGTCGACGATGTAGTACTCGATCAGCGGGTTCCTCGTCCAGCCGTACAGGGTCAGGTACGAGTTGCCTGACGGGTTGAAGCTGCCCGAGTAGGTGACGGTCCTGCGTCCGCCGGGGTTCCAGCCCTTGCCCGCGACGAAGTTGCCGGTGTTGCGCCACGAGGTGCTGTAGTTGCCGCCGGACCCCAGCTCCATCGAGACCGTGCCCTGGCTGTCGGTCCAGAAGGAGTAGAAGTAGCCGTTGTTGTTGCCGGTCTGGTTGGTGGTGATGGCGGCGTGCGCGATGCCGGGCATCGCCAGGGTCAGGGCCAGCGCCGCGACGACGGCGCAGGCACGGCCGATGAGCTGTCTCCGGCCTTTCCAGTAATTCATGTGCGTGCTTCCTCCTCGCGAGGCTGACAGGGGGCGACCAGCGTGAAACGAGAGGTTCTCGACAATGAAAGTATCGGTGCGGTGGCGAAAGTATCGGGCGCATTGCGCGGGGTTGTCAACGCTCCGAACCCGGCTGTGAAGATCCCGGCAAAGCCTTCTCCCTGACCGGCGGCCCCACCTGCGTGTGCACCCGGAAAGGGAGATATGAAATTTTCACCTACACGCCGAAATATTGCGAGAACAGCACAACGCCGCCCGCGATGATCGCGGGCGGCGAAGGAACGAGCGCGGATCAGGGCACGATCAGCGGTTCCCCGTTGGCCAGGACGTTCTTGAGCACCAGGTTCTCGACGTGCTCGACCCGGACGGGCGTCGCGGTCGTGCCGAAGTTCACGTCGGTCAGCGTGACGTCACGGATCGGCGCGTCGGCGTACCCGCGCAGGTTGAGCGCCCGGTTGGCGGTGCTCACGGTCATGTTCCGCACGTCGATCCCGCCGACCACGGGGTTGAACCCGTGTCCCGGCCCTTCCTCGTAGTTGAAGTTGATGTCGATGACCGAGCCGCCGACCTGGCCGATCTCCAGGTCCCTGGCGTGGAAGCCCTCGATGAAGCCGCCGCGCACGGAGTTCGTCTTGAAGCGCAGCGCGATGTCGAGGTTGGGGCTGGACATCGAGCAGTCCCTGATGAAGACCTGGCGCACGCCGCCGGACATCTCGCTGCCGATCGTCATGCCGCCGTGCCCCTCACGGAAGGTGCAGCCCTCGACGAGGATGTACTCGCTGGGCACGTTGACCCGGCGGCCGTCGGCGTTGCGGCCCGACTTGATGGCGATGCAGTCGTCGCCGGTGTCGAACGTGCAGTCGCGGATGACCACCATCTTGCTGGACTCGGGGTTGCAGCCGTCGTTGTTCGGGCCGTGCGTCTGGACCGTGACGCCCTGGACGAGCACGTTCTGCGACAGCGTGGGGTGGATCTCCCACATCGGCGAGGCGACGATGGTGACGCCCTCGATGAGCACGTTCTGGCACCGGTAGGGCTGGATGAAGGACGGGCGCAGGTAGCCGCCCTCGCCGTACAACCGCTTCTCGACCGGCACCCCCTGCTCTGCCTGCGCGAACAGCGCGGTCCGCGCCGCGGCCTGGTGCGGCTCGCCCGGCTCCCAGCCGTCGTCGCCCGAACCCTTCCACGGCCACCAGTGATCCTGGTCGGCCTGCCCGTCGAGCACCCCCGACCCGGTCACCGCGATGTTCCGCTGGCCGTAGGCGTAGATCAGCGGCGAGTAGTTGTAGAGTTCGACGCCCTCGAACCTGGTCAGCACCAGCGGCAGGTACGCCTTCGGATCGGTGCTGAACAGCAGCCTGGCACCCTCCCCGACATGCAGGTCCACGTTGCTCAGCAGGTGGATGGCCCCGGTCGGGTACCGCCCCTCGGGCACGTCCACATGCCCGCCGCCCGCCGCATGGCACGCCCTGATCGCGGCGCGGATGGCCGCCGTGCAGTCGGTGACCCCGTCCCCGACCGCGCCGTACTTCCTGATGTCGAACCGCCGGCGGGGAAATCTCGGCGGACGTACCCGCGCCGCGATCAGGTTGGCCAGCCCCCACGGATCGCCCCCTGCCGGCGGCACCGGTGAGGCGTGCGCCGTTCCCGTGCTGAGCACCGGAACGGCAACGGCGGACATCGCCACGACTCGCATGGCGTCACGACGGCTCAGCATGGGGCGGCTCCCTACCCGGCTCGGAACATCCGGAGCATAAATCAACCAGTTGCAGTGATCTAGATGCTTCCGGGACATCTGACCAGGATCAGGGCCGCAAACGGTTGCATCGTATGCTCTCCGCCGCCGGGATGCCCGATTGATAAGGGGCCGTTCCCGCTGTTGACTCGAACCGGATGAAAGGATACGTTCCGGTAGATTTCACGGTTGTCCAAGGGAAATCCGGTGAGATGCCGGTGCGGACGCGCCACTGTATCCGGGACGTAGATCCCGGGAGCCAGGTCGCTTGGCGACCGTGACCTCACGACATGGGACGCGACAACCCTGAGGAGGTTCCATGAGTGGGCTCACCACTCCTTCCGTGATTCCCTTTCCGCGCCTGCGCCCCTGGCTGCTGGCCGTGCCGCTGCTGTTGCTCGTCGCGTATCTCGTCCTGATGGACAACGGCGCCGTCTCGCAGACGGGCACCTTCCTGCACGAGTTGATGCACGACGGGCGGCACCTGCTCGGCGTGCCCTGCCACTAGAGCCCGGCATGGTACGCACCCTGCTGGTCAGGGGCCTGCTGGTGGGCCTGCTGGCCGGATTGCTCGCGGGCGGCTTCGCCTTCCTCTATGGGGAGCCGCACGTCGACAGCGCGATCGCCCTCGAAGAGGCGGCCGCCGCCCAGGACACTGAGGCTGAAGGGGCGGCGCCCGCGGACGGCGGAGAAGCGGCGCACTCGCACGGTGAGGAGGCCGAGGTGAGCAGGCCGGCGCAGAAGGCCGGGCTCTTCCTGGCGACCGGCCTGTACGGGCTCGCCATGGGCGGGGTCTTCGCGCTCGTGTTCGCGGGCCTGCGCGGGCGGGTCGGGCCACGTTCGGACGGTCCTCTGGCGCTGGCCGCCGCGACGGCGGTGTTCGGCGCGGTTGTCCTCGTCCCTTTCCTGAAATATCCGGCTAATCCTCCGGCCGTGGGCGACCCGGACACGATCGGCGGCCGCACGCTGTTGTACGTGGTGATGGTCCTCGTCGGGCTGGCCGCGACGGCGATCGCGGTGGCGACGGCCCGGCGGGTCTCCACGAAGGATCCGTGGGCCCGTTGGGTCTGGTCGGCGGTCGCCTTCCTCGTTCCGGTGGTCGCGGCGTGGTCGTTGCTGCCCGCGATCGACGAGGTGCCCGACGGCTTCCCCGCCACGCTGCTGTGGGAGTTCCGGATCGCCTCGATCGGCACGCAACTCGTCTTCTGGACGGCCTTCGGTGTGTTGTTCGGCTGGGTGAGCGACCGGGCCGCCCGGCGAGCGGCGTCCGTACCGGCTCCCGGGCCCGCCGCCGCGCCGTCGCCGGGCTGATCGCCGAGTTGATCGGAGTGTTGTTCGTCCGGCACGCCACGACGGCGGGGATGCGCGCGGCGTGCTTCCCCGATGACGGCGACGAGGCCGACTCCGCGTCCCTGACCAGGGCCGCCGCCACCCTTGGGGGGCTGCTTTCCGAGCGGCACCGAGCCCCCGGCCCTTTGACGGAACGGGCCGGGGGTGTGGCCGTGGATTCGCGTTTGGTGTTCACGGCTCCGGCGCGGGCCGCGCGGCAGACCGCGATCGCCCTCGGCTGCCCGGAGCCGCGTGTATGCGTGGCGCTCGGGGAGGCGGACTGCGGCCGGTGGCGGGGGCTGCCGTACGAGCGGGTGGCGCGGGAGGAGCCGGAGGCGCTGGCGAACTGGCCGGCCGACCCGCGCTCGGCGCCGCACGGCGGTGAGAGCCCGGCCGCGCATGCCGCGCGGGTGGCGGCCTGGCTGGACTCCCTGCGCGGCGGAGCCCTGCGCGACGGACCCGGCTGGCGCGAAACGCACGACGGGCGTGGCGCGTACCAGACCCAGGAGGTGGTCGCCGTCTGTGACGTGGGAACCATCAGGGCGGCGCTCGGGCACGCGCTCCGGCTGGATCCCCCGGCCGCCGCCCGCTTCGACCTCGCGCCCCTGTCCACCACCGAGCTGACCGCCACGCGAGACGGCTGGCGGGTCGCGCATGTCAACCGAAAGGTCTGAGTTTTGATCGTCACCTATCCGTTCAGCGCCGTCGTCGGCCTCACCGACCTGAAGCTGGCGCTGGTGCTGAACGCCGTCTCACCCAGGGTCGGCGGGGTGCTCGTACGCGGGGAGAAGGGCACGGCCAAGTCCACGATCGTACGGGCGCTGGCGGCCCAGTTGCCCGCCGTGGACGTGGTGCCCGGCTGCCGTTTCGCCTGCGATCCCGCCGCGCCCGCCGCCGAGTGCCCCGACGGCCCGCACGAGCCCGGCGCCGAGGGCATCATCCGTTCCGCCACGCTGGTCGAACTGCCGGTCGGCGCGTCGGAGGACCGGCTGGTCGGCTCGCTCGACGTGGAGCGGGCGCTGACGGAGGGGGTCAAGGCGTTCGAGCCCGGCCTGCTGGCCGCCGCCCATCGCGGCGTGTTGTACGTGGATGAGGTGAACCTCCTTCACGACCACCTCGTCGATCTGCTGCTCGACGCCGCCGCGCTGGGCATGTGCTACGTCGAACGCGAGTCCGTCTCCGTCCGGCACGCCGCCCGTTTCCTGCTCGTGGGCACCATGAACCCGGAGGAGGGCGAGCTGCGCCCGCAGTTGCTCGACAGGTTCGGGCTGACCGTCGAGGTCAAGGCGTCCCGGGAGCCCGCCGAACGGGCCGAGGTGGTGCGGCGGCGGCTGGCCTTCGACGCCGACGCCGAGGCGTTCGCGGCCCGGTGGGCGCGGGAGGAGGCGGCGCTGGCCGCCCGGATCGCCGAGGCCAGGAGGCGGGTGCCCGGCGTCCGGCTGCCCGACGCGCGGCTGCGGCAGATCGCGACGGTGTGCGCGGCGTTCGAGGTGGACGGGTTGCGGGCCGACCTGGTCACGGCGAACGCCGCCATCGCCCATGCCGCCTGGCAGGGACGGGATCGGGTCACCACCGATGACGTACGGGCGGCGGCCCGGTTGTCGCTGCCGCATCGGCGGCGGCGGGATCCGTTCGACGCACCTGGGCTGGATGAGGAACTGCTGGAGGAGTTGCTGGAGCGCACGTCGGGCGATGACGACCCGGACGACGACCCGGACGACGAGCGGCCAGGGACCTCCGGGCCGGACGGATCACCGCCGGATGGGTCCTCACCTGATGGGTCCTCGCCTGACGGGTCACCGCATGATGGGCCGTCGGCAGACGGATCCCCGTCCGACGGTGGCGGGCCACACGACTCGCACGGCCCACACGATGACCGGCACGACGAGCGGCTCTCCGACGACGGCGCCCGCGACGGCCAGGATGACCAGCCCGGCGGGCGGGTGCCGCCCGGGGCGGGGGCGCAGGACGGGGCTGGGCAGGAGTCGTCGGCCGAGGAGGCCGGGGAATCCGGGGAATCCGGGGACGCCACGCGGGACGGTGCCCTGCGGGTGGCCGGGGTGGCGCGGCCGTACCGGGTGCCGTTGCTGGAGGTGCCGGGGATCGGTGAGGGGGCCACGGGGCGGCGGTCGCGGTCACGGACGGCGCACGGCAAGGGCACCGGCGCGCGCCGCCCGTCAGGACGCGTGCACGACCTGCACCTGGGGGCCACGATCCGGGCGGCGGCCCCGTACCAGAGGGAGCGCGGGCGGCGCGGACCCGGGCTGGTGCTGCGCGGGGACGATCTGCGTGAGGTGGTCCGTGAGGGCAGGGAGGGCAATCTGGTGCTGTTCGCGGTGGACGCGAGCGGCTCGATGGCGGCCCGCAAGCGGATGACCGCCGTCAAGACGGCCGTGCTCAGCCTGCTGCTCGACGCCTACCAGCGGCGCGACAAGGTGGGGCTGGTCACGTTCAGGGGCTCGGGCGCGGAGGTGGCGCTGCCGCCGACCTCGTCGGTGGAGGCGGGCGCGGCCCGGCTGCGCACGCTGGCGACCGGCGGGCGCACGCCGCTGGCGGCCGGACTGGTACGGGCGGCGGAGGTGCTGCGCGTCGAACGGCTGCGCGACCCGGCCAGGCGGCCCCTGCTGGTGCTGGTGACCGACGGCCGCGCCACGGCGGGCGGCGACGTGGACCGGGCCGCCGCCCTGCTGGAGGGCACCGCCGTGGTGGTCGTGGACTGCGAGAGCGGGCCCGTGCGGCTCGGTCTGGCGGTACGGCTGGCGGCGCGGTTGCGGGCGCGGCTCGTACCGCTCGATGGGCTGGCCGACCTCGGGTCGGTCGTGCGTGACTACAGAAAGGCGAGTTGATCATGCCGCAGGGGAAGCCCGCCGTGGTGCCCGAGGACGGGCTCACCACCCGGCAGCGCCGCACCAGGCCGCTGCTCATGGTGCACACAGGGCCGGGGAAGGGCAAGTCAACGGCCGCCTTCGGCATGGCGCTGCGGGCCTGGAACCAGGGATGGCCCGTCGGCGTGTTCCAGTTCGTGAAGTCGGCCAAGTGGCGCATCGGGGAGGAACGGGCGCTGCGGGTCCTCGGCGACAGCGGCGAGGGCGGGCCGGTGACCTGGCACAAGATGGGTGAGGGCTGGTCGTGGATCCAGCGGCCGGGCACCGAGGAGGATCACGCGGCCGACGCCCGCGAGGGGTGGGAGCAGATCAAGCGGGATCTGGCGGCCGAGACGTACCGGTTCTACGTGCTGGACGAATTCACCTACCCGCTGAAGTGGGGGTGGCTGGACCTGGACGACGTGCTGGCGGCGCTCACGGGGCGGCCGGGCAACCAGCATGTGGTGATCACCGGGAGGGACGCGCCCAAGCGGCTGATCGAGGCCGCCGATCTGGTGACGGAGATGGGCAAGGTACGCCATCCCATGGACGCCGGGCAGAAGGGCCAGAAGGGCATCGAGTGGTGATTCCCCGCCTGGTCATCGCCGCGCCCTCGTCGGGGAGCGGCAAGACGACGGTGGCCACCGGGCTGATGGCGGCGCTGCGGGCGCGTGGCCTGCGGATCTCCCCGCACAAGGTGGGGCCCGACTACATCGACCCCGGCTACCACGCGCTGGCCACCGGCCGTCCCGGGCGCAACCTGGACCCGTGGCTGCAGGGTGAGGAGCGGGTGGCGCCGCTGTTCCTGCACGGCGCGGCGGGGTGCGACGTCGCGGTCGTCGAGGGCGTGATGGGGCTGTTCGACGGGCGCGGGGAGAGCGATTTCGCCTCGACCGCGCACGTCGCCAGGCTGCTGGACGCGCCCGTGGTGCTGGTGGTGGACGCGGCGCGGCAGAGCAGGTCGGTGGCGGCGGTGGTGCACGGGTTCGCCACGTTCGACGCGCGGGTGCGGGTGGGCGGTGTCGTACTGAACCGGGTCGGGTCGGACCGGCACGAGGAGTTGTGCCGGGCGGCGCTGGCCGAGGCGGGCGTGCCGGTGCTGGGGGCGATCCGGCGGGACGAGGCCGTGGTCACGCCGTCCCGGCATCTGGGGCTGGTGCCGGCGGCCGAGCGGAAGGGCGAGGCGGTGGCGGCGGTGGAGCGGCTGGCCGCGCTGGTGTCCCGCTCCTGCGACCTCGACGCCCTGCTGCGACTGGCCGCCTCGGCTCCCCCGCTCGACGGCACCCCCTGGGACCCGACCAACCCGGCTCCCCCACTCGACGCGACCCCCTGGCACCCAGAGGAGCGGCCGGTTCAGGTGGAGCGGCCGGTGGTGGCGGTGGCGGGTGGGGCGGCGTTCACGTTCGGGTACGCCGAGCACGTGGAGTTGCTGCGCGCGGCCGGCGCGGAGGTCGTGACCTTCGACCCGCTGCGCGACGAACGCCTGCCGGAAGGCACCGGCGGGCTCGTGATCGGCGGCGGCTTCCCCGAGGTGTACGCCGCGGAACTGGCCGCGAACGAGCCGCTGCGCGCCGAGGTGGCGGCCTTCGCCGGGCCGATCGCGGCGGAATGCGCCGGATTGCTGTACCTGTGCGAAGAGCTGGACGGCCGGCCCATGTGCGGGCGCGTGCCGGGACGCGCGTCGATGACCTCCCGGCTCACGCTCGGCTACCGGGAGGCCGTCGCGGTCGGCCACTCGCCGCTGACCAGGCCGGGCGAGCGCTACCGGGGCCACGAGTTCCACCGGACCACCGTCGCCTACCGGTCCGGGCCGCTGTTCCGCTGGGACGGCGGCTCGGACGGGTACGGCGACGCCCTGGTGACGGCCTCGTACCTGCACCTGCACTGGGCGGGCAGGCCCGAGACGGCTCAGCGGCTGGTGTCGTCCTCCAGATCGCCTTCCGTCTTGAGGTAGACCTCCCGCAGCCCGCGCAGCACGTCGGGGTCGGGGTGCTCCCACATGCCGCGCTCGGCCGCCTCAAGGAGGCGTTCGGCCATCCCGTGCAGCGCCCACGGGTTGGACTCGGCCATGAACGCCTGGTTCTCGGGGTCCAGCACGTACGTCTCGGTCAGCTTGTCGTACATCCAGTCGGCCACCACGCCGGTGGTCGCGTCGTAACCGAACAGGTAGTCCACGGTCGCGGCCAGCTCGAACGCGCCCTTGTAGCCGTGCCGCCGCATCGCGGCCAGCCAGCGCGGGTTGACGACCCTGGCGCGGAAGATCCGTGAGGTCTCCTCCGACAACGTCCTGGTACGTACGGCGTCCGGGCGGGTGCTGTCGCCGATGTAGGCGGCCGGGGCCTTGCCGGTGAGGGCGCGGACGGTGGCGACCATGCCGCCGTGGTACTGGAAGTAGTCGTCGGAGTCGGCGATGTCGTGCTCGCGGCTGTCCACGTTCTTGGCGGCCACCGCGATCCGGCGGTAGGCGTCCTCCATCTGCGGGCGCGCGGCCACGCCGTCCAGGTCGCGGCCGTAGGCGAAGCCGCCCCACACCGCGTACACCTCGGCCAGGTCAGCGTCGTCGCGCCAGCTCCGGTTGTCGATCAGCGGCAGCAGCCCGGCACCGTACGCGCCGGGCGCCGAACCGAAGATCCGCATGGTGGCCCGGCGCTCGTCACCGGCGGTCGCGGCGACGTGGGCACGGACGTAGTTGTCCTCGTGCGGCTCGTCCAGGCCGGCGACCAGGCGTACGGCGTCGTCCAGCATCGCCACCACGTGCGGGAAGGCGTCGCGGAAGAAGCCGCTGATGCGTACCGTCACGTCGATCCTGGGCCTGGCCAGCTCGGCGAGCGGGATCGGCTCCAGGCGGGTGACCCGGCGGGACGCCTCGTCCCATTCGGGGCGGACACCGAGCAGCGCGAGCACCTCGGCCACGTCGTCGCCCGCCGTGCGCATGGCACTGGTGCCCCAGACGGACAGCCCCACCGAACGCGGCCACTCCCCCGTGTCGGCCCGGTAGCGCTCCAGCAGCGACTCGGCCATCGCCTGCCCGGTCTCCCAGGCCAGTCTGCTGGGCACCGCCCTGGGGTCCACGGAGTAGAAGTTGCGGCCCGTCGGCAGCACGTTGACCAGGCCGCGCAGGGGCGATCCGCTCGGCCCTGCCGGGACGAAGCCGCCGTCCAGGGCGTGCAGGAGGTGGTCGAGTTCGTCGGTGGTACGGGCCAGGCGCGGCACCATCTCAGTGGCGGCGAAGGTGAGGATGCGCGTGACCAGGTCCACCCGCTCGTCGTGAGGTTCCCCCTGCCCCTCGCGATCCTCGCGGGGTTCGCTGAGAACCTCGCGATCCTCGTGGGATTCGCCGAGCACTGCCCTGGCCACCCCGGCCGCCGCGTCCGCCGCCCAGTCGCGTTCCTCCATGCCCGCCGCCAGAGCGCGGGCCAGCGCCTCGGCCCTGTCCACCTCCCCCAGCCCCGCCGTGCCGTCCTCGGCCAGGCCGAGGGCCTCGCGCAGGCCGGGCAGCGTCTCGCGGCCCGCCCACAACTGCCGGGCCCGCAACATGGCCAGCACGAGGTCCACCCGCACCTGCCCGGACGGCGCCTGCCCGAGGACATGCAGCCCGTCGCGGATCTGCGCGTCCTTCACCTCGCACAACCAGCCGTCCACGTGCAGGATGAAGTCGTCGAACTCGCTGTCGTGCGGCCGGTCGGCCAGCCCCAGGTCGTGGTCGAGCCGGGCGGCCTGGATCAGCGTCCAGATCTGCGCGCGGATGGCGGGCAGCTTGGCCGGGTCCATGGCGGCGATCGTGGCGTGCTCGTCGAGGAGTTGTTCCAGCCGGGCGATGTCGCCGTACGTCTCGGCGCGGGCCATCGGCGGCACCATGTGGTCCACCAGCACGGCGTGCGCCCGCCGCTTGGCCTGCGTACCCTCCCCCGGGTCGTTGACCAGGAACGGGTAGACCAGCGGCAGGTCGCCGATCGCCGCGTCGGTGGCGCACGCGGCCGACATGCCCGCCGCCTTGCCCGGCAGCCACTCCAGGTTGCCGTGCTTGCCGACGTGCACCATCGCGTGCGCGCCGAACTCGGCCGACAACCAGCGGTAGGCGGCCAGGTAGTGGTGGCTGGGCGGCAGGTCGGGGTCGTGGTAGATGGCGATCGGGTTCTCGCCGAAGCCGCGCGGCGGCTGCACCATCACGACCACGTTCCCGGCGCGCAGCGCGGCCAGCACGATGTCGCCCTCGTGCACGAACAGCTCGCCGGGCGGCGGCCCCCAGTGCCGCTCCATCCCGGCGCGCAGGTCCTCCGGCAGCGTCCGGTACCAGCTCTCGTAGGAGGCGGCGGAGATCCGTACCGGATTGCCCGCCAGGTGCTCCTCGGTCAGCCAGTCCTGGTCCTGGCCGCCGGCGGCGATCAGCGCGTGGATGAGCGCGTCGCCGTCCTGCCCGGCCACGCCGGGGAAGCCGTCGCCCAGGTCGTAGCCGGCCTCGGCGAGCCTGGCCAGCAGCCGTACGGTGCTGACGGGGGTGTCCAGGCCGACGGCGTTGCCGATGCGGGAGTGCTTGGTCGGGTACGCCGACAACATCACGACCAGGCGCCGCTCGGCGGGCGGGACGTGGCGCAGCAGGCCGTGCCGTACCGCGATGCCCGCCACCCGGGCCGCCCGCTCGGGGTCGGCGGCGTAGACGGTCAGCCCGTCCTCGTCGATCTCCTTGAACGAGAACGGCACCGTGATGATGCGCCCGTCGAACTCGGGGATGGCCACCTGGGAGGCGGCGTCCAGCGGCGACAGGCCGTCGTCGTTCTCCTCCCACGCCTGCCTGCTGGTGGTCAGGCAGAGCCCTTGCAGGATGGGCACGTCGAGCGCGGCCAGCGCGCCCACGTCCCACGCCTCGTCGTCGCCGCCCGCGCCGGCGGTGGCGGGGCGCGCGCCCCCGGCCGCCAGCACCGTCACCACCAGCGCGTCGGCGGCACGCAGTGCGTCGAGCAGTTCGGGCTCGGCGGTGCGCAGCGACGAGCAGAAGATCGGCAGCGCCCGGCCGCCCGCGTCCTCGACGGCCGTGCAGAGCGCCTCGACGAACGCGGTGTTGCCCGCCATGTGATGTGCGCGGTAGTACAGGACGCCCACCACCGGCCCGCCGCCGGACCTGGCCTCCCGCTCCAGCGGCCCCCACGACGGAGCCTGTACGGGCGGCGCGAACCCGTGCCCGGTCAGCAGCACGGTGTCGGACAGGAAGGCGTGCAACTCGGTCAGGTTGGCGGGCCCGCCGTGCGCCAGGTAGGCGTGGGCCTGCGCGCAGACGCCCGAACTGACCGTGGACAGCTCCATCAGCTCGGCGTCCGGCGCCTGCTCCCCGCCCAGCACCACGACCGGGCGCGGGCCGGCCAGCAGCGCGTCGAGCCCCTCCTCCCAGGCGCGACGGCCGCCGAGCAGGCGCACGACGACCAGGTCGACGCCTTCGAGCAGCGCGGGCAGGTCCTCCGGGCCCAGCCTGGCGGGGTTGCCCAGCCGGTATCCGGGTGCGCTCGCGCGAGCGCTCAGCAGGTCGGTGTCGGACGTCGAAAGCAGCAGAACGGTACGCCCGTCCGAACCCTCGCCGGAGCGCAGGCTCTCGTCGGAGCGTGAGCTCTCGCCGGGGCGCAGGCTCTCGTCGGAGCGTGAGCTCTCATCGGAGCCCGTGCTCTCGTCGGAGGGCAGCGGAACGGTGTGGCTGTCGCCAGGCAAGGCGCATTCCTCCCTCGGGGTCCTCGCCCCGGTCGCGGGTGACGCGACGGCAGGAGTCTCCTGGCTCCCGGATCAGCGCTCACCCCGGCCTTCCCACCCGTTGCCGGGCAGTGGCCTGCGGTGGGGTTCGCTCCCCGGTCACAGTGGCGGGACCGCGCCGGTTTCGCACCGGCTTCCTCACTCAGCCATCGTCTACCAGGAGACTACGGCAAGAGCGGCCTCCGCAAAACTGGCGTTACCATCCTCTTCGTGGCCAAAGGTGACCTTTCCGTACGCGTGCGTCCCGACGCCTGTCCGGGCGCGCTGCAGGTGCACGAGGCCGCCGACGGCGCCCTGGCGCGGATCCGGCTTCCGGGCGGCGCGGTGACCACCTCCCAGCTCCGCGAGCTCGCGGCCTGCGCGGATTCGCTCGGTTCCGGGGTGATCGAGTTGACCTCGCGGGCCAACGTACAGGTGCGGGGGCTGCGCTCGCCCGCCGCCTTCGCCACCCGGATGGCCGCCGCCGGGCTGCTGCCGTCGGCCGCCCACGAACGGGTGCGTAACATCGTCGCCTCGCCACTGAGCGGGCGCGAGGCCGGGGGCACGCTGGACGTGCAGCCGCTCGTGGAGGCGCTCGACGCGGGGCTGTGCTCGCGCCCTCGGCTGGCCGAGTTGCCGGGACGCTTCCTGTTCGCCCTGGACGACGGCACGGGGGACACGACCCCCCTCGGCGCGGACGTCACCTTCGCGGCCGGCGCTGCGGACCTCGCCTCCCCGGCCGGCGCTGTGGGTGTCGCCTCCACGGCCGGTACTGCGGACCTCTCCTCCCCGGCTGGGCAGGGACGGTTGCTCCTGGCCGGGGAGGACACCGGGCTCGTCACGCGGGCGGACGCGGCGGTCGCGCTGATGCTGGCAGCCGCCGAGGCGTTCCTCGACGAGCGCCACGCCGACGCGCCCGACGGCGAGGCCGCGGCCTGGCGCATCCACGAGCTCGACAACGGCCCCGCCCGCATCACCGCCCGCCTGGGCATCGGCGCGGCTACCGGGGCCGGCTCGGGCGGGCGGGTGAGCGGCCCGGCCCGGCCGCGTGCCGGGCGGGTGGTGCAGCAGGACGGGCGGGTGGCGCTGGAGGTGCTGGTGCCGCTGGGCAGGTTGTCCCCCGGTCAGGCGCGGGCCCTCGCCGGCTGCGGTCCCGTCGTGCGGCTCACCCCGTGGCGGACGGCGGTGGTGCTGGACCTGTCGCCCGCCGACGCGGACCGCGCGGAACGCACGCTCACCGACGCCGGCCTCATCACCGACCCCGACTCCCCCTGGGCCGGGGTCACGTCCTGCACCGGAAGCCCAGGTTGTGCGAAGGCGCTGGCGGACGTGCGGGCCGACGCGCGCCGCTGGGTCGAGGACCAGGACCGGGCCCCCGGGACACCCGTCCACTGGGCCGGTTGCGAACGGCGTTGCGGCCTGCCACGCGGCCAGGTCGTCCAGATGATCGCCACCGGCGACGGCTACCGGCAGGAAACCCCATGACACCAGCAGCCGAGGACAGCCACCGGCGGGAAACCCGATGACGCCGGCGACCGAGAACAGCCACCGGCGAGAACCCCGATGACAACCGCCATCGGCGGCGGCCGACGAGAGCCGCGGCCAACGAGAAGGGCACCAGTGACCGACTACATCCGCGACGGCGCCGAGATCTACCGGCGCTCGTTCGCGACCATCCGCGCCGAGACCGACCTCACGGGCCTGCCGCCCGACGTGGCCCAGGTCGCGGTGCGGATGATCCACTCCTGTGGCATGACCGACCTGGTCACCGACCTGGCCTGGTCACCCGGCGTGGTCGTACGGGCTCGTGAGGCTCTCGGGAAGGGCGCGCCCGTGTTGTGCGACGCCATGATGGTGGCCTCCGGCGTGACCAGGAGCAGGCTGCCCGCCGCCAACGAGGTGTTGTGCACGCTGAACGACCCGCGCGTACCCGAACTGGCCGAACGCCTGGGCACCACCCGCAGCGCCGCGGCCATGGAGTTGTGGCGCGACCGCCTCGACGGCGCGGTGGTGGCGATCGGCAACGCGCCGACCGCGCTGTTCCGGCTGCTGGAGCTGGTCGAAGAGGGGGCGGGCAGGCCGGCGGCGGTGCTCGGCATCCCGGTGGGGTTCATCGGCGCGGCCGAGTCGAAGCGGGCGCTGGCGGACAGCGATCTGGAACACCTGGTGGTGCACGGCCGTCGCGGCGGCAGTGCGATGACGGCGGCGGCGGTCAACGCCATCGCGAGCGAGAGGGAGTGAGGACGATGAAGGGACGCCTGTACGGGGTCGGCCTCGGTCCCGGTGACCCCGAGCTGGTCACGGTCAAGACCGCCAGACTGATCGGCGAGGCCGACGTGATCGCGTACCACGCCGCCAGGCACGGCCGCAGCATCGCGCGTTCGATCGCGCTGCCGTACATGCGGGAGGGGCAGATCGAGGAGTTGCTGCTGTACCCGCTGACCACGGAGACCACCGACCACCCCGGCGGCTACCAGGGCGCGCTCGACGACTTCTACGCCGACTGCGCGCAGCGGCTGGCCGTGCACCTGGACGCGGGCAGGACCGTGGTGGTGCTGGCCGAGGGCGACCCGCTGTTCTACGGGTCGTACATGCACATGCACAAGCGGCTCGCCCACCGCTACCCGACCGAGGTGGTGCCCGGCGTCACCTCGGTCAGCGCCGCCTCGGCCGTGCTCGGCCGTCCGCTGGTGGAGCGGGAGGAGGTGCTGACCGTGCTGCCCGGCACGCTGCCCGCCGACGTGCTCGCCGACCGGCTGCGCGGCACCGACTCGGCGGCGGTGCTGAAGCTGGGCAGGACGTTCGAGAAGGTACGCGACGCGCTCGCCGAGGCCGGGCGGCTGGACGACGCCTGGTACGTCGAGCGCGCCACCATGGGCACGGAACGGGTCGCGCCGCTCAAGGACGTGGACGCCGACGGCGTGCCGTACTTCTCGCTGGCCCTGCTCACCAGCCCGGCCGAGCGCACGTTCGTGCCTCCGGCCCCCGAGACGGAGCCGCGGGGCGAGGTCGCCGTGGTGGGGCTCGGGCCGGCGGGGCGGCCGTGGCTGACGCCCGAGGCCCAGGAGGCGCTGGCCGCCGCCACCGACCTCGTCGGGTACGGCCCGTACGTGGACCGGGTGGCGCCGAACCCGCGCCAGCGCCGCCACCGTACCGACAACCGGGTCGAGGGGGAACGCGCCCGGCACGCGCTGGAACTGGCCCGCGACGGCGCGCGGGTGGCGGTGGTGTCGTCCGGGGATCCGGGCGTGTTCGCGATGGCCAGCGCGGTGATGGAGGCGGCGGCCGACTTCCCTGGCGTGCCGGTGCGCGTCGTGCCTGGGCTGACGGCGGCGCAGGCGGTGGCGAGCCGGGTGGGCGCGCCGCTGGGTCACGACTACTGCGTGATCTCGCTGTCCGACCTGCTCAAGCCGTGGGAGGTGGTGGCCGGCCGGCTCGCGGCGGCGGCCGGGGCGGATCTGGTGCTGGCGATCTACAATCCGGCCTCGCGCAGCCGTACGTGGCAGCTCGGCGCGGCCCGCGACCTGCTGCTCGAACACCGTGAGCCCGGCACGCCCGTGGTGATCGGCCGGGACGTCGGCGGCGAGCAGGAGAGCGTCACCGTCACGACGCTCGACGAGCTGGACCCGGGGCAGGTGGACATGCGCTGCCTGCTGATCGTCGGCTCCTCGGCCACCCGGGTCACCGATCGCGGCCTGGTCTTCACCCCGCGCCGTTACCCATCATGAACCCAGGCCACCGCCGCCTCCACCGCGTCCACCAGATGGGCGCCGGGTGGGAGCGGCGGCCGGTTCACCATGATCACCGGTAGGCCGAGCTCGCGGGCGGCGACGAGTTTGGCGGCGGTCATGGTGCCGCCGCTGTCCTTGGTGACCAGCACGTTCAGGTGGTGTTCGCGGATGAGCGCCCGTTCGCCCTCGACGGTGTAGGGGCCACGGGCGAGCAGTACGTGCGCGTTGGGCGGCACGGGGGGCTCCGGCGGGTCCACCGACCTGGCCAGCAGCCATACGTCGGGGAGTGAGGCGAACAGCGGCAGGCTCCGGCGCCCGGTCGTGAGGAACACCCTCTGCCGGTCTCTGGCGGCGAGCAGGGTGACGGCGGCCTGGAGGGAGTCCACCCGCTGCCAGGAGTCGCCCTCTCCCGCGCGCCACCCGGGACGCCGCAGCACCAGCAGCGGGACCCCGGTCGCCGAGGAGGCCGCGACCGCCGAGGCCGTCATCCGCTCGGCGAACGGGTGGGTGGCGTCCACCAGCGCGTCGATGCGCTCCTCCACCAGCCAGGCGGCCAGCCCTTCCGCCCCGCCGAACCCGCCCTCCCGCACCTGCCCCACCGGCAGGCGCGGATTGCTCACCCGCCCGGCCAGCGACGACACCACGTGCAGGCCCGGATCCTCGGCAAGCGCGGCAGCGAGAGCACGCGCTTCGGCGGTACCACCCAGAATCAGGACCCGTCGCACACCCGCCCCCAGCCGCTCACGATCCGCCGCACGCGCACTCCCCGGCCGCTCACGTTCCGTCGCACGCCCGCTCCCTGGCCGCGCTGTACAGGTGGCTGTCGGGGAACTGTGACGCCGACAACACCCGGCCGACGACGATCACGGCGGTCCGGCGTACCCCGGCCTCGTGCACCCGCGCCGCGATGTCCGCCAGCGTCCCGCGCAGGATCACCTCATCGGCCCTGCTGGCCCGCGCCACCACCGCGACCGGGCAGTCGGCGCCGTAGGAGGGCAGCAGTTCGGCCACCACCGCGTCGATCCGCTGCACGGCCAGGTGCAGCACCATCGTGGCCCGGCCCGCGCCCAGGGTCGTCAGGTCCTCGCCGTCCGGCATGGGCGTGGCGCGGGCGGAGGTCCTGGTCAGGATGATCGTCTGGCCGACGCCTGGCACGGTCAGCTCCCTGCGCAGCGACGCCGCAGCCGCCGCGAAGGCCGGTACCCCGGGCACGACCTCGTACGGCACCCCGAGCGCGTCCAGCCGCCGCATCTGCTCGGCCACGGCGCTGAAGACGGACGGGTCGCCGGAATGCAGCCGCGCGACGTCGAGCCCGTCGCGGTGCGCGGCGGCGAACTCCGCGACGATCTCGTCGAGGGTCAGGTTGGCGGTGTCCACCAGCCTGGCCCCCGGCGGGCAGGAGTCGAGCAGTTCGCGGGGCACCAGCGAGCCCGCGTACAGGCACACCGGCGACGACTCCAGCCGCCGCAGCCCGCGCAGCGTGATCAGGTCGGCGGCGCCGGGTCCCGCGCCGATGAAGTACACGGTCACTTGGGGACGTCCTTCCTGGTCAGTGACCAGACGGTGATGGGCATGGCGGCCCGCCACCCGGTGAAGCCGCCGACCGGCGAGGCCCGCTGCACGGCCAGGCGCACCAGGTCGCCGCCGAGCCTGCCGTACCACTGGGCGATGACGGACTCCGACTCCAGCGTGACGGCGTTCGCGACCAGCCTGCCGCCGGGGCCGAGCCGTTCCCAGCAGTGTTCGAGCAGGCCGGGCGTGGTGAGGCCGCCGCCGACGAACACCGCGTCCGGCGCGGGCAGGCCGTCCAGCGCGGCCGGGGCCCTGCCCTCGACGACGCGCAGCGACGGCACGCCGAGCCGGTCGGCGTTGCGCCGGAGCGCGGCGGCGCGGTCGGCGCGGTGCTCGACGGCCACGGCGGCGCACGACGGGTGGCTGCGCATCCATTCGATGGCGATGCTGCCCGCGCCCGCGCCCACGTCCCACAGCAGCTCGCCGGGGATCGGGGCGAGCCGCGCCAGGGTGACCGCGCGGACCTCCCGCTTGGTGAGCTGGCCGTCGTGCTCGTACGCCGAGTCGGGCAGTCCGGGCACGCGGGCCAGCGGCTCGGCCTCCGGCCCCGCGACGCATTCGACGGCGATCACGTGCAGGGCGGAAGCGGCGGGCTCGTTCCAGGTCTCGGCCGTGCCCCGCTGCGCGGTCTCGGTGTCCGCGCCCAGGTCGGACAGCACGGTGATCGGGCTGGGACCGTACCCCTGCCCGGCCAGCAGCCCGGCGACCAGGGACGGCGCCTCGCGGCCCGCGCCGAGCACGATGACGCGCCGCCCGGGGAGCACGGCGGCGTTCAGCGTCTGCGGCGGGCGGCCGACCAGGCTGACCACCTCCACCCGCTCGACCGGCCAGCCGAGCCGCGCGCAGGCCAGCGACACCGACGACACGTGCGGCAGCACCCGTACGCGCGCCGCGCCCAGCAGCCCGACCAGGGTGGAGCCGATGCCGTGGAACATGGGATCGCCGCTGGCCAGCACGGACACCTCGCGCCCCGCGTGCCCGTCCATGAGCGCGGGCAGCGCGGGCAGCAGCGGCGATGGCCAGGCCACGCGCTCGGCCGTGAGGTGGGCCGGCAGCAGGTCGAGCTGCCGTGGGCCGCCCATGACGACCTCGGCCGTCTCCAACGCGTGCCGCGACGCCTCCGGCAGGCCGGTCCAGCCGTCCGCGCCGATGCCGACGACGGTGATCACACGTTGCCCAGCACGCGGCTGACGTGGATCTCGATGACCACCCGGGCGGGGTTGAGGCGGGGCGGTTTATAGCGGGCCGCGTATCTCAGCTCGGCGTCGGCGATCTGCTCCGGCTCGGTACGCACCACCGCCCGCCCCTCCAGCGTGGACCAGCGGCGCCCGTCCACCTGGCAGAGCGCCACCGGGGCGCCGTCGCAGGCGGCGATGAGCCTGGCCTTGGCCGAGGTGCCCGAGGTGATCACGCGGGCGACTCCGGCCGCCACGTCCAGCGTCGCCCCGACCGGCACCACGTGCGGCGGGCCGCCTCCGGGGCGGGCGGTGGAGAGCGTGCACACGTGCCGCTCCCGCCAGAAGGCGGCGAACGCGTCGCCCTGATCAGCCAGGTCCACGATCCTCCTCGGGTGATTTGCGAGGAATAGCCTATCTGTCAGGCGGAGGACGGCCCCCTGCCGTACACCCGGACCTCAGTTCAGCAGCTCGCGGGCCAGCGCCTGCCTCCACCACCGCTCGACCCGTGAGGGGGACCAGCCGCGTTCGGCGGTGAAGGTGTTGTAGACGTCGATGCTGCACAGGCCCGCGTAGATGTCGGCGGCCGTGCGCACGTCCAGACCGTCCCGGAGGGTGCCGGCCCGCCAGGAGGAGAACACCGCCACGCGGGTCTCGTCGGCGCGGGCGCGGGCGTCGCGGTAGAGGGTCGCGAGCTCGGGCTCGGTACGGCCGGCCTCGCGCAGGGGCACGATGAGGTCGCCCGCGCTTTCAAACAGCCGCCGGTCGAAGGCCGCCATGGCCGCGAGCTGGACTTCGGGGGTCGCGTCCGGGGCCTCCAGTTCGGAGAGCTGCCGGGCCGGGTCGCCCGACAGGCCGGCGGCGTCGGCCAGGGCCAGGGTCAGCCCGTTCTTGTTGCCGTACACCGAGTAGACCGTGGGCACGGAGACCCCCGCCTCGCGCGCCACCTCGCGCACGGTCGTCGCCGCCCACCCCTGGGCGACGAAGAGCCGGCGGGCGGCCTGCGCGATCTCGGCCCGGGTCTCCAGCGCCTGGGCCGTACGGCGCAGCGAATCGTAGCGCCGCCGGGGTGCCTCGTCACTCATGATCTGCACTCTAAGGGTGACGGCCGGGCCCGCGAGCCTCACTCGGTGAGTCCGGACCCTGGCGGGAAGCGCTCACTTCCGTCACCGTCAGTCGGCGTTCAGGCGCCGGGCGACGTGCAGGTCGGTGATGAGGATGTTCACCCAGCCGCCCTCGACGGCGGCCTTGATGGCGGGCGCCTTGCGCAGGCCGCCCGCCACGCCGACGCGGCGGGGCACGGCGCGGAAGGTGGGCGCGTCGATGCCGATGACGCGCTGGTCGAAGCCGGAGTCGATGGGTTTGCCCGCGGCGTCGAAGAAGTGCAGGCACACGTCCCCGACCGCGCCGAGCGCGCGCAGCTCCTCCTGGTCGGCCTGGCTGACGGCGTTGCCGCTGCTGAGCAGCAGGGGCGAGGGGTCGAGGCTGCCGATGCCGACCAGGACGACGGTGAGGTCGTTCCACTGGTTCCGCACGTCGATCACGGTGGGCTCCTGCAGGAGCGCGTCGCGGATGGCCGTGCTGGCGACCACCCCCGGCAGCGGCACGAAGATGGGGCGGCTGTTGGTGAGGTTGGCCAGGCGCGCCACCAGCCGGGTGGCGTGCACCTGCGCCTCGGGGCTGCCGACGCCGCCGACGAGCTGCATGACGCGGTCGGCGACCTGGGCGTTCTTCTGCGGCATCCGTTCGACGGTGGCCAGCAGGGTCTCGCTCCAGGAGGAGATGCCGACCACGTCGCCGCCGGTGAAGGTGACGCCGAGGTAGCCGGCGGCGGCCGAGGCGAGCGACGGGATGACGTCGTCGGTGAACTGCTCGACGTCCACGACGACCACGTCGCGCAGGTTGTAGCGGCGCTGGAGTGCCTCCTCCAGCTCGGTGTGCACGCCCTCGGGGAGGGTGACGACCGTGCGGACCATGCCGCGCGTGACCGCCTCCTTCAGGAGACGGGACACGCGGGGCTGGGAGATGTTGAGCACGGCGGCGATCTCGGGCTGGCGCAGCTCCTGCTCGTGGTACATGCGGGCCACCCTGGCCAGCAACCGCAGGTGGTCCTTGGTCGTGTCGCGCCTGCCCGCCGGGTCCTGGACCACTGTGCACCGCCTCCCGCCTGATTTTCTATTCACCCTCGAACGATTAATTCAGCTTAGGGGGCGTTGACCAGGGCGGCGACTGCCGGGAGGGCTATTTCCTGGCGAACACGCCGAACTCGTCGGCGTTGTCGGCGGTGACGAGCTCGCAGTCAATCGATTGCTTCTCCTCCTTGCCGGTCTTGCCGGTCTTGATGAACTGGTCGGCCTGCTCCACGGCGCTGGTGGCGCCGAGCGCGGCGGGCTGCAGGGCGGTGGCGTGCATCTCGCCCGCCTTGACGGCGGCGATGGCGTCGGGGCTGCCGTCGAAGCCGACGACGGTGACCTTGTCCAGCAGGTTCGCGGCCTTGAGCGCGGCGACCGCGCCGAGCGCCATGGTGTCGTTGCCGGCGATGACACCCTGGATGTCGCGGCTCTTCTGAATGATCGTCTCCATCTTGGTGAAGGCCTCCTGCTGGTCCCAGTTGGCGCTCTCCTTGGCCACCTGCTTCAGGTCCGGGTACTGCGAGATGACGTCGGCGAAGCCCTTGGAGCGCACGCTGGCGTTGGTGTCGGACTCCTTGCCGACCAGCTCCACGTAGTTGCCCTTGCTCTTCATCGCCTCCACGAACGACTGCGCGGCGGCCTGGGCGCCCTGGGAGTTGTTGGAGACGATCTGCGCCTTGGCGATGCCGGTGGCGTTGATCTCCCTGTCGATCAGGAAGACCGGCACGCCGCCCTCGGTGGCCTTGCGCACCGGGCCGATGGAGGCGTCGGCGCCCGCGTTGTCCAGGATGATCGCCTTGGCCTGGCGGGAGATCGCGGCGTCGATCAGCTCGCTCTGCTTGTTCGGGTCGTCGTCGTGGGAGGCCACGGAGGTCTCGTAGCCGAGGGCTTCGGCCTTGGTCTTCGCCGCGTCGGCCTCGGCCTTGAAGAACGGGTTGTCGTGCGAGGGGGTGATGATGGCGATCAGTCCGCCTGCGGTGGCGCTGCCACTGGCGGGCGCGCTGGTGGCGGGCTGCTGCCCGCCGCCGCCACCGCCGCAAGCGGACAGCGTGGCGGTGAGCAACACGGACAGGGCCAGGGTGACGACGCGGGTGGGGGGCATGGAAGGTCTCCTTGTGGTTCAGTCCTGCTTCTTGCTCGTGCTCGTGCTCGCGGCGACCGCCGCCGCGGCGGCCCCCCGGCGTTTGAAGCGCTGCTGGCCCTGGTCGAGCATGACGGCCAGGATGATCACGGCGCCCTTGATGAGGATCTGCCAGAACGTCGACACGCCCAGGATCACCAGGCCGTCGGCGAGGAAGCCGATGACGAACGCGCCGACCAGGGTGCCGCGCACGGTGCCCCGGCCGCCGCTGAGCGCCGCACCGCCGATCACCACCGCGGCGATCGCGTTCAACTCGTACGTCTCCCCCGCCTGCGGAGCGGCCGAGGTCAGCTCCGAGGCGATGATCAGCCCCGCGACCGCGGCGCACGCGCCGGAGATCACGTACACGATCGTCTTGACCCGGCGGATCGGCACGCCGGACAGGTCGGCGGCGCGCTCGTTGCCACCGGTGGCGTACAACCAGCGGCCGAACGGGGACTTGGCCAGCAACAGCGTGACCACCACCGCCAGCGCGATCATGATCCAGATGGAGGTGGGCAGACCGAGCGGCCGGCCGCTGCCCAGGAAGCCGAAGCCGGTGTTGCCGAGGGCGGGGTTGCCGGCCAGGTTGGGGTAGGTCGCGCCGCCGGAGATCAGCATCGCGGCGCCGCGCGCCACGTACAACATGCCGAGCGTGGCGATGAACGGCGCCACGTTGAAGCGCGTGACCAGCAGCCCGTTCACCGCGCCGACGGCCATGCCGACGGTCACGCACAACACGATCACCACCCACACCGGCGGGTAGGCGATCACGCCGCCCACGTGCAGGCCGCCCAGCAGTTCACCGGCGACCACACCGGACAGGCCGACGATGGAGCCGACCGACAGGTCGATGCCGCCCTTGAGGATGACCAGCAACATGCCGAGCGCGATCACCGCGTTGATCGCGACGTGCTTGGTCATCGTGATCAGGTTCGGGATGGTCAGGAAGGAGTCGGACAGCAGGCCGAAGATCACGATGAGCACGGCGAGCGCGATGAACGCGCGCAGCTCGAAGGCGACGTTGAGAAGCGACAGCCGGCGGGCCCGTGCGGCGGCGGCCTGCTCGGGGGGTGCGGTGGTGGCGGTCGCCGTCATGACCGGGCCTCCTGGGTTCCGCCGTCGGACACGCGCATCAGTTCCTCCCTGGTCAGCTCGCCGCGCCGGTACTCGCCGACCAGGGCGCCACGGGCGAGCACGAGCAGCCGGTCGGGAATGTGCAGGGCCTCTTCCGCGTCGGACGTGCTGAACAACACCGCCAGCCCGTCACGGGCCCGGTCCGCCATCAACGCGAAGATGTCGGCCTTGGCGCCCACGTCCACGCCGCGTGACGGCTCGTCGAGCAGCAGCACGCGCGGCCCGGTCAGCAGCGCCTTGCCGATGATGACCTTCTGCTGGTTGCCGCCGCTCAGCGAGCCGATCTCCGCCTGGGCGCCGCTGGTCTTGACGGTGACGTCGGCGATCGCCCGATCGACGGCGGCGCGCTCGCGCGGTTGCGAGACGAACAGGCCGCGCACGTACGCGCCGATCGCCGCCAGCGACAGGTTCTGCGCCACCGACATCGTCTGCACCAGGCCGTCGCGCTGGCGGTCCTCGGGCACCAGCACCACGCCGCGCCCGATCCGTTCCCGCACGCCCGGCTCGTCCAGCGGGGTCCCGGCCAGCAGGACCTCACCGGAGGCGGGGCGCAACCGGCCCGCGAGCGTCTCCAGCAGTTCGGTACGGCCGGAGCCCATCAGCCCGTAGACGCCGACGATCTCGCCTTCCCTGACGGTCAGGGACAGCTTGTCCACGGCCAGCCGGTCGGGAATGGCGGGGTCGGCCACGGTGAGGTCGCGCACGGTCAGCGCCTCCCGGCCGAGCACCGGCTCGCGGTCGGGGAAGAGGGCGTCCTGGTCGCGGCCGACCATCTGCTCGACGATCCACCGCAGATCCACCTGTGCCGCCTCGGCCGTGGCCACCAGGGCTCCGTCGCGCAGCACCACCACGTGATCGGCGATGGCCAGCGCCTCGTCCAGGTGATGGGAGATGTAGACGACGGCCACGCCCGCCGCGGTCAGCTCGCCGATGACCCGGAACAGCACCTCCACCTCGGGGGCGGTCAGCGCGGAGGTCGGCTCGTCCATGATCAGGACGCGAGCGTTCTGCAGCAAGGCGCGGGCGATCTCCACCAGCTGCTGCTGCCCCAGCCGCAGGTCACCGACCGGCCGGTCGGGGTCGGCGTGCTCCTCCAGCCGCTCCAGCACCTCGACCGTCGCCGCGCGCTGGGCCTTGCGGTCCACCGCGCCCCACGTCGTGCGCGCCTCGCGGGCCAGGAACAGGTTGTCGCAGATGCTGAGGTTCGGGCACAGGCTCAGCTCCTGGTGGATGATCGCGATGCCCTCGTCGGCGGCCTGCCGGGAGGACCGCAGCCTGACCGGCCGCCCGTCCAGCTCGACGTGGCCGGTGGTGGGCTGCTCGATCCCGGCCAGGATCTTCATCAGCGTCGACTTGCCCGCGCCGTTCTCGCCGAACAGGGCGGTCACCCGGCCCGGCGCGACGGCGAAGTCCACGCCTTTGAGCGCGTGCGTGCCGCCGTAGACCTTGGTGACCTCACACGCCCGCAACACCGGCGCCGTCATGAGATCTCCACCGGGGTGATCGTCACGGTCTGCGGGGTCAGCAGCGTGAACGCGCCGGTGAAGGTGATCTCCTTGCCGTCCAGCGCGGCCACGTCCAGGCCGTTGAGCAGCTTGGCGCGCATCTCGTTGTTCAGTGCGGTGGCCGCGTCGGCGTACTCCACCTGGTTGGTGAACTGGCCGAACGTGATGAACCCGGCCGCGTCGCGCAGCGCGGTGCCATTGATGGCCGGGCCGATCTGCAGCGACACCCGGGTGCCGTCCGGCAGGCCCTCGACGGTGACCGGGAGCAGCCCCGACCTGGCCTTCCCGGCCTCGCCCGTCGCCTTGACGGCGAAGGTGTAGGGGCCGGTGCCCTGGCGCTTGCCGTACTTCTGCCCGGCGGCCTCCTTGTCCTCGGTCGCGGCCTTCAGCAGGGTCGGCAGCTCGACGGCGGCGGACCGGATCGCGGGCACCACCTTGGCCTGGTAGTTCTGCGCGCCGTACGCCGCCGGATCGAACGCCTTGGGGGCGGCGGCCCTGGCGGATTCGACGGTTCTGTACTCGGTGCTGACGGCCATGGCGACGATCAGCAGGGCGATGGCCGCGGCGGCGATCCAGCGAGCGGGCAAGCGCCGACGGCCGGTCGGCACCGTCGTGGTCATGTGCGGCTCCTTTCAGTGATGGCGGAGCAGGTCCTTGACGGCGGTGACGATGCCGTCGGCCGTCAGCCCGAAGTGGTCGAGCAGGAAGGCGGTGTTCCCGGTCGGCGCGAACACGCGGGGCACGCCCAGGATGCGCATCGGGACCGGGTGACGGGTGACGACGACGGACGACACCGCCGCGCCCAGGCCGCCGCTGATCGTGGCCTCCTCGGCGGTGACGATCCGGCCGGTCTCGCGCGCCGCCGCGACCACGGCCTCCTCGTCGAGGGGGTCGAGGAAGGGCATGTTGAGCACCCGTACGGACACGCCCTCGCCGCGCAGCCGGGCCGCCGCCTCCAGCGCACGCGAGGTCAGCGAGCCGATCGCGATCACCGTGGCGTCGGCGCCGTCCTGGAGCCGTACGGCGCGGCGCGGCTCGAACGGCGCGCCGTCCGGCGTCACGACCGGCACCTTGAACCGCGGGATGCGCAGGTAGGAGGGCCTGCCCGAGGCGGCGGCCCAGCGTACGGCGGCCCGGGTCTGCACCGGGTCGGCCGGGATGATCACATCCAGGTTCGCCACCGCCCGCATCCACGACAGGTCCTCGATCGAGTGATGGGTCGGCCCCAGCTCGCCGTAGGCCATGCCGGGGCTCTGCCCGCACAACACGACATGCGCCTCGCTGTAGGCGACGTCGGCCTTGATCTGCTCCAGCGCCCGCCCGGTCAGGAACGGCGCCGCCGCGCACACGAACGGGACCTTGCCCGCGTTCGCCAGCCCGGCCGCCACCCCGACGAGATCCTGCTCGGCGATGCCGACATTGATCAACCGGCTGGGGAACCGCTCGCGGAAACCGACGAGATTGCTCGAACCCACCGAGTCGTTGCACACCGCCACGACCCGCTCGTCGGTCTCGGCCAGCGCCAGCAGTTCCGCGGCGAAGTCCTTGCGGCAGTCGAACACGGCCTCCTGCTCGGCGACGGTCATCGCGCCAGCTCCGCCAGCGCCGCCTCGACCTGCTCGGGGCTGGGCACCTTGTGGTGCCACTCCACCCGGTCCTCCATGAACGACACGCCCTTCCCCTTGATCGTGTTGGCGATGACGGCGACCGGCCGACCGGTACGGGGACCGTTCAGCGCCTGCCGCAGCGCAAGGTGATCGTGCCCATCCACCTCGCGCACCTCCCAGCCGAAGCTGCGCCACTTGTCCCCCAGCGCGCCCAAGGCGTTGGTCTCCTCCGTCCTTGCCCCCTGCTGCAGCCGGTTACGGTCGACGACCGCCGTCAGCGACGCCAGCCCGTGGTGGGCGGCGGCCATCGCGGCCTCCCAGTTGCTGCCTTCCTGCAGTTCCCCGTCTCCCAGCACGACGAACGTCCGCCAGCTCGCGCCGTCGATGCGGGCGGCCAGCGCGCAGCCGGTGGCGACCGGCAGCCCGTGGCCGAGCGCGCCGGTGTTGGTCTCGACGCCGGGCACCTTGAGCCGGTTGGGGTGGCCGTTCAACGCCGACAGCGGCGCCATGAACGTCTCCAGTTCGGCCGGGGCGAAGAAGCCGCACTGCGCGAGCGTGGCGTACAGCGCGGCGGCACAGTGACCCTTGCTGAGCACGAACCGATCGCGCCCCGCCCAGCGCGGACGCTCGGGATCCACCGACAACGCGCCGTAGAAACAGGACACCAGGATGTCGGTCACCGACAGATCGCCGCCGATGTGCCCCATGCCGGCCCGATCGATCGTCCGCACGATGCTCCGCCGCACCTCGGTCGCCAACCGGTCCAGCTCGGCCCCGGCCGTGGCCGGATCCGCTTCGCGGACCCGCTCGACCGTCTTGCGGTACGCGGCCGCCCGCGCCGGGTCAGAGGGGAGCAACGCCGGCATCCTTCCGCCGCAAAAGGCGCGTCGGACCAGCGGGTTGAATATTTATTCCATATTGACTATACATAATTAGACGTTACGGCGGCGGGGGATTCGTGTCAACGAGGTGTCGTCGGTCAGGTACACACCGGCTCCTTGACGGCCCCATGTCGCCGACGTTACATTCCGCGTGAATAACAAGGCAGTACCGAATGAAAATTCAATAGGAGCCGTTCATGGCAGCAGAACCTCTCTTCGGCGCCGGTCTGTGGCACTTCGGCCAGTTCCGCGACCGCTACGCCACCGACGGCTACGGCCCGCCCGTCTCCACCCTGGAGGCCATCGACCGGGCCGGCCAGGTCGGCAGCCTGTCGGTCGTCGACATCAACTACCCCTTCAACCCCGCCGACCTTGACGTCGCCCAGCTGGAGGAGCGGCTCAAGGTCAACGGGCTGCGCGCCATCGCCCTGACCCCCGAGATCTACACCCGCAAGTTCAGCCGGGGCGGCTTCACCAACCCCGACCTGGAGATCCGGCGGGCCGCGATCGAGCTGGTCAGCGAGTCCGCCGACCTGGCCCGCCGGCTCGGCTGCGACTACGTCAAGCTCTGGCCCGGGCAGGACGGCTGGGACTACCCCTTCCAGGCCGACTACCGGACGTTGTGGCAGTTGTCCATCGACGCCGTGCGCGAGCTCGCCCAGCGCCATCCCGACCTGCGCTTCGCCATCGAGTACAAGCCGCGCGAGCCGCGCAACCGGATGACCTTCTCCTCCGCCGCCCGTACCCTGCTGGCCATCGAGAAGATGGACGTGCCCAACGTCGGCATCCTGCTCGACTTCGGCCACTCCCTGTACGGCCTGGAGTCCCCCGCCGACGCCGCCCAGCTCATCATCGACCACGACCGCCTGTACGCGATCGACGTCAACGACAACTTCCGCGGCTGGGACGACGACATGGTCGTCGGCTCCATCCACCTGGTGGAGACCTTCGAGTTCTTCCACACCCTGCGCCAGAACGGCTGGCAGGGCGTCTGGCAGCTCGACCAGTTCCCCTTCCGCGAGGACTCCGTCGAGGCCGCCCGCGCCGGCATCGAGGTCATGCGGACCATCTGGCGAGCCCTGCAGATCCTCGACGTGGACGCACTCACCGAGGCGCAGGCCCGCCAGGACGCCCTGGCCGCCCAGCGCATCGCCCGCAAGGCCCTGCTGACCGCCCAGGTCGACGGCTGATGGGGGATGCGCCCCGCACCTCCCACGACGCGACCCACACCTCCCACGACGCGATCCACGCCTCTCACGGCGTGACCCACGTCGGCGGAGCGTGGCGGGAGGTGGAGATCACCCTCACCGCCTCCGCCGACCTCCCGGACGCCTACGCCGCCGTGGACGTCTGGGCCGACTTCACCCACGACGACGGCCTCACCCTGCGCCGGCCCGCCTTCTACGACGGCGGGCGCACGTGGCGGATCCGCTTCAGCTCGCCCCTGCCGGGCGGGCGGTGGCGCTGGCGCACCGACGCCTCACTCGATGACCCCGGCCTTCGCGGGGCGACCGGGACCATCGAGGTCGACCCGGCAGCGGCAGGCCGGGCCGCCGAGGGCGAGGCAGGGGCGGCGGGCAGGGCTGCTGAGGCCGTCAACCGGTTTCACCGGCACGGCTTCTGGCGCATGTCGCCGGGCGGGCGCAGCCTCGTCCACGCCGACGGCACCCCGGCCATCCTCGTCGCCGACACCGCCTGGGCCCTGCCCTGGCGCGCCACCGAGGACCAGGTCCGCACCTACGCCGCCGACCGGCACGCCAAGGGCTTCAACGCGGTCCTGCTCATGTCCGTCCAGCCCGACATGCGCGCCACCGGCCCCCGCGACCGCGGCACCGACGAGGGCTTCGACGTGGCCTTCGAGGACCTGCCCACCGGCCACCTCAACACCCTCAACCCGGCCTACTTCCAGTACCTGGACCGGCTCCTGGACATCCTCGCCGAACACGAGATCGTCCCCGTGCTGCAACCGGTCTTCCAGGGCTTCGGCTGGAAGGGCCTTGACGTGGCCGGCACCGTCGTCCCACCCGACGAGTACGCCCGCTACTGCCGCTACCTGGTGGCCCGCTACGGCGCCCGCCCCGCCATCTACCTGGTCGGCGCCGACGGCACAGGCCGCGAACCGCAGGTCCCGGCCGGCGGCGCCGAAGTGCACGCCTGGGACTGCTACGACCAGCCCACCGGCCTGCACTACCGCCCCCACAGCGACAACCGCGCCCACCAGGACGCCGACTGGCTCGACTTCCAGTGGTGCCAGACCGGCCACGGCGGCGAGCACGTCCCGGAACGCGTCACCGACATGCGGCGCAACACCCCCGTCAAGGCCGTCGCCAACGGCGAACCCACCTACGAACAGACCCGCTCGGCCACCAACGCCGCCGGCTGGTGGCAGGGCCACGAAGCCTGGTCCAACCTGTGCGCCGGGGGCACCATGGGCGTCGTCTACGGCGCCGCCAACATCTGGCAGTGGAAACTGCACGACGCCGAACCCGGCCACGCCCCCTACTTCCTGGCCCCGTCCGGCGGCTGGCGCGACTCCCTCGACTTCGAGGGCTCGGCCTACGTCGGCCTCCTCGGCAAGATCCTCGACGGCCTGCCCACCACCGACATGGAACCCGACTGGCAGATCTTCAACAGCCCGCGCACCCTGCGCGTACCCGGCCGCCTGCACATCGTCTACCAGGAGCACGGCGGGGCCCTGCGGCCCACGCACGAGGAAGGGCTGCCCGAGCACTACTGGGTCGTCGATCCCCGTACCGGCGAGATCCTGGCCACGGGCCGCCGTTCGCCGGGCGAGGCGGTCGAGGACGACCGGCGCACCACCCGGATCGTCATCTTCCACGAGGGCGTATAGCGGTCGCGATGGCGTCCTCCGGCGCCATCGCGACCACCCAGAAAAAATCTTGAAAAAGATTTGGGCCCCGTGTCGAAACCGGGTCTTCCCGTTCGCAGCCTACGCAGAGAGCCGGACGAGCCGGCTCCGGTAGCCGCGAGGTGACGACCATGGCCCAGCAACTCACCCACACCGCCGTCCGCCCGGCCTCCGCCCACCGCCTGCTGCTCGGCAGCGGCGTCGTGGCCGGGCCGGTGTACGTGACGGTCGCCCTGGCCCAGGCGCTCACCCGCGAGGGCTTCGACCTGGCCCGGCACCCCTGGAGCTTCCTGGCCATCGGCGACCTCGGCTGGATCCAGACCGCGAACTTCATCCTCACCGCCCTGGCCACCATCGCCTTCGCCGCCGGCCTGCGCCGCAGCCTGTCCCCCGGCCGGGGCGCACGGTGGGCTCCCCTCCTGCTCGGCGCCTTCGGGGCCGGCATGCTCGGCGCGGCGGCCTTCCCCGCCGACCCCGCGATGGGCTTCCCGGCCGGAACCCCGGAAGGTCCCGGCGCCATCACCCTCGCCGGCACCCTGCACATGGCGCTCGGCGGCGTCGGATTCCTGTGCGTGTCCGCGGCCTGCTACGTCATCGCCTCGCGGTTCTCCCGTACGGGCGGCAAGGGCTGGGCCGTGTACTCCCGCGTGACGGGCACACTGTTCCTCGGCTCGTTCATGGGGATCGCCAGCGGCGGCGTCATCCCCGGGGCCAACCTCGCCTTCGTCGCCGGCATCGTCGCGCTGTGGACCTGGATGTCGCTACTGTCGCTGCGCCTGCTCCGCGACGCCGCCTGACCTGACCACCTCATTCGATCACCGACAAGGAGAAACCCGATGCGTTACATAGTCACCCTCACGGTCGACTCCCAGCCCGACGGGCCGCCCCCGGCCGAGCTCATGGAGGCCATCTTCAAGCTCGGCGAGGAGGCCACGAAGTCCGGCTCCCTGCTGGACCAGAGCGGCCTGGCCCCCAGCTCCGAAGGAGCCAGGGTGCAGGTCAGCGGCGACCGGCTGACCGTGAGCGACGGACCGTTCGCCGAGGCCAAGGAGATGATCAGCTACGCCCTGTACGAGGTCAAGACGAAGGAGGAGGCCGTGGAGTGGGCCTACCGCTTCGTCAAGCTGCACCACGACCTGTGGCCCGGCTGGCAGGGCTCGGCGGACGTGCTGCGGCTCTTCAGCCCCGAGGACTTCGCTCAGCCGGCCTGACCCGGCCGCCCATCCGGCCGGAGCCGCCGTGCTCCGGCCGGATGCGGTATGTAAGGGGCATGACGGTAGCCGACTCCCACCGGGCGGTGGAGGCCGTGTGGCGGATCGAGTCCGCCCGCGTCATCGCCGCCCTGGCCCGCATGGTCAACGACATCGGGCTGGCAGAAGAACTGGCGCAGGACGCGTTGGTGGCCGCGCTCGAAGAGTGGCCGACCAAGGGCGTACCGGATAATCCGGGCGCCTGGCTGACGCTCACTGCCAAGCACCGGGCCATCGACCAGTTCCGCCGCCGCGACACCTACCAGCGCAAGCTGCAAGAAGTGGGACGCGCCATGGAGCTTCACCAGGAGTCGGCGGAGGCCGAACTCGACGACGCGCTCGACGACCACGTCGGCGACGACCTGCTGCGCCTGATCTTCACCGCCTGCCATCCGGCGTTGCCCGCGGAAGGCCGGCTCGCGCTCACCCTGCGCCTGCTCGGCGGCCTGTCCACCGAGGAGATCGCCCGGGCCTTCCTCGTCCCGGAGCCGACCGTCGGGCAGCGCATCGTCCGCGCCAAACGCACCCTCGCCGACAAGAAGATCCCGATCGAGCTGCCGCCGCCCGGTGAGCTGCCGGTCCGGCTGGCGTCCATCCTGGAGATCATTTACCTGGTCTTCAACGAGGGCTACGCGGCCACCGGCGGCGAGGACTGGATCCGGCCGTCGTTGTGCCAGGAGGCCATGCGGCTCGGCCGGGTACTGGCCGGGCTCATGCCCGCCGAGCCGGAGGTACACGGCCTGCTGGCGCTCATGGAGATCCAGGCCTCCCGCATCCCGGCCAGGACCGCTCCCGACGGCGCTCCCATCCTCCTGCCCGACCAGGACCGCAGCCGCTGGGACCGGCTGCTCGTCCGCCGGGGTCTGGCCGCGCTGGGGCGGGCCGAGGAGCTGGGCACGCTGGGGCCGTACGGACTGCAGGCCGCCATCGCCGCCTGCCACGCCCGCGCCCGCACCCCGCAGGACACGGACTGGGAGCGGATGGCCGCCCTCTACCGGCTGCTGGCCCACCTCACCCCCTCGCCGATCGTGGAGCTGAACCGGGCGGTCGCGGTCGGCATGGCCTACGGGCCGGCGCGCGGGCTGGAGATCGCCGACGCCCTCACCGGCGAGCGCGCCCTGCGCGGCTACCCCCAGTTGCCGGCCGTCCGCGGCGACCTGCTGGCGAGGCTGGGCCGCACCGAGGAGGCCGCCGCCGAGTTCCAACGCGCCGCCGAACTGACCCGCAACACCCGCGAACGCGACCTGTTCCTCAACCGCGCCACCGCACTCAGGTAACCCGCACTCAGGTAACCCCCACATTCACGAGACCGCACTGCTGGGCTCAGGCGGCCTGCGCCAGCGCGTCGCTCCGATGGCTCGCGCCGTACGCCGCAACGAAGATCGACTCTGTTGCCGGAGGTCGCTAGGGTGAGGCGCCCCCTACGCTCGATCCCTGGGAGAGTCACATGCTCCGATACCGATTAGCCGTCCCCGCCCTGCTCATCACGGGCGCCTACGCGATCGCCGTCACCGTCTCCGTCGTACTCGCGCTGAACGGCGGCGACCTCGGCCCACTGTGGCGGCTGACGTTGCTCTACGAGGTGCCCGACGACACCTCAGTCACCTGGCAGAACGTGTTGGCTCTGGTGCTCCTGGGCGTGCTCTCGGCCTGGGTGCTCTGGCAGAGCCTGCGCGGCCCGGTAAAGGGGGCGCGGCCCGCGGCGGGCAGGGACGTGCGCCGGCTGCGGGCCGCGCTGTACGCGGCGGTGGCGACCTGGCTGCTCTACGCGGTCCTGCCCATCTGGCCCTGGTGGGCGCAGGTCTTCGACTCGCTGGTCATGGCCGTCGTCGTGGTGCTGTTCCAGCCGGTGCTGCGACGCACCGTCCGCCTGGCGGACCTCGCCACGGCGGCAGGCGTGCTGAGCTATCTCGCGGTGGCGGCCGGAGCGGTGTTCGACGAGCTCGACCTGCGGGCCGGTGAAAGCACCGCCGACATCGCGGGACTCGGCGGCCTGGCCGCACTGTTCTGGCTGATCATGGCCCTGGTCGCCCAGTGGCAGGACGGCCGATTCCGGCGGGCGACCGTCTGGTACGGCGCCGGCTACCTGCTGGCGCCGGTCCTGCTCCTGCCGGTGCTCCTCCTCATGGAACTCCTGGGTGGCTTCGGCGACGTCAGCGGAGAACTCTCGGTGGCCACCGAGATCCTGCTGGTGGCCTGGCTGGCCCGGTCCGCCAACGATCTCGCCGACCCGCACGCCCGGCAGACTCCGTCCCCGCCGCTGCTCGCCGTGCCGCCCGCGTTCACCGCCGGGTCGCCGCTCGCCGCCCGCGCCGGGTTCGCCGCCTGCGCGGTGGTGCTGATCCCCGGCTTGGGCGCCCCGCTGCAGGGCAACAAGTACTTCGCCGTCCCGCGGATGCCCCGGGGGTGGCTGGACGGGCAGGCCGGGGATGCCGCGGCGATGTTGTGGCGGACCTTCGAGCTCTTCACCGCGTTCGGCGGCCTGGCCGTGGTGGTGTTGTTCGCGGCGTACCGGGGCACCCGGATCGCCTTCCTGACGGCCATGGGCGCGCTGCTCCTGACCGCCGTCACCGTCGCCACCGGCATGCTCGTCTTCCCCCCGTACGGAGAGCCCGCCCTGGTCTTCTCTGCGGCGGGCGAAGCCACGGACTTCAGACCCCCGCTGGCCCGCGCGCCCATGTGGTTCATCGCCGAGTGCGGCTGCGCGGCCGTGCTCCTGTGGTGGGCCCGCATCGCCCGCCCGCGAATCAACGACCACCCGTTGCCCGCTCCCTGATCAGCAGCAGCTCTTCGCCGAGCCGCTGTCCTCGTGCCACCACGGGCCCGTGGTGGCCAGCGGGCGCAGTTCGCGGTTGGTCGCGGACGCGCGGGTCTTGTCCGCCCTCGCGGTGAGGTCGCCGGTTTTGTGTAGTACGCCGCCCGCCATCACCATGCGTACGTCGGCCGCGGCGGCGATGTCGGTGAGCGGGTCGCCTTCGACGAAGACCAGGTCGGCCAGCTTCCCCCGCTCGATCGTGCCCAGTTGGCCGCCCACGCCGAGCACCTTGGCGGCGTCGCTGGTGGCGGTCATGAGGGCGGCGCGCGGGCTCATGCCGTAGGCGACGAGCGCGCGCAGGTTGAGGTGCAGGCTCAGCCCGAGGTGGTCGATCGGGGCGTCGGTGCCGGAGATGACCACGCCGCCCGCCTCCTGGATGCGCCTGACCGTGGTGACGTTGGCCCTCAGCACGTCGAGCAGCGCGGTGAGGCTCGCGGACGGGAGCTTCCGGAGGGAGGCCACGTGCTCGTCGAGGGCCTTCAGCTCCCAGCGGGGGTAGAGGGCGCGCACCCGCTTGTCCCCGGCGAGAGAGGCGTCCTTGGCGAGGGCAGGATCCTTGGCAAGGGAGGGGTCCTTGGCGAGGGCGGAGTCCTTGGCGAGCAGTCCCGAGGCGAGGAACAGGGTCGGCGTCACGCTCATGCCGCTCGCCCCGAACAGGGCGACGACGTCCTGGTAGGCGCGCCCGCGTCTGGTCACCGTCTGGGAGTAGCCGAGCCGGCTGGTCGCCCCAAGGTGTTCCATGCCGTCGATGCCGTGGCGCGCGGCCGGGTACAGGTAGTGCGAGGTGACCCACATCCCCGCCCGGTGCGCGGTGGCGATCACCTGGCGCTGGGCCCGCGCGGGCAGCCGTACGTAGCATTTGACCAGGTCGTAGCCGAGGCCGGTGGCGCGTTCCAGCTCTCTGGGCACGTCGCGCGGGCCGGTGGTGGGCCGCATGAAGTTGTAGTAGACGCGGGAGCCGTCGATGGCCTCGCCGGTGCCGAAGTAGCGCGGGCCGAGCCTGCGTCCCGCCGAGACCGCCTCGCGTTCCTCGATGGCCTGGTAGACCGGGTCGCCGGGTGAGCGGATCGTGGTGACGCCGAAGGCGAGCCAGATCCGGCCCTGCCTGCTCGCCAGGAACTTGCCGCGCATGTGGGCGTGTACGTGCATGTCGATCAGCCCGGGGAGGGCGGTCAGCGCGGAGGCGTCCACGTCTGCGGTGCCCCGGTGCGGGCGCACGTCGGCGATCCTGCCGTCCTCGATCACCAGGTCGACGTTCTCGCGCAGGCTCCCGGCGCGCCCGTCCCACATCCGGCCGACGTGGATCACGGTGCCGCCCGTGGCGACGGCGGGCTCCCAGGTGAGCGGGAGCGGCAGCGTACGCGGGCGTCCGCCGTTCGACGGGACGGCCCGCAGCCGGCCGTTGCTCAGGTAGAGCAGCGTGCGGGAGTCCCCGCTCCAGGAGGGCGCGTCGGTCACCTCGTCGTTGATCCGCCGCGCGGGCCCGGCCGGGCGGCCGGACGCGCCGACGGGCACGGTCCACAACCGGCTGCCCATGACGAACGCGATCCGGCCGCCGTCCGGCGACCACACCGGCCCGTCGTAGCCGCGGGTGCTGATGGAGCGGTGCGGCGCGGGCTCGTGATAGGCGATCTTTCCGGTACGCAGGTCCAGGGTGAGGATCTGGTTGGTGCCCTCGCGGTACCTCCTCGAGTACGGCTTGACGGCCGCCATGGCCAGCACGTCACCATCGGGCGACCAGGTGGGGCGGCCCGGCTGCCAGATCGCCTCCATGACCTTCCTGATGTCGCCCGACTTCACCACGACGGTGTAGGTGGCCCCCTCCTGGTCCTGGAACGCGATCCGGTCCCCGCCCGGCGACCACGCCGCCGCCACGGCCGCGTACGGCTGCGCGGTCAGCCGCCGGTCCGTACCGGAGTCCAGGTCCCTGATCCACAGGTCCGGATTGCCGGCCCGATCGCTGGTGTAGGCGAGCCGGCGGCCGTCCGGCGACCAGGCCGGGTCGGTCACGAACGCGTCACCCGAGGTCAGCCGCCGCGCCCGCCCACCGCCCCGAACAGGCGTGGACGCCTTCCCGCCCGCTGAGGGTCCAGACAGGCCCATGAGCCACAGGTCACCGAGCGCACAGAAGGCGACCGCCGTACCGTCGGGCGAAAGTACGGGACCGACGATGCCGCGAACGGGCCGCCTCCCCGGCCGGTCAAGGCTGCCGCGCCGTGGCAACTCACGGCGACGCCCAACCGGCACCTCGGCCGCGAACCGGACCTCGCCGGTGACTCCGGCATGAACCTCACCAGCGGCACCAGGGCGGACCTCGCCAGTGATGCCGGAAAGGGCCTCGCCGGTGGTGGCGGAGTGCAGGTGGCGGCGGCGGATTTGGCCGTCGGCGGTGTAGAGGATCTCCTGTGGTGACAGCCACGAGACCGGGAAGGGGAAGACGTCCTCGTCGTCGTCCGACACGGTCTTGCCGCCGACGACCAGCCTGGTGGGGCCGAGGGCGACGCGGCCGGGCAGGCGGCTGCCCGGGTACACGGCGTAGGCCACCGTCGTACCGTCAGGGGACCAGGAAGGCGCCCCGAGCGTGCCCAGCTCGACGTGCGCCAGCCGGCGGCGCTTGCCCGCACGGTCCACGGCGTCGATGGCGGCTCCTTCGCCCACGGTCGTGGTCACGGCGATCGTGCGGCCGTCGGGTGACCAGGCCGGGGTGCCCTCCTCGCCGGGCGGCCGTCCCGGCAGGGGCGTGATGGTGCCGGTGGCGATCTCGTAGAGGTGGATGCCGTACCGGCCGCCGCGGTCGGAGGAGAAGGCGATCCGCCTGCCGTCGGGCGAGAACCGGGGCTCGCGGTGGTCGAACGGGCCGGAGGTCAGCCGCCGCAGGCCCGTCCCGTCGGGGTTGATGAGGAAGAGGTGGAAGTTGCCGTCTACGTAGCCCTGGAAGACGATCCGGTCGCCGTCCGGGGCCCAGTGGGGTTGCGTCGCCTCCATGGCCTCGCCGGTGATCGGCGTGGCCCGGCCGCCCGTCATCGGGAGCGACCACAGGGTGCCCAGCAGGTCGATCACGATGGTGGACCGGTCAGGGGAGGGTGCCGCGGCGACGTTCGTGCCCTCGCGGATGGTTACCCGCGCCCCCGCAGCGGCCGTCCAGGTGACGGCCGGGTCCACGAGTCCCGCCGTCCGGGCTGCCATGCCTGGGATGGGCTCCACGAGTCCCGCTGCCGGAGCCGCGGTGTCCGGGGTGCGTGCCACGAAGCCCGCCGTCAGCGCCGCGGTGCTTCCCGCGCGGAGTAGTACGCGACGGGACAGAGGCATGGGCATCGGGGCTCCAGTCGTGCGCTGCCGGGCATGGCGAGCCCCAGTTTCACAGAGTCACCGATCGATTACGCGGCTTTCACTTCCCAGCGTAAATTTGGTCCTGAAATCTACGTCTTATTATTCGGTGCGAGCACTCGGTGGACGGTCGCGCGGGAGACGCCGAGATCCCCGGCGATGTGCTCCACCGTGTGTCGCTCCTCCTCGGCACAAGTTGTGCGAAGATGGCGGAAATGATTTTCATCTTTGCCAGAGCCGTGGGTCGACAGGCGCCCAGTGCTCTGTTCGTGCTGCTCGGCGCGGCGCTGCTGAAGATCTCCGTCTTCTCCGCGGACTATGCGAACTACGTCCGGCCGGGGTTCCGGCCCCTGCTGATCGGCGCGGGCGTCGTACTGGTCGTGCTGGCGGTGCTCGTGCCGATCCGGGAGCGGCGCCACCGCGCCGACACGGAGCGCCGCACGGCCGCGGAGCGTGCCCGCGCCGCCGAGGACGCGCACCTGGCGCGACTGCTCGGACGCGAACCCGCTCCCCCGCCCCAGCCCCAGCCGGCGGACGAAGGCCACGACCACGGCACCGCGGGCCGGACGGGCTGGCTGCTGATGGTCCCGGTCCTGGCGATCTTCCTCATTGCCCCGCCGCCCCTCACTTCGTACGCGGTCCGGCAGACCTCCCCCGCCGAGCCTCATCCGCCCCCGCCCGACGTGGTGGAGGCCCGCGAGACTCCGCTGAAGAAGGGGCGCGTGAACGTGCTCAGCATGAGCGAGTTCGCCAACCGCACCTGGCACGGTCCCGCGAAAGAGCTGGTGGGCAAGACCATCCGCCTGACCGGCTTCGTCATGGCGTCACCGGGCGACGACGAGTGGCACCTGGTGCGCATGCGGATCGGCTGCTGCGCCGCCGACGCGATGGCGATGAGGGTCCTCGTCACAGGCGCGCCCGCGCCGCGCACGGACACCTGGGTACAGGTCACCGGCACCTGGGTCCCCCATCCGCCAAGGGGGTCAGAGGCGTACACGGAGCCCGAGGTGGCCGCCTCCGGTGTCGACCCGATCCGTGCGCCGGCCGAGCCGTACGAGTAGGGCGGGCCGCCGGTCAGACACCGGGGGCACGGACAGCTCGTCGCGGCGCGGTTGCTTCCGTCAGCGGTCGAGGACGGACAGGTCGAGCGCGAGGAGGCGGTCGGGGTCGGCGAGCGCGTCGATGCCCACGATCCTGTCGTCCGAGACGGTGACCGCGACGACCGCGATCGGCCGCCCGTCCACGGTGAAGACGATCCCGGCGGCCCCGTTCACCAGCGCCGGCCGCGCCACCGCGGCGGGCTGGTGGAATCGCAGGGCCTGACGGGCGACGTCCGCGGCGCCGTGGACCACCACGGAGGCCTCCGGGCGGGCCGTCCCGCCGTCGGCGCGCATCACGACGTCGGGGTGGAGCAGTTCGACGAGCGCGTCGAAGTCGCCGCACCGCGCCGCGGCGTAGAAGGCGTCGACCACCTGCCGCTGGCGGCCGAGGTCGGGATCGGGCGCCTCGGCCCCCCGCACCCTGCGCCTGGCCCGGCTGGCGAGTTGCCGCGCCGTGGCGGGGGAACGCCCGACCATCGGGGCGATCTCGTCGAAGGGCAGGTCGAACATGTCGTGCAGGACGAACGCCAGCCGTTCGGCGGGGGTCAGCGTTTCGAGCACCACGAGCAGCGCGAGCCCGACCGAGTCGGCCATCAGCGCCTCTTCCTCGGGGTCGGCCGCGTCGATGCGGCCGATGACCAGGTCGGGGACGTGCGCGTCGAGCGGCTCCTCGCCCCGCGTCCTGCGTGAGCGCAGCACGTTCAGGCACACCCGGGCGACGATGGTGGTCAGCCAGGCGCCGAGGTTGTCCACGGCGCCGGCGTCCGACCTGGTGGCGCGCAACCAGGCCTCCTGTACGGCGTCATCGGCCTCGGCGAACGAGCCGAGCATCCGGTAGGCCACGGCCCGCAGGCGGGTCCTGTTCTGCTCGAAGCCTTCCGCCAGCCGATCGGACTCGGTCATCGGTCACATTCCTCCGCCAGTAGGTGTCGTAAGGGTGACACCTCGGAGGTGTCCGATGTGACAAGCCATGAGGAGATCCATGAACGACATGCGGAACATCGCCGACCGCGTCGAGATCGACGCGTTGCGCGGCGAGTTCACCGACGCCGGGATGATGCGCGACTACGACCGCTTCGCGGCGCTGTTCACGGCGGACGGCACGGGCACGAGCCACCGATCATGATCACCAAGACGCGGTCCTGGTCGGCCGGAACGTGACGCCGGCTCGTGCGGCCGGAGTCTGGCCGGTCCCGGCCTCGGTGCCGGGTGTCAGGGCGTGGCGGGCGTGGGCGCGGACGTCGGCGTCCGGGTCCGACTGGGCCGTGGTGAGCGCGTCGGCCACCCTCGCCTCGCCCGCCCACCGGGTCAGCGCGAGCACGGCCGCCTTGCGTACGTCCAGGTTGGCGTCGCCGAGTGCGCCGATGAGCGGCCCCGACGCGGTGTCCTGGCCGGCGGCGGCCAGGCAGCGGACGGCCCCGACCCGTACCTGCCAGGCGGGGTCGTCCAGCGCCGGGAGTGCCCGGTCCACCAGCGGCGCGCCCGTCGCGCCCGACGCCTCCAGGGCGGCGGCCCGGACGAGCGGGTCGGGGTCGCCGGCGAGGGTGGTCAGCGCGGCGGACGGCTTGCCGATGAGGCCCAGGCCCTTGGCCGCCCACACACGTACCTCCCTCGACGGGTCGGCGGCGGCCGGGGCGACCAGGTCGGCCTCGTCGAGCGAGACCAGCCCGCGGATGGCCTCGATGCGCACCCGGCGGTCGGTGTCGCGCAGGCCCGCGTCGAACGTGCGCCGCTCCCCCAGCCGCAGGGCGCGCAGGACGTCGAGCGCGCTCGCCCTGACCAGGGCGTCCTCGCCGGTCAGCCGCTCGGTGAGCGCGGCCCCGAGTTCGGAGGTGGCGGGCAGCACCTCGACCAGTTCCCGCAGCGCGGTGGCGGCGGCGCGCCGTACGGTGCCGTGGGCGTCGCCCAGCGCGGCGGCCAGGGCCGCGCCCGCGCCTTCCGGGGCGGTCTCGGTGAGCGTGGCGATGGCGGCCCGCCTGACCTTGGGGTCGGGGTCGGCGAGGTAGGGGGCGAGCTGTCCGGCGGTGGGCTGCTCCTCGGCCAGCCGGTGCAGTTCGAGGATGCGCGGCGAGCGGCCGACGGCGGCCCGTTCGGTACGGACGGCGGCGGCCCGCCGCACGGTGGCCGAGGTGTGCGCGCCGAGCAGTTCGGGTTCCGCGGCGGCCGGGGCGAACTCGGGCACGGGCACGACGTACGGGTCCACGGGCCGCTTGACGAACTCCATCGCGCCGTCGGCCCGCCTGCGCAGGTTCAGGTGGAACAGCCACGTGTCGTCGTCGCGGGCGGGCAGGTCGGCGCGCTCGTGGTAGAGGCCCCAGCGGCTCTCGGTACGCGTGATCGAGGCGCGCGCGGCCATCTCCGCGCAGTCCCTGATGAAGTCGACCTCCACGCAGCGCATGAGCTCGTGCGGCGTACGCGCGCCCATCCCGGCGATCTCCGCACGCATCCGCTCGAAGCTCTCCAGCGCGATGTCCAGCTTGGCGGCCGTCTTGGGCGGGGTGACGTAGTCGTTGACGAAGCGGCGCAGCTTGTACTCGACCTGCTGCTGCGGCGGCCCGTCCGGATGCCGCAGCGGACGGTAGACCAGCTCGTGCGCGCCGGCGATCTGGTCCTGCGGCAACTCGCCCGGCACCGCGTGGTGGGCGGCGGCGTGGGCGCCCGCCAGGTCGCCGAAGACGAACGCGCCGATCATGTAGTTGTGCGGCACGCAGGCCAGGTCGCCGGCCGCGTACAGGCCGGGCACGGTCGTCGCGCCGTGCTCGTCCACCCACACTCCGGAGGCCGAGTGGCCGCCGCACAGGCCGATCTCGGAGATGTGCATCTCCACGTCATGGGTACGGTAGTCGTGGCCGCGCCCGGCGTGGAACGTGCCACGGGTGGGGCGCTCGGTGCTGTGCAGGATGTTCTCCAGCGCGGAGACGGACTCCTCGGGCAGGTGGGTGAGCTTGAGGTAGATGGGGCCTCGGGCGGAGGCGATCTCGGTGGAGACCTCGGCCATCATCTGGCCCGACCAGTAGTCGGAGTCGACGAACCGCTCGCCCTTGTTGTTGACCTGGTAGCCGCCGAACGGATTGGCCACGTACGCGCAGGCCGGGCCGTTGTAGTCCTTGATCAGCGGATTGATCTGGAAGCACTCGATGCCGCTGAGCTCGGCCCCGGCGTGGTAGGCCATGGCGTAGCCGTCGCCGGCGTTGGCCGGGTTCTCGTAGGTGCCGTACAGGTAGCCGCTGGCGGGCAGGCCGAGCCGGCCGCACGCGCCGGTGGCCAGGATGACGGCGCCGGCGGAGACGGTGACGAACCGCCCGGAGCGGGTGTCGAAGCCCGCCACGCCGACCGCGCGCCCGCCGGAGGTGAGCACCCTGACGGGCATCACGCGGTTCTCGATGCGGACCCGCTCGCGGATCTCGCGGCGGCGCAGCACCCGGTAGAGGACCTTCTTGACGTCCTTGCCCTCCGGCATGGGCAGCACGTAGCTGCCCGAGCGGTGCACCCGGCGCACGGCGTACTCGCCGTGCTCGTCCTTCTCGAACTTCACGCCGTAGCGTTCCAGCCGCTGGACCATGGCGTGACCGCGGGTGGCCGTCTGGTAGATCGTCTTCTGGTTGACGATGCCGTCGTTGGCCCTGGTGATCTCGGCCACGTAGTCCTCGGGGGTGGCCTTGCCGGGGATGACCGCGTTGTTGACGCCGTCCATGCCCATGGCCAGGGCGCCGCTGTGGCGTACGTGCGCCTTCTCCAGCAGCAGCACGTTCGCGCCGCGTTCGGCGGCGGTGATCGCGGCCATCGTGCCCGCGGTGCCGCCGCCGACGACGAGCACCTCGCACTCCAGGCGCAGACCGTCCTCGATCGAGGGGATCTCCATTACAGCTCCTTCAGGATCCGTTCGCGCAGCCCGGCGCGGTCGTCGATGTCGTGCCCGCCCAGATGCGGTACGTCCCGCCCGGCGCGGTCGCCCGGGTCGCGTACGTCGAGGAGCGCGCGCAGGCCCTGCCCGCCGAGCACGGCGACCCGGTCGGCCAGCAGCAGCGCCTCGTCCACGTCGTGAGTGACGAACACGACCGTCGCCCGGGTGTCGCGCAGCACGTCGAGCAGGACGCGCTGCATCTGGGCGCGGGTCTGGGCGTCCAGCGCGCCGAACGGCTCGTCCATCAGCACCGCGCGCGGCGCCGCGACCAGGGCGCGGGCGAGCTGCACCCGCTGGCGCATGCCGCCGGACAACTCGCGCGGCAGCCTGTCCTCGTTGCCCGCCAGGCCCACCCGCTCGATCCAGGCCCGCGCCGCGGCGGCCCGCTCGCGCCGGCCGACCTTGCGGATGCGCAGGGGCAGTTCGATGTTGCGGCGGACCGTGCGCCACGGCAGCAGGCCGTCGTCCTGGAAGATCATCGCGCGTTCGGCCGAGGGGCCGGCGATCTCGGCCCCGTCCGCGTGGACGCTGCCGCCGTCGGGCCGCAGCAGCCCCGCCAGGGCCCGCAGCAGCGTGGACTTGCCCGAGCCGGAGGCGCCCACGACGACCAGCACCTCGCCCGGCACGACGTGCAGGTCGATCTCGCGGACGACCGCCCGGCCCCCATAGCCCAGGGACAGCCCTTCCAGGGTGAACCCGAGCCCGGCCCGCGCCTGCCCGGGTGGCGCGAGCGTGGTCACGCCGTCCTCCTCTCCGCCCGGGGCAACCAGCGGGTGACCCTGCGGCCGGCCAGCTCGACGGCCGCGGAGGTGAGCCAGCCCAGCAGCCCGATGGTGAGCATGCCGACGATCACCGCGGGATAGTCCACGAGCGTGTACGACTGCCAGGTCCGGTAGCCGACCCCGAACTCGCCGGAGATCATCTCGGCGGAGATGACGCAGATCCACGACACGCCCATGCCGACCGACAGGCCGCCGAACACGCCGGGCAGGATGCCGGGCAGGACGACGTGCCGGAGCACGTGCCCGCGCCGGCCGCCGAGCGTCTTGACGGCCTCCTCCCACAGGGTCGGCAGCGCCCGTACGGCGTGCCTGGTGCTGACCGTGATCGGGAAGAAGGCGGCGACGAAGGTGATGAACACGATCCCCTGCTCGTCGGTCGGGAACAGCAGGATCGCCACCGGCACCAGCGCGATCGCCGGGATCGGCCGCAGCGCCTCCAGCAGCGGCAGCAGCACGTCCCTGGTACGGGCCGACCTGCCCAGCGCGATGCCGGCGGCGATGCCCGCGACCGTGGCCAGGCCGAAGCCGGTGAGGATGCGGATCAGGCTCTGCGCCAGGTCGAGGGCGTAGAGCGGGGTCGCGAGCCGCCGCACGGCCTCGGCCGCGATCTCGTCCAGCGTGGGCAGCCGGTCGAACCTGAGCCACAGCACGGCGTCGGTGGCGGTGAGCACCTGCCACAACCCGGCCGCCACCAGGATGGAGGCGATCCTGATCGCCCATCGCGCGGTCATGCGGCGCTCTCTTTCAGCGCGTCCTCGTAGGTGATGGGCCGCGCCTCCGGGTGCTCCTCCCGGTAGGCGTCGGCGCCGTCCTGTGTGGTGAAGGGCCGGAATTCGTCCCCTTCGCGCAGCCACACCGCGTGGTCGGCGAACCAGCGGGTTCCGGTGACGGTGTCGGGCACGTACGCGGCCCGCACGGTCTTCCCCGCGGCGGCGGCGATCTGGCGCAGCAGGCAGGTGGGCGTGGCGGCGGGACTGGTCGTGTCCGAGCCGTCGAGCCACAACTCCGAGGCCGTCTCCGGATCGCTCACGACGCCGCCGCACACCGGGTCGGTGCCGGTGATCTTCGCGGGGTTGGCGGTGTCGGCGCGGGCGGCGTCGTACCCGGAGCCGTACGCCTTGCGCAGGTAGGAGTCGTTGACGAAGGCGGCCACGTCCACCCCGGGGAAGTCGGTGCCGATGCGCTTGAGGTAGGGCACGTCGTGCTCGTGCGCCTCCCGGAGTTGCGGCTTGAGCGTGACGTCGAAGGTGGAGATGCCGCCGGGGCCGTTGTAGAGGTAGACGACCTCGGCGGGCAGCCCGGTGTCCTCGGCCACGGACCGCGCCGCGGCCAGCGGGTTCTCGTGCAGGTAGCGGGTGGCGTCGATCTGCGCCTTGAGGAAGGCGTCCACCACCTCGGGATGCTCCTTGGCGTACGCCCGGCGCGCCACCGTACCGTGGAAGGTGGGCACGTCCAGCGCGGAGCCGTCATAGACCAGGCGGCCCTTGTCCTGGAAGACCACCAGGCCCGGCCAGGCCACGAACTGCGCATAAGCCTGCACGCCACCCGACTCCAGTTGTGCGGCGCCGACCGCCGGCTGGTGGTTGACCACCTCGACGCCGGACACCTTGGCCCTCTCCAGCGCCTGCACCAGCGTGCCGTGCCCGGCCGAGCCGACGCTGGCGGAGACCTTCGCGCCCTTGAGGTCGGCCAGCGTGCGCGCCCGGGAATCCGGCGGGACGACGACCATGTTGAGTCCGCCGCGCAGGTTGTAGCCGGTGGTGGCGATCAGCTCGGTACGCGCGGCGGGCACGCCCTGGGTGCGCGAGGCGTTGATCAGCAGCGGGTAGTCGCCCATCGAGCCGATGTCGATCTTGCCGGCGACCATCTTCGCGGTGATGGGCGCCCCGGTGTCGTAGTCCTGCCACCGCACGGCGTACTTGTCGCCGAGCCGCTTCTCCAGGTAGCCGAGCGAGCGCAGCAGCGTGCCCGCGGTGACCGTGTTGATGGTCTTGGACTGGTAGCCGACGACGACCGTCGTCCTGCCGTCGCCGCCGCCCGCCGCGCCGGCGACCGAGCAGCCGGTCGCGGCGACGAGCAGGGCGAGGGCCGCCGGTGCGAGGCGCATGGTGGAATCCTTCATCGCAGCAGGTAGGGGATGTTGATGGTGACGGCGTCGACGGGGCACCTGGCCGCGCAGGGCCCGCAGTACCAGCACTCGTCCACGAACATGTACGCCTTGCCCGTCTCGTCGCTGATCGCCAGGGAGTCCAGCGGGCAGGCTTCGACGCAGAGCGTGCAGCCCTCGATGCACAGGGCCTCGTCGATGGTCACGGGTACTTCGACCCGCTGGTTGATCAGGCTCATCGCGCCTCCTCGGTGGTGCGGTTCAGATGGCCGCGCATGGTCAGCCGGTCGCCACGGAAGCGGATGAACTCCAGATCGACGGGCCGGCCGTCGGCCAGGTGGGTGAGCCGCTCGACCATGAGCAGCGCGGCGCCGCGCGGCGCGTCGAGCGCGGCGGCGGTGTGGGGGTCGGCGTTGACCGCCTCCAGGGTGAGCTCGGCCGTGCCGAGCGGCTGGCCCGCGAGTTGTTCGAGCAGCACGAAGATGTCGTTGTTGGCCAGGTCGGCGTCGAACAGCGGCTCGCCGACGTCGCGGACCAGGTAGGTCAGGTCCAGCGAGAGCGGCAGGCCGTTGAGGCGGCGCAGGCGTTCCAGGTAGACGACCGGCTCCCGCTCGGGGAGCCCGAGCCGGTGGCTGACGGCGGCCGGCGGCTCGATCAGGGTCATGGTCCTGACCTGGTTGCTCACCTGGCCGTGCTCGTGCAGGGTCTCGGCGAGGCCGAGCAGCCGGTGCAGGCCGTGCGGGTACTTCTCCGCCGCCACCGTCGTGCCCACCCCCGGGCACCGCTCCACCAGCCCTTCCTCGCGCAGCAGGCGCAGCGCCTCGCGTACGGTGTTGCGCGAGGCGCCGAACTCGCGCGCCAGGGCCGCTTCCGGCGGCAACGGGCCGCGTACGAAGTGCCCGTGCACGATCTGGCGCCTGAGCAGGTCGGCCACCTGCCGGGCCCGGTCGGCCCTGAGCCGTGCCATCGCCACCATGTGTCCCACCTCCAGCCGGTCCCACCAGGACAACCTAGCATTTTGGTAGGTAAATAGGGATAACGGTAGGATTGCGCCACCCGGCCGGACCCCCGAACCGCCCGGGAGCAGCGGTTCCACCGCGCCGGACCAGGAGATCCGCCACCCTTCAAGCGACGGGCATGCGCGGGACGGCGGCGACCAGGGCCCGCGTGTACGGGTGGCGCGGCCGGGTGAACACGTCCTCGACGCCGCCCTCCTCCACGACCCGGCCGTCCTTCATGACCAGCACCCGGTCGGCGACGTGGTGGACCACGCCCAGGTCGTGCGAGATGAACAACATCGCGGTGCCGTACTCGGCCTGGAGGTCGGCGAGCAGGTCGAGCACCTGCGCCTGGATGGAGACGTCGAGCGCGGAGACGGGCTCGTCGCACACCAGCACGTCGGGGCGGGGGCCGAGGGCGCGGGCGATGGCCACGCGCTGGCGCTGGCCGCCGGACAGCTCGCGGGGATGGCGGGCGGCCGTCTCCGGCGGCAGGCCGACGCGGTCCAGCAGGTCGAGCACCCGCTCGCGGCGTTGCCCGCGCGGCAGGCGCAGCGGCTCGGCGACGAGGCGGCCGACGGTGTGGCGGGGGTCGAAGGAGTCGAGCGGGTTCTGGGAGATGAGCTGGATCCGGTGGCGCAGGGGGCGGCGCGCGCGTTCCGGGAGATGGCTCCAGAGCCGCTGGTGCAGGGCGACCCGGCCGCTGCCGGGTTCGAGCAGGCCCAGAGCCAGGCGGGCGAGCGTCGTCTTGCCCGAGCCCGACTCGCCGACCACGCCGAGGGTCTCGCCCTCGTGCAGGGTGAAGGAGACCCCGTCCACGACGCGGCGGGGGCCGTAGGAGTGGCCGAGACCGGTGCCGGCCAGCACCTGGGCGGACGGGTTCGGGGCGGGGCGGGTACGCGGGGTCGCGGTGGTGAGCCGGGTGCCGCGCGAAGCGGCGGAGGGCACGGCGGCCAGCAGCCCGCGCGTGTAGTCGTGCGCGGGCGCGGTGAGCACGTCCCCGGCCGGGCCCTCCTCCACGATCCGGCCCTCGCGCATGACGAGGATGCGGTCGGCGATCGAGGCGACCACCGCCAGGTCGTGGCTGATCAGCAGCAGCGCGGTGCCCGCGGCCCGGCGCTCGGCCAGCAGCCGCAGGACCTGGGCCTGGACGGTGACGTCGAGCGCGGTGGTGGGCTCGTCCGCGATGATCAGCTCGGGCTCGGCGGCGATGGCGGAGGCGATGAGCGCCCGCTGCCGCAGGCCGCCCGACAACTCGTGCGGACGTTGCCCGGCCCGCAGCTCCGGCTCCGGCACGCCCACCGACTCCAGCAGTTCCAGCACCCGGCTCATGCGCCAGGCGCGCGGCACCACGTCGTGCACCGCCAGCACCTCGGCGATCTCGGCGCCCACGGTGCGCAGGGGGTCAAGCGAGACCAGCGCGTCCTGGAGCACGAGCCCGGCGAACCTGCCCCGCAGGGACCGCCATTCGCGCGGCCCGAAGCCGAGCGCGTCCTGCCCCGACAGGGTGAAGCGGGCGGCCCGCACGGTGGAGCCGGGGCCGGCCAGCCCGAGCAGGGACCGCGCCGTGACGCTCTTGCCGGAGCCGGACTCGCCGACGATCGCCACGCACTCGCCGGGGGCGATCGACAACGAGACACCCCGTACGACCTCCCGCCCGCCGAAGCTCACCCGCAGGTCCGCGACGGCGGCGAGAGGGGCGGCGAGATCCCCGGAGCCGCCCGCACGGGAGTCTCCGCCACGGACGGAGAGATCGTTCCCGGGATCGCCCGCCCTGGGTGTCGGGGCGGGTTCGCCCGCCCCGGGTGTCGGGGCGGGTTCGTCGTGGGTGGTGGTCATCATGTCCTTCCTTCGATGCGGCGCTGGAGGCGGCGGCCGACGACCGTGAGGCAGGCGACGGTCAGCGTGATGGCGATGCCGGGGAAGACCGCCTCCCACCAGGCCACCCGCAGGTAGTTGCGAGCCTCGGAGAGCATCGCGCCCCACTCGGCGGCCGGGGGCTGCGGGCCCATGCCGAGGAAGCTCAGCCCCGAACTGGCGATGACCGCCTGGCCGAGCCCGATCGTGGCCAGCACGGGGATCGGCCCGAGCACGTTCGGCAGGACGTGACCGGCGGTGATCGCCGTCCGGGAGCGGCCGAACGTGACGGCCTGCTCGACGTAGCCGGAGCGGCGCACGACGAACGTCTGGGCGCGGATCACACGGGCGTAGTTCGGGATCTGGGCGACCGCGATGGCGAAGATCACGTTGCCGGTGCCGGGGCCGGTGATCGCCACGATGAGGAGGGCGAGCAGCAGCTCGGGCAGGGTGGACAACACGTCGAACGAGCGGGCCAGCGCCTCGTCCAGCCACTTGGGCGACAACCCGGCGGCCAGGCCGAGCAGCACGCCCGAGGTGACGGCCAGCACGGTCGCCGCGACGCCGATGCTGATGGAGTGGCGCGCGCCGTGCACGACCCTGGCCAGCACGTCGCGGCCGAGATGGTCGGTGCCGAACCAGTGGCCGCCGCCGGGCGGGGCCAGCGCGTTGAGCGGATCGGCGGCCAGCGGGTCGGCGGCGGTGAGCAGGCCGGGCACCGCCACGGCCAGCGCGAGCACGAGCAGGACGCCGACCGGCAGGAACAGCCGGAGGATGCCGGACGGGTACGCCGCCGCCTCATGAACGGCCATGGGTCAGCCTCGGATTCGGGGGTCGATGGCGCGGTAGGCCAGGTCGAGCAGCGTGCTGATGGTGACGTACACGACGGCCGACAGCAGGACGACGGCCATGACGACGGGCATGTCCCTGCCGGTCACGGCCTGCATCGCCACCTGGCCCAGCCCCGGCCGGCCGAACAGCACCTCGGTGATCACCGCGCCGCCCAGCAGCGCGCCGGTCAGCCAGCCGGCCAGCGTCACGGCGGGGATCAGCGCGTGCCGCAGGGCGTGCCGTACGACCAGGGAACGTTCGGTCAGCCCGCGCGCCCGCGCCGTCACCGCGAACGGCTGCTCCAGCGCCCGCTCCAGCCCGCCGCGCAACACCTGGCCGAGCACGCCCGCGATGGGCAGGCCGAGGGCGAGCGCGGGCAGCACCAGCGCCCGCGGCCCTTCCGCGCCCGAGACTGGGAACCAGCCGAGCGTGAAGGAGAACACCGACAGCAGCAGGATCCCGATCAGGAACGGCGGCACCGACACCGACACCAGTTCGGCTGCCGAGGCCGCGCCGCGCGACCAGCGGCCCCGGCCCGCCGTGACCACCGCGATGATCCCGGCCAGCGCCACCCCAGTCCCCGCTGCGGCCAGCGTGAGTTGCGCGGTCGGCCCTGCCTGGGTGGCCAGGATCTCGCCGACGCCGCGCTGGAGCTGGTAGGAGCGGCCGAGGTCGCCGTGCAGCAGCCGCCACAGGTAGGACAGGTACTGCACGACCTCGGGCCGGTCGAGCCCCCACTCCGCGACGATCCGCGCCCTGATCTCGGGGGTGTCGGGCCCGTCGCCGACCAGGATGTCCACGGTGTCGCCGGGCGCGAGCAGCAACGCCAGGTACGCGGCGGTCGCGGCGGCCCACAACACCGCCACCCCTGCTCCCAGCCGCCTGCCCACGGCCCCAACCAGCCCCGCTTTCGGCCGACCGGCCCCAGTCACATCAGACCGCGCCTCCTCCAACAGCGCGGCAGGCCGCGCGGTCATGTGCCGAGCCGGACGTCGTACGCGCCTGCCGGGGTGCCGGAGGCCGGGTCGAAGCCGACGCCCTGCACACTCCTGGCGGCGGCGATCTGGTCGGCGGGCACGTAGAGCGGGAAGACGATGGCGTTGCCGGCCACGGCCGCCCGCTGCACCTTGGCGTAGAGCTTCCCGCGCTCGGCCTGCGTCGAGACGGCCGAGGCGGTGGCCAGCCACTTGTCCACGCGCGGATCGGCGAAGCGGGTGCGGTTGATGGCGCCCTTCTCCGGCAGGATGAGGTTGAGCGCGGCGCCCGCGTCGGAGTCGCCGCGCGAGTTGCCGAAGATCTCGTACTGGTCGTCGTCCACGGCCTTCTGCGCGCTGCCCTGATCGACGATCCTGACCTGCAGGTCGATGCCGGCGTTCTGCTTGACCTGCGCCTGGACGGCCTGGCTGAGCACGTCGCGGCGGTCGCGGACGAACGGCGCGGAGGAGACCTCGCGCACGGTGAGCCGCTTGCCGTCCTTGGTCCGGTAGCCCTCGGCGTCGCGTCCCTTCCAGCCCGCCGCGTCCAGCAGCGCGTTGGCCTTGGCCACGTCGCCGCCGTAGGTCCGCTCCAGCGTGGCGTCGTAGAAGGGGCTGCGCTTGCCGACGACGCTCCACGCCCTGGTCGCGGTGCCCCGGTAGACCGAGCGCAGCACCGCGTCCAGGTCCACGGCCTCACGGAACGCCTCGCGTACGCGCCGGTCGTCGAAGGGCGGGTGTGAAGTGTTGAAGTAGTAGGAGTAGGAGGTGCCGGAGTTGAGCGAGGTGTGCAGGGCCAGAGTCGGGTCCTTCTTGATGAGGGCGACCTCGGTGGCGGGGACGCCCTCGATGACCTGCACCTGCCCGGAGGTGAGCGCGCCGACCCGGACCGCGGCCTCGGGCAGGAGCCGGTAGGTGATCTCGGACAGGTGGGCGGGCCCCCGGTGCGCGGCCGAGGCGGGCGGCCACCGGTAGGCGGGGTTACGGCGGTAGTGGATCTCCTGGCCCTGGACGTACCGGTCGAGGATGAACGGGCCCGTGCCGACCAGGTCCCGCCCGCCGAACTTGAGGTCCTTGGCCGCCTTCAGCGACCTCGGTGAGATCTGCCCGGCGTACGGCGAGGCGAGGAAATCGAGGAACAGCGCGTCCGGCTCCTTGAGCGTGATCTCCAGGACGGTCGGCGAGAGCACCTTCGCCCCCTTGAACGCCCGGAGCTGGATCGCGGCCACCGCCGGGTTGTATCCGGGCACCAGGAACTGTTCGAGGTTGGCCTTGACCGAGGCGGCGTCGAACTTGGCGCCGTCGTGAAAGGTGACGTCGTCGCGCAGGTGCAGGGTGTAGGTGCGGCCGTCCTCCGACACCTCCCACGACCTGGCCAGCCACGGCCGGAACGAGCCGTCCTCGGCGCGCGCGACGAGCGCGTCGAACTGGTTGAACACCAGCATCCTGACCTTGTTCTGCGACCAGAGCTGCGGGTTGAAGGTGATCGGCTGCGTCTCGATGGCCCAGGTCAGCGTGGCGGCTTCGGCGTTTGGGGCGGGCTGCGCGCCGCACGCGGCCAGGGCCAGCAGCAGGACGGGGATCAGGCGCCTCACGTGCGGCTCCAGGCCCGCGCGAGCAGCTCGTACGAGCGCACCCGGTCCTCATGATCGTGCGTGATGGTGGTGACCAGGAGTTCGTCGGCCCCGGTCACCCGGCGCAACACGCGCAGCCGCCCGGCGACCTGCTCGGGCGTGCCGGCGAACTGGGTGGAGACCCGGTCCGCCACCAGCTCCCTGTCCTGTTCCGTCCAGGTGTGGGCGGCGGCCTCGGCCGGCGTCGGGTACGGCATGGCACCCGCGCCGGTCCTGATGCTGCGCACCCACAGCCCGTAGGGGGAGGCCAGCTCGCGCGCCCTGCCCTCGTCCTCGGCGACGACCGCGTCGGCGGAGACGATGACGTACGGTTCGTCCAGTTCGTCCGACGGCTTGAACGCCTTCCTGTACGCCTCCACGGCCTCCAGCACGGTGGCCGGGCTGACGTGGTAGTTGGCCGCGAACGGCAGCCCGCGCTCCCCCGCCACCTGCGCGCTCTGCCCCGCGCTGCTGCCGAGGATCCACAACTGCAGGTCGGCGCCCTCGCCGGGGACGGCATGCGCCTCGTGGGTGCCTCCCAGGAAGGCGAGCACGTCGTCGATCTGGCCGGCGAAGTCCGGCGTCTGGGCGCCGGGCTGCTGGAGCAGCGTCGCGTAGTGGACGAGCTGCGGGTGGTTCATGATCTTGGAGAAGTCGAACGGCGGCGGAATGAGCAGCCCGTCAACCGTCCGCGCCCCGCCACCCGGCTTGGTGTCCGTGCGTTCGGTGCGGCGTTGTCCGGAGCGGCCTATTCCCAGGTCGAGCCGACCCGGGTGCAGCGCGTCGATGAGCCCGAACTGCTCCACCACCGACAGCGGCGTCTGATGGCCGAGTTGCACGGCCCCGGACCCCACCCTGATCGTGGCGGTGGCCGCGGCGATCAGGCCGATGAGCACCGCGGGCGCGGAACTGGCCACTCCGGGCGCGAAGTGGTGCTCGGCCACCCAGTAGCGGCGGTAGCCGAACCGTTCGGCGTGGCGGGCCAGGTCGATGGTGTTGCGCAGCGCGCCGGCGGCGGTGCCGCCGGACACGATCGGCGCGAGGTCCAGGATGGACAGCGTCATACGGCGGCTCCAGGAGTGACGGGGAATGGCCTGCTGAGGATCTCCGCCCGCAACACGGGCGCGATCTCGGCCTGGAACAGCTCCAGCGCGTCGCGGTGCCGCCCCGGAGTGAGGCCGTCGGCGTCGGCGTGCAGGTGCATGACCTCGTGCCCGAACCGTTTGTGGTACCGCAGCACCTTGTCGATGATCTGCTGCGGGCTGCCGACCAGGATGGAGCTTCGCTCGATGGCGTCCTCCAGGGTCGGGAAGACGATCGGGAGGCCGAGCCGGCGCTGGAAGTCCACGCGGGCGTCGAAGATCGGCCGGTACGCGGCGATCGCCTCCTGCGAGGTCCTGGCCGCGTAGTAGCCCGCAGACCCGGCCCCCACCAGCGCGCCGGCCGGGTCGTGCCCGTAGTGCGCCCAGCGTTCGCGGTAGTGCTCGACCAGTTCGGCGTAGGGGTCGATGGGGTTGCTGACGTTCGCCGAGAACAGCGGGTCGCCGTACCTGGCGGCCAGGTCCACCGACTCCTTGCTGGTCGCGCTGCCGTGCCAGACCCTGATCGGCCGTTGCAGCGGTCGCGGCCAGGTCTCGGCCTCGCTCAGCGGCGGCCGGAACCTGCCCTGCCAGGTGACCTTGTCCTCCCGCCACAGGCGGCGGAACAGCTCGTACGATTCCCGGTTGCGCTCCCACTGATCCTCGGCCGTGACGTGGAACAACTCGGCCTGCGCCGCGCCGTTGCCCTTGCCGATGATCAGTTCGAGCCGGCCGCCGGACAGGTGGTCGAGCGTGGCGTAGTCCTCGAAGGCCCGGACCGGGTCCAGCAGGCTCAGCGTGGTGACCGCGGTGAACAGCCTGATCCTGGAGGTCCTGGCGGCGATGTGGCTGAGCACGACCGGCGGTGAGGAGGAGATGAACGGGCGTTCGTGCCGCTCCCCCACCCCGTACCCGTCGAAGCCGAGCTCCTCGGCCAGCACCGCGTTGTCGACGACCTCGCGGAACCGTTCCGTCGTGGACTTGTCGCCGGTGTGCGTGATCAGTGTGATGAGCAGGAACTTCATCTCGCCTCCGCGTACCGGCTCACCGGGCGCGGCAGGCCCAGCAGGCCGCGCAGGGTGTCCGTCTCGTACCTGCTCCTGAACTGCTGCCGCGCCCGCAGCTCGGCCGTCAGCCCGGAGGTGATCTGCCACAGGTCGTACGGCACCGCCCCGGGACGCAGCCGGAACCCCTGGATTCCGGCGTCGCGGAAGGTCAGCAGCAGGTCGGCCAGCTCCCGCACGTGCCCGGTGAAGATGGCGGCGTCGGAGACGAGTTCGGCCCCGTCCAGCTCGTCCAGACGCGCCTTGCGCCGGTCCGCGTGCTCGCCCAGGAACACGACCAGGTCGGCGAAGATCTTCACTTCCGGTGACAGCTCTCTGACCTCGGTCACGATGGCGCGGGCCTCGTCGGCCGAGCGCGGGGTGACGAACACGACGTCGGCGTGCGCCGCGGCGAACTCGTACGGCAGCCGCGCGTGTGCCAGCGCCGCCACCACGGGCTGACCCTGCGGCGGGCGCGGCGTGATGGACGGCCCCTTGACGGAGAAGAACTCCCCGGCGAAGTCGATGTAGTGCAACTTGTCGCGGTCGATGAACCGGCCGGTGGCCTCGTCGCGGATCTCGGCGTCGTCCTCCCAGCTGTCCCAGAGCCGCCGCGCCGTCTCCACCGCGTCGCCCGCCTCGGCGAACAGGGCGCGCACGTGCGGATCGGCGTGCAGGCCGAGCCCGCCGGACCGGTTCCGCGGCGGGAACCGTCTGCGCCCGAAGTGCCCGGCCTCCGAGGCCCGCGCGGAGATCTGCGGCCGCCACCCCGCGCGCCCGCCGCTGACGTGGTCAAGAGTGGCGATGCCGACGGCCACGTGGAACGGTTCCGTGTGCGTGGTGGTGGCGGTCGGCACCAGCCCGATCCGATGCGTGAGCGGGGCCAGCCTGGCGGCGAGCAGCACCGCGTCGAAGCGGCCCCGTACCTGGTCGGTGCGGTCGTCAGGGCCGTCGGGCAGGGTGGACTGCGGGCCCAGCGCGTCCTCGATGGTGACGAAGTCGAGCAGCCCCCGCTCGGCCTCGGTGACCAGCCCGGCCCAGTAGCGGGCCGAGAACAGGGCGCGCGGCGCGGCGCTCGGCTCCCGCCAGGCGGCCGGATGCCAGCCGGCGCCGTCCAGCGCCACGGCCAGATGCAAGCTCACGTCAGCTCCAGGTGTTCGCGCAGGGTGGTCCCGGCGTAGTCGGTACGGAAGACGCCGCGCTCCTGCAACACCGGCACCACCCGGTCCACGAAGTCGTCCAGCCCGCCGGGTGTCAGGTGCGGCACGAGGATGAATCCGTCGGCGGCGCCCGCCTGCACGTGCTCGTCGATCAGCCTGGCCACGGTCGCCGGGGTGCCGACGAACGTCTGCCGGCCGGTCACCTCGATGACCAGCTCGCGGATCGTCAGGCTCTTCTCCTGCGCCAGTGCCCGCCACTTGGCGGCCACGGCCCCCCTGTCCTTGATCGCCACCCGTCCCCGGGAGACGTCGTCGGACAGGTCGGGCTCGATGTCGGGCAGCGGCCCGTCCGGGTCATAGGCCGACATGTCGCGGCCCCACACCTGCTCCAGGAAGGCGATCGCGGTCTGCGGCCCGACCTGCCCGCGGCGGATCTCGGCGGCGTTCTCGGCGGCGTCCTCCTCGGTGTCGCCGAGCGCGAACGTCACGCCGGGCATGATCTTGAGCTGGTGCGGCTCTCGGCCGTACCTGGCCAGGCGGCCCTTGACGTCGGCGTAGAAACGCTTGCCGTCCTCCAGCGTGCCGTGCCTGCTGAAGATCACGTCGGCCTGGGCGGCGGCGAACTCCCTGCCCTCGGCGGAGTCGCCCGCCTGGATGATGACCGGATGGCCCTGCGGTCCCCGGGGCAGCGTGAAGCGGCCCTCGACGGAGAAGTGCGGGCCCCGGTGCGCGACCGTGCCGATGGCGTCCCGGCGCAGGAACCGCCCCGCGCCCTGGTCGGCGAGCACCGCGTCCGGCTGCCAGGAGTCCCACCACTCGCGCGACAGGCGGACGAACTCGGCGGCGCGCTCGTACCGGTCGGCGCGGTCGAGGTAGCCGCCGCGCCGGAAGTTCTCGCCGGTGAAGGCGTCGGAGGTGGTCACCACGTTCCACGCGGCCCGGCCGCCGCTCAGGTGGTCGAGCGTGGACAGGCGCCTGGCCAGCTCGTACGGCTCGTTGTAGGTGGCGTTGACGGTGCCGGCCAGGCCGAGGCGGTGCGTCACGGCGGCCAGCGCGCTGAGCACGGTCAGCGACTCCGGCCGGCCCACCACGTCCAGGTCGTGGATGCGGCCCTTGAGCTCGCGCAGCCGCAGCCCCTCCGCCAGGAAGAAGAAGTCGAGCCTGCCGCGCTCGGCCGTCCTGGCCAGGTGGATGAAGGAGGCGAAGTCGATCTGGCTGCCGGAGCGCGGGTCGGTCCAGACGGTGGTGTTGTTCACGCCGGGGAAGTGGGCGGCCAGGTGGACCTGTCTGCGTACGGTCATCGGTCCCGCCCGTGCGGGGCGTCCCAGGCGGCGGGCAGGCCCTCGGTCGTCTCGCGGAAGGCCGGGCGCCGGTAGAGGTCGCGGGCGTAGCCCCACAGGTGCTCGAAGCCGGACAGGTCCCAGTCGGTGATCAGGCCGTCGCGGTTGTAGTGGGAGTCGTACCTGGCCAGCGTCACCCACAGCCGCACGTCGGCCTCGCTCAGCGTGTCCCCGACCAGGTAGCGGCGCCCGCCCAGCCGCTCGTCCAGCCATTGCAGGGCGGACACGACCCGGCTGTGCCCCTTCTCGCGCTCCTCTCCGTAGGCGTGGGTGAAGCGGGTGACGCCGGTGTTGACGTCGTGGTAGATCATCGCGTTCAGCTTGTTGATCTCCGGACGCCACGGCTGCGGGTAGAGGTCGATCGACGGGTCGGCCCACTGCTCGAACTGGGTGACCAGGTCGATCGTGATGTCGGGGAAGTGGTTGCTGACGATCCTGCCGTGCTCCCTGTCCCAGAGCACCGGTACGGAGATGTGGCCCGGGTAGCCCTTCTCGGTGGCGTCGTAGGCCTGCTCCAGCAGGGTGAAGCCGTTGACGGGGTCGGAACCCCTGCGTTCCCTGAAGGCCCAGCCCCGGCCGTCGCGCTCGTCGTCCACGTACGACAACGAGATCACCTCCTCCAGGCCCAGCAGCCTGCGGACGATGGCGGCGCGGTGGGCGTAGGGGCAGGCCCAGGAGACGTAGAGGTGGTAGCGGCCGGGTTCGGCGCGGTAGCCGCTGGAGCCGTCGGCGGTGATCCGGTCCTGGAAGGGGTAGGTGGGGCGGTTCCAGCCGGCCGACAGGTGCAGGCGGCCGGGGCCGTACTCGCCGTACGCGACGTGATCGACCGGGCTCGCGTACGCCGGCGGGTGCGTGGTGATGGACACGGGCTCTTCTCCGGGTTTCGTCAGGAGTTGGGGTGGGCCAGGAAGCGGCCGAAGCGGCCCTGGTGGTAGAGCAGGGGGCGGCCGGCGCTGTGCGTGCCGGCCTCGGCGACCAGCCCGACGACCAGGATGTGGTCGCCGACCTCGGCCCGCTCGTACGGCAGGCAGATCAGGTGCGCGCACACGTCGCGCAGCAGCGGCGCGCCCAGCGGACCCGGCTGCCAGCGGGTGGGCGGCGCGAACCGGTCGATGCCCTTGCGCGCGAACCTGGCGGCCACCTCCGACTGGTCGCTGCCCAGGATGTTGACCGCGAAGTGGTCGGCGGCGCCGAGGCTGGGCCAGGTGGCCGAGGAACGGTCCACGTAGAAGGAGACGAGCGGCGGATCGAGGCTGACCGAGGAGAAGGAGGTGGCGGTCAGCCCGACGGGGACGCCGCCGTGCTGCGCGGTGATCACCACGACGCCGCTGGCGTGCACGGCCAGCGCCTGGCGGAACGTGTCGGCGGCGACGGCCCGACCAGTCAGTGAGTCGGGCAGCGCGTCGGGCAGCGTGTCAGTCAGCGCGTCGGGCAGCGTGTCGGTCATGCGGGCGCCCCCGTCCTGGTGGCGCGGTCTGAGGTCATGGACGTTCTGATCACGAAATTTCCTCACAAAAGGCATGCTCACGGGGCGCGCCGGTAATGACCGGAGCGTGCGGAAAGCGTGGGCGTGGGGCGTGGGCGGCATCGGCCACGCCGGGAGCATGAGGGTGAAAGGCGGGCTACGGGTTCGCGATCAACGACACTGCGCGCTGGTGACGTGGCAGAAGTCCACGTAGGGGCGCGCGGTCAGCAGGAGGCCCTGGCTCATGCTCACGACGCTAGGTCACCCTTCCGCATAAGTCAACATTTCCTACTTGTTTTAAGGGGATATAATGAACACGCATGCTCAGGACACGCGGCACCGACCGATCCTGGGGCCGGCCGTGCCGAGACGGCCCGCGCGCCTTGGACCCCTGCCGTTGAGCGCGGTGCGGCTGGATCCCGAGTCGCTGCTCGGCGGCTGGCAGGAGCTCAACGCCGCCGCCACCATCCCGCACTGCGTGGACAACGTGGAACGTACCGGCACCATCGCGAACTTCCGCCGCCTCGCCGAGGCCGGCCAGGACGGCGAGCCGCGGGGAGCCTTCCAGGGCCCGTGGTTCGCCGACTCCGACCTGTACAAGGTCCTTGAGGCCATCGGCTGGGAGGCGGGGCGCTCCGGCACCGAGCGCTGGGCCGGCCTGCTGTCTGAGGTGGCCGGCCTGCTCGAACGGGTGCAGCGCCCGAACGGCTACCTCAACAGCTACGTCCAGGGCAATCCGGAGCAGGTGCCGTTCAGCAACCCCGAGCACACCCACGAGCTCTACTGCGCCGGGCACCTCATGCAGGCCGCCGTCGCGCTGCACCGGGGCAGCGGCGACGAGCGTTTCCTCGCGGTCGCCCGGCGCATCGCCGACATGGTCGTACGCGACTTCGGCGAGGACGGCGAACCGGTCATCGACGGGCACGCCGAGGTGGAGACCGCGCTGATCGAGCTCTACCGCGTTACGGGCGAGCAGTCCTACCTGCGCGCGGCCGAGCTCCAGGTCGAGCGGCGCGGGCGGCGCACGCTGGCCGCCGCCAGGTTCGGCTCGCAGTACTTCCAGGACCACCTCCCCGTACGGGAGGCCACCGAGGCCATCGGGCACTCGGTGCGCCAGCTCTACCTGGCCGCCGGCGTCACCGACCTCTACCTCGAAAACGGCGACGAGACGCTGCTGCGGGCGATGGAACAACTCTGGGACAGCGCCTTCGGCAGCAAGATGTACCTCATCGGCGGGCACGGCTCCCGCCACCGCGACGAGTCCTACGGCGACCCCTTCGAGCTGCCCCCGGACCGCGCCTACGCCGAGACCTGCGCCTCCATCGCCGCCCTGCAGTGGTGCTGGCGCATGTTGCTGGCCACCGGGCAGGCCCGCTACGCCGAGGAGATGGAACGCGCGCTGCTCAACGCGATCGCCGCCTCGACCGACCGCACCGGCACCAACTTCTTCTACTCCAACCCGCTGCAACTGCGCACCGGCCACGACGGCTCCCACGAGGACTCGCCCAGCGAGCGCCTGCCCTGGTACGGCTGCGCCTGCTGCCCGCCGAACCTGGCCCGCCTGCTCGCCTCACTGCACGGCTACGCGGCGACCTCGGACGCCTCCGGGCTCCAGCTCCACCTGCTCACCGCGGGCACGTTCGCCGGCGAGTCCCTGACCGCGACCGTCGAGACCGGCTACCCGTGGGACGGCGGCGTGCTGGTGACCGTCGCCGGGGCCGGCGACCTGGCCGTGCGCGTGCCGGCCTGGGCGCACGGCGCGACCGTCGCGGTGACCGGCGGCCAGGTGCTCGCCGAGCCCACCCCGGGCGAGTACCTGCGCGTGTCCTGCGAGGACGGCGCCACGGTGCGCCTGACGTTGCCGATGACCCCGCGCCTGGTGCGCGCCGACGACCGCGTCGATGCCGTACGCGGCTGCGTGGCGGTCATGCGCGGCCCGATCGTGTACTGCGTCGAACAGGCCGACCTGCCCGACGGCATCCTGGTCGAGCAACTGCGCCTGGACCCGGCCGCCGGCATCGCCGAGGATCACGCGCAGAGCGACCTGACCCCCGTGCAACTGCGTCTGTCCGGCGTGGTCCGGCCGCTCGAACCCGACCTGTACGTCCCCCACGACGCGTCCGTCGGGAACGGCACCCCGGTCACCTTCACCGCCATCCCCTACCACGCCTGGGCGAACCGCGGCCCCGGAGCCATGCGCGTCTGGATCCCGACCGCCTGACGGCCGGGCTGTCCCCCGCCGCGAGCGCTGATCCGCACCGGCGGGGGCGGCCGGTCACACCGGGCGCTTGGCGCCCGACTCGCCGTCGGCCAGCACCATGGCCCCCTGCGGCGTGCGGACCACGTTCGCCGCCAGGGACGGGCACGACGGGCTGTCCGCCTGCGCCGGTACGGCGCCCAGCGCCATCAACGCGACCAGACCCGCGGCGCAGGCGAGGGCACGGCGAATTCTCATGAGGTTCTCCCGGTGGTCAGGACGGCGTTCCGCACCACCAGCATCGGTGCTCCGCCCCTGGCCCGTCCATCCCGGGACGGCAGGGTGGCCGCAACCGGCCACGCGCTTTGGCACACTTTACGGGTGAAGCGGCTACTCATCATCGGCATCGGCGCAGGCGATCCCGACCATCTCACCCTGCAGGCGGCCAAGGCCATCGCCGCCGCGGACGTGTTCTTCATCGTCGACAAGGGCGAGGTCAAGCACGATCTCATCCAGCTCAGACTGGATCTGATCGCCGGGCACGGCCGGGCGCCGTACCGGATCGCCGAGGCGCGCGACCCCGAGCGGGACCGGGACGCCGCCGCCTACACGGCCGCCGTGGACGACTGGCGTTCGCGGCGGGCGCTGGCGTGCGAGGCGCTCATCCGCGACGAGCTGGCCGAGGGGGAGACCGGGGCGTTCCTGGTGTGGGGCGACCCCGGCGTGTACGACAGCACGCTGTCCATCGTCGAGGAGATACTCGGGCGCGGGCAGGTCGCGTTCGACTACCAGGTCATCCCGGGCATCAGCAGCGTGGCCGCGCTCACGGCCGCCCACCGCACCAGCCTCACCCAGGTCGGACGCCCCGTGCACCTCACCACCGGCCGCCGCCTGGCCGAGCACGGCCCCACCGCCGACGACGTGGTCGTCATGCTCGACGCCCACTGCTCCTTCGCCGGACTCGACGACTACTCCATCCACTGGGGCGCCTACCTGGGCACACCCGACGAGATCCTGGTGTCGGGGCCGGTCTCCGAGGTCGGGGAGCGCATCCGCGAGTTGCGGGCGCAGGCGCGGGCGCGCAAGGGCTGGATCATGGACACGTACCTGCTGCGGCGAAATCAGCCCTGATGCGGGCGCGCGGGCGGGGCTACGATGCCCGCATGGACGCAGCCGCCGGCCTCCCGGAGCGGGACGGGCCGGCGGCGGACGGAGGTGTGCAACGGTGAGGGCTTGGATTCTGATCGTGGTCGGCGCTCTGCTCGCCGTGACCGGTCTGGTGTGGACGTTGCAGGGGCTGGGCATGGTCGGCGGCAGCCCGATGACCGGCGTGGCCACCTGGGCGATCATCGGGCCCATCGTGTTCGTCGCCGCCGCCGTCATCGCCTCCATCGGGCTGCGCCAACTGCGTAACCGGCCGAAGTAGGGGTTGCGGGCCCGCAGTTCCCGGGCCCGTCGCCGGTTGGTTACAGGCCGGCCGCCTGGAGGGCCGCGTCGAACTCGTCCTGGCACTCCTCGCTGTCCCTGCCCAGGTCGCGGGCCCGCGCCACCCTCGCCCTGACCTCGGGCGCGACCTTCTCGAAGCGGCGCTGCCACTCCTCGGCGGCGGGACGCCAGTAGCCGAGCGTGCTGTGGCGCTCGTTCGGCAGGCCACGGTCGTGGCGCAGGTGGCGGCGGATCTCCCGCATCGCGCTCGCCTCGCCCCCGGCCCACGTGTAGGAGTGCTCGCCGGCGTCGTCGTGGCGCTTGACGGCGTCCTGGAGGGTCAGGCCGCCGCCCGGGTACAACCAGGTGATCTCGGCGTCGCCTTCGGTGTCGAACGACTGCCGCTCCTCCGGCCCCGCCACCTCGGCGTACACCACGGCCCTGGCTCCGGCGGGCAGTTCCTCCACGATGCGGCCGACGGCGGGCAGCGCGGTGGCGTCGCCGGCGATCACCCGCAGGGTCGTGTCGGCGGGCGGCCGGTAGATGCCGTGCGCGGCCGACAGCCCCACCTTGTCGCCGGGCGCGGCCTTGATCGCCCACGGGGCCGCCACCCCGCCCCGATGCACCACGAAGTCCACGTCCATCTCACCTGCGGCGGCGTCAAACCTGCGCACGGTGTAGGTCCGCAACACCGGCTCCACGGCCCCCTCGGGATAGACCCAGCGGCCCTCCACGACGTCGGGCAGCACCGGCGCGGCCTGCCCGGGGGCGGGGAAGAACATCTTGAAGTACTCGTCGGCGATCCCGCTGCTCTCGTAGCCGTGCAGGCCGGGGCCGCCGAGCGTGACCCTGATCATCTGGGGCGTCACGTGGCGGGCGCGCAGGACCTCGGCCAGGTACAGGTCGTCTCTCATCTGCTCTCCTCTGCTATCGGGTACGGGGCGGCGGCGCCCCGGCTGATATGGATCCGCCGGGTGAAACGGTCAATGGTGGCCCGGCGGTGGGCGATCACGATGAGCGTGCGCTCGCCCGCCTGCCGTTCCAGCGCGCCCTCGATGAGCGCCGAGGTGGCCGGGTCCACGTCGGCGGTGGCCTCGTCGAGCACGAGGACGGCGGGGTCGAGCAGGGCCGCCCTGATAAGACCGATGAGCTGGCGTTCCCCGGCGGACAGCAGGGCGCCGCGCGGCCCGGTCGGGGTGTCGAGCCCGTCGGGCAGCGCGCGCAGCCACTCCCCCAGCCCGAGCCGCTCGACGACCTCGACGACGCCTTCGCCGTCCGCGATCGTGAGGTTGTCGGCGATCGTGCCCCTGAGGGTCTGTACGTCCTGCGGCACGAGGACGACGCGTCGCCGCAGCTCACCAGGAGGCAGCTCGGCGAGATCCGTCCCGTCGTGGAACACCCGCCCGCGATCGGGCGCGTACAGGCCGGCCATGATCTTGGCGAGGGTGCTCTTGCCCGCCCCCGTGGCACCGACGATCACCACCCGGTCGCCAGGAGGCACGGTCAGCGTCACGTCGCGCAGCACGTCGGCGTCCGGCCCGTACCCGAACCAGACCTGCCGCACCTCCAGGCCCTTCGAGAGGGGTTTCGCCCCGCGCGGCCCGGCCGGTCGCGGCGGCTGGGCCGTGGTGTTCAGCAGGTCGAGCACCCGCGCGACCCCGACGCGCGTCCGCTGGACGGCCCCCGCCAGGCGGGTCAGCTCCATGAAGGAGTCGAACATGCCCCTGGACGACAACACGAACACCACCACGGTCCCCACCCCCTCGGGGCCGCCGCCGGTCAGCAGCCCGCCGAGCAGGATCACCCCGGCGATGGTCAGGCACTCGAAGAACTGCACGGCGGTCATGGTGTTGAGCGCCCGCGTGGTACGCACGATGCTGGCCAGCAGCCCGTCGTTGTCGGCCGCGTACCGGCGGTCCCACTCCCGCCTGGCGCCGGCCAGTTGCAGCGTCTCGCGCGCCTCCAGCCCTTCGGCGAACGTGGCCGACACCTTCGCCTGGGTGACGGCCTCGTCGTCCCACGCCTCGGCCGAGCGGGCACGGAAGCGGCGCAACACGTACAGGGCGGGCGGCATGAAGGCGCCGAACAGCAGCAACGCCAGCGGCCACGAGCGCGACACCAGCACGTAGCCGCCCACGAGCAGGTAGCCGGTGGAGGCGAGGAGGGCGGGCAGTTGCTGGCGGACGAACGTGGCCAGTTCGGAGATCTCGGCGGTGGCCCGCCCGACCAGCTCGCCGACGGGATGGCTCTCCGTGAAGCGCAGCGGGGCCGCCGCCAGGTGTTCGACCGCCTTGTCCCGCAGCCCGGCCACCACGCGCTCGCCCGCCTGGCTGAGCAGCAGGTCACCGGCCCGCCGCAGCAGCAGGTGGGCGACGGCCAGGGCCGGCAGGAGGAGGGTGAGCGCGGCCACCCGTTCCGCCGTGCCGCCGGAGGCGTCGAGGACGGCGGTGGTCAGGGCGCCGACGACGGCGGGGACGAGTGCCACGCAGGCGGTCGCGGCCAGGCTCGCCGCGATGCCTCCCGCGATCCTGGCGAACTGGGGCCGCAGGTACGGCAGCCCCGCCCGGAGCAGGCCGCGCCTGGACGGCGTGTCGGTGAGAAGCGCCACCTCAGCCACTGCCATCACCTTCGTTGTCCTTGGCCGGGGGTGTGATCGGGATCAGCTGGGTCGCGGCGCGCAGCACGGCCGGCCGGTGGGTGACCGCGATGACGGTCGCGCCGGGGCCGAGCCAGTCGCGTACGCCCGCCAGCATCGCCTCCTCGGTCGGCTCGTCCACCGCGGAGGTCACGTCGTCGAGCAGGAGCACGTCGGGGCGGCGCAGCAGGGCTGCGGCCAGCGCCACCCGACGTCGCTGGCCGCCGGACAGCGTGGTCCCGCCCTCGCCGATCACGGTGTCCAGGCCGTCCGGCAGCGCGTCGATCTCGTCGAGGATCGCCGCCGCCCGGCAGGCCGCCCGCAGCGTTCCGGGGTCCGGCGGGTCCGGCAGGCCGAGGGTCAGGTTGTCGGTGAGGGTGCCCGAGATCAGCACCGGCCGCTGGGGTACCAGGGTGACGCGCCGCCGCAGCGCGGCTGGGTCGAGGTCGCGCAGGTCGGTTCCGCCGTATCGGAGGTGGCCTCGGGTGGGCTCGCGCAGCCGTACGAGGAGGGTCAGGAGGGTGGACTTGCCGGCCGCGACCGGGCCGGTGATCACGGCGAACGCGCCGGTCCCCACCGTGAAGGCGACCGGCCCGAGCAGGGTGCGGCCCTCGCGCTCGACCGTCACGCCCACCACCTCGACCGGCCCGTGCACCGGTTCCGCGGACTGGGGCTGTTCCGTCGCGGAGGGGGTGGCGAGGAGTTCGGCGATCCTGGTGGCGGCCTCGACGGCCTGGGCGCGCTGCGACAGCCGTACGGAGAGCGTGGTGGCGGTGCTGGTGAGCAGCAACATCCACGACGCGAACGCGGCCAGCCCCCCGACGGTCATCGTCCCGGCCTGTACGGCGGGCACCGCGACCGCGACGCCGGCCGCGATCGCCAGCAGCGGCAGGAAGGAGGACACGGCCGACCAGTTGGCCCCCACCCGCCCCATGGCCAATGCCGTGTCGCGTACCTCGGCGCTGCGGGTGTGGTGCGCGCGCACCAGCGCCGCCTCCCCGCCCGCGCCCCTGATGGTCAGATGGCCGGAGACCAGGTCGTCCACGAGGTCGGCGCGCCTGCCGTGCGCCTGCGCGAGTGCCGCGCTGCGGGTGGCGAGCGTGCGGCCGAACACGACGTTCGTCCCGAGCACGGCCGCCACCGTGGCCGCGCACACCAGCGCGGGCCGCCAGTCGAGCAGCGCCACGGCCCCGATGACCGTGCCCAGCCCGATGACGAGTTGCGGGACCGCGACCGTGCCGCCCACCCAGATCCAGACCAGGTCCATATCGTGGGAGTTGCGCGCCTGCAGGTCGCCCCTGCCGTACGTGCCCGCCGTTGCGGTGTCGAGGCCGAGCAGGTGGTCGGACAGGCGGCGGCGCAGCCGTACGATCACGCGGGCGCCCGCCAGGTACTCCAGGCGCTGGCCGGCATGCTGGGCGGCCCAGGCGACCACGCCGGTGACCGCGATCACCGCGCTCCAGGCGAACAGGGCGGAACGGTTCCCGGCGACGAGCCCGTCGTCCAATGCCCGCCGTACGGACAGGGGCAGCGACACGATGGCGAGTTGCCAGAGCGTGGTGAGCGCGGTCGCCGCCGCGATGGCGGGCCCTTCGACCCGCAGGCACCAGCGCAGCAGGTCACGCGCGGCCCGTCGCGGCGAGGTCCCGGCGGCCTCCGGGCCGGCGGCGGCCGTTGTGTTGTCGTTCATTCGCGGCGAGGTCCCGGTGGCCGTCGTGTGGTCGTTCATCCGCGGCCCGCCCGCCACTGGGAGGTCAGCAGCAGCACCAGGTACAGGCCGCCGATGACGCCGGTCAGGATCCCCACGGGCAACTGCACGCCCGGCAACACCCACTGGGCGGCGATGTCGGCCCCGACCAGCAGCAGCGCGCCCATGAGGGCCGAGGACGCCAGGCCCTCGCCGCCCGTGCGGGTCAGCCTGCGGGCCAGTTGCGGCGCGGCCAGCGCGACGAACGCGATGGGCCCGGCCGCCGCCGTCGCCACGGCCGTCATGGACACCGACACCAGCACCAGCCCCAGCCGGGTCCGCTCCACCGACAGGCCCAGGCCGCGCGCGTGCTCGTCGCCGAGTTCCAGCAGCCGCAGCCGGCCGCCCATCAGCATCGCCAGCGGCAGCAGAACGACGGGCACCACCATGAGGACGCCGACGTCGGTCCAGGCGACGCCGTTCAGCGAGCCGATCAGCCAGCGCTGGGCGTTGGCGGCGATCTCCAGCTCCGCCCTGGTCAGCAGGTAGCTGTTGACCGAGACGAGCACCGAGGTCATGGCGATGCCCATGAGGATCAGCCGGTAACCCTGCACGCCGCGCTTGAACGACATCACGTACACGAGCAGCGAGACCACCGCACCCGCGATCAGCGCGCCGATCGCGACCTGGCCGGAGTCGCCGGCCAGCAACACGATGACCAGGATGCCGCCGGTGGCCGCGCCGGTGGTGAACCCGATGATGTCGGGGCTGGCCAGCGGGTTGCGGGTCAGGCTCTGGAAGATGGCGCCGCTCGCGCCGAGGCCGGCGCCGATGAGCAGCCCGCACAGCAGGCGCGGCAGGCGCAGGCCGACGACGATGAAACGGTCCCCGCCGTGGCCGCCGCCGGTCAGCAGGGACGGCAGTTCCGCGAGCGGGATGGGGTAGTCGCCAAGCGCGAGCGCCACCAGGCCGAGAGCCGCCGCGGCCACGGCCAGGAACACGCACACCACCAGCGGCCGGACGTTCAGGCGGAGCGAGACCCGCTCGCCGAACAGGCGCACTGCCGAGCGGGGCCGCTCCGCTTCCCGGGGAGCCGCCTTCGTCTGAGGGGTCGTGGCCGCGTGGTTCACAGTTGTGCGATCCTTCGCCTGCGTACGAGCCACATCAGCACCGGCGCGCCGAGCGCGGCGGTGAGCAGGCCCACCTCCAGTTCGCTCGGCCGGGCCAGCAGGCGGCCCGCCAGGTCGGCGCCGAGCAGCAGGATGGGCGCCGTGACCATGCTGAAGGGCAGGAGCCAGCGCTGGTCGGGGCCGGTGAACGAGCGCACCATGTGCGGCACCGCGAGCCCCACGAACGCGATCGGCCCGGCCGCCGCCGTCGCTCCCCCGCACAGCAGCGTGACCGCCAGCGCGCCGAGCACCCGTGTACGGCCGATCCGCAGCCCGAGCGCCCGCGCCCCGTCGTCGCCGAGGGCCAGGACGTTGAGCGAGGGCGCGAGCAGCAGCGCGATCACCAGCCCGATCAGGACGAACGGCAGCACCTGCACGACGACCGACAGGTCCCGCCCGGCCAGCGCGCCGACGGCCCAGAAGCGGTAGCGGTCGAAGGTGACGGGCTCGATCAGCAGCACGGCCTGGATGAGCGAGGTCAGCACCACGCTGATGGCGGTGCCCGCCAGTGCCAGCCGTACGGGGGTGGCGCCGCCGCGGCCTGCCGTGCTGATCGCGTACACCAGCAGCGAGATCGCCATCGCGCCCGCGAAGGAGAACCACACGTAGGAGATGAGGTCGTCCAGGCCGAGGAAGGCCACGGCGAAGACCACGGCCGTGGCGGCGCCGGCGTTGACGCCGAGCAGGCCGGGGTCGGCGAGCGGGTTGCGGGTCATGGACTGCATCAGCGCCCCGGCCGCGCCGAGCGCGGCGCCGGCGATCAGCCCCACGAGCGTCCTGGGTACGCGCATGGAGGTGACGATGAGGGCCGAGTAGGAGTCGTCGGGCGTCAGGAACGCCGAGATCACCGTGGCGGGCGACATCTGCATCGCGCCCAGGCCGACGCTGAGCAGGCACACCAGCGCCAGGACGGCACAGGCCGCCACCAAGGCGGCGCCGCGCAACGCGGCGCCGCCCCGATGGGCGGGATTCACTGGCTTCCGGCCTTTTCCAGCGCGGGTCGCATGGCCTCCAGGAGGTAGGGGATGTTACGGACTGTCGGTGTACGCATCGCGCCGATCTTCTCCGCGTCCAGCACCAGGTAGGTGCCGTCCTTGACGGTGGGGATCTTCTTAAACAGTTCGGACTTCTCGAAGTCGGTCATTTCCTTGTCACTGAAGCCGCCGATGAACATCACGTCACCGTCGAGCGCGCCGAGTTGCTCATAGCTGAGGAACCCGGTCTCACCGCCCTTCTCCTCCAGCGCGACCAGCCCCGGTGCCGGGCCTAACCCCATGGTCTGGAAGAACCTGACCAGATGGTCGTTGGCCTTGGCGCCGGCCTGCACGGTGCCGGGCTGGCGCAGCACCACGTACTGGACCGTCTTGCCCTTGAGGCCCGGGTGCACGTTCGCCACGTTCGCCAGGTCCGCCTCGGCCTTGGTCACGGCGGCCTCCGCCTCCGTGCTCTTGCCCAGGACCTTGCCGACCGTACGCAGGATCTCCTGCCAGGTGCCGTCCTGGTTGTCCTGGCCGATGATGCCGATGGTGGGCGCGATCTGGTTGAGCGCCGCGTACAGGTTCTTGTTCGAGGTGACCTGGTAGGAACCGAAGATGACATCCGGGCGCAGCTTGGCGATCTCCTCGACGGAGATGTCGGCCACGGTGTTGATCGGCGTGGTCTGTGCCTCGTTCAGCTCCTTGTTCCACGGGGCGAAGACGGGCCGGGTGGTGCTCCACCGGTTGGCGGCGACCGGCACCACGCCGAGCGCGAGCGTCGCGTCCACCCAGCCGGTGCTGAGGGCGACGACGCGGGTGGGCGCCTTCTCGATGGTCGCGGTGCCCGCGCCGTGCTTGATGGTCACGGGGAACGCACCCGTGTCCTGTTGCTTCGCGGACGCGTTCCCGGATGGCGAGGCGTTCTGGCCGCCGTCTCCGCCGCCACCACCGCATGCCGCTAGCAGGGTGAGGGCGAGGGCTACGACGGATGCCCGTAATCCTGCGACGGTTCTGGAACTTGCCTGATGACGCGCCAAGAAAACGGCTCCTCTCGTCGTGCTTGTGACGTTGGCACGACAAGTATGACCGCAATGGTTAGGTAAGGCTAGCCTAATGATCGACAAATTCACGACCGCCAACTCCCACCCCGCGAACCTCACAGACAGGACACCACCCGCCCTCTCCCCGACCTCCCCCCACCCCTGACGCCCACAACCGCACCATCCGCCTGACGCGGATCAGCCCTCGACCTGGGCGGCGACAACCCGCCCGATACGGGTCAGGTGGCGGCGGCCCACCCGATGTCGCTCGTCCCTGGACCTGGGTGACAACCGCCGCCCGACGCGGTCAGCCCTTGATCTGGGTGAGGATGCTCCCGTCGGTGATCTCCGTGTCGCGGGCGAGAAGGAGGGCCTTGCTGAGGATGAGCGCCAGTCGGTCGTCCTCCTCGAAGGGCAGGAACAGCCGCTCGGTGCGGCCGGGCGCGGAGACGATGCACAGGTACACGTCGCCGGGCTGCATGAGGATGTTGCCGCTACCGAGGTGGATACTGTACGTCCGCAGGTCTCCGCGGACGACCAGGAACCGGTCGGTCAGCGTGCAGCGGTCGGCGATGGCCAGGCGCGGCAGGATGCGGGCCACCGCGTCGCGACGCACCTCCCCCGAGGGCTGCAGCGAACCGAAAGCGTGGTCGCGCCAGTAGCCGCCAAGGTCCCAGTCGCCGAAGGGCTGGCCGTTCTCGCGGTCGGCCCACTCGGGATCGGCCGCGATCGAAGTCACCGCCACGAACAGGTCCACATCCCGCATGGCCTCGCCGAACACCAGCGGCGGCACCTCAGCCAGGGCCGCCTCCTCCCACCCGCCGCCGTCGCCACGCCGGTGGAAACGCACCCGGCCGGTGGCCGCGTATTCGCCCGGCGCGTCGTACAGATAGCGGTGGTGCAGAGACGCCCGCCAACGACCCTCCGCCAACACCCGCTCGGCATCGGCCTCATCGCCACCGTCCCACGGACCCAGCATCTTCGTCTGCCAGCCGCGACCCTTGAACAGCGCATACAACCGCCGATACTCCACGACGTGCGCCGCGAACCGGTTGGAGTACGTCGCAGTCTCCTCCTCGGCCGGCGTCAGCGGATAGACCTCACGAAACGCCTGCTTGAACGGCTGCTTGACCCGCCCCTCGGTCACGATCCCCCGCCACCGGGCCACCTCCTCCACCCGCGCCCGCCCCGGATGCCACAACCGCACCCGCCACTCACCACTCGCACCACTCCCGCCCGACCGGCCCGCCGTGCCGGCCGCGACTGGTTCGTTCGGCCCGCCGAGTTCGTCCGCCGGGCCGGCCCCCGCCGCTTCGCTCAGTCTGGTGAGTCGAGCCGGTGTGCCGAACGATTCCGGGGTGGTGCGCCAGTCGCCGGGAGCGACCTCGATCTCCCAGATCAGCCTGGCCGCCACGGCGCTGGTGATCGGATGCTCGGCGACCTGTTTACGCCAGGTCTCATAGGGCCAGGAGACCTCCCCGGCGAACCCCGCCTCCAGCGCCCTGCACAGCGTCGTCGTCTGCCGACGCACCTGCTTGACGAGTTCGCGCAGCCGTTTGACCTCCTCGGGATGCTCCTTGCGCACCGCGGCGGGCACGCTCTTGAGCCGCTTGCCGCCCTGCCACCAGCTCAGCTCGAACTCGCCGCTACCACCCCCGCCGCCCGTGTTGGCCGCGCCGTCCACGTTGCCCGCGTTGGTCGCGCCGCCGACAACCGCAGCGCCGCTCGCACCACCACCCACACCGGGACCCACACCGCCTACGCCATCGGCGCCGTCCGCGCTGCGGGCGCGACTGGACGTGCCGTCAGCGCCGGTGGTGGCGGGGGCGATTATTGCTCGGTGCTGGCCTAGCGGCACCTCCAGGTATCCCCCGGGGCCGAAGCCCAGGTCCGGCATGCGGAAGGCCACCTCGACGCGGTCGGCCAGGGCCAGGTCGGCCTTCTTGATCATGCGGTCGAGCTGTTTGATGATCCCGGCGTGCCGAGTCGTGGCGCGGGCCGTGCGCAGTGCCGTGATCGCCTCAGGCGTGGGGAAGCGCTCGGCCGCGCGGGCGATCTCGTACAGCAGTGCCTGCGAGGGTGCCGTCTTGGCGGCCGTCGGCGCGACGGCGGCGCGGGTCACCAGGTTGTCGAGCAGTGCGGGCAACCACGGATGGTCGCGGTGCAGTGCCAGCCGCACCGCCCGGCCCAGCACCGGCACCTCGGCCGCCGTGAACGCCTTGTCGGCGCGGTAGGGCAGGTCACCGGCGTGGATCGCGGCCAGCCGGGCCTCGGCGGTCCGCAGGGCATCGGCGGCGAAGTCCGCGTACACGGTCAACCCCGACAGCCGGTCCCACACGCCCGGCAACTCGGGCGGCGACCCGTACGAGCGTGGCGCGATCTCCGCCAGCAGCGCCCTGTGCTCGGCGTCGAGGCTCAGCAGCAGCTCACGCTCGGCCGCCGCGAGCGAGCTCGGCTCGTCTTCCGGCATTCCGGGCACCTCTTCCATCCCGGCCACCGCCGCCACGGCCAGCAGCGCGTACGGCTCCTGGAATCGCTCCCGCGCGGCCATGAACTCCGTCACCACGCGTGCGATCCCCTCCAACTCGGCCAGCGGCGCCCCGTCCGGGCATCGCAACAACGCCCCCGCCGCCAGGCACACGTTGGCCCACTTACGTTTTTCCAGACCGGCGGCCAGCGCCTCGTACAGCGCCACGCAGGACTCGGGGGTGAACTCGGGCTGCCGTTCCTTGACCTCGTCCTCGACGCTCACGCGCATCGAGAAGGCCGGACCGCCCACGCCCGGCGTGCGGTACGCGAGAGGCAGCAGATGGCCCAGGTCGACCGCGGTCAGCCGGGACGCGTCCGGCCATGGGGCGGGGTAGCCGACATCGGGCTCGGTCAGGTAGTGGTGCACGCGCCGGGCTTCGGGGGAGAGAGCAGAAGTGCCGTTCACGGGACACCACGGTGCCCTACGCCACCGACAGAATCCCAAGCGGGTCCGCTGCCACACTCGCCCCGGAATCGAGCGCGGAGGGTCCCATCTCACGCCGCTCCCACAACCGGGCGCGGAGGGTCCCATCTCACGCCGCTCCCACAACCGGGCGCGATGGAGCACGGCGCGCCCGCGACCAGGCGCGATGGGTCAGGCCGTTACGGTGGCCGGGAGGGCGCCGTACTCGATGCTGTCCTCCGTGAGCTCCATGAACGCCTCCTCCAGGGAGGCGCTGCGCGGTGTGAGCTCCCGCAGCGCGATCCCCGCCCCGAGCGCGAGGTCGCCGATCCGGTCCACGCCCATCCCCCGCACGCAGAAGGAATCGCCCTCGCTGGTGACGATCGCGCCGTGCGCGCGCAGGAGCTCCGTGAGCCGTTCCGGGTACGCGGCGCGTACGAGCACGTCGCGCTGGAACCGGGTGGCCAGCGCCTCCGTGGTCGTGTCGGCGATCAGCCTGCCGCGGCCGATGACGACGACATGGTCGGCGGTGAGCGCCAGCTCGTTCATCAGGTGGCTGGACAGCAACACGGTACGACCCTCCGCCGCCAGCGACCGCAGCAGGCCCCGGATCCAGCGGATGCCCTCCGGGTCCAGCCCGTTCAGCGGCTCGTCGAACATCAGCACCGCCGGATCCCCGAGCAGCGCGGCGGCGATGCCGAGCCGCTGCTTCATGCCGAGGGAGAACCCGCCGATCCGCCGGTTCGCGACGTCCGCGAGGCCGACCTGGTCGAGCACCGCGCTCACCCGCCGGGCGCCGATGCCGTTGCTGCGCGCCAGGCAGCCGAGATGGGCACGGGCGGTACGGCCTCCGTGCACGGCCCCGGCGTCCAGCAGCGCCCCCATCGTGCGCATGGGCCGGCGCAACGATACGTAGGCGCGCCCGTCCACCAGCGCCTCGCCCGTGGCGGGGATCTCCAGGCCGAGTACGGCCCTCATCGTCGTGGACTTGCCCGCGCCGTTCGGACCCAGGAATCCGGTCACCAGCCCCGGCTTCACCGTGAAGGTCAGGTCGTCCACGGCGACCGTGCGACCGTACCGCATGGTCAGGCCCTTTACTTCGATCACGTCTCTCCCTCGGTCGGTCTCGGCGGTGCGGTGTCTTCAGCGTCCCGGCCCGCAGGCCCGGCCTCCATGGGCGTCCGCCCACCGCCGGTGGTGGGAAAGGGCAACCCTCGGGGTGGGGCCAGCCCCACCGCCTCCTCCCCGTGGACACGGCAGACTACGAAGTGTGACCCGGACACGACCCGCGCTCCGCGAACGGCCACCAGGCGACGCGCTGCCCCGCCTCGCCGAGCGCGTGCCGAAACAGCTGAAGCGCGTGCCGCAACGGCTGAAGCGCGTGCCGCAACGGCTGAAGCGCGCGTCGAAACAGCTGACCCGCCTGAACAAGCGCATGGCCCACCTGAACGAGCGCATGGCCCGCCTGACCGAGCGCGTGCCGGGTCAGCCGCCCCGCCCGCCCGCGTACGTGATGAGCGTGGTGGCCGCTCTGGCGGCGCTCGTCTTGAACGCCGCCACCGGCCTGGCCGCGCTCGGGCTGTTCCTGCTGGTCGTCTTGCTGTCGGCGGTTGCCGTGTTCGTCCCGGCGATCCGGACGGGGCCGCTCGCCCGCGTGCTCACGCTCGTCCACCGTCTGGCCGCGTACCAGCGCCGCTGGGCGAGCCGGGTCCTGCGCGAGAACAACTCCCCGGGCACACAACACGGGCCACCCGCGCGGCGGCGGGAGCTGCGCTGGCTGGCCGTGCACAGCGTCGCGGGTCCGGCCCCGCCGGTGGTGGAGTTCGCCTTGCTGGCCGCCTTCGACTACGTCTACTACCGGCTGAGGCCGATAGAGACCAGCAGGCTGAACACGTTCTCCCTGAGCACCGCCGTCGTGGCCATCGCGCTGCTCATCCTCGTCTCTATCCTTCTGCTCCGCACCGGCCAGGCGCGGCTGACGCGCGTGTTGCTGGACCCGCCCACCGCGCCGGACGCCAGGATCAGGGAGCTGACCGAGTCGCGGGCCTCGGTGGTGGACGCGCGCGCGGCCGAGTTGCGCCGCATCGAACGCGACCTGCACGACGGCGCGCAGGCCCAGCTGATCGCCATCCGCATGAGCCTGGGCCTGGCCCGCGGCTGCCCCGACCCCGACGAGAGGCAGCGGATGATCGACGAGGCCAGGGAGATCGCCGGCCAGGCCCTGACGGACCTGCGTGACCTGGTACGCGGCATCCATCCGCCGGTACTGTCCGACCGCGGCCTGGCCGGCGCCATCGAGTCGTCCGCGCTGCTGTGCCCCATGCCCGTGGAGCTCGACATCGACCTGCCCGGCCGGCTGCAGCCGCCCGTCGAGTCGGCCGTGTACTTCGCCACCGCCGAGGCGCTGACCAACGTGACCAAGCACAGCGGCGCCTCCCGAGCCTGGGTACGGCTGCGGCTCTCGGCCGACCGGCTGCAACTGACCGTGGGCGACAACGGCGGCGGCGGGGCGCGCGACGACGGCGGCACCGGCCTGCGCGGCATCCGCGATCGCCTGACCGCCTTCGACGGCTCGCTCACCGTGAGCAGCCCTCGCGGCGGCCCCACCGAACTGACCATGGAGCTCCCGTGCGCGTTGTCATCGCCGAAGATCTAGCGCTGCTGAGGGACGGGCTGGTCCGCCTGCTGTCGGCGAACGGCTTCACCGTGGTGGAGGCGGTCGACAACGGCCCCATGCTGCTGCGCGCGCTGGTGGAGCACCGCCCGGACGTGGCCGTGGTGGACGTGCGGCTGCCGCCCGGCTTCACCGACGAGGGGCTGCGCGCCGCGCTGGAGGCACGCAGCCGGGTCCCGGGGCTGCCGGTGCTGATCCTGTCGCAGTACGTGGAGCAGCTCTACGCCAGGGAACTGCTGTCCGACCGGTCCGGCGGGGTCGGATACCTGCTGAAGGACCGGGTGGGAGACGTCGACCGGTTCGTCGACGCGGTCCGCCAGGTGGCCGGGGGCGGCACCGCGATGGACCCGGAGGTGGTCACCCAGTTGCTGACCCGCCACGGCCGGGACGAGCCGCTGGCCACGCTGACGGCGCGCGAGCGCGAGGTGCTCGAACTGATGGCGGAGGGCATGTCCAACCTGGCCATCGCCGCCCGCTTCCAGGTCACCGACAAGGCGATCGGCAAGCACACGAACAACATCTTCGCCAAGCTCGGCCTGCCGCCGTCCGACGACCACAACCGGCGGGTCATGGCGGTCCTGGCCTACCTTCAGGCCACGCCCGCACCGGGAACCTGAGAACCGAAGGTGATCTCCGCGCTGACGAGCACGCCGCCCGACGCGTCGAGGACCCACATCCGTGCCCCGCCCCCCTCGGGCCGCCCGGCGAGCCGCACCGGGGCCCCGAGGTGGACGGGCGCGACAGCGCGCATGGAGTACGTGGCGGGAACCCGGCCGGGGTTGCGCCGCAGGGCGAAGTCGAGCAGCAGCATGCTGGTGAGCGGCCCGTGCACGAGCAGTCCCGGCTGCTGCTCGACCTCGCGCGTCCACGGGTCGTTGTAGTGGATGAGGTGGCTGTTGTAGGTCAGCGCCGAATACCGGAACAGGTGGATGGGTCCCAGGTCGAGAGGTTCCTCCCAGTCGAGGTCGCCGGGTCCCGGGCCTGGCAGGGCGGGGCCGGTGGGGCCGAGGAAGACATCGTGCTGACGTACGGTGACCGCGTCCCCGACCGTCTTGGCGATCGTCACGAACACGAGCCTGCCGCTGCGTCCCTCCTTCTCCTTGAGCTGTTCGAGGGTGACGGTGAGGTCGAGCCGCTCGCCGAAGCGGATGGGGCGGTGGAAGGTCATCTCCTCCCCCGCGAACAGGCGGCGCGGCAGGTCGATGTCGGGGACGACGCCGTCGCGGGCCGGGGTGCCGTCGGGGCGGAGCGCGTCGAGCGCGAGGTCGGGCAGGAAGTAGAGGCCGTGCCAGCCCGGCGGCAGCTCGGCCCCCTCTGCGGGTTCGGGCGCCTGCGGGGCGAAGGTGTCGCGGTAGGCCCGCGCGGGCCACAGGCGGATGGTGTCGGTCCTGGCCGTCACAAGTCGTACCTCCGAGTTCAGATCGCGCCCGCGGCCCGCAGGCCGGCGATCTTGTCCTGGTCGTAGCCGGCGAGCGCCCGGAGCACCACGTCGGTGTGCTGCCCGAGGTCCGCCGCCGGGACGCTGACGTCGGCGGGCGTGGCGCTCAGCTTGATGGGCTGGCCGAACATCCGTACGGGGCCGAAGCCCGGATGTTCCACGCCCACCACCATGTCGCGTTCCGCGGTCCCCGGGTCCTCGACCACGTCCTTGACCGTCTTCACCACCGTGAGGGGCAGCACGTCGCCGGCCATCTCCTCCAGCTCCGCGGCCGTGCGGCCGGCCAGCCAGCGCGCGATGACGGGACGCACGCGGCGCTCATAGACGGCCTCGTCGAAGCGCTTGCGCATCGTGTCGATCTCGGGGTCGGCGGCCAGCTCCGCCTCCCCGAACAACTCGCACGCCAGCCGCCAGAACTTGTCGGTGTAGGCGCCGAAGAACACGTGCCCGTCCTTGCACGGGAACAGCTCGTACGGCCGCACCCACGGATGCCGGTTGCCGGTGTGCCGCGCCACCTCGCCGTCCACCGTGTAGTTGACCACGGCGTTCTCGGTGAGCGCGATGACGCTGTCCACCTGGGCCACGTCCACGAGCTGGCCCTGCCCGGTGCCCTCGGCGTGCCGCAGCGCCAGCAGGGTCCCGGTCACGGCGAAGAGGGTCGCGGCCAGGTCGCCCAGAACGGTGCCGACCCGTACGGGCGGGCCGGCCGGGTCGCCGTTCATCGACCACAGGCCCCCGGCGGCCTGCGCGGTGCTGTCGAAGGCCGGGCGCCTGCGGCGGGAGCCGGTCTGCCCGTAACCCGAGATGGCCGTGTAGACCAGGCGCGGGTTGCGTTCGGCCAGGGTCTCGTAGCCGACGCCGAGCTTGTCCATGGTGCCGGGACGGAAGTTCTCGATGAGGATGTCGGCCTTGGCGGCGAGGTCGCACAGCGCGGCGCGGCCGTCGTCGGTGGACAGGTCGAGCGTGATGGTCAGCTTGCCGCGGTTGTACTGCGCGAAGTAGCCGCTCAGCTCCTGGTCGCCGGCGCGCACGTAGGGCGGGAAGCCCCTGGTGACGTCCGGGTCGCGGGGGTTCTCGACCTTGATGACGGTGGCGCCGAAGTCGGCGAGGATCTGGCCGCAGTACGGGCCCGCCAGGACGCGGGACAGGTCCAGCACCACGATCCCGGTCAGCGCGCCGGGGCGCAGCGGAAGTCCTGTGTCGGCGATCATGCTCTACCTTCCTTTCGTCGTCATTGCCCGGCCGCCGCGATCAGCGCGGTGGTAACCCGGGAGCAGGATTCGGCGCGGCCGATCCGGGCGGAGATCCAGCGCGACACGCCGACCAGCGCGTCGAGGTCGGCGCCGGTCTCGATGCCCATTCCGTGCAGCAGCCATACGAGGTCCTCGGTGGCCAGGTTTCCGGTGGCGCCGCGCGCGTACGGGCAACGGCCCAGGCCGCCGACCGAGGAGTCGAACTCGCGCACGCCCGCGTCCAGGCCGGCGACCACGTTGGCGAGCGCCTGGCCGTAGGTGTCATGCAGGTGCAGCGCGACGGCTTCCGCGGGGACGCCGGCGGCGGTGACGGCGCGTACCGTGCGGTGGATCTGGCCGGGGTTGGCGACGCCGATGGTGTCGCCGAGCGCGACAGTCGAGCAGCCCGCCTGCGCCAGCGCGGCCGCCATGCCGGCCACCACGCCCCGGTCCACCGGCCCCTCCCAGGGGTCGCCGAACGCCATCGACACGTAGCCGCGCACGCCGAGCCCGTGCTCGCGGGCCGCGCCCACCACCCCCGTCGCGGTGTCCAGCGCGGCGTCCCTGGCCGCGTTGAGGTTGGCGCGGGCGAAGCTCTCCGTCGCGCTCACCACCACGGCGACGTCCCTGGCCCCGGCCGCGCGGGCGCGCTCCAGGCCGCGCCGGTTGGGCACCAGCGCCACCGTACGGACGCCGTCCTGGTGGCCGAGCGCCGTCAGCACGTCCTCGGCGTCGGACATCTGCGGGATCCACGACGGCGGTACGAAGCTGGTCACCTCGACGTCGCGCAGCCCGGCGGCGGCCAGGCGGCGGCACAACTCGACCTTCGTCCTGGCCGGCACGATGGCCGCCTCCGCCTGCAGGCCGTCACGCGGCGAGACCTCATAAACCCGCACCCGCTCCGGCCCGGCCTCCACCCGCTCCACGATCGGCTCAGGCCGCCAGCGCACCCGCTCCTCCCCCGGGGTGCTCACTGCTCCTGGCCCCGCAGTTCCCGCAGGACCTCCCGGGCGTACTCCGCCTGGATCCTGCCGTCCTTCACCAGGCGTTCCGCGACGCCCGGCACCTCGGCGGGTGTGGCGCCGGCGCCGGCCGCGACCGTGCGGGCGTGCAGGCGCATGTGCCCGTGCTGGATGCCCTCCGCGGCCAGCGCCCGGCACGCGGCCAGGTTCTGCGCGAGCCCCACCGACACGATGACCTCGGCCAGCTCCGTCGCCGATGAGACGCCCAGGATCCGCAGCGCCGCCTGCGCCGCCGGGTGCGCGCGGGTCGCCCCGCCGACCAGGCCGACCGGCATCGGCACCTCCAGCGTGCCGACGAGATGCCCGTCGCCGCCCTTCTCGAAGCGCGACAGGGCGCTGTAGCCGCCGTCGCGGGCGGCGTGCGAGTGGCAACCGGCCTCGACGGCGCGGGTGTCGTTGCCGGTGGCGAGCACGACCGCGCTGATGCCGTTCATGATGCCCTTGTTGTGGGTCGCGGCCCGGTACGGATCCGCCTCCGCGAACGCCGAGGCCGACACGATGTCGTCCACCACCCGGGCGCCCCCGAGCAGTTCGGCGTCGAACACGGCCCGCGCCCGCACCAGCCGCGTGTCGGCCTTGTTGCTCAGGATGCGCAGCAGCGACCGCGCCCCCGCACGCTCGGCGAGCACCGGCGCGACCGCCTCCGCCATCGTGTTGACGGCGTTGGCGCCCATGGCGTCGCGCACGTCCACGTGCAGGTGCGCGATCACCTGGATGCCGTCGCGGGTCTCCAGGACGCGGGCGGTCAGGTCGCGGGCCCCGCCGCCGAGCCGGGTCAGCACGGGATCCTGGGCGTTGGCCAGCTCCAGGATCTCCTCGCGCGCCTCCAGGACACGGGTGCGCGTCCCGTACGGGTCCACCACGTCGAGCAACTGGATCTGGGCGATCATGACAGGACCTGTCCCCGAGGCGCGGAACCCGCCGTGCGCGCGGGCGATCCGCGCGGCGTTGCTGGCGGCGGCCACCACGGACGCCTCCTCCGTGGCCATCGGCACGAGGTAGTCGCGGCCGTTCACGGTCACGTTGGTGGCCACGCCGACCGGCAGGCTCATCGTGCCGATGACATTCTCGATCATGTGGTCGGCCTGCTCCACGCCGAGCCCGCCGCCCGCGCCGAACGCCTCCAGCGCCGCGGCCTCCACCTCCGCGCCGTCCGCCACCAGGGCGCGCCGCTCGGCGACGCTCCTGTCCTTCAGCCCGGAGATCCGACTGTTGACCGCCACCGATGCTCCTCGTCGTCCGTAGGATGCGCCGCGAGCGCGACGCCGCTGGTCCCGTCAACGTAGGACGCGGTGCACGGGCGCGGCCATGTGCGTTCCCACCAGCCCGGGAGCCGGATCATGTGACGTTCGCCCGCCCCGCGCGCGAGTTCATCAGCTCGTGCAGGCGCACGGCCAGCGAGATGCGGAAGAACCGGTCGTCCTCGCGCCAGGCGGGGCCGAGCAGGGCGTCCAGGCGCTCCAGCCGCTGCAGGATCGTGTTGGTGTGGAAGCCGAGCGCGCGGGCGGTCCTGGTGGGGCCGGCGTTGCAGCGGACGAACGCGCGCAGCGTGGCGACCAGTTCCGTGCCGCGCTCGGCGTCGTAGTCCAGGACGGGGCCGATCAGTCCCGTGACGAACGAGTCGAGCGAGCGCGCGTCGGCGTCGAACACGCTGGCGTACGGGAGGTACTCGTCCGTCTCCGCCACCTCGTCGTCCACGCCGACCACGGCCAGCAGGCGGCTGGTGCGCAGCGCGGTGGTGAAGCGCCGCGCGAGGTCGTCCGGCGAGCCGGCCGGCGGCGGGACCACGGCGAGGGCCGGGCCGCCGACGCGGTGGGCCAGGTGCTGCCTGATGGCGTGCGCGTCGAGGCCGCCGCACCGGGAGTCCAGCAGCGCGACCACGACGCCGTGGCTCAGGCCGACCAGCCCGGCCGCGCCGACCTGCTGCCTTGCCGCCGCCAGGGCGCGGGCCCGCTGGTCGCCCGCGACGACGTAGAGGTGCACCGTGTCAAGCCTGGACAACACGACGCCGAATCTGCGCGCGCGGCGTTCCAGGTCGTCGCGGCGGCCGGGCTGGGCGTCGAGGATGTCGGCGACGAGGTCGGTGAGCAGCCGCCCCTCCACGTTCGCGACGGCCTGCTGCTGCAGTTCCAGCAGCGAGCACACCTGGGCGGCCCGCTCGATGGTACGGCGGTCCACGGGGCCGAGCTCGAACTCACCGGGCCCCAGCAACAACGCCCCGAACTCCTCCGCCCCCGCCCGCATCACCGCGACGGCACCAACCGCGCCCACCCCACCACCAGCCCGCTCACCACCACCACCGCTACCGCCATCGCCGCCAAGGAGCTGGCAGCGGCCCGACGCTGAACCGGCCGCAATGGCGGCGCGCACCTCCGGCGACAGCACGACGGGCGTGCCGGGCGCGGCGGCCGGTTGCGAAAAGGGCACTTGCGAAAAGGGCACTTGTGAGGAGGGCGCTTGCGCGAGGGCTGATTGCGAGGCAGGCGGTTGCGAGGAGCGTACTTGTGAGGGGACCGGTTGTGAGGAGCGTACTTGTGAGGGGACCGATTGCGAGGAGCGTGCTTGTGAGGGGGCCGGTTGTGAGGAGGCGACGATCCGGTCCTCGGCGTCGATGACGGTGACGCCGCGCCCGAGCGCCGTCGAGAGCGTCCGTACGAGCTGCCCGAACCCGCCCCCACCCAGCACGACCTCGACCAGCTCCTCATGCACGGCCCCGGCCCGGTCCCGCTCGGCCAGGTGCCCGGCGAGGCGGTCGAGCGTGCGGCGGGCCTCCTCCTCGGAGTCGCGCAGGTCCCGCAGGGTGCGCGCGGTCTGCAGGACGACGGAGGCATGGTCGGCCAGCGCCGACAACAACGCGATCTGGTCCGGCGTGAACGACCGCTCCTCGCGCGTCGCCACGAACAGCACCCCCAGCACGTCCTGCCCCGACACCATCGGCACGCCGAGGATGGAGACGATGCCCTCCAGCTCGACGGCCCTGTCGATGTCCGCGACCCGCCGATCGGCCAGGTACTCGCTGTAGCGCGGCACCCACCGGGCCATCCGCACCTCGGCGATCTCACTGGCCAGCCCGCACCTGGCCGGCACCCGCAGATGGCAGAACTCGGCGCTGTAGGCCCCGACGGTGGTGCGGACGTTCAGCTCCCTGGTCTCCCCGTCGAACTCCGACAGGTACGTCACGTCGCAGCCGAGGATCTCGTGCGCCCGCTGCACCAGCCGTTCGAGCAGCACCCCGCCGTCCCGTACCTCCGCCAGCTCGCGGGCGCTGGAGAAGAGCGCGCCCAGCTCGTGCTCGCGCCGCCGCAGCCGCGCGTGCTCGCCGCGCGCCCGGCGCAGGCGCTCCCGTACGTGGCGCGCGTCCGGGATCCCCAGCGTGTCCAGCGCCGCGCTCAGTTCGCGGGGACTGACTCCCGCGTCGTCCACGACGGCGCCGATGACGACGCTGAGCGCGGCCGACCGCGCGTGGACCGGCTCATTCTCCGGCAAGGCTCCTCCCTGAGATGACTGAGGCTATAACACATGAAATCTGGCCATAAGTGAGCGATCGTCCCATATGGACGCTCGCGCGCCGCTCATAGACTGGCCCGCCGAGGCACCACAGACAGGAGCGAGCCGGTGCGCGACAACAGGAACTACGCGCTCGACGACCCCGGGGCCGTCCGCGAGCTCATCCGCCACAACCCGTGGTGCACGTTCGTCAGCTCCGTCCCCGGACGCGGCCTCGTGGCCTCGCACTACCCGGTCATCCTCGACGACGCGGCCGATGGCATCGTCCTGCTGAGCCACGTCGGGCGTCCCGACGAACGGCTGCACGAGCTGGGCGGGCACGAGATGCTGGCGATCTTCCAGGGCCCGCACGGCTACATCTCCCCCGGCTGGTACGGCGGCGCGATCGCGGTCCCGACCTGGAACTTCGCGGTTGTGCACGCCCACGGCACCCCCGAACTCCTGGACGAGGCGGCGAACCTGGACGTCCTGGCCCGCCTCGTGGACCACTTCGAGGACCGGCTGCCCAACCCCTACCGGCTGCGCGCCACCCCTGAGGTCGCCGCCTACGCCGAGCGCATCGTGCACGGCACGGTCGGGTTCCGGATGCCGGTGACCCGGTTCGAGGCGAAGGACAAGATGAGCCAGGACCTGCCGGAGGCCGTCATCGGGAACGTCATCGAGGCATTGCGCCGACCGGGCCCGTACCGGAACCCGGAGCTGGCGCGGCGCATGGAGCGGTCGTAGCCGTTCACTCATCCCATTCGAGCCGCTCCCCCATCACGGGCACGGCGGCCAGCAACTCGCGGGTGTAGGGATCCTCCGGCTCGGACAACACGACCTCCGTACCGCCGGTCTCGACGATCCTGCCGTGCCGCATCACGCTCACCGTGTCGCACACGTAACGCACCACGGCGAGGTTGTGCGAGATGAACAACATGGTCAGGTTCAGCTCGGCGCGCAGCTCGCGCAGCAGGTTGAGCACGATGCCCTGCACCGAGACGTCGAGCGCGGAGGTGATCTCGTCGGCGATGATCACCTCGGGCTCGGCGGCCAGCGCCCTGGCGATCGTGATGCGCTGGCACTGCCCGCCGGAGAAGGCTCCCGGCGGGTCCCCCGCCCGGTCCGGATCGATGTGCACGAGCTCCAGCAGTTCCCCGACCCGGCGCGCGCGCTCCGCCTTCGGCCGGCGGCGTCCCGTGGCGCGCATGGCTTCCGCGATCGAGGCGCCGATCGCCATCCTCGGGTCCAGCGCCGCGTACGGGTCCTGGAAGACGAGCTGGACGCGGCGGCGCGCGGCTCGGGCCGCCGCGGAGGAGCCGGCGATGTCGGCGCCGTCCAGCCGGATCGAGCCGGCGGCGGGCCGCACCAGGCCCACCGCCACGGCGGCCAGCGTGGACTTGCCCGAGCCCGACTCCCCGACCAGGCCGTGCACGCCGCCCGAGGCCACGGTGAGATCGACCTCGCGCACGACCTGCTGGGCGCCGTAACGCACGCTCACGTTGGCGTATTCGAGAGTGCTCACGCCCGTGTCTCCTCGGCAACCTCGTCGATGACCGGCAGCGGCCGGGAACGGTCGGTGCCCATGTGCGGCACGCAGGCCACCAGCGCCCGCGTGTACGGATGGCGCGCCCGCCCGAGCGACGCCGCGTCCACCTCCTCGACGATCTGCCCGTCCTTCATCACCAGCACCCGGTCACAGAACCCGCTGACCAGGGCGATGTCGTGGGAGATGAACAGGATCGCGCTGCCGGTCCGCCGCCGCGCCCGCTGCAACACCCGCAGCACCTGACGCTGCACGGTCACGTCCAGCGCGGTCGTCGGCTCGTCGGCGATGATGAGCCGCGGGCGGCCCATGAGGCCCATCCCGATCACGGCCCGCTGCCGCATCCCGCCGGACAACTGGTGCGGGTACTGGCGTGCCCGCCGCCCGGCCTGCCCGATCCCGACCGACTCCAGCACCTCGCGCGCCCGGCTCCGCGCCCGCGCCCCGGCCGCGCCCTCGTGCACCTCGCTCACCTCAGTGAGCTGCCGTCCGACCGTGAGCGCCGGGTTGAGCGAGGTGAGCGGGTCCTGGTAGACCACGGACATCTCGGTGCCGAGTTTGGTGCGTTGCGCGCCCGTCAGCCGCCGCCGCGTCATGTCGATGCCGGCGAACCGCACGGCCCCGGCGCTGACCTGGGCCTCGTTGCCGAGCAGGCCCGCGATCGCCATCGCCGTGACGGATTTGCCCGATCCCGATGCGCCGACGATGCCGACGGTCTCGCCGGGCCTGATGGACAGGCTGACTCCGCGTACCCGCTCGACCTGCCGCCCCTCCCGGTCGGGGAAGCTCACGCGCAGGTCCTCGACCTGCACCACCGCGTCGGACTCCGGCGCGGTGCCGCCGCTTCGCGCGGGGCGGGCCGCGGGGACGGTCCTGGCGGCCGTCTCGCCCATCAGCGAGCCGATGGCGTTGAGCACCAGGCCCGTCACGACGATGGCCAGGCCCGCGCCGAGCGCGGCCATCGGGTTGACGTAGATGCGGGCGATGCCCTCGCGCAGCAGGCGTCCCCAGTCGAAGCCCGGGGCCTGCACGCCGAGGCCCAGGAAGGACAGACCGGTGAAGGACAGCAGGGCCGTGGAGGCGTGCGCGGCGGAGTTGACCAGCAGCGGCGGCAGGATGTTGGGGATCACGTGGCGGACGACGACGCCGGCCGGTCCCACGCCGACGATCCGCGCCGCCCGTACGAAGTCGCGCCCGGTCACCGAGGACGCCAGCGTGTACGTCAGCCGCGCCACGCTGGGCACCCCCGCGAACCCCACCGCGAGCATCGCCCCGGTCGCGCTCGCGCCCCAGATCACCGAGAAGAACAGCGCCAGCAACAACCAGGGGAAGGACAGCAGGATGTCGATGAGCGCGGTGACCATCCGGCGCAGCGGACGCGGCAGGACGGCCGCGACGACGCCGAGCACGATCCCGCCCGCGACCGCGATCCCGGTCGCCCCGAGCGCCAGCAGCAACGAGAGCCTGGTCGCGACGAGGACGCGGGCGAAGACGTCGCGGCCGAGCTCGTCCGTGCCGAACGGATGATCGGCGCCGAGCCCCTGGAGCCGGTCGGCCACCGACGTCTCGGCCGCCGCCTGACCCCAGACGAGCGGCGCGAGCACGGCGACCAGCACGATCGCGAACGCCCCGAGCAGGGTGACGACGCCTCGCGGACTGCGCAGCCTGGATCGCATGGTGCTAGCCCTCCATGATCGACGAACGGGGGTCCAGGGTGGCCAGGACCAGGTCGATGAGCAGATTGAGGGCGAGGACCAGGATCGCGTACACCAGGACGACCCCCTGGATCATGGGATAGTCCTTCGCCGTGATGGACGAGACGATCGTCGTGCCGAGCCCGGGGATGACGAACACCGTCTCGATGAGCACGGTCCCCGCCACCAGGCTGGTCAGGATGAGCCCGCCGGTGGTGAGCGCGGCGGTGATCATGTTCGGCAGCGCGTGCCGCAGGTAGAGCAGGCGCGCGGGCAGCCGTTTGCCGCGCGCGGTCGTCATGTACGGCGCGCCGAGCACCGCGAGCATCTCGACGTGCACGATCCGCGCCAGGTAGGCCAGCGGCCCCACGGCCAGCGCCGCGACCGGCAGCAGCGCCTCGGCCGCGCCGCCCCATCCGGCCACCGGCAGCACCCCCAGCGTGACGCCGAACAACGCGATCAGCCCGACGGCCAGCAGCAGGTTGGGGATCGCGATCAGCGCGCTGAGCAGCCAGGACAGCCCGGAGTCGAGCGCGCGGCGGCGGCCGCCCCACGCCGACACCGCCGTGGCCACGCCCAGCGGGATCGCGCCGGCCGCCGCGACGAGGAAGGACAGGCAGGCCAGCACCAGCGTGGTGGGGAAGCGTACGGCGAGGGTGTCGGCGACCGGGATGTGGGAGCGCAGCGAGACGCCCAGGTCACCGCGGAGCAGCCCCGACACGTAGTCGATGAACTGTTGCAACGCGGGTTTGTCCAGGCCCAGTTCGGCCCGCGTGCGGGCGACGAGTTCCGGCGTGGCGCTGGGCCCGAGCGCGGCGCGGATCGGGTCGCCGGGCACGAGGTGCACGATCAGGAACGTGGCCACGACGACGATGGCGAGCGACACCAGCGCCCGGCCCGCCCTGCGCAGCACGAACGCCACGCGGGGCGGCACGCGGACGAGCGGGGCACGATCCCCCCGGCCCGCCTGCGCGGGATCATCGGGGAGGGCGGGCGCGGTCGGGGGGGTCGCCATGTCCTACCCCAGCATCCTGATCGTGGTGGGTGTGACGAAGTTGGGCAGTTCGAGTTGTACGCCCGACAGGTAGGTACGCAGCTCGTTGTCGGCGAGGGGGAAGACGTCGGTGCGCTTGATCAGCTCCGCCTCGGCCTGCTGCCACAACTCGCACGTCTCCTCGGGCGAGGCGGCGGTGGCCTTCTTGATCAGCGACTTGTACGCGGCGTTGTCGACGAACATGAAGTTGTTGCCTCCCTTGTCCGGGGTCGCGCCGGCGAAGAAGCTGCTCAGCTGCACCGGGCCGACGGGGGCGACCTGGACGAAGCCGGTGTCCCAGTCGAAGGTCTCGAAAAGCTGCTCCGACCAGGCGTTGGCGTCGTTGGCCGACAACTCGGTCGTGACGCCCAGCCTGTCCCAGGTCTGCTGGACGAGTTCGGCGGCGGAGGCGTGCGTGGCGGTGGCGGCGTCGTAGATGAACTTGACCGTCAGCGGCTTACCGTCCTTGACGCGCTTCCCGCCCGGTCCTGCCCGCCATCCGGCCTGGTCGAGCAGGGCCGCCGCCTTGCCGGGGTCGGTGGCGGGCAGCGTCCACTTCGGGCCGCCCTCGACGCACAGCAGCGGCGTCTTGACCACCAGCGACCTGGCCTCCATCGCCGAGCCGTCGCTCACCACGTCGCCGATCGCCTTGCGGTCCAGCGCGGTGACCAGGGCCTGGCGCACCAGCGGGTCGGAGGTCGGGCGCTCGGCGCGCTCGTTGAACAACATCTCGCCGACCGGGTTGCGGGTGCCCTCCGACTTCAGTCCCGCCGCGTCGAGCCGCTGCCGGTCCGCGCCGGTGACGACCGCCGCGTGGATCTCGCCGGAGACCAGCAGGTTGGCCGCGGTCGACTCGTCGCTGATGACGCGGATCTCCAGGGTGTCGGGCAGCCCGGCGGTCTCGCTGGTGACGCCCGCCGGGCCCCACTTGTAGCCCTGGCGCCTGGTGTAGGTGTAGGTGGATCCCGCGGTGGCCTTGGACAGGGCGTACAGGCCGGTGCCGTTGGTCGCGGCCTTGAGGCTGTCGGGGTTCTTCAGGCCGGCCGCGCAGACCATCTCGACGACGCCGGTGTTGGCCAGCAGGAACGGGTCGGCGGACTCGCTGGTGATGGTGAGGGTGTTGCCCTCGGCCTCGGCGGTGACGCCCTTGTTGATCTGCGAGCCGTAGTAGAAGGTCGCGTGCTCGGGCTCGGCGTGGTAGTTGATGTTGTCGGCCGCGGTCCCGGCCGTGAACGGGGTGCCGTCGGAGCAGGTGATGCCGTCGTGCAGAGTGTAGGTGATCTTCTTGCCGGTCACCTCCCACTTCGTGGCCAGCCAGGGCTCGAACTTTCCGTCGGGGGTGGCGTACACGAGGGATTCGTAGGCGTAGGCGGCCATCTCGCGGGCCGCCAGCGAGACGCCGGTCATCGGGACGAGGCTGCCGGGGTCGGAGGAGATCGCCTTGACGAAGACGCCTCCCGAGACGGCCCGACCGGACTGGCCGCTGCCGCCGCCGCCCGAACCGCACGCCGTCAGAGAGGCCACGGCGACGGCGAGCGCCGCCGCCGTCCTGAGGGGTCTGTTCATTGAACCCGTTCCTTTCGGCCTGGTACGTGTCCGAACCGGGCGAGCGGTCCCGCCGCCTTGACCGCCACCTTGAGCGTGGGCCTGGTCGTGTAGGAGACCGGCGTCTCCAGCACGTCCACGACCTCGACCCGCGCGGGGTCGGCCCCCGCCTGGATGGCCTTCTCGATGGCCGCGCGGCTGGCCTCCTCGATGGCCGCCGCCCGGTCCGCGAGCTCGCACAACTCGTCGGCCCGGCCGCCCGCGAGCGCGATGGCCGCGCCGACCGCGTTCGCGACGGAGCCGCGCTCCGGCCTGACCACCTCGCTCGCGCCCAGCACCTGGTCGGGGACGAGGAAGCCGCCGCCGCCGACCACGACGAGCGGCAGTCCGGTACGGCCGAGCGACATACGCTCGACGGCCGACTCGATCCGGTCGTGGGCCACGGCCAGCGCGCCGGCCAGCGCCGCGCGTACCGAGCGGTCCAGCGGCGGCAGCTCGCGGCCGTCGAGGATCGCGGCGCCGGTCGCCGCCGCGTCGGTGAGCGTCGGAGTCGTGCCCCCGAACAGCAGCGCCTCCTCCGAGATGCGGTAGCCGACCGAGTCGTTGAGCGGCACGCCCGCGGCCACGTCCACGATCGTGCCGCCGCCGACGCCGAGGCTGAGGATGTCCGGCATGCGGAAGTTCGTCCGCACGCCGCCGACCTCGCGGGGCATCGTCGACTCCCTGGGGAAGCGGCCGACCAGCACGCCGAGGTCGCTCGTGGTGCCGCCGACGTCGATGACGATCGCGTCGTCGGCGCCGGAGAGCGCGGCGGCGCCCCTGATGGAGTTGGCGGGGCCGGAGCCGATCGTCAGTACGGGGTAGCGGGCCGCGTACTCGACGGCCATGAACGTCCCGTCGTTCTGCGCGAAGAACGTCGCCGCGTCCAGCCCGTGCTCGGTGACCACGGTGCTGAGGGCGGTGGTGATGTCGCGGGCGACGCCGTAGAGCGCCGCGTTGAGCACGGTCGCGTTCTCGCGTTCGAGCAGGCCGAGCGCGCCGATCTCGTTGCTGAGCGAGATGGGCACGTCCACGCCCACGTGGTTCTGGACCAGCGCCTCCACCTCCAGCTCCTGCTCGGGGAAGGAAGGGCTGAAGATGCCGCACACCGCGACCGCGTCGAACCGGCCGCCCAGGCCGTCCAGGAAGCGGCGGATGCCGTCGCGGTCCAGTTCGGCGATCGGGTAGCCGTCCACGAGGTGGCCGCCCCCGGCCAGCACGGCGCCGGCCAGCACGGTGTCGCGCAGGTCAGCGGGCCAGCCGGCCAGCGGCGGGTAGACGGTGGCGGCCGGGGCGCCGAGGCGGATCACGGCGACCCGGCCGAGGTCGCGGCGGCGTACGATCGCGTTGGTGGCGTGCGTCGTGCCGAGCATCACGCGGGAAACCGCGTCCCGGTCGTCGCCCAGGTCCTTCAGCACGGCGGCCAGGCTCGACCTGATGCCGCCAGTGACGTCACCCGTCGTGGGGCTCTTCGTCCAGGCGACCACCTCGCCCGAGGCGGACATCACGACGGCGTCGGTGTTGGTGCCGCCGACGTCGATCCCGACGGACAGGTCGCGGCTCATCGGGCGGCTCCTTCAGCTGCGGCGAACGGGACGTAGTCGAGCTCGTATCCGAAGGCGCGCGGGCCGGCGATCTCCAGCCCCCGCTCCGTCCGCCACAGCGGATCGCACGCCCAGGCCAGCACGCTGACCCGCTGACCGAACCTGAGCAGCTCGGTCGAGATGGCCTCGCCGGTCTCGGAGTCGACGATCGTGATGAGGTCGGGGACGCTGGCGACGACCAGGCCGTCCTCGATGATCACGAGGTTCTCGTTCTGGATCTCCACCCGGGTCAGGCGGCCACGGTCGGCGCCGACGCCCTCGACGGTCACCGAACCGCGGGTGAAACCGCCCTCGGTGGTGCGCTCCACGTCGATGACCTTGCCGGAGACGACGACCCGGGCGCCGAGCTCGGCGGCCAGTTCGGCGACGGGCTCGGTGGCGGCGAGCAGGCGGCGGCCGACCTGGACGGCGCGGCTCACCGTGCCCTCGATGACCGCCCCCGGAGCGGTCTCGGACGTGAGCACGTAGTGGGCGCCGAGTGAGATGGCGCCGCTGGCCACGGTGAGGGCGCGGGCGTGCCGCTCCAGCCAGGCCAGGTTGATCGGCCGCAGCAGGGAGACGTTGCCGATCACGTCGCTCATGACGGCGAACTCGCTGGGCAGTCCCGCCACGTTCATCGCGATCATGGGCGCCTCGGGGAAGGCCCGTCCCATGCCGTCCGCGTCGAGCACCTTCAGGCCGAGGCGGGCCGCCCAGCCGACGGGGGCCACGCCGTTGCTGCCGCCGATCTCGGCCGCCATCACGGCGGTCATCTTGCGGCCCGTGTACCGTTCGACCTCGGCCAGGATCGTGTCGGTCTGGCCCTGCGCGCCGAGCATCTCGATGCCGACGGACGGCGCTCCCATGGCCGACATGACGATGACGGCGTCCTCGTCGGTCAGCTCGGCGACCGGTACGACGCTGACGGGGCCGTACTCCTCGATCGCCATCTCCACGGCCAGCTGCTCGGTCTGCACGGCGCCGCCGCCGCCCGTGCCGAAGATGGCGGCGCCGGCCGCGAGGGCGGCCACATCGGAGCGGGCGATCGTGCGCACTGGTGCGACCTCGCCGTGAGATCGCGGGTCCTGTTCGGGCATGTACCGAGGCTAGGGAGGCGGGTGGGGCTCAACAATGTGCCGATGGCACAGAGAAATGCGCCATAGTGTGCCAATGAAACAGGTCACCGTCACCGACATCGTCGCGCAGGGTGAGCGGCTGGGCCTGCGCTGTGTCGCGGGCGCGCCGGACGGGGTCGGGGTCTCCGGCGTGGAGATCGTCGCCCTGGACGCGCTCAGGTCGGCCTCCCCGGGGCGGCTGGTGATCGTGGCCACGCCTGACGGGGCGGTGCCGCGGCCGTACCAGGTGGACATCGCGGTCAGGTGCGCGATCGCGGCGGGCTGCGCGGGGCTGGTGTTCATCGGGGACTTCCCGGTCGCCGAGACGGCCCGCGCGCTGGCCGCGCGCGGCGGGCTGCCGGTGCTGATGAGCACCGCCACGCCCTCCGAGCTCGCCGTCCTCATGGACCGCACGATCCGCGGCGGCGCGGAGGACGCACTGGCCCGCGCCGAGTACGCCATCACCCGCGCCACAGCAGTCGCGACCGGCCTGCCCGCCCAGACCACCCTCGACCCGGCGGGCACCGCGGTCGCGGCCGAGACGCCCACTCTCGACACAGCGGGCACCGCGATCACGGCCCAGATGCCCGCGCGGGCCATTCTTGACGCGGCGGGCACGGCGCTCGGTGCGCGGCTGTCGCTGGTCGAGGATCCCGGTGCGGCCTGGTCGGAGCCGCACACGGTGTGCGTGGGCGAGGTGCCGGTCGGGCGGCTGACCGCCGACCGCGAGGACGCCTCCGTCGCCCTCGCACTCCCCGTGATCGCCGCCCTGCTCTCCCGGACCATGCAACGCGAACTGCAGACCCGCTTCGGCCCGGTACGCTCACGCGCCGACCTCATCATCGAGCTCATCTTCGCCGAGTCGGCACGCATCGACCGGCTGGCCATGGAGGCGGGCCGCGCCGGGCTGCCGGTGCCGCTGTCACACGCGGTCGCCTGGCTCACCCCCACCCACCGAGGCGACCCCGAGCGGCGGACCCCCGCCGTGCTCGTGTCCTCCGTCGAGTTGCGCGCCCTGCAACTCGTCGATGGGCGCGACGAGGTGTGGCACCTGGCCACGTTCCACGACGACATCGTGATGGTCGCCTCGGAGGAGGCCGGCGCCCCCGACCACCAGCGGCGGCTGCGCGACGTCATGGAGTCCGTGGTGGCGCACGCGGGCTCGGTCGCGGGCGAGGAGTGGGCCTTCACCGTCGGGCTGGGGACGCCGCAGAGCGGCGCGGCCGGGCTGCGGCAGTCGGCGACCGAGGCGCGCGTGGCGGCCGAGTCGGCCGTGGCGGGCGGCAGGGCGGGCCGCATCGAGGCCACCGACGTGACCGGGCTGCGCCGCGTCCTGCTGGACTTCTACGCCTCCCCGCTGAGCCGGTCGCTGCTCGACGACATCCTGACGCCGCTGAACGAGCTGGGGCCGGAGCGGGCCGCGATCTCCATCCGTACGCTGGTCGCCTACCTCGGCCACCGCAACTCCCTGGCCCGCGCGGGCGAGGCACTCAACCTGCACCCCAACGCGGTCAACTACCGGATCCGGCGCATCGAGCAGACCCTGGGCCTCGACCTGACCGAGCCGGACGTGCGGTTCGCGGTCGAGCTGGCGTGCCGCGTCCGCCTCATCGCGTCCCTGCGCTGACGCGCCGTCGCGCTGACGTGGAACTCGTCGTGTCACAGCGCTGACGTGGCGCTCACCACTCCGCCGCCCTGGCGTGGCGCTCATGACCCCGGCGCGCCGACTTGGCCTGTGGCCACAATGGCGGCATATTTCCTGGTCCGTTGGCACATTGCCCGCCTTCGGAGCCCCTCCTTAACCTCGCAGCATGCCCGATCACGACCTGCATCCTGCCACTGACCTCCTGCTTCGCGACGCCCGCCTGCCGGGCCGGGGGACGACGAGCGACGTGCTCATCAGCGCCGGCCGCGTCGCCGCGATCGGCGCGCCCGGCACGGTGCGCCGGGACGGGGCCGCCGAGGCGCGGCTCGACGGGCGGTGGCTGCGTCCCGCGTTGTGGGACGAACACGTGCACTTCACGCAATGGGTGATCCGCCGCGGCCGGCTCGACCTGTCGGCGGCCGCAAGCGCGTCGGAGATCCTCGCGATCGTCCGCGAGGCCCAGCACCGGCCGACCGGCACCGGCACCGGCACCGGCACCGGCACCGGCAGGGAGGACGTGCTGGTGGGCTATGGGTTCCGTGACGGTCTGTGGCCGGACGCCCCGTCGCTCGCCGCGCTGGACGCCGCGGCCCCCGGCCGTCCCGTGGTGCTCGTCAGCGGCGACCTGCACTGCGGATGGGTGAACTCCCCGGCGGCGGCGCTGCTCGGCGTGCGCCCCGAGGAGTCGGGCCTCGTACGGGAGACGCCGTGGATCAGCGCGCTCCAGCGGCTCGACGCCGGGACGGCACCCTCCCCGGCCGCCTATCGCGAGGCCGCGCAGGAGGCGGCCCGCCTCGGCGTGGTCGGCATCGTGGACTTCGAGAACGCCGACAACGTGGGCGCCTGGCCCGCCCGGGTGGCCGCGGGCGTCACCGCGCTGCGTGTGGAGGCGTCGATCTGGCCGGACCGGCTCCGGGAGGCGGTGGAGCGCGGCCTACGTACCGGGAAGTCCCTCGACGAACGCGGGCTCATCACCGTGGGCCGCCTCAAGGTCGTCGTGGACGGGTCGCTGAACACCCGCACCGCCCTGTGCTGGGATCCCTACCCCGGCCTGGACCCGGCGGGGCCGCACGCGTGCGGTATGCAGACCGTCTCCCCCGCCGAGCTGGGCGGCCTGTTCACCGTCGCGCGCGAGGCCGGGATCGGCGTGGCCGTGCACGCCATCGGCGACCGCGCCAACACGCAGGTGCTGGACACGTTCGAGGAGCACGGCATGCCCGGCGTGATCGAGCACGCGCAACTCGTCTCGGCCGGCGACTTCGCGCGTTTCGCCCGGCTCGGGATCGTCGCGAGCGTACAGCCGGAACACGCGATGGACGATCGCGACGTGGCCGACCGCTACTGGCCCGGCCGCACCGATCGGGCCTTCGCGTTCCGATCGTTGCACGAGGCCGGGGCGACGCTGCGGCTCGGCTCCGACGCGCCCGTCGCGCCGCTGGACCCGTGGCTGGCGATCTCCGCGGCCGTCACCAGGTCGCGCAGCGGCCGGGCGGCCTGGCATCCGGAGCAGCAGTTGCCCCGGGAGGTCACGCTCGCCGCCTGCGCGCGCGGGCGCACCCGGGTGGACCCGGGCGACGTGGCCGACCTGATGGTGCTCGAACAGGATCCCGCCGTGATGCCCGAGGAGCGCCTGCGGGACGTCGGGGTGGCGGGCACGCTGCTCGCGGGCCGCTGGACGTGGAACGCGCTGGAGGGCTGAATGCGAACGCCCCCGAAGGGGCCTTTGAAATGCCCGGCGGGCTCCGCGGGTTAATCCGTGCGGGTTGCGAACCGCGCTAATCTCCCGCATCCCCGACAAAGGAAAGGCCCCCTATTGAAGAGGGCCTTTCGCGGGCTTTCTAGTGTGCGGCGTCGTACTGCTGGATCACCGTGGAGGCGATCCGGCCCCGCTCGCTGACCGGCAGACCGTGCGCCTTCGCCCACCGCCGGATCTCCTGGCTCTTCTCCTTGCTCATCGCCCGCGTCGCGCCACCGGCGGCACGCCTGCCACGAACCCGCGGCGCGACGGCCGCGCCGTCGCGCCGTGCCTTGGCGATGAAGGGCGCCAGGGCCGCGCGCAGCCTGTCCTCGTTGTCAGGGCTGAGGTCCATGATGAACCGGTCGCCCTTGATGCTGAAGGAGACGGTGTTCTCTACCTCCATCGGGGAGCCGTCGAAATCATCCGTGATCGTTTCAATGAGCCTCCTGGCCATGCTGGCACTCCAACTCATCCCTAGGGCTGTGCGGTACTCGGAGTTGTTCCCCGATACCGTCAAGCCAGTTGGGGATTAATCGAAAAAACTGAACATGGACGGGCGGACCAGCACAAGTTCGCCGCGAGCATTCTACCTAAATGAATCTCCGCACCGGAAGATCGATCTGTCAATTCATTTTCCGCGCGGGCACCCTTTCGGTTACGCCATTACCGTCATTTCGACCCTTCGCCTGGCGATCGAGTAATGCTCCTTACCCGGCGGCGAACTCGCGCGGTCACTCAGGTGGTCGCGCGGTCGTTCCCCTGATAGAGAAGCTCCAGAAGCGGCCGGGTCAGGCCGGCCATCTCCGCCGGCGAACGCGGGCAGCCGCGCTTGAGCCAGTCGCTGGCGACGCCGAGGAGCGCGCCCGCCGTGAAGGCGGCCGCCACGTCGTGCGGGGTCTCCGCGTCGCCGGGCGGGTGGGCGCGCAGGTGCACGGCCACCGTGGCGCGGTGGCGTACGTGGTCGATGACGCGGGCGCTGCCCTGCGGCCCCAGCACGCTGCGGTAGAGGCCGGCGTGCTCGGCGAGGTGGGCGAAGAAGGTCAGCAGGCTGTCGTACGGGTCGCCGGGCGGATCGGCGGTAGCGGAAGCGTGGTCGGGGATGGCCTCGATGAGCTCGTCGATCATCGCGGTGCAGGCGGCCTCGGCCAGCTCATGCACGTCGCGGTAGTGGTCGTAGAAGGTCGAGCGGCTCACCCCGGCCCGCTCGGCCACGTCGGCCACGCTGATCCTGGACAGCTCCCGGTGCTGGACGAGCTCGATCAGGATGGCCCGCAGCGCCGCCTGGGTGCGCCGCACCCGGGGATCCTGCTCTCTCGTTGTCACCACGGACGCAAGTGTAACGTCCCGGACAGATGTAGCTTAGGCTACAGGTGTACGGAAGATGTGCTGTCGGACACCACGCCGAATGGGGAGAGCATTGACCACCGAGAACACCGCGATTCACCCCGCCGCGAGCGACCCCGAGACGCTCGAAACCGCGCGTAGCTGCCCGTTCGCCCCACCGGAGCAGCACCAGAGGCTGCTGCGCGAGCAGCCGGTCAGCAAGGTCACCCTGCAGACGGGCGCGGACGCCTGGGTGACGACCCGCTACGAGGACATCAGGACGGTGCTGAGCGACCCGCGCTTCAGCGCCGACCGCCGCCACCCCGCCGCGCCACGGCTGTCGAAGAAGCCGGAGGGCACGGACGCCGCCGCGGGCATGCCGAAGATGTTGCTGGAGATGGACCCGCCCGAGCACGGCCCGGTCCGCCGCTCGGTGCTCGGCGAGTTCACCGTGCGCCGCATCGCGGCGATGCGCCCGCGCATCCAGCAGATCGTGGACGAGCACATCGACGCCATGCTCGACGGCCCCCGCCCGGCCGACCTGGTGCGTGACCTGGCCCTGCCGGTGCCGTCACTGGTGATCTGCGAGCTGCTCGGGGTGCCGTACGACGATCACGACTTCTTCCAGGAGCACTCGGCCAAGCTGGTCGACAGGAAGTCCAGCGAGCAGGAGCGGCGGCACGCCGTGATGGAGCTGGCCATCTACCTGGACAAGCTGATCACGGCCAAGGAGCAGGAACACGCCGACGACCTGCTCGGCCGCCTGATCGCCAAGCAGCGCGAGAGCGGTGAGGTGGATCGTCCCGCGCTGATCAGCATGGCGTTCCTGCTGCTGATCGCCGGGCACGAGACCACGGCCAACATGATCTCGCTGGGCACGTACATGTTGCTGCGGCACCCCGAGCAGCTGGCCGCGCTGCGCGAAGACCCGGACAAGACGGAGAACGCGGTCGAGGAGCTGCTGCGTTACTTCACCATCGCCGAGCTGGCGATGGTGCGGGTGACCCTGGAGGACGTCGAGCTCAGCGGCACCGTCATCCCGGCGGGGTCGGGCGTGATGATGCTGGCCAACGCCGGCAACCGCGACCCGGAGGCGTTCGAGGACCCCGAGCGCTTCGACATCGACCGCGGCGCCCGCAACCACCTGGCCTTCGGCTACGGCCCCCACCAGTGTCTGGGCCAGAACCTCGCCCGCGTGGAACTGGAGATCGTCTTCCGCACCCTGTTCCGGCGCGTGCCCGGCCTGCGCCTGGCCGTCCCCGACGATGAGCTCTCCTTCAAGGACAGCTCCGCGGTGTACGGCATGCACGAACTGCCCGTCACCTGGTGACCGGCGCGCACGGGCGAGCGCGCGGACCGGCGGCGCCCGCCCGTGCGACGCCCGCAGGGCCCCGAGCGTCCTGACGCCCATGCCCAAAAGCGGGCGTGAGCCTCAGGACGCCCATGCCTGTCGCGGGTGTGGGCTCAAAAGACGCCGATGCCCGTTGCGGGTGCGCGTCAGGACGCTGTGGCGAAGTCGACGTCCTTGGTCTCGACCGTGCCGGCCTTGCGTCCGGGCGCCGAGTGATACTTCCAGTACAGGTTCGTGTGCGCGATGACCTGTGCCGGCGTCGGCGCGCCATAGGCCGTCATGTCCTCGGTCGTGTGCGCGTCGCCGACCAGGAGCGCGTCGTAGCCCCTGGCGATCGCGCCGTGCAGCGTCGAGCGGATGCAGGCGTCGGTCTGCGCGCCCACGACCACCAGCCGCCCGATCCCGAGGCCGGCCAGCACGTCCTCAAGCGTGGTGTCCTCGAAGGAGTCGCCGTAGAGCTTCTCCACGAGCGGCTCACCCTCGGCGCGGGTCAGCTCGGAGACGATCTGCCACGCCTCGCTGCCCTTGGACATGTCCTCGTCGGAGTGCTGCACCCAGACGACGGGCACCTGCTCCTGACGTGCCTTCTCGACGAGGCTGCCCACGTTGGCGACCACCGTGTCGCGGTCGTGCGCCGCCCCGACGGCACCGTTCTGCACGTCAACGACGAGCAGCGCGGTGTTCGGCCGGTTCTCCAGTGTGGTCACGTCTTCCCCTTAGCGCCCTGTTGGTGAGTCCTTTTCCGCCCGACCGTACACCTGCCTCCCGACAAAAAACCTTGACGTCCCGCGGCGCAGCGGCGACGGTCAAGGCGAGTCCCACACCTCCAGCCCCGGGGGTGCCTCGAACGGCTTCCTGTCACCGAGAGAGGTAGGCGGCGATGCTGAACAGACTCCTGGCCCTCACTCTCCTCGCGGCGAGCCTGACCGCGACTCCAGCGACTCCAGCGACTCCCACGGCTCCAGCGGCTCCAGCGGCTCCAGCGGATCCGGCCTATCAGGTGCTGGTCTTCTCCAAGACCGCCGGTTTCCGCCACGACTCGATCCCGGCCGGCATCCGGGCCATCTCCGACCTCGGCGCGACCGGCGGCTTCTCCGTCATCGCCACGGAGGACGCCGGCGCCTTCACCGGCGAGAACCTGGCCCGCTACCGGGCCGTCGTGTTCCTCAGCACCACCGGCGACGTGCTCGGCGAGGCCCAGCAGGCGGCCTTCGAGGCGTACGTGGACGGGGGCGGCGGCTACGTGGGCGTGCACTCAGCGGCCGACACCGAGTACGACTGGCCGTACTACGGGCGGCTGGCCGGCGCGTACTTCAAGAACCACCCCGCCATCCAGCAGGCCACCGTGGTCACCGAGGACCGCGCGCACGCCGCGACCGCCCACCTCGGCAGGACCTGGACGCGTACCGACGAGTGGTACAACTACCGCGCCAACCCGCGCGGGTCCGTACGCGTGCTGCAGAGCCTCGACGAGAGCAGCTACACCGGCGGCGACATGGGCGACCACCCCATCACCTGGTGCCACACCCAGGGCAGGGGCCGGGCGTTCTACACCGGGCTCGGCCACACCATCGACTCCTACGCCGACCCCGTCTTCCGCCAGGTGCTGCTCGGCGGCATCGGCTACGCGGCGGGCGCGGTCCACGCGGACTGCCGCCCCGAGACCGGCTACACCCCGCTCTACGACGGCTCCACCGCCGGCTGGTCCCAGGCGGGACCGGGAGGTTTCACCGAACAGGACGCCACGCTGACCTCGCAGGGCGGGCTGGGCCTGCTGTGGTACTCCGCCAAGGCGTTCGGCTCCTACTCGCTCAAGCTGGACTGGCGGGTGACCGGCGACAGCAACTCGGGCGTCTTCGTCGGCTTCCCGGCCTCCGACGACCCGTGGTCGGCGGTGAACAACGGCTACGAGGTGCAGATCGACGCCACCGACGCGCCCGACCGCACCACCGGCTCGATCTACGGTTTCCGGGCCGCCGACCTGGCCGCCCGCGACGCCGTACTGAATCCGCCGGGCTCGTGGAACACCTACGAACTGCTGGTGGCGGGCGAACGGCTGCGCGTCCTGCTGAACGGCCGGCAGATCAACGACTTCACCAACACCGATCCGCGCCGCTCGCTCTGGCAGGGGCACATCGGCCTGCAGAACCACGGCGACGCCGACCAGGTGTCCTTCCGCAATGTCCGGATCAAGGAGCTGGGCGTCACGGTGGAGGGCGAGGCGTGCACCTCCTCGCGGGGCGCCCGCGTGACCGGCCATGCCTCGGCCGGCGGCGGCAAGGTGCTCGGCCACCTCGGCGACGGCGACTGGGCGGCCTATGCGCAGGTCGCCACGGCGGGCGCGGCCTCCTTCCGTGCCCGGGTCTCCTCGGCCCGGTCCGGTGGCGTCATCCAGGTCCGTTCGAGGTCGCGTACCGGGCCCCTGCTCGGCTCGGTCGCGGTGCCCGCCACGGGCGGAACCTTCCGCGACGTCGCCACGCCCCTCAAGGGCTCGGCGTCCGGCCCGCTCCACCTGGTCTTCAAGAGCCGCAGGGGCTCGTCGTTCGATCTCGACGCCTTCACTGTCGAACCCGCCCGCTGAAGCCGCGTCCTGGCGGGCGCTCAGGTGGCGGGCAACGCGGTGGCCAGCAGCACCACGCCGAGCGACCCCACCAGCGAGGCCACCGCCAAGGACCGCCCGAGCCGTGGCCGGCCGGCTCCGGTGGCCCAGCCGTGTGCCCCGGCCGCGGCCATGGCGGCGCAGAACAGCAGCAGTTTGACGGCCAGGATCCGCCCGTACCCCGGTCCGGCGAGCGAGGCCCAGGTGACGCCCTTGTGCCAGGCGATGGCGACCCCGGTGACGAGTTGCAGCGGCAGGAACGCGGCGACGGTCAGCAGCCCGAAGCGCCGCCCGACGGCGGTCAGCAACTGTCCGCGCCGCTCGTCGTCGAGCAGCCGCCTGGCCTGCGGCAGCAGCACCAGTGACACCGTGAGCTGCCCGCCGACCCACAGTGCCGCCCCGAGCACGTGCAGGAACCTGACCACGGACCACCACGTCATGACACGCCCCATTTGAGGAGGAGGAGGAGGAGAGGGAAGGGACCCGGACAAGCGCGCCCAGGTTACCCGCCTCGTACGGAGATCCAACGGCCACGACAGTGGGCGCGGCACCGCGCGATGGGAAACGCTGCCGAAAGACACGCCGCACACGATTGGGAGGGGAACCCACCATGCACGCACGTCCCTTCGTCATCGACCCCACCGGCCGCGACATCCATGGCCAGGCCGAGCGCATCCGCGCGCTGGGCCCGGCCGTGCCGGTGGAGCTGCCGGGCGGCGTACCGGCCTGGGCGGTGAGCGACCAGGCCGTGCTGCGGCGGCTGCTCACCGACCCCCGCGTGTCCAAGGACGCCTACCAGCACTGGCCGGTGTGGATGAAGGGTGAGATCACGCCGGAGTGGCCGCTGTTCGCGTGGGTGGCCGTACGCAACATGCTGACCGCCTACGGCCCCGACCACCGGCGGCTGCGCGGGCTGGTCTCCAGCGCCTTCACCGTCCGCCGCACCGCCGCGCTGCGCCCGCGCATCGCGGCCATCACCGAGGACCTGCTCGACGACCTGGCCGCCGAACCGCCGGGAGCGACGGCCGACCTGCGGGAACGTTTCGCCTACCCGCTGCCGATCAGGGTGATCTGCGAGTTGTTCGGCGTCGCCGACGAGGCCACCCAACGGGAGATCCGCCGCTCGGTTGACGCCTTCTTCCACACCGGCAAGGCCGCGGAGGACACCGCCGACGCCTTTCCGCGCATGCAGGCGGTCCTGCGCACGCTCGTCGCGGACAAACGCCGCAATCCCGCCGACGACCTGTCCTCCGCCCTGATCGCCGCCCGCGACGAGCAGGACGCGCCGCTGTCGGAGGACGAGCTGGTGGACACGCTGGTGCTGTTCCTGAGCGCGGGGCACGAGACGACGGTCAACCTGCTGGACAACGCGATCTTCGCGCTGCTCACCCGGCCCGGTCAGCTCGCCCTGGTCCGCGAGGGCCGGGTCACCTGGGAGGCGGTGATCGAGGAGACGCTGCGTTGTCAGGCCCCGATCGCCAACCTGCCGCTGCGCTTCGCCGTCGAGGACATCGAGGTCGGCGACGGCGTCACGATAGGCGCGGGCGACGCCATCCTCGCCTGCTACGGGGCCGCAGGCCGCGACCCGCACGTGCACGGGCAGGACGCGAGCCGTTTCGACGTCACCCGGGCGGAGAAGGAGCACCTGGCCTTCGGGTACGGCGTGCACCGCTGCCTCGGCGCGCCGCTGGCCACGCTGGAGGCCGCCGTCGCGCTGCCCGCCCTGTTCGGCCGCTTCCCCGACCTGGCTCTCGCCGCGGAGCCGGACCGGTTGCCGCCGCTGGAGTCCTTCATCTCCAACGGGCATCGCACGCTGCCCGCCCGCCTCACCGCGTGACGGCGGTGACCACCACCGTGGTGTAGTCCATCGTGAAGCGGCCCCCCTGCGCGTCGATGGCCGCGCCGACCTCCGCGAGCAGCGGATCCAACCTGTCCTGCGGCAGCCGGGTGAGCACGCCGGAGGTGGGGAGCTGGTCCAGCCACTCGTCCCGGGTGTAGGAGCACTTCCAGTCGAACGTCCACTCCTCGGGCTCGCCGAACCGGCCCGCCTCGCGGATCCCGTCGGCGGCCATGGTGAACATCGGCCGGTACCCCTCCATGCTGGTCTTGTCCGTCCGCGCGCCGAGCGGCAGGTCCGGCAGCAGCCGCGGGTAGATCTCGGCGAAGGCGGCGGTCAGGGCGGGCGGCATCGTGTACACGTGCCAGAACGCCGCCAGCCTGCCGCCGGGACGCAGCACCCGCGCCGCCTTGGCCGCGCCGGCGACCGGGTCGATCCAGTGCCAGGCCGTCGCGGCGACGGCGGCGTCGAAGGTCCGCCCGGCGGGCTCCCAGTCCTCAAAAGTCGCGACCTCGACCTCGATCCCGGTTCGCCGGGCGAACTCGGCCATGCGCGGATCGGGCTCGACCCCGAGCACCGTGCAGCCGGCCGCCCGGAACTGGCGGGCGGCGATGCCGGTGCCGGCGCCGACGTCCAGCAGGTCGCGGCCGGGGCTCGCGGCGATGATCCGGTTGACGAGCTCGTCGGGGTACGCCCGGCGGGTGCGGTCGTAGCGTTCGGCGTCCACACCGAACGATTCGGCCATCTGCCTGGCCTGATGCGGACTCTGCGGGGTACCAGAAGAAGTAGTGGGCATGCGCCCACTCTAGTGGGCACATGCCCACCCGGTCAACGGAAGGTAAGGTTCAGGGATGCCGACAGGGATCGCCATCCGCGACGTACGCGAGCAGCTCTTCGAGGCCGCCGACCGCGTACTGCTGAAGGACGGGCCGAGCGGGCTGACCAGCCGGGCGGTCACGACCGAGGCCGGGGTAGCCAAGGGCGTCCTGCACCGGCACTTCGAGGACTTCGACGCCTTCCTCGCCGAGTTCGTGCTCGACCGCGTCGACCGGATGGACACCCAGGTCGTCGAACTGCTCAGGACCGCGGGCAGCGGCACCGTCACCGGCAACCTCAGCGAGGCCATCACGGCCGTGTTCGGCTCGGTCGCCGTGGCGATCGTCGCGCTCATCACCTTCAGGGACGAACTGCGCGCCCGGCTGCGCGAGACCTGGCCGGCCGGCGTGCCGATCCTGACCGAAGCCTGCATCATGATCGCCAGCTATCTCACCGAGGAGCAGGCCCTGGGCAGGATCGCGGAGAACGCCGACGTGGAGTCGCTCGCGCCCGCCCTGATCGGCTCCGCGCACCTGCTGTTCGCCGACAGGACGGGCGACCCACCGCGGGCCGAGGCCGTGCACAAGATGGTGAGCACGGTGATCGGCGGCGTCGTACGGGCCTAACCCCAAGTTCACCGTCCCTTGGCACGGCGCGCCTTCCCCTGACAAACGCGAGCGGCGATCATGACAGGGTCAGTCACCTCGTCCGCAAGGAGGCTTCGTGCCCGCTCCCTCGCGCCCTCACCCCGCCTGGCCGGTGCGCCTCGCCGTCGTCCTCGCCGCCCTCGTCTCCGTCATCGGCCTGGCCGGCGTCGCGCCCGCCAACGCCGCCGTCTACAACTCCTGCACCATCTCCCGCTGCGCCGACGCGCGCTCGGCCAGGGCGACCTGGGCCTCCAAGGGCTTCCCCACCAGCGCCGGCTGGTACTCCTGGCCCGACGGAAGGTACAACTACACCGGCGGCCGCCACTACAACCGGGAGGGCCAGCTCCCCAGCGGCGCCACCTACTACGAGTACGACGTCTACAGCCGCGCGCGGGGCGCCTCCCGCGACGCCTACCGGATCGTCGTCAACCGCAGCACCGGCGTGACCTGGTTCTCGCCGAACCACTACACCGACTTCTACCGCCTCTAGGAACGTCCATGACCTCTGCCGCACGTCCGCTGCCGCCGTGGCTGACGGTGTCCACCGCGGTGCTGGACGGGCGGGCCTGCCGGACCCGCGCCGCCTTCTTCGAGGAGGTGGCGCGGGCTCTGCGCCTGCCGGACTATTTCGGCCGCAACTGGGACGCGCTGACCGACTCCCTGCGCGACGTCGGCGCGGCCGCCGTGGTCGTGCTGCACGCCGGGGAACTGCTCGACGCCGAGCCTCCCGAGCAGTTGGCGACCCTGCTGGCCGTGCTCGGCGACGCCGCCCGCGACGGTCTGCGGGTGACCCTGTGCACCGGCCCGGACGAGGAGGATCCGCTGCGCGATCGCCTGGCCGGGTCAGGCCTGTAGGTAGCGCAGGACGGCCAGCACGCGGCGGTGGTCGCCGTCGGACGGGGCCAGGCCGAGCTTGGTGAAGATCTGCGTCACGTACTTCTCCACCGACCCGTACGACACGAACAACGTCTCGGCGATGGCGGTGTTGGAGCGGCCCTGCGCCATCATGGCCAGCACCTCCCGCTCGCGCGGCGTCAGCAGCGCGAGCGCGTCGGCGCGCCCGCTGGCGCCCATGATCTGGGTGACGACCTCGGGATCGAGCACGGTCTGTCCGGCGGCGATCCGCTCCAGCGCGGACAGGAAGTCCTTGATGTCGGCCACGCGCTCCTTCAGCAGGTAGCCGACGCCGTGGGCGCCGCCGGCCAGCAACTGCGCGGCGTAGCGGGTCTCGATGTACTGCGAGAACACCAGCAGGCCCAGGTCGGGGTGGTCCCGGCGGATCCGGATCGCGGCGCGCAGCCCCTCGTCGGTGTGCGTGGGCGGCATGCGCACGTCGATCACGGCCACGTCCGGCAGGTGCTCGGCCACGGCCGCCGTCAGCGCCTCGCCGTCGCCCACGGCGGCCACCACGTCGTGGCCGCGGGTGGTCAGCAGCAGGCACAGGCCGTCCCTGAGCACCACGGCGTCCTCGGCGATCACGATACGCATGCGTCAGTCCGTCCCGGCGCGCAGGGGCAGGTCGATGCTCACCACCGTAGGCCCTCCGGCGGGGCTGTGGATCTCCAGTTCACCGTCCACCACCCGTACGCGGTCCTCCAGGCCACGCAGTCCCGACCCCGCGCCCATCCGCGCGCCGCCGTCGCCGTCGTCCCACACCCGCAGCCGCAGCCGCCCCTTCTCGGCCCGCACCCGCACCGCGGCCTGTCCCGCGCCGCTGTGCTTGGCCACGTTGGCGAGCAGTTCGGCGGTGCAGAAGAAGGCGATGGCCTCGACGGCGGGCGAGGGCCGCGCCGACACGTCGGCGTCGAGGTCCACGGGCAGCGGGCTGCGGGCGGCGAGCGTGGCCAGCGCCACCTCCAGCCCCTTGTCGAGTGCGGGCGGGTGGATGCCGCGAATCAGGTCGGTCAGCTCCGACAGGGTCTCCTTGGCGTTGCGGTGGGCGCTGTCGAGCAGGGCGCGGGCGTGTTCGAGCCGTTCCGGCTCGCCGGCGGCGTCCAGCTCCTCCTGGGCCATGCCGAGGCTCATGGCCAGCGCGGTCAGCCGGGCGGCCGTGCCGTCGTGCAGGTCCCGTTCGACGCGGCGCAACACGGCGGCGGCGTCGTCCACGGCCAGTGCCCGGGTCTCCTCCAGGGTACGGATGCGGGCCTGGCCGGGGGCGGGGCCGAGCAGCGTACGGGCCAGCAGTCGTTCGGGAGCCAGCGCGGCGTGCACACCCCACGGCGCCAGGAACAGCAGGCCCAGGCCCACCACGCCCAGCAGCAGCGCGCCCGGCCAGCCGCTGGGCGTCAGGGCGGCGAACGCGCCGAACTGCCACCACAGCGGGCAGGTGAGCAGCACCGGCCCGAGCCCCCAGGTCACGGCGGCGGCCGCGAGGGCGAGCGCGGCGGCGGGCAGGCGGACGAGGGTGTGGCCGATGGCGCGCCAGCCGGTGACGTCGCCGAGCGCCGCGCCCAGCCGGTTCAGCAGCCCCCGGCCGGGATCGAACGGCGCGGGCGCCGGCACCTGTACCCCGGCCAGCGTCCGCGCCAGCCTCCGATTGACCGCGCCCAGGCCCCTGGCACCCACCACGAGCAGCGCCAGCAGCGGCAGCCCGACGGCGTTGGCCGAGGCGAGCACGCCCAGCAGCACGGCGATCAGGTAGATCAGGCCGACGACGGCCATGAGCGCCGTGGCGAGCGCGTAGGCGAGTTCGTGCCAGATCCGCACCGGTCCGCTCCTCTCTGACGTTCTCTCCAGGGTGACGGGCCGGTCGCCGGGACACCATCCGGCTGTCCTCCGGGGGATGTCCCGAAGCCGATCCGGCGGAGGTTCCCGTGGTGCGGGCGCGGACGCCCGGCCGACAGTGGGGTCCTGTCGCGAACAGAATGGAGGCAGGACCCATGCCTGGCAAAGCCGCTGGACTCCTGATGGTGGTGATGACGCTGCTGGCAGGACTCGCCGTCCCGGCGAACGCGGAGGACAAGCCGATCACCTGGCGGGCGTGCGAGAAGAGTGAGGGGATGCCCGCCGGCGCGCGGTGCGGCGCGATCGAGGTACCCATCGACTGGTCCCGGCCGGAAGGCAGGAAGGTCAGGCTCGACCTGGTCAAGCTGCCCGCCGCCGAGCCCGCCCGCCGGATCGGCAGCGTGCTCGGCATCCCCGGCGGCCCGGGGGGCAACGGCATCGAGGACCTCAAGCTCGCCGCCGGCCACCTCACCGAGCTGCGCCGCCGCTTCGACCTCATCGGCTACCGCCCGCGCACCACCGTCTGGCGCGAGAGCGCGCCGGCGTCGTGCCTGCGGCCGGGGATGGCGCTGTACGAGCCGCGCGACCGCAAGCAGTTCAAGGCCCTGGCCGCGACGATGTCCAAGGCGTTCAAGCAGTGCCGCGCCGACGACCGGTCCGGCCTGTTCTCGCACCTGGACTCGCTGTCGGTCGCCAAGGACATGGACGCGATACGCGAAGGGCTGGGTGAGGAGCGGCTGAGCTTCATGGCCAACTCCTACGGCGGGGTGGCCTCGGCCGCGTACATCAGGCTGTTCCCGCAGCGGATCCGCGCCATGTACCTGGACGGGGTGATCAACCAGACCGACGGCTGGCCGAGCGCGAACCTGGTGGCGGCCAGGGGCGTGCAGGAGGCGCTGGAGCGGTTCGGCCGCTGGTGCGCGGCGACGCCGGCGTGCGCGCTGCACGGTGAGGACGCCCTGGACGTCTGGCGCAAGCTGGTCCGCGACGCCGACGCCAGGCCGATCCCGGCCGAGTCCTCCCAGTTCGGCGAGGGCGAGCTGACGGGCTGGGCCCTGCGTTCCCTCGGCTTTCCCCCGGACCCGGGCCCCGGTCATGCCCGGTGGCTGGACTTCGCCCAGTCGGTGGACAAGGCGCGGCGGGGGGACGGATCCGGGTTCGGTGAGTTCGTGATCGGCAACCTCCGGGTGTGGTCCATGCCCGGGATGCTGGCGATGACCTGCGGCGACGAACGCGGCTACACCGGGTGGGCGCAGCGCGCGGAGTACGGCCGCCAGATACGCGAGATCGCGCCGGACCTCGCGACGGCGTCGTTCGACGCGCTGGGCTGCACGGGCTGGCCGGAGAAGGTCGCCAATCCGGCCCGGCCGCTGGACCCGCGCGGGCTGCCGCCGATGCTGGGGGTCGGCACGCTGGAGGGCGACTTCCCGTGGACCGATCACTTCATCCGGATGGTGCCGGGGTCGGTCACCGTCGGCTACGAGGGGCCGGGGCACGTCATGTACCTCAATGGCAAGAAGTGCCCGATCGCGCACGCCACGACGTACCTGACTGAGTTGCGCCTGCCCGCCCCGGGGACCACCTGCCCCGCCGAGTGAGTGGTTTATGAGGCTTCGCCGAAGCGGGACAGCAGTTTGCCCGCTTCGGCGAATCCGGCGATCACGTCCGCAGCCGTGCGCTGCTCCTTCACCAGGCCCACCGCCTCGCCGGCGTAGACGTAGGCGGTGTCGAAGTCGCCCGCCGCCCGCGCCGCCTCCAGCTCGGCCCGAGCCGCCTCGTCGGCGGCCAGTTCCTCCTCGCGGCCGTCCCAGCGCTCGAAGAACGTGTTGCGCAGCGCCCGCCCGCCGAACTCCGGCGGCCAGGCCAGCCGCTGCGCGACGTCGAAGACCCGCCCGTACGCGGTGCCGGTCTCATCGGTGGCCAGCACGCGCGCGCGGGCGGCTTCGGAAAGCGTCGTCTCGGCGCAGCCCAGGAACGCGGTGCCCACCCAGGCGCCCTCCGCGCCCGCGGCCAGCACGGCGGCCAGCCCCCTGGCCGTGGCGATGCCGCCGGCGGCCAGCACCGGGATGCCCGCCTGCGCGAGCACGCCCTGCAACAACGGCAGCGTGGCCACCTCGGCGCGGCCGTGCCCGCCGCCCTCGCCGCCCCTGGCCACCACCACGTCCACGCCGGCCTGCTCGGCCGCCCGCGCCTCCCACGTGGTGCCCGCCTGGGTGGCCACGGCGATCCCGGCGCGGCGCAGCGGCTCGACGTACCGGGCGAAGTCTCCGTAACTCACCGAGACCAGCGCCGGCCGGGCCTCCAGCACCGCGTCGAGCTGGGCGGGGTGGTCCTCCAGCGCCCAGGCCATCAGCCCGATCCCGTACGGGCGCCCGCTCGCGGCGGCGACGCCGGCCTGCTGGGCGATCCATGAGGCGGGCGCGGCGGCGGGCACGCCGAACATGCCGAGAGCGCCCGCCGCGGACACGGCCGCGGCCAGCCGCCCGTCGCTCACTCCCGCCATCGGCGCTCCCACCAGCGGGATGTCCAGGCCGAAACGTTCGGTCAACCACGTACGCACCATCGCGCCCCTCCTCTGTAGGCGGGTTCACGGTACCTCGCGCGTCCCTGGCGCTGTTCACCTGTATGCTCCGCGGGCAGTGCCCGCCGTTCGGCCCGAGGTCATCCGCGCGCCCTTGACTGCCCTGGCACAACTTCGCTTCGGAGCAAGGACATTCATGCACCGCAACACCCTGCCCGCCCTCGCGGCGGCCGCGACCCTGCTGATCGCGAGCGGCGCGCCCGCCCGGGCCGCCACCACCCCAGCGCCCGCGCCGGCCACCGCCACTCCGACGCCCGCCCCGGCCGCCACCACCCCGGCGCCCGCCCCGGCCGCCACCACCCCGGCGCCCGCCTCGGCCGCGACCGCTGAGGCGGCACCCGCGCGCGACGGCTCCCACGGCTTCTTCGGGGGAAAGCTGCCGCTCAGCGCGCCGCCGGCGACCACGACCGTGGCCCCTGGGGTGACGCTGACCTCGATGTCGCTGGGCGCCAAGGACGCAGGCGACTTCTGGACCGTGCACGTGTACCTCCCGGGCACGATCGACGGCCCGCTCAACACGGCGGGGACCGCGCTGGGGGCGAAGGAGATCGCCGACCGGGTGGCCGGGGCAGTGCGGGAGAAGGGGTTCGAGCCGCGGCTGGAGGAGGTCACCTCGCCCGCGTACGCCGACCGTCCCGCCGGCACGCTGGGCTGGATCGTCCGGGTCGGGCAGTACGCCACCAGCACCGAGGCCGGCGCGGCGCTGTCCAAGATCAGGGCGGCCGGCTTCGCGGGCGGCACCCGCTACACCGCGCAGGACGGCACGGACGCGTCGGCACCACAGAAGGTGCACGTGCTCAAGGTCGACTTCGGCCGGTTCCGCGGCACGGTCGGCACCGACTTCGGCAAGGCGCTGAACGGCACCGAGAAGCTGACCGACCTCGCCGCCGCGGCGGGCGCGGTGGCCGGGATCAACGCGCAGTGGTTCTACAACAGCGCGCCCGGCGGCATGTACGTCAAGGACGGCAAACTGATCGGCTCCGCCACCCAGGGCAGGGGCGGCATCAGGATCACCAGGGGCGGCCGTGCGGTGGACGTGGACGCCTACACCGCCCGCGTGACCCTGCGCGCCGGCCGCGACAGCGTCGAGATCGACGGCGTGAACCGGGTGCCGGGTGAGATCTACAACTGTGGCGGCGTGGGCGGCGACCAGCCGACCGAGAAGCCGCAGCACGACCTGAAGTGCACCGATGACAGCGAGCTGGTGCTGTTCACGCCCGAGTGGGGCACGCCGCCGGCAGGGGCGGGCGCCGAGGCCGTGCTGGACGCGCGCGGCAGGGTGACGGCGGTGAACGACACGCGCGGCGCGAGCGTGCCCGCCGGCGGCTCCACGATCCAGGCCATCGGCGACAGCGCGGCCTGGCTGCTCGGCCACGCGAAGGTCGGCGAGCGGCTGCGGGTGAGCGAGCGGGTCGAGGACAGCAGGGGCAGGCGGGTCGCGCTGACCAGGGACACCACGATCCTCCAGGTGGGCCCGACGCTGGTACGGGACGGCCGGATATCGGTGAACGCCGCGGCCGACGGCCTGATCCGCGAGGGCACGGACCAGACGTTCACCTACAACTGGGCCGTGCGCGCCAACCCCCGGTCGATGATCGGCATGGACGGGCGGGGCCGGCTCATGCTGGTGGTGGTGGACGGCCGGCAGGACGGCTACAGCGAGGGGCTCGGGATCGCGCAGACGGCCGAGCTCATGAAGCTGCTCGGCGCCAGGGAGGCGATGAACCTGGACGGCGGCGGCTCCAGCGTCATGGTCACCTCGGGCGGCGGCATCGTGAACCGGCCTTCGGACGCGACGGGCCAGCGTTCGCTGGGCAACGTCTTCCTCGTCCGCCCATAGGACGCCGGGCCGGGGACGGGGGCGCTGGGGAGACTTTGACAGCGGTGTCTTGACAGCGGGCGCTGCGCTTGAAACTTTCTTAACAGAATCGGGACTGACAACGTTGTCAAACTCCCCCACTGGCCTGCTGACCCGCAGAAAGGTGCCCGATGAAGCGTCCCGTACTGTTAGCACTCTTATCCCCTCTCATCGCCCTCGTCCTCGCGGCCCCCGCCACCGCCGCGCTGACCGCCCAAGGAGTTCCAGACCCCGTGCCCAACCCCGGCCCCTCGGGTACCCCCTCACCCGGCCCCTCCTACAGCCCGCCGCCCGACCCGAACCGGGCGGAGCCGTCGCCGCCCGCCGAGGAGTTGCGCAGGGCGGCCCGCGACGGCCAGAGCCTGGCGCGGGCGGAGGGCGCGGCCTTCGCCTCCTCCTTCGAGCCGGGCGACCCCCAGCCGACGTGGGTCAACATGGCGGAGAAGTCGCGCGACATCACCGGCACGCTGCCCGGCGGCATCGAGGGCGGCCTCGCCGACAAGATCGTCCAGATCGGCGTCAGCGGCGAGTACGCCGCCGCGGGCGAGGTCAAGGAGAACCTCGCCGACACCGACGCGAGCACCAAGTGGCTGGTGTTCGCCGCCACCGGCTGGGCCAGTTACCAGCTGTCGGAACCGGTCGCGGTCGTGCACTACGCGCTGACCTCCGCCGACAACCCGCCCGAGCGCGACCCCCGCGACTGGGAGCTGCAGGGTTCGCAGGACGGGCAGAGCTGGACCACCCTGGACACCAGGACCGGCGAGACGTTCACCGCCCGCATGCAGCGCAAGGAGTACCGCTTCGCCAACCCGACCGCCTACGCCCACTACCGCCTGAACATCACCCGCATCGGCGGCGGCTCCACCCTGCAGCTCGCCGGCTGGGAGCTGTCGGACGGGCGCGGCGGCCCGCAGCCGCCCACCGCCATGCGCAGTGAGGTCGGCAACGGCCCGACCCGCGGGTACGTCTCCAAGCCGCGCGCCGGGTTCACCGGGCTGAAGGCGCTGCGGTACGCGGGCGGCACCACCTCCGAGAGCGGCGGCCGGTCCACGAACAAGGTGTTCGAGGTGGACATCCCGGTCACCTCCGCCACGGAGCTGTCCTATCTCGTCTTCCCCGAGTTCACCGCCGCCGACCTGCGCTATCCCAGCACGTACGTCTCGGTGGACCTGGCCTTCTCCGACGGCACCTACCTGAGCGACCTCAGGGCCGTCGACCAGCACGGGGTACGGCTGGCGCCGCGCGAGCAGGGCGAGTCCAAGACCCTGTACGCCGACCAGTGGAACTTCAAGCTCGCCGAGATCGGCAAGGTGGCCAGGGGCAAGCGGATCAGCCGCGTCCTGGTGGCCTACGACAGCCCCGCCGGGATGGCGGGCTTCCGCGGCTGGGTGGACGACATCAAGATCGTCACGGCGCGGAAGCGGCAGCCGTACGAGGGACGCGGCCACCACGGGGACAGCCCGTCGCAGTACGTGTCCACCACCCGCGGCACGCACTCCACCGGCGGCTTCTCGCGCGGGAACAACTTCCCGGCCACCGCGGTGCCGCACGGCTTCAACTTCTGGTCGCCGATGACCAACGCCGGCTCGACGAGCTGGCTGTATGAGTACCACCGGGCCAACAACGCGGCCAACCTGCCCGAGATCCAGGCGTTCACCGCCAGTCACGAGCCGAGCCCGTGGATGGGCGACCGCCAGACGTTCCAGTTCATGCCGTCGGCGGCCGAGGGGGTGCCGAACCCCTCCCGTACGGCCCGCGCGCTGCCCTTCCGCCATGAGCGGGAGGTCGCGAGCCCGCACCTGTACGCGGTCACGTTCGACAACGGCCTGAAGACCGAACTGGCCCCCACCGACCATGCTGCGCTGGCGCGCTTCACCTTCCCCGGCTCCGAAGCCAAGCTGATCTTCGACAACGTCAACAACAACGGCGGCCTGACGCTCGACACCGCCAACGGCGTCGTGACCGGCTACTCCGACGTGCGCAGCGGCCTGTCCACCGGCGCCACCCGGATGTTCTTCTACGCCGTCTTCGACCGCCCGGTCACCGGCGGCGGCAAACTCACCGGCCAGGGCCGCGACAACGTGCTCGGCTACCTGTCCTTCGACGCGGGCGCCGACCGTACGGTCAGCATGCGCATCGCCTCCTCGCTGATCGGCGTGGACCAGGCGAAGCGGAACCTGGAGCTGGAGATCGCCGCCGGCGACACGCTGGAGAAGGTCAGCGAGCGGGCGCGGCGGGCCTGGGACGCCAAGCTGAGCGTCATCGAGGTGGAGGGGGCGAGCCGCGACCAGCTCGTCACCCTTTACTCGAACCTGTACCGGCTCTTCCTGTATCCGAACTCCGGTCACGAGAACACCGGCACGGCCAACGCCCCGGTGTACCGGCACGCCGTGCAGTCGGCCACCAGCACCCCGCCGAGCACGCCCACCGAGACGGGCGCGCGGGTGGCGGACGGGAAGGTGTACGTCAACAACGGCTTCTGGGACACCTACCGCACCACCTGGCCCGCGTACGCGCTGCTCACCCCGGGCGCGGCCGGGGAGATGGTGGACGGGTTCGTGCGGCAGTACGAGGACGGCGGCTGGATCGCCAGGTGGTCCTCCCCCGGTTACGCCGATCTCATGGTCGGCACCAGCTCCGACGTGGCCTTCGCCGACGCCTACCTGAAGGGCGTCAAGGGGTTCGACGCCGAGGCGGCCTACGCCGCCGCCATCAAGAACGCCACGGTCGTCCCGCCCACCCAGCACGTGGGCCGCAAGGGGCTGGCCACCTCGGCGTTCCTCGGCTACACCAGCATCCAGTCCACGGGCGAGGCGATGTCGTGGGCGATGGACGGCTACATCAACGACTACGGGATCGCGAACATGGCCAAGGCCCTGGCCGAGCGGTCCACGGGAGCCAAGCGGGCCCGCTACCTGGAGGAGTACGAATATTTCCGTAACCGGGCGCTGAACTACGTGCATATGTTCGACCCGGCGACCGGTTTCTTCCAGGGCAGGAACGCCGACGGCTCCTTCCGCCGCAAGCCGGGCGCGTACGACCCGCGTACCTGGGGCTACGACTACACCGAGACCAACGGCTGGAACATGGCCTTCCACGTCCCGCAGGACGGCCGCGGCCTGGCCAACCTGTACGGCGGCGCGGACGGCCTGGCCGGCAAGCTGGACGACTTCTTCACCGACCAGGAGACGGCGCTGTTCCCCGGCTCCTACAACGGCGTCATCCACGAGATGCGCGAGGCCCGCGACCTGCGCATGGGCCAGTACGGGCACAGCAACCAGCCCTCGCACCACATCGCCTACATGTACGACTATGTCGGTCAGCCGTGGAAGACCCAGGCCAAGGTGCGTGAGACGCTCGCGCGGCTGTACCTGGGCAGCGAGATCGGCCAGGGCTACCCCGGCGACGAGGACAACGGGGAGATGTCGGCCTGGCAGGTCTTCGGCGCGCTGGGCTTCTACCCGCTGCAGATGGGCAGCCCCGACTACGCCATCGGCTCGCCGCTGTTCAAGAAGGCCACGGTGCGGCTGGAGAACGGCAAGAAGCTGGTGATCAAGGCGCCGGACAACAGCGCGCGCAACGTCTACGTGCAGGGGCTGAGGGTCAACGGCAGGCCGTACGGGAAGACGTACCTGCCGCACGACCTGCTCGCCAAGGGCGGCGAGCTGGTCTTCGACATGGGGCCCCGGCCGTCGCGCTGGGGCACCGGCAAGGACGCCGCGCCGCCCTCGATCACCCGCGACGACCGCGTGCCCGAGCCGCTGCGCGACGCCACGGGGCCGGGGCGCGGCACCGCGACGGGCGCGGGCGGCGCCGACGTGGGCGCGCTGTTCGACGACAACTCGGCCACGCGGGCCACGTTGCCCGAATGGGTCGGGTACGCCTTCCCCGCCGAACGCCGGATCAGCTACTACACGCTCACCTCCGGCGCCGGGCAGCCGGGCGAGGATCCGACCGGGTGGGCGCTGGAGGGGTCGGCGGACGGCGAGACATGGCAGGTGCTGGACGAGCGGTCCGGGGAGAGTTTCGCGTGGCGGCTGCAGACCCGGCCGTTCAAGGTCGCCAAGCCGGGGGCGTACAGCCACTACCGAATCAGGTTCACCGGCGGTACCTCACTTTCGGAGATCGAACTGCTCGCCCCCGAGCCACCGGCCACCTCACCCCTGACCGTCGAGGCGGCCGGGACCCTCGCCACGGCCGGCGAGACCGTGACGATCCCGGTGACCGTGGCCAATCACGCCGACCGTCCCGCCACCGGCCGCCTGACCGCGACCGGGCCGCAGGGCTGGACCGTCCGGCCCTCCTCCGCCGACTTCGGCCCCCTGGCGCCCGGCGCCTCCCGGGCGCTGTCGTTCGAGGTCGCGGTGCCGGCGACGGCCGGTCCCGGCACCCATCAGGTACGGCTGTCGGTCACCTCCGACCGGGGCCCCGTCTCCTCGCAGGTGCCGGTCACCGTCATCGGCGACATCGTGGAGTTCACCCCCGGCACCCCCGCCGAGCAACCCTGGCTCTTTGAAGAGGGCGGGTCCCAGCTCGACGGGGAGGTGCACGACGGCCGGGCCCGCTTCACCGACGGCAACAGCCACGCCGTCTACCGCTTCGACCTGCCGGCCGACGTGAGCGGGGGCTCGCTCACGCTGGACATCGGCAACCAGTTCCTGGTGCAGGTCTCGGCCGACAACCAGAACTGGCGGACGGTGCTTCAGGAGAGCGCCAACGTGCGTGACCTGTCCAACCGGAAGGAGCACACGCTCGACCTCGCCGACGTACGCGGCGAGGGCCGCACGTTCTACCTGCGCATCGGGGACAGCCGGCCGGAGGACGGCTGGGGGTCGTGGCTGGCCAGGCTCCGCCTGAACCTGACCCGCACCACCTGACCCGCACCACCTGACCCGCACCATCTGCACCACCTGAGCCGCCCGGGGACGCGCCTACCTCCCGCGTCCCCGGGCACCTTCCTGTCCACCACCTGCCTCCCACGGTCCCGGTGACCCGTCTATCACTCCACGGTCAGTGCTCCTCGCCACCAGCCGCGATTACTTTAAGAATGCGATTGCTTACGCTGAGTGATCGTACGAAGAGGGCTCGCGAACAAAGGAGACACTGCATGCAGGTACTCGGTCGCGCTCTACTGGTCATGCTGTTCACGGCGGGCGGCACCGCCGTCGCAGCAGCCGTGCCCACAGCCGCTTTCGCGGACTGCACCTCTCACCACGCGTCCGGAGGTCACGGCCCGAACGGCGAGACCACGGGGAGCGGCCACGACGCCGAGGGGACCACCGACGCCGAGGGGCGCATCTGCGCGGACGACGGGCGGGCCGACCCTGAACCGGCCCAGGATGATCTCGGTTCTTAGGCTTGCTCCCTGAGCAACCGCAGGGGCGTCCCTTTTCGCAAGGGGCGTCCCTGCACCACCTTCTCAGCCGACCGGGCACAACACTCCGCCCAGAAGCGCAAGCCACCTCGGCCGTACGGGACGCCGCATGTCAGCGGTTGCTTATGACGAGGCGCTGGATTTGGCTCGTGCCGCCGAGATCTCCTCCATCTTCGCGCCCTGCTCGCGGATGATCTTGTTGGCCAGTTCCAGCGTGGGGCCGTGTTTGCCCGTCTTCCGCACGTTCTCGGCCATCTGCAGGCCGTGGTGCAGGTGCTCCGACAGCGCCGTCAGCCACGCTTCGTCGAACTTCGGGCCCTTGCCGGGCAGGTTCGACTTCATGGGCGTCACCATGGGCACGGGCTCGCCCCAGGAACGCAGCCAGGACTCCATCATGTCGATGTCGGTCTGCTCCCGGGCGGGGAGTCGCGCGCTCAGTTCGCGTACGAAGGAGCTGTCCGCCCGGCCCTTCGCCGCCTCGGCCAGATCGATCGTCTGCTGGTGATGAGTGATCATCTCCGTGTTGAAGACCACGTCCGCCTCGACGTGTTCCGCGTTCGAGTCCGCCGCCGCGGCGCATCCCGCCGACAGCAGCAGGACCGACAACGCCACGATTGCCGTCTTCCACCGCATGTGCTGAGCTACGCACGGCGCCCCGGCACGGTTCATTCAGCGCCCGCGCTCCACGGAACCGGCCGGCGGCCCGCCCCTCCGGACGGGGATGATCAGCACCACCCTGCTCCCGGACGGCCTTCGTCCGCGGGTGCCTCGCACCGGGCGTTCGAGGCTCCGAAATTGTCCTAGCCGTCCGCCATGATGGCCCCATTCGTATCCGCGCGCGTGATCTCGAAGGGGCTTGGCATGACCGTCAGCGAGACCGGTGGATGGTCCGATCTGAGGTGGCGTTCCTGGGACGACCTCGCTCTTGTCCGTGCCAAGCTCGACACGGGCGCCGACCCCAACGAGGGGGAGCATCTCTTCGACCGGCCGCTGCACAGGGCGGCCGGTTACGGATCACCGGAGGTGGTCGCCGCGCTGGCAGAGCGGGCCGATGACGTTGACGCGGAGTGCGAGGGCCGCACCGCGCTCTGGGAGGCGGTCTTCAACGACCGGGCGGACAACGCCCTCGCCCTGGTGGCCGCCGGAGCCGACCCGTGGCGGCCCATGATGGGCGGCTGGTCACCCGGCCGGCTCAGTCTGGCGGGCCCCGGCCGGGGCTGTTCTTCCCGTTCCCGCGCGATCATGCCCGCCTTACCGAGGCCGAGACCGCCGCCGTGACGGAGTCCGATCGCCTGATCGACGTGTTGGCCGGGCTTCCGTACGACGGTTACAGCGCGGCGTGCGTACGCGGCATCGGCGCCGCCGAGGCGGCACAGCGGCTGGCCGCCGAACCGGTCGGCATGGACGAGTTAGCGGAGATCTTCGAAGACGTCTCCGCCGACCCGGCCTTGCGGATCATCGGCCTGTCCGACGTGCCCGGAGGCTGCGTCGTCAGCCAGGAGTGGGCCTACATGGCCGCCAACCCCGTCGTCATGCAACTCCTGTCGGCGGGCACGGTCGCCTACGGCATGTTCGCCAACCCCAAGAGCGGCAACCAGGGCCGCGTGTTCCGCGACGGCGCGCTGGCGGCCTGGGACACCGACCCGGGCGGCAACAACGTGTCCGGCGATGACTCGGCGGCAGAGATCCTGCTCAGATACCTCTACTCCGGCCAAGCCCTGGCCTACTGCTACGCCAGCGCGACCCTGCGCCCAACCGGCACCCACTCGATCACCAACCCGGACACCTACCTGCGCCTCCCCAACCGCAACTACTGACACCACCCACGGCCGCCGCTCCTGCTGAGCAGCGGTGTCTCCGCAGGGGGCGGCGACCTCGGCGGGGGAGGCCAGCGATCGGTCACGCTGCGGCCCGGTCGGTGGCGGGGCGGCGGCGGAGGGCTGCGTGAGTGAGGGGCGGTGGGTCGTAGGACACGTCGAGGGGGCCGATGTCGGCTCCCGGGGGGACGATCTCGTCGATCCTGTCGAGGAGGTCGTCGTCGAGCACCGTGCCGGCACCGGCCAGCAGGCCGTCGAGGTGTTGCATGGTGCGCGGCCCGATGATCGCCGCCGTGACGCCCGGATGGGCGATCGTGAACGCCATCGCCATGTGGGTCAGGGGAATCCCCGCCTCCTCGGCCAGCAAGGCGAACCGTTCGACGGTGTCGTGCGTACGCTCGTCCGTCATGTGCCTGGGCACCCAGGCCATCCGGCGCTCCGGAGCCGGACGTCCCTTGTCGTCACGGCGGCCCTTCAGCGCCTTGCCGACGATCTCCTCGGTCTCGCTGTAGGCGTAGACGTCGGCGGTGTCGATGACGTTGATCCCCGCGTCGATGGCCCGGTGGATGATGCGGACGCAGTCGTCGTGGTCGGGGTTGCCGATCTTCCCGAACATCATGGTGCCCAGGCAGTAGGGGCTGACCTGGATTCCGGTACGCCCCTGGGGCCGCGTTCTCATGGTGGTCCTTCCTTCGTTGTGCGGTGGCCGCGGCGGCGTGACGCGGGAGGGCGGCCGATGCGCGCCCTCCCGCACCACGCACGACGATCACCCGTTGTATTCGCTGACGACGTCCAGGACCCAGACGACGCCGAAGCGGTCCTTGAGCATCCCGTAGAGCGGCGCCCACCCCGACGGCTCCAGCGGCTGCACGATGGCGGCGCCCTCGGAGAGCTTCTCCCAGTACGCGCTGATCTCCTGCGTGGTCTCGCCGCGGACGGAGACGAAGAACGGGTTCTCGCCCTGGTTCCACGGCAGGCTCGCGGGCACGTCGTACGCCATCACGTGGAAGCCCTCGCCGGACAGCACCTGGCCCCACATCACCTGGTCAGCGGCGGCCGGGTCCTGCACGGCACCGGCGTCCTCGTAGGTGACGGCGGCGAGGTCGCCACCGAACACGGACTGGTAGAACTCCAGCGCCGCGCGGGCGTCGCCCCGGAAGTTCAGATGGGTCACGGTCTTGACGGACATATCGGCTCCTGGCACTTATCGGCTGCTGTACGCCGGACGGCGCCCGGCGATGAGACAACAGTCGCAGGGGTAGCGGACAGGGTGTGGCCGCTACTCCTGGCAAGATGAGATGCATGCCGAAGACCTCAGCGCGACTGCTGGCATTGCTCTCACTGCTCCAGACGCGCAGGGACTGGCCGGGGGCGCTGCTGGCCGACCGGCTGGAGGTCAGCCCGCGCACCGTGCGCCGCGATGTCGACCGCCTGCGTGAGCTCGGCTATCCGATCACGACCTTCAAGGGGCCGGACGGCGGATACCGCCTGGACGCGGGCACCGAGTTGCCCCCGCTGCTGTTCGACGACGAGCAGGCCGTCGCCCTGGCCATCGCGCTGCAGATCGCCGCCACCACCGGCGCCGGCATCGAGGAGGCGGCGGCGCGCGCGCTGAACACCGTCCGCCAGGTCATGCCCGCCCGGCTGCGCCACCGGATCGACACCCTCCAGGTCACCGCGGTCGAACGCCCCGCGACCCGCCCTGAGCCGCCGGTCGTCAGCGGTGTGCTCATGACCCTCAGCGCCGCCGTGCACGCCTGCGAGGTGCTCCGCTTCGACTACGCGCCCGCACCGGGAACGGGGACGGGGACGGGAACGGGAACGGGAACGGGAACGGCGGCAGGGGTGGGGACGGCGGGGGCAGGGGTGGGCGGCGGCCCCGGGCCGGTGCCGCCGCGTCGGGTGGAACCCCATCACCTCATCACCTGGGGCGGACGCTGGTACCTCGTCGCCTGGGACCTCGACCGCGCGGACTGGCGCACCTTCCGCGCCGACCGCATCACCCCGCGCACCCCCACGGGCCCCCGCTTCACCCCACGCGAACTACCCGGAGGCGACGTGGCCACCTTCGTGGCCGGCAGGTTCCGCGGCGCCCACGACGCCGGCGACCCGGCCACCACCGGCGACTGGCCGTGCCGCGGCGAGGTGATCCTCGACCTGCCCGCCGCCGAAGTGTCCCGCTACACACGCGACGGAGTGGTCGAGGAACTCGGCCGGGACCGCTGCCGCCTCGTCCTGGGCTCGTGGTCGTGGACCGGCCTGGCCGCCAATCTCGGCAGGTTCGACGCCGGCATCGAGGTGGTCGGCCCACCCGAGCTCAAGGACGCCTTCGCCCGCCTGGCCCGCCGCTACACCGCCGCCGCCGGCACGAGAGCAGGCTGACGGGAGACGGCGTGGATGCCCCGGCCGGGTATCGTGGCCGGGTGGACCCCTATGACGATCTGTTGAAAGGCGTGCGCGGCGAAGGGTCCGTGCTCGGCGTCTCCTCGTTGTCGCCGCCGTGGGCGCTCAGGCACACCGCCGCTGCGCCCCTGACCCTCTGCATCCCCATGCGCGGCGCGGGCTGGCTCATCCAGGGGGACGTCGCCCGCAGGGTCGAGGTGGGCGAGAGCGCGATCGTACGGGGGCCGGAGCCGTTCGTGTTCGCCGACACCGAATCGCCGGGGTCGGTGCTGGACGTCCGGGCAGAGGGCGCGGACGGGGATCTGGACGCGCACACCGTCCTGCTGACGGGCTCGTACGAGCTCGGCGGCGAGGTGACCCGGCGCCTGATCGGCCTGCTGCCGCCGGTGATCGTGATGGCCGAGGACTACGACTGCTCGTCGATCCGCGAGTACCTCGACATCCAGCTCCGCCGGCGCCGCCCCGGCTACCAGATCGTGCTGGACCGGCTGCTCGACTGGCTGCTCGTGTGCGTGTTGCGCGACTGGTTCGACCGGCCGGAGGCGCGGGCGCCCCGCTGGTACCACGCGCTGGCCGACGACGTGGCGGGCCCCGCGCTGCGCGCGATCCACGAGGCGCCGGCCGCGCCGTGGACGCTGGCCTCGCTGGCGGCCAGGGCGGGCGTCTCCCGTACGACGCTGGCCAAGCGCTTCACCGACGCCGTCGGGGAGCCGCCGCTGGCGTACCTGACGGGATGGCGCATGGCACTGGCCGCCGACCTGCTGGTGGACCGGGAGGCCACGGTCGCCTCGGTGGCCCGCAGGGTGGGCTACGCGGACGCGTTCGGCTTCAGCGCGGCCTTCAAACGCGTGAAGGGCGTCAGCCCCAGCGCCTTCAGGAAGGAGTCGCCCGCCGCCCGCGCCGGGTGAGCGCGCCGGGAAACGCCGACGCCGCTCCGCGACCACACCATCGCCACATGCTACTCTCCGTTACATATTGACTACTTTTCGTGCGGTGAGGAGCCTCTTGTGAAGGTCGCCTGTGTCGGTGGCGGTCCCGCCGGCCTGTACTTCTCGATCCTGATGAAGCGGGTGGACCCGGCCCACGACATCACCGTGTACGAACGGAACCCGGCCGGCTCCACCTACGGCTGGGGCGTCACCTACTGGGACGAACTGCTCGACTACCTCCACGACATGGAACCCGGCTCCGCCGGCGCCATCGGCAAGAGCTCGGCCGGCTGGGACAGCTGGGTCGTGCACCTGCACAACCGCGCGACGGTGACGGTCGAGCACGCCGACGAGGGCTTCGGCGTCGGCCGACGCCGGCTCCTCGGCATCCTCACAGAACGGGCCGAGTCCCTCGGCGTGCGCCTCGAGTACGAGCGGGAGATCACCGGCGAGGAGGAGGTGGCCGACGCCGACCTCATCGTCGCCGGGGACGGCGTCAACAGCGTGTTGCGCGAACGCCACGCCGGCCATTTCGGCACCGAGGTCGCGGTGGGCCGCAACCCCTACATCTGGCTCGGCACCACCAAGGTCCTGTACGCCTTCACCTTCGCCTTCACCGAGACCGAGCACGGCTGGATCTGGTGTTACGGCTACCCGTTCAGCCGGGAGCAGAGCACCTTCATCGTCGAATGCTCACCCGAGACGTGGCGCGGGCTCGGCCTGGACGACTCGAACGAGGCCGACAGCCTGGCGCTGCTGGAGAAGTTGTTCGCCGAGGTGCTGGAGGGGCATCCGCTGATCGGCCGTACGCAGGCCGACGGCGACGCGCAGTGGCTGCACTTCCGTACCCTGACCAACCGCACGTGGTTCCGCGACAAGCTCGTCCTGCTCGGGGACGCCGCGCACACCACGCACTTCTCCATCGGCGCGGGCACCGCGCTGGCGTTGGGGGATGCCGCCTCCCTGGTGGAGGCGCTGCACGCGGAAACGAACCTGGCCTCCGCGCTGACCCGCTACGAGCGGGAGCGCAGGTCCGCGATCCGGTCCTCGCAGGGCGCGGCCCGCCGCAGCTCCCAGTGGTACGAGAACATCCCGCGTTACATCGGCCTGCCGCCCGCCCAGTTCATCACGCTGCTCAACCAGCGCCACTCGGTGCTTCTCCCGCACCTCCCGCCGCGCCTGTTCTACCGCCTCGGCCAGGCGGCGGCCCGGCTGCCCCGCCTGGGCCGGAGGTGAGGCGGCCGGAGCCGGAGTCGGGCTCGGGGCCGGGGCCGGAGTCGGAGTCGGGCTCGGGGCCGGAGTCGGAGTCGGAGTCGGAGTCGGAGTCGGAGGGATCCGGCTCGACCACCTCCTGACGGGTGACGAACGAGTCGAGCAGCGCTAAGAGCATGGCCACCACGGGCACGGCCAGCAGCGCCCCCACCACCCCGAACAACGAAGCCCCCAGGATCACCGCCCCGAACGCCACCCCGGGATGGATGTGCACCGCCCGCGCGCTGATCCGCGGCTCCAGCGTCAGGTTCTCCACCTGCTGGTACAGCACGCCCCAGCCCAGCGCCACCAGCCCGACCCACGGCCGCGGCGAGACCAGGCCCACCACGACGGGCAGGGCGATGGAGATGTAGGTGCCGATGGTGGGCACGAACTGCGCCACCACGCCCGTCCACATGCCGAGCGCGAGCCACGACGGCATGCCGAACGCCATGAACACCAGGGTCGAGGCGGCGGCGTTGATCGTGGCCAGGACGAGCCTGGAGGAGACGTACCCGCCGGTCTTGTCCATGGACACGTCCCACACGCTGATGAAGATCTCCTGGAAGCGGCCGGGCAGGAGCTGGGCCAGCCACAGGCGCAGCCGCGGCCCGTCGGCGGAGAAGTAGAAGATCAGCAGCAGCAGCGTGAACGTGTTGAACACCGCGGCCGTCAGCGTCCCCAGCAGGCCCAGCACGCCGCCGAGCACATCCTGCGCGTACGTGGCCGCCTGCGCGGGGGTGAGGTTGATGGAGGTGAGGATGTCGGAGATCTGGTAGTTCGTTCCGAACCGGGCGTTGATCCAGGCGACGGCGCCGGTGACGATGTCGGGCAGCTCTTTCACCAGGACGGCGACCTGCTGCACGAACAGGTTCCCGAACAGCGCCAGGAAGATCACCGAGGCGAGCACGAACACCGTCATGACCAGGCCCGTGGCCGCGCCGCGGCGCATGCGCCTGGACAGGCGGGACACGCCCGGCTCCATGGCCAGGGAGATGAACCAGGCCATCACCAGCAGCACGATCAGCCCGCCCGCGTCGATCAGCACGAAGCGCGCGAAGAGCACCACGGCCACGACCCCCGCGAGGGCGAGCCCGGCCCGCCAGATGTTCCCGGGCGAGAGGAGCACCCGCACGACCCGCGTTTCGTCCCGCTCGCTCATGACCTCTCCCGTGCCAGGTGTCAATCTTGTGCGCAGAGTACGTGCCGGACAAGGCGATTGCACGACCCCGCCTGCCGCGGCCCGCGCGCGTGAGAAAGTTAGGCGTGGCAAGGACATCGGGCGACACGGCGACCGGCGGCCCGCCGCACGGCCCGAAACAGGCGACCGGCGGCCTGGCTCGCGGCCCGAAAGGGGCGGCGGGCGGTCTGCCGCGTGGCCCGAAAGAGGCGACCGGCGGCCTGGCTCGCGGCCCGAAACAGGCGGCGGGCGGCTTGCTGCGTGGCCCGAAAGAGGGGTCGGGCGGCCTGGCGCGTGGCCCGAAACAGGCGGCGGGCGGCTTGCTGCGTGGCCCGAAGGACTGGCAGGCCAGGTCGCGCAGGCTCTACCCGCTGTCCGTCACCACCCTGTCCACCCGCCCCGACCCGCGGGGCCGCCTGTGGTGGCACCTGGCCTACTTTCCCGCGGTGGCCCGTGGCAGCGGATCGGCCCTGCTGGGAGGGGTCGTCATCCCCGTGGTGTGCGTGGCGGTCAGCCTGGCGCTGCCGCTGGCCGAGGACGTGCTGCCGACGCTCGTGATCTTCCTCGTCGCGCTCGCGGCCGGGTTCGGGACGGCGCTGGCGCCGTCGCTGGCCGGCGCCTACCTGTTACGCCGCCCGTACTGGCAGCCGGGGGCGATCAGCCTGATGACGCTGTGCATGACCGCCGGCATCCCGCTCAGCCTCGGCGCCCAGACCCTCGCCGACGCCGAGTGGCCGTCCGCCGGGATGCGGGACGCGCTGGCGTGGCTGGCGCTGCACGGCCTGTTCACGGCCCTGGGCTCGACCGCGGCGGCGATCGTCTGGCTGCCGGTCGGCCTGTGGATCTTCAAGCGGCGCGGCGTGCCGTTCCGAGCACGTTAGAACGGAATTGTACGTTCCGCTAGACTGGCCCACATGACCAGCGCACCCATGAGCGGCCGCAAGGCACAGGCCGCGCGTAACGACGAGTTGATCCTGCGGGCGGCGCGGGCCGTCTTCACCTCCGACCCCGGCGCCCCCATCGCGGCCGTGGCCGAGCGGGCGGGCGTCGGGATCAGCGCGCTCTATCGCCGCTACCCCAGCAAGGAGGAGTTGCTGCGGAAGTTGTGCGGCGACGGGCTGAGACTGTACATCGAGGTCAGCGAGCGGGCACTGGCCGACGACGGCGACCCTTGGGAGGCGTTCGCGGGCTATTTGCGCGGCATCGTGGACGCCGACTCCAGCTCGCTGACGATCAAACTGGCCGGCACGTTCACCCCCACGGAGGAGCTGAACACCCTCTCGGCCAGGGCCTCGACCCTGGCCACCGAGGTGCACCACCGGGCGGTGGCGGCGGGCGTGCTGCGGCCGGACATGACGGTGGCCGACATCGCGCTGCTGTTCGAGCAGCTCGCCTCGATCAAGCTGGGCGACGAGGAACGCATCGGGCAACTGCGCCACCGCTACCTGACGCTCGCGATGGACGCGATGCGCGTCCCGCCGGCCCACCGCGAGTTGCCGGGCCCCCCGCCCAAGGACGAGGAGCTCGGCGCGCGCTGGATTCCCGGCTAGTCCTCGCCGACCTTCCAGTGGAACAGGTACGACATCACGAACCCGAGCAGCCCGGTGACCCCCGCCGACACGGTCATCGCCATGCCGAGCGCGGACACCGCCCCGGAGACCAGTCCCGGGTCGCCGGCGACGAGGCCGACCGCCTGGGCCAGCACGAGGACGACGCCGAGCGCGAGGAACAGCACGAGGCCGATCTTGAACAGGACCATGATGAGGCTCTTCATGATGAGATCTCCTTTCAGATCGGCAGCAGGCCGGTCGCGACCAGCACGCCTATGACCAGGGTCGGGATGACGAACCAGATGATCAGCCGCCCGAACGTCCTGGCCGGGTCCACCTGGGCGATGCCGCTGGCGATGTAGATCGGAGCCGCTCCCGGCGGGGACGCGCCCTCGGTCGAGGCGAAGATCATGATCGCGGTCGCCGCGGCCGCGGGGGCGACCCCCGCCGCGGTGAGCGCGCTGAAGGCCACCCCGCCGACGGCGGCGATCGTCGCGGTGCCGGTCAGCGGCGCGGCGATGATGACGAGCAGCAGGCCGACAATGGTGGCGATGACGACCGCAGGGGCGTCAATCCCTTGGAGTATCGCGGTGAGCTGGTCGACCAGGCCCAGCTCGCCCAGGCTCGCGGCGGCGGCGAAGGCGAAGAACAGCGTCGCGCCGATGACGGCGTACCGGGGGGCCATCTCGCCGAGCACCTCGCTCCAGGCGCGGGCGGTGCGCGGCAACCGCTTCCACGCCACCGCGAACGTGGCCAGCACGGTCAGCACCGGAATCCACACGATGATGCTGATGTCGTCGGCCGCCTCGCCGACCCGCGACTCCATCAGCGCCACGCCGAAGTCGAGGGTCATCAGCACCGGGACGAGGATGCCCGCGTACACCAGCAGCGATGTCCAGCCGGCCCGCAGCGCGGCGCGCAGCGGCACGATGTCGGCCGCGTCGGTGGCCGCGATCTTGTGCCTGCGCACCCACACGAACACCAGCACGAACCGGTAGGCCACCGTCCACAACCCGCCCACGAGGGCCGGCACGAAGAGCTGGTCGGCGGTCAGTACGGGCGCGACGGCGGCCGAGCCGAGCAGCAGGAACATCGACGAGCTCGGCGGGATCGAGATGCCGAGACCGGCGTTGCCCGCCACCAGCGAGGCGGCCAGGTCGGGGCGCCAGTTCGACCGGATCATCCACGGGATGGTGACCGAGCCGACGGACGCGGAGATGCCGGACCCGGAGCCGGAGGGGCCGCCCAGCAGCGCGGCGGCCGAGGTCGAGACGTAGCCGGCGCCGCCGCGCAGGCGGCCGAAGATCGAGTTCAGCACGGTGACCTGCTCCTGGATGAGGCCCAGCTTGGTGAGCAGGTAACCCATGAAGACGAAGGCCAGGGCGGCGAAGACCACCTCCTCGGCCATCGCGTCGATGATGCCGGCCCAGGCCAGCTCGAAGAACCCGGCGCCGCCGAAGAGGCACACGCCGATGAAACCGATGAGCATCGCCTCACCGATGTTGCGTTTGAGCACGCCGTTCCACACGACGATGATGGCGATATAGGCGATGAGCGCCCATACGGCGATTCCCATGGCGAATGTCCTCCAAGGGGGATTACTGGGGGTGATCGGCAGCGCCGCCGGCCGAACGGCCGGACGAATCGCTGCCTGCGGTCAGTTGCCGGAATCCGGCGGGTCGGTCTCGCGCGGGGCCGCACCCGCGTCGCCCGAGACCGGCGGGTCGGTGAGGTGGCGGCTCAGGGCCACGGTGCGGCGGGCCCTGGTGACGATCGGGGCGTCCACGAAGCGGCCGTCGGGCAGCGCCACCGCGCCGATCCCGGCCCGCTCCGCCTCTTCCGCCGCCGCGACGATCTCGGCGGCCCTGGCGGTCTCCTCCTCGGTCGGCCGGAAGGCGCGCCTGATCACGGGGATCTGGCGCGGGTGGATCGCGGTCCTGCCGAACAGCCCGAGCCCGCGGCCCGCCCGGCAGGAGGCCAGCAGGCCGGCCTCGTCCTTGACGTCCGGGTAGACGGACATCGGCACCGGGCTCAGCCCGGCCGCCGCGGCGGCCAGGACGATCTGCAGCCTGAGGTGGTTCATGGCCTGCTCGTCGGTGATCGCCAGCTCGGCCGCCAGGTCCTGCTCGCCCAGCGCCACGCCCGCCACCCGCGGATGCGCGGCGATCTCGCGGGCGGCGACGATCCCGGCCGCCGACTCCAGCAGCGCGTACGCGGGCGCGCCACCGACCAGGTCGAGCACGGACACCGACTCGACCTTCGGCAGCCGTACGGCGTCGGCCAGATCCCCGACGGCGGCCAGATCCTCGCGCCCGCGCCCGCTGGCCGCGTCATTGACCCGCACGTGCACCTCGGGCCCGGAGGCACCCGCCCCGAAACCCGCGCCGCTCCCACCGAAACCCGCGCCGCTCCCACCGGAGCCCGCGCCGTCCCGGAGCGGCTGCGCGGCCGCCCGGCGGTCGCGCAGGTCGCTCAGGTAGGCGACGGCGTTCTGCCGGGCCTCGTCCTTTCGCACGGGCGCGACGGCGTCCTCCAGGTCGATGATGACCACGTCGGCGCCGGAGGCCATGGCCTTGTCGAACCGCTCGGGGCGGTCGCCGGGCACGTACAGCCAGGTCACGGGGATGTTCGGGCGGCTCATGGGGGCCTCCGGCCGGATCTCGGGGGTGTTCACGCGATCACCCCGTCCTCGCGCAGCGCGGCGATCCGTTCGCCGGAGTAGTCCAGCTCGCCGAGCACCTCGTCGGTGTCGTGGCCGAGCGTCCGCCCCGCCCAGCGGATCTCACCGGGCGTGTCCGACAGCCGGAACATGACGTTCTGCATGGTGACCGAGCCGAACTCCTCGTCCGGCACCTCCACGAACGTGTTCAGCGCCGCGTACTGAGGGTCCCGCGCCGCGTCGGTGACGTCGTAGATGGGCGCGATCGCGGCCTGAACCTCCTCGAACCTGGCGATGACCTCCTCGGCGTCGCGCTCGGCGATCCAGGAGGCGACGGCCTCGTCCAGCTCGTCCACGTGTTGCACCCGGCCGTGCCCGCTGGCGAACCAGGGCTGTTCGACCAGGTCGGGCCGCCCGACGAGGGTGACCACGCGCTCGGCGATGGGCTGGGCGCTGGTGGAGATCGCCAGCCAGCGGCCGTCGCGGGTGCGGTAGGTGTTGCGCGGCGCGTTGCTGCTGGAGCGGTTGCCGGTGCGCTCGGCCACGATCCCCAGCGCCTTGTACGCGCTCATCTGCGGCCCGAGCAGGCTCATGATCGGCTCGATGATCGCCATGTCGATGACCTGGCCGCGCCCGGTGCGTTCGCGGTTGTGCAGGGCGAGCATGATCGCGTACGACATGGCCATGCCCGCGATGCCGTCGGCCAGGGCCAGCGGCGGCAGCGTGGGCGGGCCGTCCGACTGCCCGGTCATGGCCGCGAACCCGCTCATGGCCTCGGCGAGCGTACCGAACCCAGGGCGCTTGGCCATCGGCCCGAACTGCCCGAACCCGGTCATCCGCGCCACGATCAGCCTCGGGTTGATCTCCAGGAGGTCGGCGGGGTCGAGGTTCCAGCGTTCCAGGGTGCCGGGGCGGAAGTTCTCGATCAGCACGTCGGACCGCCCGACCAGGCGGCGCAGGATCTCCTGCCCCTCGGCCCTGGACAGGTCCACGGCCGCGGCGCGCTTGTTGCGCGACAGCGTCTTCCACCACAGGCCGGCGGCGCCGTGCCCGCGTGAGGGGTCGCCGCGGCGGGGATGCTCGATCTTGACCACGTCGGCGCCGAAGTCGGCCAGCATCATGGCGGCGGAGGGACCGGCGAACAAAGTCGCCGCGTCGATGACCCGCAGGTCGTCGAGGCTCGTCATGAGTATGTAACTTATAAGAAATATGTCATAGGTCAAGGACACGACTGATCTGCGAGACACTTGAGGACATGTCACCCAGCGAGCCGCGGCCGCCCATGAGCAAGGCCGACTACGTCTACAGCGTGCTCCTAGAGGACATCCGCACCGGGCAGATCCCCGGGGGTACGGCGCTGCGGGCCGGCGAGGTGGCCAAGCGCCTCGGCGTCTCCGTCACGCCGGTGCGCGAGGCGCTACGCCGGCTGGAGAAGGACCGGCTGATCAGCTACGAGGCGCACCACGGCGCGACCGTGGTGGATCTGGGCGATGAGGCGGTGGCCGAGTACTACGGGCTGCGCTCGGTCGTCGAAGGGCTGGGCGCGCGACTGGCGGCGGCCCGGATCACCGCCGAGGAGCTGGCCGGGCTGCGCGAACTGCACGCCTCGATGGCCGACGACTTCGCGCACGGCCGGCACGACCGGCTCGGCGAGCAGAGCAGGCGCTTCCATCTGGGCATCGTGGACATCGGCGGCCCCGCCTTCCTGGGCGGGCACGCCCGCTCGGTGCGCAACAGCTTCCCGGTGCCGGCCGAGGCGTCGTTGTGGCTGGACGAGACGCAGGTCAAGGCGCAACTTGAGGCCCACGAGGGCATACTGAACGCGCTGGAGTCCGGCGACGGGGAGACGGCGGAACGCATCATGATCGACCACGTGCGCCTCGCCGGCGAGTTCCGCCAGCACCACTGACTGCCGTCATAACGGGTCAGGGTCAGGCGGGAAGGGTCATGCGGATCTCGTTCAGCACGCCGGCCGTGACCTCGACGGGCAGCGCCGACAACGACAGCCGCGCGAACGCCTGCTGGTGCTCCTCAACCCGCCGCCGGTCCTCGATCACGATCGGGGCGTGCAGCAGGTGCAGCACCAGCGCGTCCGGACGGTCCCGGCCGGCGAAGCGCAGCAGCGTGAACGGCGGCCCCTGGTAGAGGTAGCCCGACTCGCGAACGGGCCGGGCCACCTGCACGGCGAGGTGCGGCTGTTTGACCGCCTTGGCGAGCGCGTCGAGCTGGTCGATCCGGTCCTCCGACCGGCCGAGCGGCGGATCCAGCAGCGCCGGCCGGTCGAGCACGGCCCACAGGTGCGGCCCCCGGTGCCGGTCGAGCACCCGCTGCCGGACCGCGACCAGCCCGGCCGCGCGCGCGGCCTGCTCGTAGGTGGCGCCGGCCGGGAGCGCGGCCAGCGCCGCCGACAGGGCGTAGGCGGGGGTCTGGAGCAGCGGGGGGACCTGCTGCGGGCAGTACGTGTAGACGATCTCCGCCTGGTCCTCCAGTTCCAGGAACGCCGACAGCCGCAGCGGCACCCCGGGGGCGTCGTACCAGCCGGGGATCCGTTCCTCACGCAGCAGCGACAGCAGGCGCGGCGTGTGCTCGCCCTCCCCGTACAGCTCAAGGAGGGTGCGTACGGTCCCCTCGCGCGGCGCCACGAGCCCGTGCTCGATGCGGAAGATCGTGGAGGTGTTGAGCCCGGCGGCCTGCGCCGCGGACTTCATCGACAGCCCGGATCCGGTGCGCAACGAGGAGAGCCGGGCTGCCACAACGCTTAACTGCATACGTCTGTCACCGCCATCGATGACAAATATCAGCGTTTACACCTGGTCTATTGCAACCGAGTGACGGGTGATGCACGATTGCCACTCTAGTGGTCTGACACGTAATGCATATGCCAATCGGAGAGGCAGAAGAACTGTGGCGGACGCGTGGATACTCCATCCCGACTACCGGACTCCTCCGGCCCCCACAGACCTTGGCATCGCCCCCGGACCGTGGCGGCACCCCGACGGCGGCCAGATCATGAACGGCACCTACGAGCGTCCCCTCGCCAAGCGCAGGGTCGAGGTCGTCACCGTCTGGTACGGCTACCCCCTCAGCCACTGGCGCGGCCCGCGCATGCCGCGTTTCAGCAGCCCGATGGTGTCGGCCTGGAACCCGGTGCTGGCGCAGGGCCTGGCCGTCGATCCCCGGTCGCCGGCACCCTATCGCGACGAGTTGTGGTGTGACCGGTGGATCGCCGAGGCCCTGTTGTACGGGCGCAAGCCGTACGGGGCCTTCACGCTGCCCGCCGACGAGGCGATGCGCTGGTTCGGCAAGAGCGGCGGCACGAACCTGGTCTACCATGCCCAGGTGGACGATGATCTGGTGCGGGTGGTGGCGGGCACGTCGGAGCGTTACGGGCAGCTCTTCGACCTCGACGCGCTGATCGCCGACTATCGGGAGGCGCTGCCACGGGATCTGGCCGAGCTGGAGGCGGAGGCGCTGGAGGCGCACCGGGCCCACTCCCCCGCACTGCACTACGTGCTGAGCGAGGACGCCGAGACGCTGTTCGCGCAGGCCCCGCTGTCGGTACGCGGCCTCACCCTCGGCTACCCACCCCGGGAAACCGCGGCCCGCATCACCACGGAAGCCGCCAAATGACCGATCCCCTGCTGTACGGGATCAAAGGGGTCCTGTTCGACCTTGACGGCACCCTGTTCGACCACCGTTCCGCCGCCGACGCGGGTATAGCGGCCTGGTTCGCCGACCGTTTCCCCGGCCATCCGCGCCAGGACGAGGCGGCGGGCATCTGGGCCGCGCTGGAGGTGCCGTACCTGGCGATGTGGCAGTCGGGCCGGTGCACGGTGCAGGAGCAGCGCCGCCTGCGCTTCGCCGCGCTCTGCGAGCAGCTCGCCGTCCCCGCCCCCGACGACCTGGACGCCGCCTACGCCGAGTTCGCCGCCCGGTACCGGCAGAGCTGGGCCGCCTTCCCCGACGCGGCCGGGACGGTGGCGGCGCTGGGCGGGTTCGCGCTCGGAGTCCTGACCAACGGCGCGCAGCGGATGCAGGAGGAGAAGGTCCGTACGATCGGGCTGCACGGCCTGGTCGGCCCGGTGCTCACGGGCGAGACCCTGGACGGCCACTTCAAGCCCTCCCCCGCCGCCTACACGGGCGCCGCGGCGGCGCTCGGGCTGGCGCCGCGGGAGGTGCTGCTGGTGGGCGACGACGTCACCAACGACGTGACGGGACCGGCGGTGACCGGGATGCGCTCGCTCTGGCTCGACCGCCTCGGGGCCGAGCGGCCACCCGCCGGTTTCCCCAGGATCACCTCGCTGAAGGAACTGGCGCCTCTGCTGACCGGGGGTTGATCAGCGCGGCGCCACCTCCGCCAGCGCGGAGGACCCGAGGTCGAACCCGCCCACGTGGGCAAGGTAGTCCCCCTTGGCCAGCGGGTCCCCCAGGTAGACGCCGCCCGCGGCGCGCACCAGCAGCGCTCCGGCCGCCACGTCCCACGGGTTGGAGCGGGTGCCGTAGGCGGCGTCGGACCAGCCCGCGGCGACGTGGGCCAGCTTGAGCGCCGCGCTGCCGACCTTGCGCACCGCGGCGAAGGATTCCAGGAAACGGCCGTAGCGGCGCAGCGCGTTGTCGCCGTCGGTGTCCAGGTCGAGCGGGGTCGGGTAGCTGGACAGCAGCATGGCCTCGCGGTCGCCGGTCGCGCCCCGGCTGTTGATGGGTTTGCCGTTGCACCAGGCGCCGTCGGCGGTGGCGGTGAACTCGTCCTCGCGGATGGGGTCGTACACGATGCCCGCCACCAGTTCGCCGCGCAGGGCGACGCCGATGGAGACGCAGAAGAACGGGATTCCCGCGGCGAAGTTGGCGGTGCCGTCGATGGGGTCGACGTACCAGACGATGTCGCCGGTGCCGGTCGTGCCGCCCTCCTCGCCCACGATCGTGCTGTACGGGGTGCGGCCGTCGATGACGGCGCGGATGACCTCCTCGCAGGCGCGGTCGTGCTCGGTCACGGGGTCGTGGAAGTCGCGTTTGGTGGCCACCTGCGGCCGGGATCTGAATGCGGCGCGCAACCGGGGGCCGACGGCTCTGGCCGCCTCGGTGGCGGTGTCGAGCAGGTATGTCACGTCCATGCCTTCACCTCTACCTCCTGCACGCCCGCCGCACACGTCACTGTGTGGTTTGTCATGACATTCTGACCTCGGTTAAGCTGATCAGCATGACCGCGAACCTGGCCATCGACCTGGACCGATCCAGTCCCGTGCCGCTCTATTTCCAGGTGGCCGAGCAGATCGCCGAGGCGATCCGCAGGGGCGATCTGACCCCGGGCTCGCGGCTGGACAACGAGATCCTGCTGGCCGACAAGCTGGGGCTGTCCAGGCCGACGATCCGGCAGGCGATCCAGTACCTCGTGGACAAGGGCCTGCTGGTGCGCAAGCGCGGCGTCGGCACCCAGGTGGTGCACGGGCAGGTCAAGCGCTCGGTCGAGCTGACCAGCCTCTACGACGACCTGCGCAGGGCCGGGCAGGAGCCGGCCACGCAGGTGCTGAAGCTGGAGTCGCGGCCGGTGGAGGAGGAGATGGCCGGCGTCCTGGGCGTGCGGCCCGGCTCGGAGATCCTCTACCTGGAGCGGGTGCGCTTCGCGGGCGGCGAGCCGCTGGCGGTGCTGCACAACTGGCTGCCGCCGGGCCTGGCCCAGCTCACCGCCCCCGACCTCGAGGGCCGCGGCCTGTACGAGCTGCTGCGCGGGGCGGGCGTGCGCATGCGGGTGGCCAACCAGCGCATCGGCGCGCGGGCGGCCACCCAGTCGGAGGCCAGGCTGCTGGAGGAACGTCGCGGCGCGCCGCTGCTGACGATGATCCGCACCACGTACGACGACCAGGGCAGGGCCGTCGAGCACGGCTCGCACATCTACCGGGCCTCGCACTACTCCCTGGAGGTCACGCTCATCGAGCGCTGAGCCCGGGTGGTGGGGCCAGCCCCACCCCCACGGGTGGCGAACTCCCACCCCGCCCGGTGGGCCGACGCCCATGGAGACAGATCCCCCGCGCCGCGAGGCTGGAAAGGTCCGATCAGAACGAGCTGATCGAAGCGGATGCGAGGGTGACGTGATCGAAGTCAGGGGACGGAGCCTGCGGTACGGCCGCACGCTCACCGGGAGCGGGGCCGGTTCACGGGAGGCGGTCCGATGATCGACGCGATCGCCTCGGAGTGGCTGAAACTCCGCTCGCTCCGGTCCAACCTCTACCTGCTGGCCTGCTCGGTGGCGGCCGTCCTGGCCTGCGCCGGGATCGCGTTCATGATCGGCCGCGGGTTCGACAACCAGACGGCCGACGAGAGGATGGCCTTCGCCGGCAACGGGGACGGCCTCGGCAACGGCATCGCGGTCGCCTACCTGGTGTTCGCCCTGCTGGGCGCCCTGACGATCACCTCCGAGTACGGCACCCGGATGATCCAGGCGAGCCTGACGGCCGTGCCGCGCCGGCAGGTGCTGCTGCTGGCCAAGGTGCCGGGCCTGGCCGCGGTCGCGCTGGTGGCGGGTCAGGTGCTGGCCTTCGCCATGCACGCGGCCTCGATGGCGGCGCTCGGCGACCGGGCCGGGCAACTGCTGCGCGACGGGGCGACGCTGGGCACGCCGCTGTCGGAGCCGGGCGTGCTCGCCTCGGTGATCGTCGCCGGGCTGTCGATGGCCGCGGTCGCGCTGATCGGGCTCGGGGTCGGGGCGGCGGTCCGTTCCACCGCCGGGGCGCTGGTGGTGCTGGCCGTGCTCATCGTGGTGCTGCCGACGGTGGCCAAGACGCTGCCCATGCCGCTGCGCGCGCAGGCCGGCTCGTACATGATCGAGAACCTGCCGGCGCAGATCGCCGGGGTGGGCGGCGGCATCCTGCCGCCCGCCGCCGCGGCGGGCCTGCTGATCGGGTACGTGATCGCCGCGCTGACGGCGGGCGCGACCGTGATCGCGCTGACCGGCCGCCGGGTCAGGGTGCTGGCGCTCGGCGTCGCCGCGACCGTCCTCGTCTCGGCGGTGCCCGCCGCCGCGGCCGGTGCGCCGGCCTCCGGCCGGTCCACGCTGGCCTGGGCGGACTGCGCGGACGAGACCCTGGTCGGGGAGATGCGCTGTGCCTCGGTCAAGGTGCCGGTGGACTGGGCCAAGCCGTCAGGGCGGAAGATCGACCTGACCGTCGGCCTGCTGCCGGCCACCGGCGCCCAGCGCCGGATCGGCACCGTGTTCGCCGTCCCCGGCGGGCCGGGCGGCTCGGGCCTGGAGGACATGAGCAAGGCCGCAGGCAGCTACGGCGAGCTGCGCGAACGATTCGACGTGGTCAGCGTCGAGCCTCGCAACACCATCGACAAGGGTGTGCTTTCCATCGACTGCCTCCTCTCCGGGCCGTGGATCGTCTGGCCTGACAGCCCGGCCGAATACGCCGAGGTGGGCAGGCGCAACCGGGCGGCGGCGGAGCGATGCCGGGCCGCCGACCCCGAGTTCTTCGACAACATGGATTCGGCCTCCGTGGCACGGGACATGGAGGCGATCAGGATCGCGCTGGGTGAGGAGAAGCTGAGCTTCATCGCCACCTCCTACGGCGGCCGGCCCGCGATCGGCTACTCCCGGCTGTTCCCCGGCCGGGTGCGCGCGATGGTGTTCGACGGTGCGGGCAGCCCGACGAAGGACCGCACGCAGAGCTGGCTCACCTTCGAGGAGTCCTTCGCCCGCTTCACCGCCTGGTGCGCGAAGTCCACCACCTGCGCGCTGCACGGCCAGGACGTCAACAAGGTCTGGCGGGAGCTGATAGCTCGGGCCGACCGCCTCCCTGTGCCGGTCAGGGGGGAATCGCGGCGGGCCGCCTACAGCGGCTTCGACATCAAGCACGCCGCCGGCCCGAGCTTCAAGCAACCGGGCGCCGAGCCTGAGTTCCCCCGATGGAAGGAACTCGCCGATGCGATCAAGCGGGCCGCCGGCGGTGACGCCTCCGGGTTCGCCGACTACGTCCGGCCGGTCATGAAAAGCCCGAAAGTTCCGTCAACGGTCGGTATGAACATGACCCACTGCCTCGACGGCAAGGGATACCGCGACTACCGGGATTACCAGAAGAAGCGCCGCGAAGGTGAGCGCCTGCTGCCGACCATGGCCGGGAGCGAGCTCTGGCACGATCTCGGCTGCGTCGGCTGGCCCACCCCCGCCACCAACCCGCCCACGTCGCTGCCCGCCCAAGGGCTGCCGCCCTACCTGGGCGTCGGCTCCTGGACGGACGCCGACGAGTCCGAGGACATCGTGCGGCGGGTGCCCGGCTCGGTCACGGTCCAGTACCAGTGGCACGGCCACGGCCTTTACAACGCCGGGGTCTCCTGCATCATCTCCCAGGTCAACCGCTATCTGATCAGCCTGCGCGTGCCCGCGCCCGGCACCGTGTGCCCCAAGACCTGACGGTCAGCGTTCGCTGTCGAGGGTGGACATCATCGCCTCGGGGTAGCGCGTGCCGGCGGCGGCGCCCGCCGGCACGGCGGCGTCGATGGCGGCCAGTTCCTCGGGTGTCAGCCTCACGTCGAGCGCGCCCAGCGCCTCACTGAGCCGTTCGCGGCGCCGCGCCCCGACGAGCGGCACGATGTCCTCGCCCCGCCCGAGCACCCAGGCGACGGCCAGCTGCGCGACCGTGATGCCCCTGGCTTCGGCCGGCGTCCGCAGCGCGTCCACCAGGGCCAGGTTGTGGGCGAGGTTGTCACCGGAGAAGCGAGGGCTGTGGGCGCGGAAGTCACCGGCGCCGAGCTCGCGGTCCTTGCTCCAGTGCCCGCCCAGCAGCCCTCTGGCCAGCACCCCGTACGCGGTCACGCCGACCCCGAGCTCGCGGCAGGCGGGCAGGACCTTGTCCTCGATCCCCCGGCTCAGCAGCCCGTATTCGAGCTGGACGTCGGCGATCGGGTGCACGGCGCAGGCGCGCCTGATGGTCTCGGCCCCGGCCTCGGAGAGCCCGATGTGCCGGACGCGTCCCTTCTGCACCTCCTCGGCGATGGCCCCGATCGTCTCCTCGATGGGCACCGCCTGGTCCACCCGCGAGATGCGGTAGATGTCGACATGGTCGGTGTCCAGGCGGCGCAGCGTGTAAGCCAGCGCGGTCTTCACGGCGGCGGGCCGGCCGTCGTAGCCGAGCCAGCCGCCGTCGTGGTCGCGCTGCGCCCCGAACTTCACGCTGATCTGTACGGCGTCGCGCGGCCGCCCGCGCAGCGCCTCGGCGATGAGCAGCTCGTTGTGGCCCATGCCGTAGAAGTCGCCGGTGTCGAGCAGGGTGATGCCGGCGTCGAGCGCGGCGTGGATGGTGGCGATCGACTCGGCCCTGTCGGCCGGCCCGTAGAAGTCGGACATGCCCATGCAGCCGAGCCCGAGCGCGGACACGACAGGCCCGCCGGTTCCCAGAGTTCTCATGGGACCAGTATGGCCATTGGAATGACAGATTTCAATTTTTGTCAGCCGCGCGCACCAGCCGGTCGAAGTCGGCGCGGGAGGCGACGCGGACGAACCTCAGGTGCCCGTTGGCCGGGTCCGCGGCGGCGCGGGCGTACTCCTCGCTGAAGGAGGCGTGCTTGGTCCAGGCGTAACGCAGGATCGACTCGTCCTTGTCGAGCAGGAAGCGGAAGGACTCCTTGTTGCCGTTCCACAGTTCGGCGCCGGTGGCCATCCGCCGCAGGGTCCTGGCCAGGAGCCGGCGCATGACCGTGTGCCTGGGCAGGTCGAAGTAGACCACGGTGTCGGCGCGCGCCCACACCAGGTCGCGCACGCCGGAGTAGTTGCCGTCCACCACCCAGCCGTCGGCGGCGGTGAACCGATCGACTTCGGCGCGAAACTCCTCCCTCGGGCGGGGCGTCCAGCCCCGCATGTGAAAGATCGAGTCGAGTTCCAGCCAGGGCACACCGAGGCGCGCGGCCACCTGCTCGGCCAGCGTCGACTTACCGGAACCACTACAACCCACCACAGATACGCGTCGCACGCGCGCCAATCTAGCGGTCGGCGCACCAGGCCCGAATCGGGATTTCGGGCAGGTTACTTTCTCCCAGAACCCGTCCGGAACCCTTGGCAACACACCTCCCGGACACCTAAGGTTCAGTGCAATGCCACACATTACTGGGAAGGGCCATGACGTCTAAGCAGGTCAAGCCGCTGGTCGGCGCCGTACGCACCGCCTCGGGAGCCGTACGGCCGCTGTCGGGAGTGCGCATCACCGGTGGTCTGCTGCACCACTGGCAGCACCGCAACGGCACGGCCACGATCCCGCACACCATCGACCGGCTCCGCGAGGCGGGCAACGTCGCCAACCTGAGCCGGCTCCTGGAGGACGAGGCGGCGCGGCCGTACCGGGGCCGGTACCCCTTCCTGGACACCGACCTGTACAAGACCCTCGAAGGTCTGGCCTACGAGCTGGGCGACGGGCACGCGGCGGAGCCGGTGCGGGAGTTCTACGAGGAGGTCGTCGGCCTCCTGGAGCGGGTGCAGGCCGAGGACGGCTACCTCAACTCCTACTTCCAGGACCCGGCCTCCCCCAAGAAGCCGTGGGAGGACCTGGCCTGGGGGCACGAGCTGTACAACCTGGGCCACCTCATCCAGGCCGCCGTCGCCGCGGCGCGCCGGATGGGCGACGACCGGCTGCTGCGCGTGGCGCGGCGCTTCGCCGACCTGGTGGTGGAGCGGTTCGCGGACGGCGGCGTGTGCGGGCATCCCGAGGTGGAGATGGCGCTGGTCGAGCTGTTCAGGGAGACCGGCGAGCGGGCCTATCTGGACCTGGCGGGCGCGTTCGTGGACCGGCGCGGCTCCGGCCAGCTCAAGCACAGCATCTTCGCCGGCGACTACTTCCAGGACCACGTGCCCTTCCGCGAGCTGCCGTCGGTGACGGGGCACGCGGTGCGCATGACCTACCTGGCGGCCGGCGCGGCCGACGTCTTCCTGGAGACCGGCGACCGGTCGTTGTTCGAGGCGCTGGAGCGGCTCTGGGACGACATGGTGGCGACCAAGCTGTACATCACGGGCGGGCTGGGCAGCCGCCACTCCGACGAGGCCATCGGCGACCGGTACGAACTGCCGTCCGAGCGCGCCTACAGCGAGACCTGCGCGGCCATCGCCGTCATGCAGTGGGGCTGGCGGATGTTCCTGGCCACCGGCGGCGCCAAGTACCTCGACGTGTTCGAGCGCGTCCTCTACAACGCCTACGCCGTGGGCCTGTCGGCGGACGGCAGGGCCTTCTTCTACGACAACCCGCTGCAGCGCCGCCCCGACCACGAGCAGCGCAGCGGCGCGGAGGCGGGCGGCGAGCCGCTGCGCCGCGCCTGGTTCGGCTGCCCCTGCTGCCCGCCGAACATCGTGCGGTGGATGGCGCAGCTAGCCGACTACGTGGCGGCCGAGCGGGACGGCGCGCTGCTGATCGCCTCCTACACTCCGGCCCGGATCGAGTCCGCGGCGCTGGACCTGGCGATGGAGACCGGCTACCCGTGGGACGGCGAGGTGCGGCTCACGGTCGGGCGCGCCCAGGACGACGCCTGCGAGCTGCGGCTGCGCGTCCCCGGCTGGGCGCGCGGCGCGAGCGTCACCGTCAACGGCGAGCCCTTCGACGCCGAACCGGCCGGCGGCTGGCTGAGCGTCGAGCGCCGCTGGTCGGCGGGCGACGAGGTACGGCTCACGCTGCCGATGCCGGTCCGCGCGCACGGCTCGCACCCCCACCTCGACGCCACCAGGGGCGCGGTCAGCCTGGCGCGCGGCCCGCTGGTCTACTGCGTGGAGCAGCACGACAGCCCGGACACCGCCGTGGACGACCTGGTGGTCGGGGTGCCCGAAATCCTCGGCGCGAGCGTCGGGCGGCGCGAGGATGCGGTCGTGCTGAGCGTGGCGGCCGGCATCGCCGCCCCGCACTCCGCGCAGCTCTATCCCGAGCTGCCGCTCGAAGAGGCGCTCCCGGAGGCGGCGGCCACGGCGACGTTCCTCCCCTACTTCCTCTGGGGCAACCGCGGCCCCGAAGCCATGCGGGTCTGGGTCAGGACCCCGAACGTAACCAACGGAAAGAAGGCGACATGAGGAGATCGGCGGCGCTCGCGAGCGTCTCGATGACCGCCGTGCTGGCGCTCTCGGCGTGCGGCGGTGGCGGGGCGGCTCAGGCCCCTGGCGGCACCGGCGCGACCGGCTCGGGAGCGGCCCCCGCGAAGGGCGGCACGGTGCATGTTCTGGCCAACGCGGACTTCTCGCACCTGGACCCGGTGCGCGGCTTCGACGGTGGGGTGAACAACTTCTACCGGCTCATCTACCGGGGGCTGACGACGTTCGGCGCGGCGCCGGGCGCCGAGGGCACGAAGATCGTGCCCGACCTCGCGACCGACACGGGCAAGCCGTCCAAGGACGCCAAGACGTGGACGTTCACGCTGAAGGACAACATCTTCTTCGAGGACGGCACGCCGATCACCAGCGAGGCGGTCAAGTTCGGCTTCTCGCGGGCCTTCGACCCGGAGGCGGGCATCGGCTCGCCGTACGGCAAGCTGCTGCTCGACGCGCCCAAGGACTACCAGGGGCCGTACCTGTCGGGTGACCTCGACACGATCGAGACGCCGGATGACAAGACGGTCGTCATCCACCTCAAGAAGCCGTACGCCGACCTCCCGAGCGCGCTGGCGCTGGCGAACTTCACCCCGTTCCCCAAGGGCACCGGGGCGGGCGCGGCGTTCGACAGCAAGCCGATCGCCAGCGGGCCGTACAAGGTGGCCTCCTACCAGCGCGGCGTGTCGCTCAAGCTTGAGCGCAACCCGCAGTGGAAGCAGGAGACCGACACCGTGCGTACGGCCAAGCCGGACGCGTTCGAGTGGACGTTCGGCCTGGACCCGGCCACGATCGACGAGCGCATGCTGGCCGGCCAGGGCACCGACGCCGACGCGCTCGGCCAGAGCATCCAGGCGGCGACGGTGGCGCGGGTGCAGACGCCGCAGATCAAGGCGCGCACGTTGGCCGGGCTCAACGGCTGCACCACGTACATGGGCATGAACATGACCAAGAAGCACCTGAAGGACGTGCGGGTGCGCCAGGCGATCGCCCACGCGATCGACAAGGACACCATCGTGGCGGCGATGGGCGGGTCGCTGCTGGCGGAGAAGGGCTCCTCGATCCAGCCGCCCACGGTCGCCGGCCGGGTGGAGTACGACCCGTACCCGTACAACGTCGAGCAGGCCAAGAAGCTGCTGGCCGAGGCGGGCGTGTCGGGCGGGCTCACGCTGACCCTGGACACCCGGGCGCAGCCGAAGATGGCGGCGGTCTCGGTCGCCATCCAGGAGGCGCTCAAGCAGGTGGGCATCGACGTCAAGATCAACAACATCGACACCTCGACGTACTACGAGGTCATCGGCACCCCCGCCAAGCAGAACGACATGGCCGTGACCGGCTGGTGCCCCGACTGGGCCTCCGGCGCGACGTTCCTGCCGCCGCTGTTCGACGGCCGCAACATCACCACCAAGGGCAACTCCAACCTCGCCCAGATCAACGACAAGGCCATCAACGACAAGATCGACGAGATCGCCGCGATGACCGACGTCGAGCAGGCCAACGCGGCCTACGGCGAGCTGGACAAGCAGATCATGGAGCAGGCGCCGGTCGTCCCGCTGGCCTACGAGAAGCTCATCCTGGTCAACGGCTCGAACATCGCGGGCGCCTACCAGACCAACTCCTACTCCGGCGGCGTCGACCTGGTCTCCGTCGGGCTGGCGAAGCCGACGAAGTAGTCATGACCGTCGCAGCTCATCCAGAGCAGGTGGCGGGCGGCACGCCCGCCACCTCGGGCCGGCGCGTCCTGCGCGCGCTGCTGCGTGATCGGGGCGCCGTGCTCAGCGGCGCCTACCTCGCGCTGATCGTGCTGATGGCGCTCGGCGCGCCGCTGATCAGCGCGATCACCGGGCACGGCCCCAACGACTTCAACACGGCCGCGGTCAACACCGACCTGGGCGGGGTGCCCCACGGTGCACTCGGCGGGATCAGCGCCGAGCACCCGCTGGGCGTCGAGCCGCAGAACGGCCGCGACATCCTGGCGCGCATCGCCTACGGCGCCCGCGTCTCCCTGATCATCGCCGCCTCCGCCACGGCGCTCACCACGCTGCTCGGCGTGGTGCTGGGCATGCTGGCCGGGTTCTACCAGGGCTGGGCGGACCAGGTGATCTGCCGGGTGATGGACTTCCTGATGGCCTTCCCCGCGCTCATCTTCATGATCGCGATCCTGTCCGCGCTGCCGCAGGGCAACCGGCCGGTGCTGCTGGTCGTGGTGATCAGCGTGTTCGGCTGGCCGTACCTGGCGCGGGTGGTGCGCGGGCAGACGCTCACGCTGGTGAACAGGGAGTTCGTGGAGGCCGCGCGGGCCTCTGGCGCCTCCACGGGGGCGCTGGTGTTCAAGGAGATCCTGCCGAACCTGCGCAGCTCGCTGATCGTGATGGTCACCCTCGCCGTGCCCGGCTACGTCGGGACCGAGGCGGGGCTGTCGTTCCTGGGGGTCGGCGTCACGCCGCCCACCCCGTCGTGGGGTCAGATGATCGCCAGTTCGGTCGGCTGGTACGCCGTCGACCCGATGTACTTCGTGATCCCCGGCGCGTTCCTGTTCCTCACGGTGCTGTCGCTGACCGTGCTCGGCGACCGGATCCGGGCCGCCTTCGACGCGGGGGAGGCGTCCTGATGGCGCGTTACGTGATCGGCCGCCTGGCCGGCGTCGTGGTGGTCCTGTTCCTGGTGTGCCTGTTCACGTTCGTCCTGTTCTTCACCCTGCAGCCGGACCCGGCGGTGATGATCTGCGGCAAGACGTGCACGCCGGAGCGCATCGACCAGATCCGCGACGTGCTGGGGCTCAACCTGCCGTTCCTGACCCAGTTCTTCGGCTTCCTCGGCGGCATCTTCGCCGGGCGCGACTACGGCGAGGGCGCGAACCTCGTGCACTGCGCCGCGCCGTGCCTGGGCTACAGCTTCCAGACCAACCAGTCCGTGATGGACATGGTGGTGGAGCGGCTGCCGATCAGCGCGACGGTCGCGATCGGCGCGGCGGTGTTGTGGCTGCTCATCGGGATCGCCGCCGGGCTGCTCAGCGCGGTCAAGGAGGGCACCTGGTGGGACCGCACGGCGATGGGGCTGGCGCTCGGCGGCTCCAGCATCCCCAACTACGTGCTGGCCCTGGCCCTGCAGTACGTGCTCGTGGTGCAGTTGCAGGTGCTGCCGTTCCCGCAGGCCGTGGCGTTCTCCGACGACCCGGTGGTGTGGTTCCAGTCGTACCTGATGCCGTGGCTGGTGCTGGCCACCGGCTACGCCTGCCTGTACGCCCGGCTCACCCGCGCCAACGTCATCGACACGCTGGCCGAGAACTTCATGCGCACGGCCAGGTCCAAGGGCCTGAGCCCGGCCCTGACCATGCGCAGGCACGCGCTGCGGCCGGCGCTGACGCCGATCGCGACGATCTTCGGCATGGACTTCGCCGGCCTGCTCGGCGGCGCGCTGATCACCGAGACGGTGTTCGGGCTGAACGGCGTGGGCAAGATGGCCGCCGACGCCATCGCCAAGAACGACCAGCCGGTCATCATGGCGGTGACCCTGCTGGCCGCGTTCTTCGTGGTGGTCGGGAACGTGGTGGTGGACCTCGTCTACACGAGGCTGGACCCGAGAGTGAGGATCACGGCCCGATGAGCGAACTGCTGGAGGTGGACAACCTCACCGTCACCTTCCCGACCACGCGCGGCCCGGTGGACGTGGTCAAGAACGTGTCGTTCACGGTAGGCGGGGACGAGACGGTCGGCATCGTCGGCGAGTCGGGCTCCGGAAAGTCGATGACCAGCCTGGCGATCATGGGACTGCTGCCCAAGGGCGCCAGGACCACCGGCAGCATCCGGCTGGACGGCGCCGAACTGCTCGGCCGGCCGGACCGGGAGTTGCGCGGGCTGCGCGGCGAGAGAATGTCGATGATCTTCCAGGATCCGCTGTCGTCGCTGAACCCGTACTACACGGTGGGCCTGCAGATCGAGGAGATGTACCGCGCGCACCGCGACGCCTCCCGCAAGGCGGCGCGCAAGGTCGCGATCGAGGCCCTGACCCAGGTGGGCCTGCCGGAGCCGGAGCGGCGGGTGGACTACTACCCGCACCAGTTCTCCGGCGGGCAGCGACAGCGCGTCATGATCGCGATGGCGCTGGTGTGCGAGCCCGCGCTGCTGATCGCCGACGAGCCGACCACGGCGCTGGACGTGACCGTGCAGGCGCAGATCCTGCGCCTGCTGGCCGACCTGCGGCGGCAGAGCGGCACCGGCATGGTGTTCATCACCCACGACCTGGCCGTGATCAGCTCGATCGCGACCCGCGTGCTGGTGATGCGGCGCGGCGAACAGGTCGAGTACGGCACCGCCGAGCAGGTCTTCGCCGAGCCCCGCCACGACTACACCCGGATGCTCCTGGAGAGCATCCCGCGCATCGACGACCACGTGGACGGGGAGGTGACCTCGTGACCCTTTTGCGGGCGCGGAACCTGACCAAGCGGTTCGTCGCGCGCGGACCGCTGGGCGCCAAGGCCGAGTTCACGGCGGTGGACCAGGCGAGCTTCGAGGTACGGCTGGGCGAGACGCTGGCCGTGGTCGGCGAGTCCGGCAGCGGCAAGTCCACCACCGCCCGCATGATCGCCAAGCTGATGGACCCGACCGAGGGCACGCTGGAGTTCGAGGGCACGGACGTCACGCACGCCAAGGGCGCGGAGCTGGCCAGGTTCCGCTCCAACGTGCAGGTCGTCTTCCAGGACCCGTTCTCCTCGCTCAACCCCCGCCACACCGTGGAGCGCATCCTCATGGCGCCGCTGCTCTACCAGGGCATCGCCCCCAAGGGCGGCAAGCGGGCGCACGCCAAGGAGCTGATGGAGCGGGTCGGGCTCAACCCCGACCACTCACTGCGCTACCCCTCGCAGTTCTCCGGCGGCCAGGCCCAGCGCATCGGCATCGCCCGCGCGCTGGCCGTCAACCCCCGGCTGGTGATCTGCGACGAGGCGGTCTCGGCGCTGGACGTGTCGGTGCAGGCGCAGATCATCGAGCTGCTGCGGCGGCTGCAGCGCGAGAGCGGCTTCAGCTACGTGTTCATCGCCCACGACCTGGCCGTGGTACGGCAGATCGCGCAGCGGGTCGCGGTCATGAGCAAGGGCCGGATCGTCGAACAGGGCACCACGGAGCAGGTGTTCGGCGACCCGCAGGAGGAGTACACGCGCACGCTGCTGGCGGCCATCCCGCGCATCAACCCCGAGTGGGACCGCCGCAGGAGGGAGAACTCTTGATCACCGCGACGTACACGATCCCCGGCATGCGGGTGCGCGACCACGCCGAACGGGTGCCGCTCGACTGGTCCCGCCCCGGAGAGACGATCACGGTGTTCGCCCGCGAGCTGGTGGATCCGGCCCGCGACGGCGAGGACCTGCCGTGCCTGCTCTACCTTCAGGGCGGCCCCGGCGGCAAGGGGCCGCGCCCGACCGGCACCTCGGGCTGGCTGGGGCAGGCGCTGGAGAAGTACCGGGTGATCCTGCTCGACCAGCGCGGCACCGGCCGCAGCTCACGCATCGACGGCGGGGTGATGAGCGCGCTCGGCGCGGAGGAGGGCGCGGAATACCTGGCGCGCTTCCGGGCGGACTCGATCGTGGCCGACGCCGAGCACCTGCGCAAGACCGTGTTCGGCGGCCGGCGCTGGTCCACGCTCGGGCAGAGCTACGGCGGCTTCCTGACGCTGACGTACCTGTCGAACGCCCCCGAAGGGCTCAGCGCCTGCTACGTGACCGGCGGCCTGCCCGCGCTCGACCCCGACGCCGCCGAGGTCTACCGGCGCACCTACCCCAGGGTCGCGGCCAAGAACGCCGAGTTCTACCGCCGCTACCCGCACCACGAGGAGACGACCGCGCGGCTGGCCGACCGGCTGGCCGGGGGCGACGTGCTGCTGCCCGACGGCGACACGCTCACCGTGCGCCGGCTGCAGTCACTGGGCATCGACTTCGGCATGAAGCCCGGCTACGAGCGCATGCACTGGCTGCTGGACGAGTCCGAAGGGCTGCCTGAGACGTTCCTGCACCAGGTGCTGGCCCGCTCCTCCTACGCCGACAACCCGCTGTTCGCCGCGCTGCAGGAGAGCATCTACGGCTGCGGGCCCGGCGCGACCGCGTGGGCGGCGCAGCGCGAGCGCGCCGCGCATCCGGCGTTCGCCGAGGACGCCAGGCCGCTGCTGTTCACCGGGGAGATGATCTATCCCTGGATGTTCGAGGAGATCCGCGCGCTGCGCCCCTTCCGCGCCGCCGTGGACCTGCTCGCGCAGCGGACGGACTGGCCGCCCCTGTACGACACCGACCGGCTGGCCGCCAACGAGGTACCGGTCGCCGCCGCCGTCTACTTCGACGACATGTACGTCGACTCGGGCCTGCAACTGGACACCGCCGCCAGGGTCGGCAACACCCAGGCCTGGGTCACCAACGAGTACGAGCACGACGGCATCGGCGACGACCGCGTCTTCGCCCGCCTGACCAAGCTCGTACGCGACACCGGAGGAGGCATCGCCGATGAGTGACGGCAAGCTGCCCAGACTCGCGGAGATCCCCGCGTTCAACGACTACATCGCCCAGGGCTGGGACTCCCCCGCCCGCGAGCCCCAACTGGTGCCGGGCGCCGCCGCCGCGGCCGCCGCCCACCGCGCCCGCCTGGCCGAGGCCCTGCCCGGCCGCACGGTCGTGGTGTCGGCCGGTCAGGCCCCGGTCCGCAGCAACGACACCGCCTACGACTTCCGGGTCGACAGCGACTTCTACTGGCTGACCGGCTGCGCGGTGGAGAAGGCCGTCGCGGTCGTACGGGACGGCGCGGCCACCGTCTACCTGCCGCCGCCCGCCCGCCCCGGCGAGACCGGCTTCTTCGCCGACGCCGCCTACGGCGAGTTGTGGGTGGGCCCGTCGCCGTCCCTGGCCGAATGGTCGGCCGCGCTCGGCGTCGAGGTGCTGCCGCTGGCGGACTTCACCGACCCCGGCGCGCCCGCCGACGACGTGCGCCGGGTGCTCGCCGAACTGCGCATGATCAAGGACGAGTGGGAGGTCGCGCAGCTGCGCGAGGCCGTGGACCGCACGGTCGAGGGCTTCGCCGCCGTACTGGCCGAACTCCCCGCCGCCGTGGCGGGCGGGGGCGAGCGCTGGCTGCAGGGCACCTTCGACCGGTACGCCAGGACGCACGGCAACGGCCCCGGCTACGCCTCCATCGTGGGCAGCGGCCCGCACGCCCCCACCCTGCACTGGGTGCGCTGCGACGGCCCGGTCCTGGAGGAGGAGGTGCTGCTGCTCGACATGGGCGTGGAGACCCGCTCCCACTACACCGCCGACGTCACCCGCACCTTCCCCGTCTCCGGCGCGTTCAGCCCTGCCCAGCGGCAGGTGCACGACCTGGTCGAGCGCGCCCACCGGGCCGGGCTGGCGCAGGTGACGCCGGGCCGCCCGTTCACCGCCTTCCACCACGCGGCCATGGAGGTCATCGCCCGCGGCCTGCACGACTGGGGGCTGCTGCCGGTGTCGGTGGACGAGGCCCTGTCGGACGCCGGTCAGCACCACCGCCGCTACCTGATCTGCGGCATCGGCCACCACCTGGGCCTGGACGTGCACGACTGCGCGCAGTCCAGGCCCGAGGCCTACCAGGGCGCGCGGATGACACCGGGCATGGTGCTCACCGTCGAGCCCGGACTGTACTTCCACGCGCACGACCGCACGGTGCCGCCGGAACTGCGCGGCATCGGCGTGCGCATCGAAGACGACCTGCTGGTGACGGCGGACGGCGCGGAGAACCTCTCGGCCGCGCTGCCCATGGACGCCGGCGGGCTGGAGAACTGGACCAAGGAGAAGAAGAACGTATGACCATCCCCGTCTGGCACGGCGTGCACGTCGCGACCGCGCTGCCCTTCCACGACGACCTGTCCGTGGACTACGACGCCTACGCCGAGCACGTACGGTTCCTGGCCGAGGGCGGCTGTGACGGCGTCTGCCCCAACGGCTCGCTCGGGGAGTACCAGACACTGACCGACGAGGAGCGCGCCCGCGTGGTGCGCACCGCGGTCGAGGCCGCGCCCGACGGTTTCCACGTCATGCCCGGCGTGGCCGCCTACGGGGCCGCCGAGTCGCGGCGGTGGGCCGAGCAGGCGGCCGAGGCGGGCGCCGCGTCGGTGCTGCTGCTGCCGCCAAACTCCTACCGGGCCGACCGCGAGGCCGTCGTCGGCCACTTCCGCGAGGTCGCCAAGGCCGGGCTGCCGGTCGTGGCCTACAACAACCCGATCGACACCAAGGTGGACCTGACGCCCGAACTGCTGGCCGAGCTGCACGCCGAGGGGCTGATCGTCGGGGTGAAGGAGTTCAGCGGGGACGTGCGCAGGGCGTACGAGATCGCCGAGCACGCGCCGGGCCTCGACCTGCTGGTGGGTTCGGACGACGTGCTGCTGGAGCTGGGCATCGCCGGTGCGGTGGGCTGGATCGCCGGGTACCCGAACATGATCCCGCAAGCCACGGTCGAGCTCTACCGCCTGGCCGTGGCCGGGGACGTGGCCAAGGCGCTGCCCCTCTACCGCGACCTGCACCCGCTGCTGCGGTGGGACTCCAAGACCGTGTTCGTGCAGTCGATCAAGTTGTCGATGGACCTGGCCGGGCGCAAGGGCGGCGCCTGCCGTCCGCCGCGCGTCGCGCTGGCGCCGGAGCAGGCCGAGCAGATCACCCGTGAGACGCGGGAGGTGCTCGCCAAGGGCTACCGCTGATCTCATCCCGCTCCCGTCCCCGCTCCTGTCGGGGCGGGAGCGTAGGGTGGGGCCCATGGTGCACTATGCCGTCGGGCTGCCGAACGTAGGTGAGTTCGGGGACCCTGAGGTGCTGGTCGAGCTGGCCGTCGCGGCCGAGGAGCACGGCTGGGACGGGGTCTATCTGTGGGACCACCTGCTCTATCACGATCGTGACTGGCCGGTGGCCAGCCCGACGGTGGTGTTGTCGGCGATCGCCGCCCGTACGCGGCGGATCAGGCTCGGTGTGCTGATGGCGGCCCTGCCGCGGCGCCGGGTGCAGATGGTGGCCAAGGAGAGCGCCACGCTGGACCGGCTGTCCGGCGGGCGGCTGGTGTTCGGCGCGGGGCTCGGGTCGATGGACGAGGAGTACACCGACTTCGGCGAGGACCCCGATCTGAAGGTTCGCGCGGCCAAGCTGGATCGTGGCCTGGAGGAGCTGACCCGGCTGTGGGAGCGGTTGCCGCCCGTGCCCGCGCAGCGGCCGCGGATCCCGATCTGGTGCCCGGGGCGGTGGCCGACCCGGGCAGGGTTCCGGCGGGCCGCCCGGTGGGACGGGGCCATGCCCACCTTCCAGGACTATGGGCAGGAACGGCCGGTTCCTGTTGACGAGTTCGCCCGGGTGGTGGACTTCCTGGGTGAGGAGAGGGGCTCGCTGGACGGGTTCGACATCGCGCTGGAGGGGCGCGCCGCCGACGGCCTGGTCGATGGGTACGTGGCGGCGGGCATGACCTGGTGGGTGGAGGCCATGGGGTGGTGGCGCGGCGGCGTACGAGACGCCCGCGAGACCGTGACCGCAGGGCCGCCACGCGGCTGAATCGGCGCCATGAGACCGTGACCGCCAGGCCCGCCGCGCGGCTGAGTCGGCGCCATGAGACCGTGACCGCCAGGCCGCCACGCGGTTGAGTCGGGGCGCCCCTGGATGCCCCGCCGCCTGCCCCGGCCATGGCGGGTGGCCTGGTGGCGTGGCACGTCGCGGTGCCGTGAGAGACTGCCTCGGTCCTGAAGCCGAGTTCCGGAGTTGCCTTTCCCGTGCGTGTCAGCGTCGCCGTCTGTGTTCCGATCTTGTTCTGCCTGGCCGCGTGTGGTCCCTCGGCGCCGCCGTCCGCCGCTCCCTCGGCCGCCGCGTCACCCGCGCCTCAGCCGACCACCGCCACCGCCACCGCCACTGCCGAGCCGCCGGCCAGCGCCGAGCCATCGGCCACGGTTGAGCCGCCGGCCACGGCCCGCACGCTGGAGCCGTCGGCGCGGGAGTCGCCGAGCCGTCCGGCGCTCGCCGGGCCCAAAACCGTGTGCGGGCAGGTCAAGGCGGCGGACGGCTCCCTGGCGGCCGTCGCGGTGCACCGGGGCCGGGCCGACTGCAAGGAGGCGGTGCGCGTCCTGCGCGCCTACTACCGCCCGCAGACCGCCAAGCAGGGCACCGCCGGGATCGCCACCGTGTCCGGCTGGGAGTGCGCCAGTAACACCGCCGCCGAGACCATGCGCTCCGGCAGGCTCACCTCATGTCGCAAGGCCGGCACGACGATCGTCGCCGACGTCATCCCCTGACCGGCCGCCCCTCCCCCAGCGCGCTTGTTGCCGCGCAACACCGTTCCCGCGCCCCCGTGCCGTAACTTGAATGCGCTTATCGTGAACGGCGCGTGAATTCTGCCGTACGGTCATCTTTCACCGGCCCAGGCCCCGCAATCCCGATCCCATAATCCCTGTCATGGGGGTTAATTCAGGAAAAGGGGTTCGATGAAGCGGTGGATCGGCGTCATTCTGGCGGCGGTTCTGGCGGGGGTGGCAGTGGTCGCGATCGTCATCGGGAACCGGGGTGACGAGCGGCCGGAGATGGTCGCGGTGCGGGGTGTCATCGGGTCGGAGAAGAAGCCCTTCTTCGACGACCCCAAGGTCAAGGCGGCCTTCGCCAAGCACGGGCTGAGCGTCGAGGTGGACACGGCCGGATCCCGGCAGATCGTCACCGACGTGGACCTGAGCCGGTACGCCTTCGCCTTCCCCTCCAGCGTTCCGGCCGCCGAACGGATCAAGAGCGACCGCAAGGCCACGACCACGTACTCGCCGTTCTACTCGCCGATGGCGGTGGCCACGTTCGAGCCGATCGCGGCCCTGCTCACAAAATCCGGCATTCTTCGCGATTCCGGCAAAGGCCACCAAATCCTAGACATCAAGAAATATCTCGACCTAGTAGCCAAGGGCACACGCTGGGACGAAATTCCGGACAATTCGGCATATCAGGCACGTAAGCGGGTGCTGCTTACGACGACCGATATCCGTACGTCCAACTCCGCCGCCATGTACCTGTCCGCGATCGGTTACGTGGCCAACGGCGAGAACGTCATCACCTCCGACGCGCAGATCGCGAAGATCGCGCCCGTCGTCGGGCCGGCCGTACTCGACCAGGGCTTCTCCGAGTCCACCAGCGAGGCCTCCTTCGACGACTACCTCGCGCTGGGCGCGGGCAAGACGCCGATGCTGGTCGTGTACGAGGCGCAGTACCTCGCCCGCGTCTTCGCCGGCGACGGCCTGATCAAGCCTGACATGCGGCTGGTCTACCCCTCGCCCACCGTGCTCAGCAAGCACACCCTGGTGCCCCTGTCGGCCGGCGGCGGCCGCGTCGGCGAGCTGCTCACCAAGGATCCGGAGCTGCAGTCCCTGGCCGCCCGGTACGGCTTCCGCACCACCGACCCGCGCCCGTTCGCCGACCAGGTCGCCAAGACCGGGGCGCCGGCCGCCAAGGAGCTGGTCGACGTCGTCGAGCCGCCCACCTACGAGCGGCTGGACCGGCTCATCACCACCATCGACTCCGCCAGACCCTAGCAAGGAGATCTTGTACGTGTCCGATCTGGTGCTCACGCCGCCCGAACCGGTCACCCCGGTCCCGGCCGAGACAGCCGCCACCATGCTGCCGATGTCCGGCGAGCGCACGGCCGAGCTGACCGCCAAGGCGCGCGATTTCGCCGGCGAGCTGACGGGCATCGACCCGCGCTCGCCGGAATTCTCCCGCAAGGTGCACGACATCTCCTCGATGGGCGACACCGAGATCAGGTCCGCCTCGCAGGTGGCCAACCGCATGCTCAAGCGCCCGGTCGCCGCCCTCAGCGCGGCCAAGGGCGAGGGCGCCGACGCCCAGGCCAAGGTGGCGGGCGACCTGGTCGCGCTGCGCCGTACCGTCGTGGACCTGGATCCCAAGCAGGCCGCGAGCGGGCCGCGCAAGCTGCTGGGGCTCATTCCCTTCGGTGACCGGCTGCGTGACTACTTCGCCAAGTTCCACTCCGCGCAGAAGCACCTCGACGACATCATCCGCGCGCTGAAGTCCGGCCAGGACGAGCTGCTGCGCGACAACGCCGCCATCGAGGGCGAGAAGACGAACCTGTGGGAGGCCATGAAGCGGCTGCAGGAGTACGCGGTGATGGCCCAGGCGATGGACGCGGCCCTGGAGGAGCGCATCGCGCTGGCCACCGAGGAGCAGGCCACGGCGCTGCGCTCCGACGCGCTGTTCGCCGTACGCCAGAAACACCAGGACCTGCTCACCCAGCTCGCCGTCTCCGCGCAGGGCTACCTGGCCCTGGACCTGGTGCGCAAGAACAACCTGGAGCTCAGCAAGGGCGTGGACCGGGCCACCACCACGACGGTCGCGGCGCTGCGCACGGCGGTGACGGTCGCGCAGGCGCTGGCCAACCAGAAGCTCGTGCTCGACCAGATCACCGCGCTGAACGCGACGACCGGCGACCTCATCCTGGCCACCAGCGAGATGCTGCGCACGCAGGCGGGAGCGATCCAGAACCAGGCCGCCTCGACGACCGTGGACCTGGACACGCTGCGCCAGGCGTTCGACAACGTCTACGCCACCATGGACCTGATCGACTCCTTCCGCGCCCAGGCCGTGGACAACATGGCGGTCACGGTGGACAGCCTGTCGTCGGAGCTGGAGCACGCCAGGACCTACCTGGAGCGGGCACAGGAGTCCGGCTCATGACCGGCACGACCGGGCTCACGCCCACCTCGCGCCGCCGCAGCTGGCTCGCCGCCGCGCTCCTGCCCGCCCTGCTCCTGACGGCCGCCTGCGGCGGCGGGACGGAGGAGACCACCGACGGCCCCGATGTCCTGCGCATCCTGGCCGGCAGCGAGGTCAAGGACCTGGAGCCGCTGCTCAAGCGAGCCGAGAGCGAGGCCGGCGTACAGGTGAAGCTGACCTACACCGGCACGCTCGACGGCGCCGAGCAGGTCGCGAGCGGCCGCGCCGACGGCCGGCTGGACGCCATCTGGTTCTCCTCCAACCGCTACCTGTCCCTGATCGACGGCGCCCAGGCCAAGCTGTCCACCCAGACCAAGACCATGGTCTCGCCGGTCGTCCTGGGCCTGAAGCCCGCCAAGGCGAGCGAGCTCGGCTGGGACGCCAAGCAGCCCACGTGGGGCGAGATCGCGGCGGCGGCGAAGGACGGCAGGTTCAGCTTCGGCATGACCAACCCCGCCTCCTCCAACTCGGGCTTCTCCGCTCTGGTCGGGGTCGCCGCCGCGCTGTCGGACGCCGACGGCGCGCTCAGCGCCGAGCAGGTCGCCACCGTGACGCCCCGGCTCAAGGAGTTCTTCTCCGCGCAGCGGCTGACGGCCGGCTCGTCGGGCTGGCTGGCCGACGCCTACACCCGCGACCCGCGCGTGGACGGCATGGTCAACTACGAGTCGGTGCTGCTCGGCTCCCGCCAACCGCTCAAGCTCATCTACCCGGGCGACGGCGTGGTCAGCGCCGACTACCCGCTCACCCTGCTGGCCTCCGCGCCCGAGGCCAAGAAGACCCTGTACGGCAAGCTCACCGCCTGGCTGCGCACCCCGGCCGTACAGAAGGAGATCATGACCGGCAGCCACCGCCGGCCGATCGCCGGCAACGTGCCCCTCGACCCGCGCTTCGGCCAGGCCCAGCTCATCGAGCTGCCCTTCCCCAACCGGCGCAGCACGGCCGACGAGCTGATCGCCACCTACCTCAACCAGGTGCGCGTCCCGCCGGAGACCAGGTTCGTGCTGGACACCTCCGGCTCCATGAAGGGCGACAGGATCTCCGCGCTGCGCCAGGCCCTGGTCGCGCTGACCGGCGCCGACGGGTCCGTCTCCGGCGCGTTCACCCGGTTCAGCAACCGCGAGTCGGTGACGATGATCCCGTTCAACGGCACGCCGGGGCAGCCGGTCGAGTTCACCGTCCCCGAACGCGCCCCCGAAGCCGTGCTCACCCAGATCAGGCAGTTCGCCGAAGGGCTGGGCGCGAACGGCGGCACCGCGATCTACGACAGCCTCGCGGCCGCCTACGACCGGCCGGTCGCGCCCGGCCACTACTCCTCGATCGTGCTCATGACCGACGGCGAGAACGCCAACGGCTCCGACTACTCCGCCTTCGAGGCCCGCTACCGGGCCCTGCCGGACGAGCAGCGCCGCACGCCGACGTTCGTGGTGCTGTTCGGGGAGAGCGACGCCGAGGAGATGCGCCGGGTGGCCGACCTGACCGGCGGCGCGGTGTTCGACGCCCGTACGACCTCGCTGACGGGCGCCTTCAAGGAGATCCGTGGCTATCAGTGAGCGGGCCCTGCGCTACCTGGGCTCCACCAGGAACATCGTCGGCTCCTGCCTGGCGCTGCTCGGCCTGCTCGGCCACTTCCTGGGCCTGACGGGCGCGTTCTGGCCGGTGGTGGTGATCGCGCTGTACGGGGTCGGCGCGCTGCTCGCCCCGCCCGACCGCGTCCGGCTGACGATCTCCCACGCCGAGGTGGAGACCCGGGCCCTGCGCGCCGACCTGGACGGCCTGCTGGCCCGCCTCGACCGGCGCTTCCCCGAGGACGTGCACGCCGCCGTGCACGCCCTGGCCGAGGTCATCGGCGGCGTGCTGGCCAGGGCCGAACAGCTCACCGCCTCCCCCGACCAGCTCCACGTGCTCTCCCAGACCATCCGCAGCTACCTGCCCGCCAGCCTGGAGGCGTACGCGAACCTGCCCCGCGGCTACGCCCTGACCCGGCGGGCCGGTCGCGAGCGCAGCGCCCACGAGGAGCTGCTGGCCCAGCTCGCGCTGCTCGACGCCCAGATGGGCAAGGTCGCCGAGGCGATCCACCGGGGCGACGAGCAGGCGCTGCGCGACCAGGGCCGCTTCCTGCGCGACCGTTTCGGCGGCTCTGATTTGGACCTCAGCTGACCGCCGGGCCTTTGCCCGGGTTAGGTTGGACCCTTTCGAGCTCCACGATCAGCGCGGACGTCGGCTGCAGCGTCGGGGCGGGCAGCCCCAGCTCGCCCAGCGCCGCACCGGACAGCCGCACCGGGGCGTCGGCCCACTTCGGCATCCGCGCCCCGCGGGGCACGGGCCCGGCGACGCGCACCTCGTACACGGCGGCGGGGTCGAGGCCGGGCAGCCGCAGCGGCCCCGGCGCGATGCTCGGCCGCGAGGTGAGCTGCACGTAGCCGTACACCGCGCGCTCCGGCAGCACCACCCCGTGCAGCAGCGCCGACGGGTCCGGGTGGTCGGCGTGCACGACCCGCCCGGCGTGCAGCACCGGCCGCAGCCGCTTGTGCAGCGCGATCCAGGTGCCCAGCTCCGCCAGCTCCTCCTGGCTCGCCGAGGTCAGATCCCATTCCACGCCCATGTGCCCGAACAGCGCGGTGGCGGCCCTGAAAGCCAGCGGCAGGCTCCGGCCCGTGCTGTGGTCGCGCGGCGCGCCGACGTGGCAGCCCAGCCGGTCCGGCGGCACCAGCAGCCCCGTCCAGCGCTGGATCGACTGCCGGTCCAGCGCGTCGTTGCAGTCGGAGGTCCACACCCGGTCGGTGCGGGCCAGGATGCCGTAGTCGATGCGCGCCCCGCCCGACGAGCACGACTCGATCTCCAGCCCGGGATGACGGGCGCGCAACTCGTCCAGCAGCCGGTAGGTGGCCAGGGTCTGCGCGTGCACGCCGGGCACGCCGTCGTGCACCGGCTCGGCGATGTCGCGGTTGTGGTCCCACTTGATGTAGTCGAGCGCGTACTCGCCGACCAGCGTGTCCAGCCTTTCCAGCAGGTACGCGTACGCCTCCGGCCTGGCCAGGTCGAGCACCTGCTGGTTGCGCTGCGGCGGCGGCATGCGCTCGGCCCGGCCCAGGATCCAGTCGGGGTGCGCGCGGGCCAGGTCGGAGTCGGGGTTGACCATCTCCGGCTCGAACCACAGGCCGAACTGCATGCCCAGCTTGCGTACCCGGTCGGCCAGCGGGCGCAGGCCCTCCGGCCACACGCCCTCGTCGACGTACCAGTCGCCCAGCCCGGCCCGGTCGTGGCGGCGGTGCCGGAACCAGCCGTCGTCCAGCACGAACCGCTCGATCCCGGCCGCCGCGGCCCGCTCGGCCAGCTCCAGCAGCCGGTCGAGGCCGTGGTCGAAGTACGTGGCCTCCCAGTTGTTCAGCGTGACGGGCCGCACCGGCAGCGCCCGCTCCCGCAGGTGGCCGTGCAGCCGCGCGCTCGCGTCGTCCAGCCCGGCGCCCGACCAGGCGAAGTACGCCCACGGCGTGCCATAACTCTCCCCCTCGGCCAGCACCACCTCGCCGGGTTCGAGCACCTCGCCCGCGCCCAGCAGCGCCACGCCCTCGGCCAGCCGCTCGGCGTAGTGCACGTGATTGCCGCTCCAGCCCGCGTGCACCGCCCACACCTCACCCCCGCGGAACCCGAACCCCTCGGTCCCCGCCACCAGCAGCCCGGTGCCGTCGTGCCCGGTGCGGCCCCGCCGGTTCTCCCTGGACCACACCCCCTGCCCGAACGCCCTGCGCTGCGGCACCTTCTCCAGCGCCCACCGGCCGGTGAAGTCCAGCAGCTCACCGGCGCGATCCGGCACCGGCAGCACACACACCAGACCCGCCACCCGGTACGGCGACGCGGCGGTGTTCCTCAGGGTGTGCCGCATGCGCACCAGGCCGCCGCCGTCCATGATCAGCTCGCTCACCAGCTCCAGGCCAGCTCTGGCGTCGGCGGCCGTGATGGTCACCGTGCCGCCGGAGCCGGGCTCGGCCTCCACCTCCACGTCCCGCACACTCCACCGGACCGGCCAGTGCTCACCGTCCCTGCCACCGGACAGGCCGGGCCGGCCGTACCAGGCGTCGCCCTGGGCCGGCAGCAGCGGCGGGGCCGCCGAGTCCAGCACGGGCAGCAGGTCGGGGCCGGAGACGGGGCCGAGAGCGGCGCCGAAGTGCCGCACCCGCGGCAGTCCTGGGCCGGTGTCGTCGAGCACCAGCGCGGCGCCCGCCGCTGAGAGGATCACGGGAGACAAGTCGGGCTCCTATCTCGGGGGGAGACAGGCCCCGGACCGGCGGCCCGGCACCTGTCGAAACGTCAGCATTCCGACGCTATCGCCCCCGATCTCACACCCGCACGCCGAGCCCCCGCTCGGGGAAAGCCCTCCGGCGGACGCTGCTCCGACGGACGCTGCTCCGACGGACGCTGCTCCGACGGACGCTGCTCCGGCAGACACTCCTCCGGCGGACGGGAAAGGCCCCTCCGGCGGGCGGGTCGCCGGAGGGGCCGAGGGGGAGGAGGGAAACGTGGTCAGACGGAGATCCGCCCGGCGCCCGCGCCGGCGGTCACGATCGACTTGACGCTGGAGGCGCCGTCGAGCGAGTAGGAGTAGGGGATGGAGCCCACGCCGCCGCCGCTCTGCCCACTGCCGGAATTGACGAAGTGGTTGTTGCGCGCGACCAGGGTGCCCGGCCCCGAGTCACCCTCGCCGAGGTGGAAGGGATCCTCGGTGTTCTCGAAGTAGTTGCCCTCGACCAGCACGCCCGCACCCTCGGTGGAGGCCACGCCGTAGCCGCCGACGTTGCCGTAGAAGTTGTTGTAGACGTGCACCGGGTTGCCGAACCGCACCCGCGGATGGCGCTGGTTGGTGCCGTCGAACCAGTTGTGGTGGTACGTCACCCGCAGGTGCCCCCGGTCCTCGCCGCCGTTGCCGTCGTCGTGGCCGAGCAGCATGGTCTTGTCATGGTTGGTGACCTTGTTCCATGAGATGGTCACGTAGTCGCTGGCCCGCTTGACGTCCACGGCGCCGTCATTGCCGTCGCTGAAGGTGTTGTGGTCGATGAACACGCGCGTGGAGTACTGCACGTTGATCGCGTCGTCGCCCCAGCCGCGGAAGGTCAGGTTCCGCACGATCACGTTGCCTGCCTCGGAGATGTTGAACCCGCAACCCGCGATGGTGGCGCCCGAGTTGCCCAGCACGGTCTTGTTGGAGGCCACGCGGAGCATGCCGGAGCAGGAGATCGTACCGGAGACCCGGATCACCGCCGCGCCGCTCGCAGACAGCGCGCTGGTCAGGGCCGAAGCGCTGGTGACGGTGGTCGGCGAGGCGTTGCCGCCGCCGCTGGTGCCGCCGCCCTGGGTGGCCCAGCCGACGAGCCCGGTCGGGTTGCCGCCGGGAGGAGGCGAGGTGGGCGGGTCCGTGGGGTCGGGCGGGTCGGTCGGGTTGCTTCCCGCCGGTTGCAGGCGCCACTGCTTGGTCGCGACCGAGTCGCAGGAGTTCTGCTGCACCAGGCCGCCGGAGGCGGTCGAGTTGTCCTTGATGTTGAGACACTTGCCGCCGTTGGAGTTGACGACCCTGAGGGTGGCGCCCGACTCGGGCAGCGTCCAGGTCTGGGAGGAGGCGCCGGTGCAGCTCTCCTGCTGCACGGCCTTGCCCGCGGAGGTGCTGGCGTCCCTGACGCCCGCGCACTTGCCGCTGTGCGCCGCCCTGAGCGTGTAGTTGCCGCCGCTGGCCGTCAGGTTCCAGGTCTGCCCGGAGCCGCCGCAGCCGGTCTGCGTGAGCTGCACGCCGTCCGACGCGCCGGCCCCCGGCACGGTGAGGCACAGGCCGCTGCCGTTGTTCACCACACTGTACGCCCCGGGCGCGGGCGCGGCCGCCGCCGAGGACGCCACGGCCACCCCGGCGATCGTGGTGCCGGCCAGGACCACTACGCCGGCGATGAGGGCAGCCGCGCTGCCGTTGATTCTGTGTCGCACGATTCACGCTCCTTGCTGGCCCGAGCAGGTCCGGTGTGGCCTGCTGCCTGTCCCCCAGCGAGCATTCGTCCACGTACGTACGGCCATACGTGGTGAGCGAACGGCCCACAACATAGGCAAGCGCTTTCCCGCTGTCAATGAGCCATGAAAGTTTCATCCCCACCCGGCCCGACCTGCCCTTGGTCACTTGTCGCGACGGCGAGGTGACCCTTGGTCGGCAGACTGGCCTAAATCACCACAATCGTTTAGGTTAGGCTCACCTAATCGATTGGAGATCTCGGGGATGACCGCGCCCTTTCGCATGTTCGACGTCCGCGTGGACCGGCTCGAACGGCTGAGCCCGTCCTTCCTGCGGGTGACGTTCACCGGCGACGACCTGAACCTGTTCGCGGACAACGGCTTCGACCAGCGGCTCAAGCTCATCCTCCCGCTCCCGGACCACGGCCTGGCCCACCTGCCGACCGGCACCGACTGGTACGCCAAGTGGCGCGCGCTCGACGCCGGCAAGCGCAACCCGATGCGTACCTACACCGCCAGGCTCGTCCGCCCCGACGCCGCCGAGGTGGACGTGGACGTGGTCATGCACCCGGACGGCGGCCCGGTCGCCCGCTGGGCGGAAGGCGTGCGGCCCGGTGACGTCGCCGCCCTGTTCGGCCCGGACTCCCGCTACGGGGAGCGCCACGGCGGCCTGGAGTTCCACCCGCCCGCCGGCACGGGCTGCGTGCTCATCGCCGGCGACGAGACCGCCGTGCCCGCCATCTGCGGCATCCTGGAGCGGCTGCCCGCCGAACTGGCCGGCGAGGTGCTCATGGAGGTGCCCTGCGAGGACGACTTCCTGCCGGTCGAGACGGCCGCCTCGGTCAAGGTGACCTGGCTGGCCAGGAACGGCGGCGAGCGGGGCGCCCACCTCATCCCCGCCGTCCGCGCCGCCGCCGGCCGCCTGCTGCCGGCGCTGCCCGCCCCCGACGCCCCCGCGTCCTTCGACGACGTGGACGTGGACACCGACGAACTGTGGGAGGTGCCGCAGGAGGAGGCGGTCGACTACGGGCCGCTGTACGCGTGGCTGGCCGGCGAGGCGGGCGTCATCAAGCTCCTGCGCAGGCACCTGGCCTCGGGTATTCAGCCGAGGGAGTCGGCTCTTCCTGAAACATGAGAAAAGGTGCCCCTGACCTGCAAGGATTTGGGTGTCGACGCCATATCCAGT
>NZ_JBFAKB010000021.1:0-234863 GCF_040655495.1 Nonomuraea sp. NPDC050404
CGGTTACATTCCGAACCCGGAAGTTAAGCTTCTCTGCGCCGATGGTACTGCACTCGGGAGGGTGTGGGAGAGTAGGTCACCGCCGGACAATCTTTGTATGAGGGGAAGGGCCTCGACGCTGACGCGTCGGGGCCCTTTCTCGTTGTGCGGGCTTTCCGGCGCCTACCGGCTGTGGGGCTCAACACGTGGAGATTCTGTCAGTGGAAAAGCGGAGTCCCTGTTTCCGCACATGGACCCGAATCTGAGCACGTACCCAGGCCATGCCAATCAGCAGGAACCCAGGAACCTCGGGCCGAGGCGGCTGCCGCCACCACCGCAACCAGCCTGGACTCTCGGCACGCGGCACGGCGCCCTGGCAATCACGGCACGCTTCCAGGCGCCGACACCCAGCTCCAGGCGTCGGCACCCAGGCGCTGGCACCCAGCTCCAGGCGTCGGCGCCCACCTCCGGGCTCCGCCAACCGGACGGAACCCTCACCCACCCACAATCGGCCGGCCCCTTGTTTTCGTATTGGTAGGGCTTCGACGCTGGGTGCGTTGGGGGCCTTGTTGCTTTTTCGGGGCATCGGTGTCGGGCAGGCTGGGAGGCTATCGCGTTCTGGGTTGTATGGGGTGCTTACCGGGCATGACGGAGTTCCGGTGGCGCCTTTTAGTTGACGCAGTCACTCTGGAGAGCGTGATGGCTTCCTCCTCCTCAGGCCAGACATCCGAATCGGCGCGCCGTCGTCGTCGGCGCGCCCGCTTTCTTGCTTGGACGCTTACGCCTGTTTCGCTCACATTGGTTGCGATGGGAGTGGCGGACTATGTCTTCGATTTGTTGGGCATGCCCGGCACATTGCTAATGCTGCTGGATGAGCAGGACAGTCTGGTCAGCATCTGCCTGGGAGTCGGCGGCCTGCTGATGGCAGGCGTGCTGACAATGTTGTGGCGTCGCGCAGGAGTGAGGGCGTCGCCTGCCGATCCGGCGCCCCCTGGAGGGGGTGTCAGCCAGACGGGCGAGCCTGCCGTGGCTGAAGGAACTGGCCAAAGCGCGGCGAGTGGAGTCGATGGAGAGCTCTCGGTCGGTGCGGCGGAAGAGGATGGGCGGGAAGGTGGTTCCGACGCAGACGCAGACGCAGACGCAGACGCAGACGCAGACGCAGACGCAGACGCAGACGCAGACGCAGACGCAGACGCGGGTGCCGATGCCGGTGGGAGCGCGGGCGTTAGTGCGGGCGAGGATGTCGGTGGGGGTGAAGGTGGAAGCGGGGATCCCCTTGGGGGCCGAGATGCGAACGGGGGTGTCGGCGCGGACAAAGGTGCGGGCAGGCATGCCGGTGCGCGCAGCAGGGCCACCAGCGCAAGTGGGGATGCCGGTGAGAGTAGCGGCGCTACCAGCGCAAGTGGGGATGCCGGTGAGAGTAGTGGGGCCACCAGCGCAAGTGGGGCTGACAGTGCGAGCGGCGGGGCCACCAGTGCGAGCGGGGGTGCCAATGCAGGCGGAGGTGCCAGTGCAGGCGGAGGTGTGAGTGCGGGGATGGAGCGTTCCATTGCGGTTGGGGGGGATAATCCTGGGGTCGCGATGACGGGGGACAGTTCCACCGTGACCGTGGGGCATGTGGATGTTGTCGGTGATGTGCGGTTGCCGGCCCGGCCTGCGGTTCCCACCCGGCCGGTGCAGCTACCGCCCCGCCCGCCCCGCCTGATAGGCAGGGACGAGGCGGTGGCGGAGTTGCGGGGGCGGCTGCTCGCGGACCGTACCGAGCCGGCCGTGATCGTCGTGTACGGGCTGGGCGGCGTAGGCAAGACCAGCCTGGCCCTGGAGTACGCCCACCGCCATCAGCGGGACTACGAACTCCTCTGGCAACTGCCCGCCGCGACCCCGGCCGTGTTGTCGGCCGCCTGTGCCCGGCTGGCCGCGATGCTGGGGTTACGGGAGATGGGCGACGCGGCCGACCCTGTTCATCAGGTGCATGCCGCGCTGGCGGCCCGTACCGAACCCTGGTTGCTGATCTTTGACAACGCGCCGGACGCTGACAAGCTGCGCCCTTTTCTTCCTCCGGCGGGGCCGGGGCATGTGCTGATCACCAGCCGTTCCGGGAACTGGCCGCGTGAGCAGGGGCTGGAGCTGCCGGTGCTGGATCCGGAGCCGGCGGTGGCGCTGGTGCTGGCGCGGTCGGGGCAGACGGACGAGGCGGCGGCCGCCGCCGTGGCGGCCGAGTTGGGGGCGTTGCCGCTGGCGTTGGAGCAGGCCGGGGCCTTCATGGCCGAGACCGGCATGGATCTGGCGGACTACCTCGGGCTGCTGCACGGTCAGCGGGCCGAGCTGCTGGCCCAGGGGCAGGCTTGGGGGAACGACGAGCGGGTCACCAGTACCTGGCAGCTCGCGTTCAAGAATCTGGCCCGTACGAGCCCGCGAGCGATCGCGCTGCTGCGTGTGCTGGCCTGCTACTCCCACGAGGCCATCCCCTATCACCTGCTGCTGTCGCAGCTCGAACGGCGTAGTCCGCGCGAGTTGTTCGGGGCGGACGTGCGGCGGCAGCGGGCGTATGGGCGGTTCCCGAGCTCGCGGATGCGGTTGCTGCGTGACTTCCGTCCGCTGCTCAGCGCGCTGGCGGTGCTGCAGGAGTTGCCGAGCGACACGATCACGATCAATGCCGCCGTGGGTGCGTTGCGCGGGCACAGCCTGATCGGGCATCCGGCGCGTGGCCTGGTGTCGGTGCACCGTCTGGTCCAGGCGGTCACCCTCGATCGGCTCTCGCCGCACGAGCAGCAGCGCTGGCGCGATGCCGCCGCCGTGCTCCTGGAGTCGGTGCTGCCCGACGATCCGGCCCATTCCGGTGCCTGGCCCCGGTACGCCCAGTTGTTGCCGCATGTCCTCGCCGCGCTCAGCCCGCTTTCTCCGGGTATGGACAAGACGGCCCAGTATCTGGGGGCGAGCGGCGACTACCGTACCGCCAGGTCGTTGTTCCAGGACATTTGCGACGCTCTGACGGGGAAGCTGGGGGCCGAGCACCCGGCCACGCTGACGGCCAGGCACGAGCTGGCCCGCTGGACGGGTGAGCTGGGGGACGCGGCGGAGGCGCGGCGGCAGTACGCGGAGCTGCTGCCCCTCCGGATGCGGCAGGCGGGTCACGAGCACCCGATCACCTTGACCGTCATGCACGAGCTGGCGCGGTGGACGGGCGAGCTGGGTGACGCGGTGGCGGCCCGCGACCAGTACGCGGCGTTGTTGCCGATCCGTGAGCGGGTGCAGGGGCCCGAGCACCCCAACACGCTGACGATCCGGCATGAGCTGGCGCGGTGGACGGGTGAGCTGGGGAACGCCTCCGCCGCCAGGGAGATGTACGCCGAACTGGTGCCGATCAGGGTACGCGTGCAGGGCGCCACCCATCCCGACACCCTCACCGCCAGGGCGAACCTGGCCCAATGGACGGGGGAGGCGGGCAACGCCGTGTCCGCGCGCGAGCAGTACGCGGCCCTGCTGCCCGAGCGCGAGGGCGTGCTCGGCCCCGAGCACCCCATCACCCTCACCATGCGGGCGAACCTGGCGCAGTGGACCGGCGAGGCGGGCGACGCGGTGGCGGCCCGCGACCAGTACGCGGCGTTGTTGCCGATCCACGAGCGGGTGCTCGGCCACGAGCATCCCGACACGCTGACCACCAGGCACAGCCTCGCCCAGTGGACCGGGAAGGCGGGTGACCCGGTGGCCGCGCGCGACCAGTACGCGGAGCTTCTCCCGGTGCGCAGGCGCGTGTCCGGTTCCGAGCACCCTGACACGCTCATCACGCAGGCGAACCTGGCGCAGTGGACCGGCCAGGCGGGCGACCCGGTGGCGGCCCGCGACCAGTACGCGGCGTTGTTGCCGATTCGCGAACGTGTCCAGGGCCCCGAGCACCCCTCCACGCTGATCAACCGGCATGAGCTGGCCCGGTGGACGGGTGAGCTGGGTGACGCGGCGGCGGCCAAGGACCAGTACGCGATCCTCCTCGTCGTACGTGAGCGAGTCTCAGGCCCCGACCATCCCGACACGCTGACGATCCTGCACGAGCTGGCCCGGTGGACGGGCGAGCTGGGCGACGCGGCGACAGCCCGCGACCGTTACGCCGAACTGCTCCCGATCAGGGAACGGGTCCAGGGCCGCGACCACCCCGACACCCTGACCGCCCGCGCGAACCTGGCGCAGTGGACCGGCGAGGCGGGTGACGCGGCGGCGGCCCGCGACCACTGCGCCGAACTGCTGCCCATCCGCGAACGCGTCCTCGGCCCCGATCACCCCTCGACCCTGACCACCCGCCACGAGCTGGCCCGGTGGACGGGCGAGCTGGGTGACGCCGACTCGGCCCGCGACCAGTACGCCGAGCTGCTCTTCCGCCGCGTACAGACCTCGGGCCCCGACCATCCCGACACGCTGACCACCCGGCACAACCTGGCCTACTGGACGGGCCGGGCGGGGGATCCGGCGGCGGCCAGGGACCAGTGCGCGGCCCTGTTGCCCCCGCGCGAGCGCGTCCTCGGGCTCCACCATCCCGACACGCTGACCACCTGGCACAACCTGGCCTACTGGGCCGGCCAGGCGGGCGACGCCGGGACGGCGCGCGACCAGTACGCGCGGCTCCTCGTCGTACGCGAGCGCGTGCTCGGCCCCGACCACCCGGACACGCTGACGATCAGGCACGAGCTGGCGCGGTGGACCGGTGAGCTGGGTGACGCGGCGGCGGCCAGGGATGCCTACCTCGAACTGCTGCCCCTGCGTGAGCGCGTCTCCGGCCCCGAGCACCCCGACACGCTGACCGCCCGCGCCAATCTGGCCTACTGGACCGGCCGGGCGGGGGATCCGGCGGGGGCCCGCGACCAGTACGCGGCGCTGCTGCCCATCAGGGAGCACGTGCTCGGCCGCGACCACCCCGCCACCCGGATCACCAGGGCACAGCTCGCCTACTGGAGGGATCGGGCGTGAGACGTCAATGCGCGCCGAGGGTGGCGGCCGCGACGACGAGGAGCAGGGTGCCCGAGACCGCCGAGATCCGGCGCGCCGCCTTGGGGGTGCCGGTCAGGGCGCGACCGGCCCGCGCGGTGCCGGCCGCGACCAGGCCGTACAGCAGGGCGCAGTTGACGACGTGCAGCAGGCCGAGTGCGGTGAGCTGCACGCCCAGCGGGACGCCGGTCCCCGTCGAGATGAACTGCGGCATCAGCGACAGGTACAGCAGCAGGCCCTTCGGGTTGAGCAGCGCCGTGAGCATGCTCTGCCGCAGCACCCTGCCCGCTGGCTCGGCGCTCTGCGAGCCGAGCGCGGGGGCATCGCGGCGGCGCAGCGCCATCAGCGTCCTGACGGCGAGGAAGACGAGGTACGCGGCCCCGGCGTAGCGCATGACCGGCAGGGCGGCGGGCACGGCGCGCAGTGCGGCGGCGAGCCCCGCGGCGGCGAGGACGGTGTGCACCGCGTAACCGCAGCAGATGCCGGCCACCGCCGTCAGGCCCGTCCTGCGGCCCTGGCCGAGCGAGCGCGCCACGATGTACAACATGTCCGGGCCGGGCGTGCAGACCAGCAGCAGATCCATGCCCAGGAACAGCAGCAGAAGCGGGATGTCCACAGCTGCGAAGGTAGCCAAGACGGCCCGGCACACGATGGTGGATTTATGCCGAGGGCAAGCAGAAAATGGCAGGATGTTGCGCCATGGACGCCATTGACCGCAGGATCCTCCAAGAGCTGCAGCGGGACGGGCGGCTCAGCAACAGCGAGCTGGCCGACCGGGTGGGGCTGACGCCGTCGCCGTGCCTGCGACGGGTGCGGCAACTGGAGGAGAGCGGCGTCATCCGTGGCTACCGGGCGCTGCTCGACGGGGACGCCGTGGGGCGCGGGTTCCAGGCGTTCGTGACCGTGGTGATGCGGTACGAGGACCAGGACACCGTGGCGGAGTTTGAGCGGCGGGTGGCGGAGATGCCGGAGGTCGTGGAGGCGCACCGGCTGTTCGGTGATCCCGATTTCCTGCTGCGGGTGGCGGTGGCGGACCTGGCCGCGTACGAGCGGTTCTACTCCGAGGCGTTGTCCGGGCTGCCGGGGGTGGCGCAGGTGACCTCGCACCTGGCGATGAAGGCCGTGAAGGCATACGCCGGCCTGCCGGTGGGAAGGGACCCGCGGCCGCGGGCCCCTTCCAAGTGAGGGTTACTGGGGCAGGACCAGGAGGGCGTCGCCGACGGCGCGCTCGCCGCCGTCCGACGGCCGGTTGACCAGCTTGCCGTCGACCACCATCGCCGTCGACCCGCCGCCGTCCAGGTTGATCGCCTGCGTGGCGCCCAGCCAGCGCATGAACTGGGCCGCCTCCACGAAGTTGGCCCCGATCGTGATCCCGGGCTGCCGTCCGTCGATGGTGGCCAGGATCAGGCTGCCGTTCTTCGTGGTGCCGAGGAGGGTACGCGGGTGGCGGCGCAGGATCATGTTCATCGAGTCGTGCCCGTCGCGCTTGGCGGTGATCTTCACCTTGCCGTTGCGCACCAGGCCGACGCCGCCCGCGACCACGTTCACGTCGGGGGTCAGCTTGATGGCCTTCTTCGTACGCAGGTCCACGACCTTGGTCACGAACTTGAGCGTCCATTCCTGCCAGGCGTGCTCGTTGAGCCAGTCGGCGGCCACGCCGTTGCCGTGCAGCACCTGCGTGCCCTTGGCCACGACGCCGCCCGATTCACGCAGGCTCACGATCTTGCCGTTGGCGTCGATGACCGCGTCGGTGCCGCCGGTGGGCGTCTTGGAGCCGTACTCCTCCGTGTACAGCACCACTTCGTCCGTCGTGGCGGCCCGGTTGATGCCGTTGACCTCGACGCGCTCGCCGTCCTGGGAGATCGCGGTGACGTCGGTCTTCAGCTCGGTGATCTTGGCGGTGCGGCCCTTGAGCACGACCGCCGAGCGGCCCTCGACGGCCTCGCTGAGCAGCTTGCCGCCGACCACGGACGCGCCGAGCGGCTCGCCGCGCAGCGCGGGCGAGGTGTGGATGTTGAAGAAGCCGCCGTTGATGCCGAGCAGGGCCTTACCGGCCTTGGCCATGGAGGAGACGGTCTCGCGCTTGGCGACGCTGGTGCCGAGCGAGGCGACGTACGAGCCGCGGAACGTCCTGGCGTCGATCATGGCGACCTTGACGTCCCACGGGCCCGTGGTCTTGAGCCCGTCGTCGCCGAGGTAGTCGACCTTGACCTTCAGCCCGGCCTCCTTGAGCTTCTTGGCGCTCTCCTCGGCCTTCTTCTTGTCCTTCAACGACCACAGGCCCACGCGGACCATGTACTCGGTCTTGGAGGGGGAGTCGGCCACGCCGGGCCGGACCACCTTCTGCAGGCTGGCGGTCTCCCCGGCCGCCTCCACCTCCGCGACCACGCTCTCGGCCGCGGTCTGCGTGCCGGAGTCGCGTCCGTTGGGCATCAGGATCGTCACCGTGTAGCCGTCGGTGGACGTGCCCGCTTTCACGTCGTACAGGTCGATGCCCTGCGCCACGGTCTTCATCGTCTTGGTCGGCACGGGTCTTGTGCCCAGCGGGAACTTCGCCGACGGGAATCTCACCGACTGCTGCTCCGCTGTCGCGGGCAGTGCGGTGAGGGTGATCGCCGCGGCTATGGCCAGGCCGCCGGCGAGGGTGCGTCGAGACATGAACTCTCCAGAGGGCGGAAAGAGGGACCGCACCATAGTGGCGAGATCAAGGTCTCCGAGGCAGGCGAATACGCCATCTGAGTAAAGAGGTTACGAGATTGACACAACGATCGGATACCATGCGTACATGACTCGCTTCCGCATGTGGTGGCGGCCGGTAGACGGCCGCTGAATCCACATGTGTGGGCCGTCCCAGAGACGGCCCGCACCAGCGGTGGCTCCTCTCCGGGGACGGCATGATCCCAAGGAGAGAAACCATGAACGACGTCGTGCTGACGGGCGACCGGCCGACCGGGCCGCTGCACCTGGGCCACTATTTCGGCTCGCTGGCCAACCGGGTCGAACTGCAGGACCGCCATCCCATGTACGTGCTGATCGCCGACTACCAGGTGATCACCGACCGCGACGTGCCGGGCGAGATCCGGCGGCACACCACCGAGCTGCTGCTCGACTACCTGGCGGTCGGCATCGACCCGGCCAAGGTCACGATCTTCCAGCACAGCGCGATCCCCGAGCTGAACCAGCTCCTGCTGCCGTTCCTGAGCCTGGTGTCGGTGGCCGAGCTGGGGCGCAACCCGACGGTCAAGGACGAGATCGCGCACAGCTCGCAGGCGGCCGTGAGCGGGCTGATGTTCACCTACCCCGTGCATCAGGCGGCCGACATCCTGTTCTGCAAGGGCACGCTGGTGCCCGTCGGGAAGGACCAGGTGCCGCACCTGGAGGTGGCGCGGCTGGTCGCGCGCCGCTTCAACGAGCGCTACGGCGCGGTGTTCCCGCTGCCCGAGGCCATGATGGGCGCGCAGCCGCTGCTCAAGGGGCTCGACGGCGGCAAGATGAGCAAGAGCCGTGGCAACGCGATTGCCCTGTCGGCCACCGAGGACGAGACCGCCGCCCTCATCCGCAGGGCCCGCACCGACTCGGAACGGATGATCACCTTCGAGGAGGAGCGCCGGCCCGAGGTGGCCAACCTGCTCACACTGGCCGGGCTGTGTCTGGGCCGGTCGCCGCGCGAGCTGGCGGAGGAGATCGGCGACGGCGGCGCGGCCACGCTCAAACGGGTGGTCACGGAGGCGGTCAACGAGTTCCTGCGGCCGATCAGGAAGCGCAGGGCCGAAGCGGACGAGGCCGAGGTGCGGCAGATTCTGGCGCAGGGCAACGACAGGGCCCGCGAGCGCGCGGTGCGCACACTCGACGAGGTACGGGCCGCGATGGGGTTTTGACTGAACGTACGGGCCGCGATGGGGTTCTGGCTGAACGTACGGGCCGCGATGGGGTTCTGGCTGAACGTTCGACGAGGCGCGGGCGGCGATGGGGTTCTAGCGTCTGGCCACGGCCAGTTCGGTGGCCGGGGAGCCCAGCGGGCGGCGGTGCCGTACCTTGCGGAAGCCGGCCGCCCGCAGCAGGACGGCCACCTCGCGCAGGTCGCGCACCCTGCCGCCGACCGTCACCAGGTAGTTGAGCTCCAGCAGGCTGAGCAGGGTGCGGCTGGCCCGTCCCGGCATGCGGCTGTCGGCGAACTGGTCGCCGATGACGATCGTGCCGCCCGGGTTGAGTGAGACGGCCAGGCGTTGGAACAGCAGTGCCGTCTCGTCGTCGGTCAGCCCGTGCAGGATGTTGAACAGCAGGGCGACGTCGTAGCCGGTGCCCAGGTCGTCCTGCAGGAAGGAGCCCGCGCGCATGGTCAGGCGGGGGTGTTCCGCGGCGCTTTCGAGCGCGTACGGCAGGTCGATCACGGTGGCGCGGAGCCCGGGATGGCGTCGCAACAGCTCCAGGCTGAACACCCCGTGGCCGCCGCCCACGTCCAGCAGCTGCCCGGCGCCGCGTGGCACCGGGATGGCCCGCGCCGTGGCGGGCGCCTGCCGCCGTGCCATGGCGGCCGTCCACGCCTGGAACGAGCGCGCCAGCTCCCGGTCGTTCTCCAGCAGCGTGTAGAACGGCGTGTCCGCTGACCCGTCCCGTACGGCCTTCTCCAGTCTGGGCCAGATCACGCAGGCGGTCCGCTCCCAGAACTCCAGGCCCGCCAGCAGCGACGTCGGGGAGTCGGAGGTGAGCCACCGCCGCGCGGTACGGGTCAGGCGGTGCCGGCCGCCCCTGACCCGCAGGTAGCCGAGCCCGGTCAGCGCGCGTAACAGCGTGTCGGTCGCGCGGGGGTCGAGGCCGAGCGTGCCGGCCAGTTCGCCGCCGGTGGACGGCCGCTCCCGCAGCGCGTCGAAGACGCCCACCCTGGCCGCCGCGATGAGCGCGTGCAGCCCCAGGGCGCCGAAGTAGTCGAACATGGGCGGAACGATCGACAGCCGGTGGGCCGTGGTTTCCAAGGGATTGAAGAACAGGGGCACAAGTGCGACGGTAAGCCGTCTACGTGCGCGTCTGATACACCTTGCGCAGGGTCTCGTGCACGATCCAGGTCGTCTTGGCGCCCTCGGCCAGCAGGCACACGTCTCCCGGGTTCACCTCGATCGTGGTACCGCCCTCGACGGCGATCGTGGCGTGGCCCGACAACACGACGAAGATCTCGTCGGTCTCCACGTCCGTCACGACGCCCGGCGTGATCTGCCTGATGCCCCTGCCCTCGCCCAGTTCCAGGGAGGAGACGGCGGGGTCGCCGGCGACGATCTGCTCGGGGTCGAGCTCTTCGGGGGCCAGTCGTACGTCGTGGACGGGCACGGCGAAGGCGCCCGCGGTGGCGAGCATGCGGCCGAGGTCCACCAGATCGGGCATCAGTACATCAGACATATCGCCCATTCCAGCACATTAGCGGCTCTCTCTGCGAAAAGACTCAAGTGCCAGGAGGGCGACGTGGAGCGACAGGCACGACTCGACGTCGTCGAGGTCGGTGTCGAGGATGCGTTCGAGGCGGCGCAGCCGGTCGTAGAAGGCGGGCCTGGACAGGTGCGCCTTCTGCGCGGCGACGGCCTTGTTGCGGCCGGAGTCGAGGTAGACGCGCAGGATGCGGGTCAGGTCGCCGCCCCGCTGGGCGTCGTGGGCCAGCAGCGGGCCCAGCTCCCGCTCGGCGAACGTCTGCAGCCGCGCGTCGTCGCGCAGCAGGTGGAGCAGGCCGCGCAGGCGCAGGTCGGGCAGCCGGTAGAAGGGCCGGCCGTCGGGCTGGCGGACCGCCACGTCGGCCACCTGCTCGGCTTCGAGGAAGCTGCGGCGTACGTCCCTGATGGACTCCACCACCGACCCGGCGGCCAGCACGAACGCCGACCCCGGCCCGCACAACACGCGCAGCCGCTCGGCCAGCGCGGTCAGCGCCGGCTCGGCCTGCGTGCGCGGCGGGAGCGGCAGCAGCACCCCGACCCGCTCCTGGTCGAGCGCGCCCACCAGGGCGGGCAGGCGGGCGTCGCGGCAGGCGGCGGCGGTGGCCTCGGCCAGCTCGCCGAGCTGCGCCTGCCCGTCGAGCGCCTGGTCGACGTGCTCGGTCGGCCTGATGACCACGCTGATCAGCTTGCGCCCGGTGAGCGGCACGCCCACCGCGCGGGCGCGCGCCGCGGCCTCCTCGGGATCGGCGTAGGCGTGGGTCAGGATGCCGGTGATGATCGTGCCGTGCGCCTGGCGCTCCAGCGACTCCTGGTGGCGCTCCAGCAGGCGGCCCAGCGCGAGCGTGGTGGCGGCGCGCTCGGCCAGCACCAGGTCGCGCGGCGACGGGGCGGCGTCGCAGATCAGGATGAGCCGCCCCCAGTCCTGCCCGCGCGCGCCGACCGTGGTGACCAGCCAGCCGGAGGCCGGGTCGTAGGCGGTGCGCCCGGTCGGCGCCACCGTCCGCGACCTGGTCTCCCACCCCGCCAGCAGGGTGCCCGCGTCGCGCCCGGCGGACTCGCAGGCCAGCACCTGGTGCGCGAGGTTCTCCAGCAGCACGGGACGGCCCGACAGCCGGGCCACCTGGGCCAGCACCTCGGCCGGCGAGGCACCTTCGACCGACAACTCGGTGAAGACCTCGTGCAACTGCTCCGAGGCGCGCAGCTCCTCAAGCTGGATGTCGATGATGCGCGCGTGCACCGACTCGGTGATCTGCACGAACGGCGTCTCGCGGGTCAGCACGATGACCGGCAGCCCGTGCTCCTCGGCCGACTTGACCACGGCGCGCGGCAGTTCGCGGACGAACCTGCGGCCCAGCTCCACGATGAGCCCGGAGGCCCCCACGGAGGACAGCTCCCCGATGTAGTCGGCCAGCTTCTCCGGGTCCTCGGGCAGGGCCACTCCCGTGGTGAGCACGAGCTCACCGCCGCGCAGCAGCTGGGCGATCTCGGCGATCTCGCCGACGTGCACCCACCGCACTCTGGTGTCGAGCCGGTCGGCGCCCGCGACCACGCGCGGGTTGCCCCGGCGTACGGTCTCCAGGGCGAGGACGTCGGCGATGGTGGGCAGCACGGGGCAGAGCCTAGCCGATCATTCTGTAACAAGGGCCAGGGGTCGATTTACACTTTGTGTCCTTGGTCATGAGTTTAGGTCCTCCTCGCGGTATTCCTGCCGGGGCTCGCGTACGCGCAGCTCAACGCGGCGAATCTTGCCGGAGATCGTCTTGGGCAGCTCGGCGAACTCCAGCCGCCGCACCCGCTTGTACGCGGCCAGCTCCCTGCGGCAGTGCTCGAAGATCGACCGGGCGGTCTCCTCGCCGGACTCGAACCCCGGGGCGAGCGTCACGTACGCCTTCGGCACGGCCAGGCGTACCGGGTCGGGCGCGGGCACCACGGCCGCCTCGGTCACGGCCGGGTGCTCCAGCAGCACGCTCTCCAGCTCGAACGGCGAGATGCGGTAGTCGGAGGCCTTGAAGACGTCGTCGGTCCTGCCCACGTAGGTGATGTAGCCGTCCTGGTCGCGGGTGGCGACGTCGCCCGTGTGGTAGAAGCCGCCGCGCGTCGCCTCCGCCGATCCACCGACATATCCGGACATGAGGCCGAGGGGGCGGCGGTCGTCCAGCGGCAGGCAGATCTCGCCGTCGTCGCCCTGCTCGCCGGACACCGGATCGATCAGCACGATGTCGTAGCCGGGCAGCGGGCGTCCCATGGACCCGGGCCTGACCGGCTCGCCGGGAGCGTTCCCGATCTGCGCGGTGGTCTCGGTCTGGCCGTAGCCGTCCCTGATCGTCAGGCCCCACGCCCTGTTCACCTGGTCGATGATCTCGGGGTTGAGCGGCTCGCCGGCGGCCACGGCCGTACGCAGCGGCAGTTTCCAGGCGGCCAGGTCCTCCTGGATGAGCATCCGCCACACCGTCGGCGGCGCGCAGAACGTGCTGACCCGCTCCTCGCTCAGCACCCGCAGCAGCGCGGGCGCGGAGAAGCGCCGGTAGTCGTGCACCAGCACGGTGGCCCCGGCGTTCCAGGGGGCGAACACGTTGCTCCACGCGTGCTTGGCCCACCCCGGCGAGGACACGTTGAGATGCACCTCACCCGGCCTGACCCCGATCCAGAACATCGTGGACAGGTGCCCCGCCGGGTAGGAGGCGTGCGTGTGCTCGACCAGCTTGGGCTGCGAGGTGGTGCCGGAGGTGAAGTAGAGCAACATCGTGTCGCCGGCCCGCGTCGGCCCGTCGGGCGTGAAGGTCTGCGGGGCGTGGTAGGCGTCGTGGTAGGGCAGCCAGTTGTAGGCGTCCCCGACGGCGATCTTCGTGTACTCGCCGGCCTGGAACTTGCCCGCGTCATCGGCGTTGGCGATGACGTGCGCGACCCGGCCCCGCTCGATCCGCTCCGCGACGTCCTTGCCGGTCAGCAGCGTGGTGGCCGGGATGATGACCGCGCCCAGTTTCATCGCGGCCAGCAGCGACTCCCACAACTCGGCCTGGTTGCCCAGCATGAGCAGGATCCGGTCGCCCCGGCGCACCCCCTGCTCGTGCAGCCAGTTGGCGACCTGGTTGGAACGGGCCGACAACCCGGCGAAGGTGTAGGAGGCGTTGCTGTCGCCCACGATCTTCAGAGCGACGCCGTCCGGATTCTCGGTGGCCAGCACCCCGTCGAACCAGTCGAGCGCCCAGTTGAACTCGTCGAGCGCGGGCCATCGGAAGTCTCTGCGGGCGGTGTCGGGGTCGGCGTCGAGCAGGAAGTCGCGGGCGGCACGAAAATCGCTCATGCCGGGATCCTGCTACGTCGCCAGCCGCCGCTCAAGACCGTCGAGCACCGACACGAGCCCGAAGTCGAAACACAGCTCGCGAATGGCGGTCGGATTGTCGTAGACGTCCAGGTTGATGCGCTCGACCATGTCGGGGTACTGGGCCGCCGTCTTGCGCACCATCTCGCGCATCTGGTCGGCGTCGTACTCCCCGTTGCCGCCCGCGCCGTTCCAGGCGGTCTCCGGGATCGTCATGCCGAACACGTAGCCGGTGAGCGTGGAGCCCGCGAAGTCAACGTCGAGCCCCTCGAACCCGGCCAGCTTGAACGTCCGGCGGGTCTCGTTGGCGACCCACATCGCGTTGGGGCCCAGCGCCGGCAGGCGCCCGATGAGATCGCCCGCCCACGGGTGGCGCAGGATCACCTGGCGCATGCTGTGGGCCAGGACGGAGATGGCGTCGCGCCAGCCCACCACGTCGGGGTCGGGCACGGACATCTCGCCCCACACCTCGTCATAGACCAGTTCGAGCAGCTCGTCCTTGTTGGCGACGTACCAGTAGAGGCTGGTGGCACCGGCGCTCAGCTTCGCGCCGAGCTTGCGCATGCTCAGGCCGCCCAGCCCCTCCTCGTCGAGCAGTTCGAGGGCGGCCCTGACGATCTCCTCACGGCTGCGGCCCGGACTTGTGGCCTTACGGGGCTCGCGTAGCCACACCGAGGAGAAATCCTTGCCTGTCATGCCTCCAGGATAAATCCACTCGCACGCTGTACGAGAGTTGTCGTACGCTGTGCGAGTGAACTCGAACACCGTACGAGACCCCCGGCGCTGGTGGATACTCGGCGCCCTCTGCCTGGCGCTGCTGGTGCTGGTCATCGACAACACCGTGCTCAATCTGGCCATCCCCACGCTGAACCAGGACATGGGCGCGACGCCGTCGGACATCCAGTGGATCATCGACGCCTACATCCTGGCCTTCGCCGGTCTGCTGCTCACCTCCGGCAGCCTCTCCGACAAGTACGGCCGCCGCCGCTTCCTGATCATCGGCCTGATCTTCTTCGGCGGCGCGTCGCTGCTCGCCGTCGTCGTCACCGAGCCCTGGCAACTCATCGCCGCCAGGTTCCTGATGGGCGTCGGCGGCGCGCTCGTCATGCCCTCCACGCTGTCGATCCTGATGACCGTGTTCGACGAGACCGAGCGGCGCAAGGCCATGGCGGCCTGGAGCGCCGTGGCCCTGGTGGGCATGGTGTCCGGCCCGACCCTGGGCGGCTTCCTGCTGGAGCACTACTGGTGGGGCTCGGTCTTCCTGCTGAACATCCCGGTCGCGGCGATCGCCGTCGTGGCGGCCCTCGTCCTGATGCCCGAGACCCGCAGCGCGGGCCGGAGGATCGACCCGGTGGGCGTGGTGCTGTCGATCGTCGGCCTGACCGCCGCCGTCTACGTGATCATCGAGCGCGAGTGGAACATCCCGGTCATCGCGCTGGCCGTGGTCGCGCTGGTCGCGTTCGTGATCTGGGAGCGCAGGCAGGACGAGCCGATGTTGCCGCTCTTCCTGTTCGCCAGCCGCGACTTCAGCGGGGCGTCGTTCTCGATCCTGCTCATGTCGTTCGGCGCCGGTGCCGTCATGCTGATGCTCACCCAGTACCTGCAGTTCGTGCTGGGCTACGGGGCGATGCAGGCCGGGCTGGCCATGTTGCCCTATGCCGTGGCCGCCGCGGTCTTCAACGGCGTGGGCGCGGGGCTGGGCAAGAGGCTCAGCAACCGCGTGCTGGTCGGCTCCGGGCTGCTGCTGATGGCCGGCGGCTTCGTCGTGATGGCGCTGACCACCGGTTACCTGCCGCTGCTGACCGGGCTGGTGATCATGGGCATGGGCGGCGGCCTGGCCGGCCCGTCCGCGTACGCCTCGCTCATGGGAGCCATCCCGGTGGACCACGCCGGCGTCGGCTCGGCGCTCAACGACACCGTCCAGCAGGTCGGCATGGCGCTCAGCATCGCCGTGCTGGGCAGCGTGCTGGCCGGGCGGTACACCGCCGAGATGCCCGCCGACCTGCCCGCCGCGGCCAGGGAGTCGATCGGCGGCGCGCACGCGCTGGGTCTCACTGAGGCCGCCAACCAGGCGTTCACCTCGGCCATGCATCTCGGCTCGTGGGTGGGCGGGGCCTTCTGCGTGGCCGCCGCGCTGCTCGCCGTCACGATGTTGCGCCCGCAGGCCCCCGCCCCCGAGACTCCCGAGCCTGTCAACGTGTAAAGCAAATCGCTGTTACTCCGACATGGTGCGTGTAGGAGGCACTAGAGGAGAAAAGGGATACTCGGTAACATGTCGGAGCTTCTCGCGCGCCACCGGGCAGTGATGCCGAACTGGTTGGCACTCAACTACAACGAGCCCATCGAGATCGTCAGTGGCAAGGGCAACCGTGTCATCGACGCGGACGGCAAGAGTTACCTCGACTTCTTCGCCGGGATCCTGACCAACATGATCGGCTACGACGTGCCGGAAGTGCGCGACGCCGTCGAACGCCAGCTCGCCACGGGGGTGGTGCACACCAGCACCGTCTACCTGCTGCGCGGCCAGGTCGAGCTGGCGGAGAAGATCGCGCGGCTGTCCGGGATCCCCGACGCCAAGGTCTTCTTCACCAACTCCGGCACCGAGGCCAACGAGACGGCGCTGCTGCTGGCCACGTACGCGCGCAAGAGCGACCAGGTGCTGGCCATGCGCCAGAGCTACCACGGGCGCAGCTTCGGCGCGATCAGCGTCACCTCCAACCGGTCCTGGAAGAACAACTCGCTCTCCCCGCTCAACGTGCACTTCCTGCACGGCGCCGACCGGCACCTGACCCAGTTCAAGGGCCTGTCGGACGCCGACTACATCAAGGCGTGCGTGGACGACCTGCGCCACGTCCTGGCCACCTCCGTCTCCAACGACGTGGCGGCGCTGATCGCCGAGCCGATCCAGGGCGTGGGCGGGTTCACGATGGCCCCCGACGGGCTGTTCGCCGCCTACAAGGAGGTGCTGGACGAGCAGGGCATCCTGTTCGTCTCCGACGAGGTGCAGACCGGATGGGGACGTACCGGCAGCTCGTTCTTCGGGATCGGGAACCACGGAGTGACCCCCGACATGATCACGTTCGCCAAGGGGCTCGGCAACGGCTTCGCGGTCGGCGGCGTCGTCGCGCGCGGCGACCTCATGGACGCCCCGCACGCCGTGGGCCTGTCCACCTTCGGCGGCAACCCGATCTCCATGGCCGCCGCCAACGCCACCCTCGACTACGTGCTCAGCCACGATCTGCAGGCCAACGCCGCCCGTACCGGGGAGATCATCATCGGCGGCCTCCAGGAGGCCGCCAAGCGGCTGCCGATCGTGCGGGGCGTGCGCGGCAAGGGCCTGATGTTCGCCGTCGAGCTGGAGAACCCCGCGCAGGCCGCCCGTTTCATGGAGGAGACCAAGAAGGCGGGCCTGCTGGCGGGTAAGGGCGGCCTGTACGGGAACGCCATCCGCATGGCCCCGCCCCTCACGCTCACCGTGGACGAGGCCACCGAGGGGCTCGGCATCATCGTCACCGCGCTCGAAACGATCAACGCAGAGGCAGCCACGCAGTGAAGTTCGTCAAGCACTGGATCAACGGAGCCCTCGCGGACGGCGACCCCGCCCGCGCCGCGGAGCTCTTCAACCCGGCCACCGGCGAGGTGAGCGGCCACGTCGCGCTGGCCGCGCCCGCCGACGTGGACGCGGCCGTGGCCGCCGCCGCGGCGGCCTACCCCGCCTGGCGGGACGCCTCGCTGACCAAGCGCACGCAGGTGCTCTTCCGCTTCCGCGAACTCATGTACGCCCACCGCGACGAGCTGGCCGCGCTCATCTCCGCCGAGCACGGCAAGGTGCACTCCGACGCGCTCGGCGAGGTGGCCCGCGGCCTGGAGGTCGTGGAGTTCGCCTGCGGCATCCCGCACCTGCTCAAGGGCGGCTACTCCGAGGGCGTCTCGACCCGGGTGGACTCCTACTCCATCCGCCAGCCGCTGGGCGTGGTGGCCGGCGTCACGCCGTTCAACTTCCCGGCCATGGTGCCGATGTGGATGTACCCGATCGCCATCGCGTGCGGCAACGCGTTCGTGCTCAAGCCGTCGGAGCGGGACCCGTCCGCTTCGCTGCTCATGGCCAGGCTCTGGCAGGAGGCCGGGCTGCCCGACGGCGTGTTCAACGTCGTGCAGGGCGACAAGGCCGCCGTGGACCGGCTGCTGGAGCACCCGGACGTGCAGGCGGTGTCGTTCGTCGGCTCCACCCCCATCGCCCGGTACGTCTACGAGAGCGGCACCGCGCACGGCAAGCGGGTCCAGGCGCTCGGCGGCGCGAAGAACCACATGCTCGTGCTCCCCGACGCCGACCTCGACCTGGTGGCCGACTCGGCGGTGTCGGCGGGCTTCGGCTCGGCGGGGGAGCGGTGCATGGCGATCTCCGTCGTGCTGGCCGTGGACCCGATCGGCGACGAGCTCGTGCAGAAGATCGTCCAGCGGGTGGACCGGCTCGTGGTCGGCCCCGGCGACGATCCGAAGTCGGAGATGGGCCCGCTGGTCACCGAGGTCCACAGGGACAAGGTGGCCTCCTACCTCGACCTCGGCGTCGAAGAGGGCGCCAAGCTGGTCGTGGACGGCCGCGAGACGGCCGTGCTCGGCGGCGGCAAGGCGTCGGACACGCCCGGCTTCTGGCTCGGCCCGACCGTGCTCGACCACGTGCCCGCCGGCTCCCGCACGCACACCGAGGAGATCTTCGGCCCCGTGTTGTCGATCGTGCGCGTCTCCTCCTACGAGGAGGGCCTGGAGGTCATCAACACCGGCCTGTACGGCAACGGCACCGCGATCTTCACCAACGACGGCGGCGCCGCCAGGCGTTTCCAGAACGAGGTCGAGGTCGGCATGATCGGCATCAACGTGCCGATCCCGGTGCCCATGGCCTTCTACAGCTTCGGCGGCTGGAAGTCATCCCTGTTCGGCGACACGCACGTGCACGGCGCCGAGGGCGTGCACTTCTACACCCGCGGCAAGGTCGTCACCTCCCGCTGGCTGGACCCCTCGCACGGGGGCGTGAACCTGGGCTTCCCCACGAACGGGTAACGCGCGGCGTCCCCCCAGGTCCTGTCACCGGTAAGCTCCAGCAGACGGACAAGGGGGGACATCGTGAATCGTCGCCGCGGGTATGCCATGGCGCTCGCCGTGAGTGTGCTGGTCTCTGGTGTGGGCGCGGCACGACCCACCCCCGCGCCGTCGCCCACACCCTCGCCCACCCCCTCACCCAGCGCCTCGCAGAGCGACGGCACGCTGCACATCCTCACCTACCGCGGCTACGCCGAGTACGGCGGCGTCAGCCCCAAGGTCAACTGGGTCGGCACGTTCGAGAAGGAGACCGGCTGCCGCATCGCCCGGCTCGACACCGTGCAGACCGCCGAGGAGATGGCCACCCGGGTCACCCAGCGCAACTACGACGTGATCACCGCCGGGCCCGTGCTGGCGGGCCGGCTGATCGAGGGCAAGCAGGTGCAGCCCATCGACCCGGCCAAGGTCAGCGACTACAAGGACCTCGACGAACGTTTCCGCGACATGACCACCGTGTCGGGCAAGGTCTACGGGGTGCCCTACCTGTGGGGATACCACGAGTACGTCTACGACTCCGGCAAGGTCAGAGGCACCGGCGTGGGGCAGGTCTTCGCCTCCGACCGCACGTCGTTGCGCGACAGCCCGCTGACGATCGCCGACGCGGCGCTGGCCGAGGGCTCGGTCAAGGAGCCGTACGAGCTGAGCGAGGCCGAACTCGGCAAGGTCATGACGATGCTGGAGCGCCACAAGGGACGCGGCTACTGGCAGAACCCGATCGACCTGGTCAAGGGGTTCGCCACGGGGGCGCTGGACTACGCGCAGGTCACCCCGTACCACCGGTTGCTGCTGCAGAAGGCCGGCAAGCCGATCAAGACGATCTCGACGCGGAAGACGACCGGCTGGGCGGACTCCTGGATGCTGGGCGCGAACGTGCCCGACACCACCTGCGCCTACCGGTGGCTCAACTGGGTCACCGCCGCCGACGCGCAGCGTGACGCGGCCGCGTGGGCGGGGCTGGCGCCGGCCAACGACAAGGCGTGCAAGGGCCGGGCCAGGGAGATGTGCAGGACGTACGGGGTGGGCGAGGACAAGCGGATGGCACGGGTGGAGTTCGCGGTGCGGCCGCCCGGGGGTTGTCAGGGTGAGGACGGGGAATGCACTGACTATGCCGCCTGGACAGAGCGGTGGCAGAAGCTCGTCGCGGAGTGAGTGGGGGCCGCCGATCCCCACGTGACCGTGCCGCGGGTCCGCCCAGGCCCCCGCTGGGCCAGGCCCGCCAGAGGCGCCCCGGGTCTTCCCCCGTTCCGGGGCGTCTCGCCTGTCGCGAGTGAGACGGGCGCGGGTGAGACGGGCGGCTAGCGGGCGGGGAAGGCCACGACGGTGGCCATGGGAGCGGGGATGAGCGCCTCGGCGCAGTCGGCGCAGGCGAGGACGGCGCAGTCGTCGGGCAGGCGGCCCACCCGCACGCGCGGACGCGGCCACCTCTTGTGGCAGACGACGCAGGCGTCGCCGTCGCGTTGTGCGGTTGTCAGGCCCTCAGGGTCGAACGTCAACATGCCTCGTGCCGTTCTGGTCGGACCCCAGTTCATCACGCTCCCAGTGGCCATCGCCCCTCCGTACGTCGGAACCGTTATAACCCTGACCGAGGCCGTGAGTGTCCTGCTGAGCGTCAAGTCAGGGTGATTTCTCTACCCGACTTCCGACGGTTACACCACAAAACGGGCATCCAGCGCAAAATGGATGCCCGTTCCGTAGGGTTTGTCTAGACCTCGGCGATCGCCTTCTCCAGGATTCCGAGGCCCTCCTCAAGCAGGTGCTCGGGGATGACGAGCGGCGGCAGGAAGCGCAGGACGTTGCCGTACGTGCCGGCCGTCAGCACCAGCAGGCCCTCCGCGTGGCAGCGCCTGACGATCTCCTGGACGGCCGCCGGGTTCGGCTTCTTGGTGCCCGGCTCCACCAGCTCGATCGCGATCATCGCGCCGCGCCCGCGCACGTCGCCGATCACGCCGTGGCGCTCCTTGAGCGCCTCCAGCCGGGGCAGCATGATCTCGCCGATCCTGCGGGCCCTGGCGACCAGGTCCTCCTCCTCGATGGTCTCCAGCACGCCCAGCGCGGCCTCACAGGCGAGCGGGTTGCCGCCGTAGGTGCCGCCGAGCCCGCCGGCGTGCACCTTGTCCATGATCTCCGCCCGCCCGGTCACCGCCGCCAGCGGCAGGCCGCCGGCGATGCCCTTGGCGGTGGTGATGAGGTCGGGTACGACGCCCTCGTCCTCGCAGGCGAACAACGTCCCGGTACGCGCGAATCCGGTCTGCACCTCGTCGGCCACGAACACGATCCCGTTGGCCTTGCAGAACTCGGCGATGCGCGGCAGGAAGCCCCTGGCCGGCACGATGAACCCGCCCTCGCCCGCGATCGGCTCGATCACCACGGCGGCCACGTTGTGCGCGCCGATCTGCGCGGTGATCATGTCGATGGCCTGCTCGGCGGCCTCCTCCGCGCAGTTCTCCGGCCCGCTCGGCCAGCGGTACGGGTAGGCCAGCGGCGCCCGGTACACCTCCGGCGCGAACGGCCCGAACCCCTCCTTGTACGGCATGTTCTTGGCCGTCAGCGTCATCGTGAGCAGCGTGCGGCCGTGGTAGCCGTGCTCGAACACCACGACGCCCTGCCGCCCCGTCGCGTGCCGGGCGATCTTGACCGCGTTCTCCACGGCCTCGGCGCCCGAGCTGACCAGGAAGGTGCGCTTCTCGTGGTCGCCGGGGGTCAGCTCGTTGAGCTTCTCGCACACCCGGACGTACGACTCGTACGGGGTGACCATGAAACAGGTGTGGGTGAAGTCGGCGACCTGCTTCTGGACCCGTTCGACGACCTTGGGCGCGGCGTTGCCCACGCTCGTCACCGCGATGCCGGAGCCGAAGTCGATCAGCGAGTTCCCGTCGGCGTCCTGCAGCACGCCGCCGCCCGCGCGGGTGACGAAGACGGGCAGGGTCGTGCCGATGCCGGGCGGGACCGCGGCCTGCTTGCGGGCCAGCAGTTCCTGGGACTTGGGGCCGGGGATCGCGGTGACGACGCGCCGCTCCTGGGGAATGCTCATGGCTCCGACGGTACGGCGGGCTCCCACCAGCGCCGATACGTCGATATGTCACACTGGGAGCACTCATCTTTGCCGGAATGGATAAATCTCGCATGCCGCCTTCGCTACAGACCGTCGTGCGCCGCATGAACCTCCGGCCGGTGGCCGGGACGTCGGGCCCCGGGGTGCTGGAGGCCGCGGTGCGCTGGGTGGCGGTCTCCGAGCTGGCGGACCCGACCCCGTACCTGGAGGGCGGGGAACTGCTGCTCACCACCGGCATGCGGATGGAGGGCGACCAGAGCGACTATGTGGCCCGCCTGGTGCGCCGCGGCGTGGCCGGGCTCGGCTTCGGCGTCGGGGTCTCGCACGAGCAGGTGCCGCCCGCCCTCGTGGAGGCCGCCGAGTCGGCCGGGCTGCCGCTGCTGGAGGTGCCGCGCGAGACGCCGTTCATCGCGGTCGGCAAGGCGGTCAGCGAGCTGCTGGCGGCCGAGCAGTACGAGGAGATCAGCCGGGCCTTCGCCGCCCAGGGCCGGCTGACGCGGGCGGCGCTGCGGCCCGAGGGCGTGCGGGCGGTCATCGACCGGCTGGCCAGGGAGGTCGGCGGCTGGGCGGCGCTCCTGGAGGACTCGGGCGAGGTCCGCCACGCCACCCCGGGGGCCAGGACGGAGGCCGTCGCGTCCGAACTGTCGCGCCGCCGGGGCCGTTCCCACGAACCCGCCGACGCGGGAACCGGGGGGCGGGTTCCGGCGAGTCTGGCGTTGTCCGCGCCCGGTGAGCACATCGTGGTGCAACCGCTGGGCGGCGGTGGCGGGGCACGGCCGCGCGGGTTCTTCGCCGTCGGGTCCATGCGGCCCTTCTCGCCCATCACCCACACGGTGATCAACGCGGCGGGCTCGCTGCTCACGCTGGCCATGGAGCAGGGCAGGACCCAGCTCGTCGCCGAGCGCCGCGTCAGGACCGCCGTGCTGGAGCTGCTGCTGGCGGGGGAGCCGGATCGCGCCCGCGCCGTGCTGGCGGCGCTCGGCGGCCGGTTGCCCGAGGAGCCCCTGGTGGTCCTCGCCGCGCCTCCCGAGGCCCTGGACGTCCTGGAGACGCGCGCCTTCACCGCCCTGACCATGGGCGAGGAGGAGACCCGGCCGATGGCCATCGCGCTGGTGACCGAGCAGGCGGTGGCGGAGGGCGCGGAAACTCCCGTGGGCGTCAGCCTGCCCTTCGGCTATGCCGCCCAGGCCCTGCGCAGCGCGATCGACCAGGCGGGCCGGGCGCTGGAGGCGGCCACCGGTCGCGGCGGGCTCGTCGTCAGGTTCGGCGAACTGGCCGGGCAGGGGCTGCTCGGGCTGCTCGACCCGGCCGCCGCCCAGGCGTTCTCGGCCGCGATCCTGGCTCCGCTGGCCACGTACGGCTCCCGGGCCGACCTGGTGGAGTCGCTGCGCGCGTACCTGGAGAGCAACGGCCACTGGGACGCGGCGGCGCAGCGGCTCGGCGTGCACCGGCACACCCTGCGCTATCGCATGAGACGCGTCGCCGACCTGCTCGGGCGCGACCTCGACGACCCGGGCGTGCGCGCCGAGTTGTGGCTCGCCCTGGAGGCGGCCCGGCGTGCGGCCGCCACCCCCGCTACTCCTGCTTCTCCACCAGATAACAGCAGATGATCGCCAGCGTCACCGCCTCGTAGGTGCGCCCGTCGCGCAGGTGCCCGGCGCGCTCCAGGCTGATCGCGCCCTGCGCCGCGGCCCACAGCGCGTCGGCGATCTTGCGCGGCTGGGTCGGGATCAGGTAGCCGGCCGAGATGCAGTCGGCGATGACGCGGTCGAGGATGTTGAGCGCCGCGCGGGCCAGCGTCCTGGCGCGTTCGCTCGGCTCGAAGCCGGGGATCGCGCTCTCGAACATCAGGCTGTAGTAGCCGGGCTCGGACTGGCACGCGTGCCGGTAGGCGGGGCCGAGCGCGTTGAGCTGCTCCAGCGGGTTGCGCCGCTGCGGCACACCCTCCAGGATGCGGCGGAACCGCTCGAACCCCTCCAGGTAGAGAGCCTCCGCCAGGCCCTCCCTGTTGCCGAACATCGTGTACATGACGGTCGTCGTGCAGCCGGCCTCGGCGGCGATCCTGCGCATGGTCAGGCTGTCGGCCCCGTCCGACTGCAGCAGGTTGACCGCGACGTCGAGGAGGCGGGATCGGAGCTCGTCGTGCCCGGCGCGCTCACCCATGAGGTAGGCGCCCTGCAGACCCAGAGGCGCCGAGGTCATGAGACCCCCCTGGTGGCCAAGGAACTATGCGTCCTTGTGACCTCACGCTGTTCGGTCACGGGGCCCACGCCTTTCTGATCGGGGGCCCACCGCGCTGGAGACCCGCATCCGGTGACTTAGCCATAGCGGAGATCGCTCAAACCACTCCGCATGGTAAACATCCCGAATTGGGTCTACTTCTGTTACATCATGGGTATACAACAGGGCTTGTACTTAACGGTGGACCCTCGCGAAGGGGTTGTGCATCGTGGTGTAAATCCCCCATCCGCGACTTGGCATAACGTCGGGGTATGGACGTGCGTACCTTCTGGCTGGCCGGCCGCGCCGCGACCGGGGACACCGAGCTCACTGTCACCAACCCCCACGACGGCCGCGAGGTCGGGCGGCATTCCGTGCCCACCGACGCCCAGGTCGAGGAGGCCGTCGCTGCCGCGCACGCGGTGTCCGCGCAGGCCGCCGCGCTGCCCGTGCACGTACGGGCCGAGGCCCTGGCCCACGTCTCGCGGCGCCTCGCGGAACGGGCCGAGGAGATCGCCCGGCTGATCACGGCCGAGAACGGCAAGCCCATCTTCTGGGCCCGCGGGGAGGTCGGGCGGGCGGTGGCCACGTTCCGCTTCGCCGCCGAGGAGACCCGCCGCTGGTCGGGCGGCGTGCAGCGGCTCGACACCGAGCCCGCGGCGGCCGGGCGGCTGGCCTACGTCTCCCGCGTGCCGCACGGCCCCGTGCTGGCGATCACCCCGTTCAACTTCCCGCTGAACCTCGTCGCCCACAAGGTCGCCCCCGCCATCGCCGTCGGTGCCCCCGTCATCGTCAAGCCCGCTCCCGCCACGCCGCTGTCCTCGCTGGTGCTCGGCGAGATCCTGGCGGAGACCGACCTGCCGGCCGGCATGTTCTCGGTGTTGCCGATCGAGAACGACCGCGCCTCCGGCCTCGTCAGGGACCCGCGCCTGCCGGTGGTGTCGTTCACGGGCTCGGCGCCCGTCGGGTACGCCATCGCCGACCAGGTGCCGCGCAAGCACGTGACGCTGGAGCTGGGCGGCAACGCCGCCGCCGTCGTGCTGGCCGACGCCGACCTCGACTGGGCCGCCCAGCGCATCGCCCTCTACTCCAACTACCAGGCCGGGCAGAGCTGCATCGCCGTGCAGCGGGTGATCGTCGAGCAGCCGGTCTACGACGCGTTCGTCGAGCGCCTGCTGCCCGCCGTGTCCGCGCTCGTCACCGGCGACCCCGCCGACGAGAAGACCCAGGTGGGCCCGCTCGTCTCCGAGGCCGCCGCCGAGCGGGTCGAGGGCTGGGTGCGGGAAGCCGTCGCGGACGGGGCCAAGGTCCTGGCGGGCGGCACCCGGGAGGGCGCGACGTTCGCCCCGACGGTCCTGTCCGACGTGCCGTACGACGCCAAGGTGGCGTGCGAGGAGGTCTTCGGGCCCGTGCTGATCCTGCGGCGGGCCGCCTCGATCGACGAGGCGTACGCGATGGTCAACGACTCCAAGTACGGGCTGCAGGCCGGGGTGTTCACGCGTTCGCTGGACGCCGCCTTCCGGGCCAACCGGGAGTTGGAGGTGGGCGGCGTCATCGTCGGCGACGTGCCCTCCTACCGGGCCGACCAGATGCCGTACGGCGGGGTCAAGGACTCGGGGATCGGGCGTGAGGGGCTGCACTCGGCGATGGAGGACCTGACGTATGAAAAGGTCCTGGTGCTGACGGGGCTGACCCTTTAGAACCGGCGGCGGGCCGCCGGTTCACCGGAGTTCCGGTCAGGCGTGCTGGGCCTTGCCGAAGAGGGCCTTGACCGAGTCGCCGAAGTACGGGCCGTACATCGTGCGGCGGTCGTCGCTGTACTTGAAGCTGCTCAGCGACGTGATCGTGCCCTTGCCGCTGGAGGAGTCGAACCTGGTCATCCAGGGGCCGCCGCTCGATCCGGCCGTCATGTCGCAGCCCAGGCCCTGGTCGCGGGTCTGGCCGTACGGGTCGTCCTTCAGCCGGCCCGCGCAGTAGACCAGATGGTCGCCGCTGTACGGCGGGTCGGCGGGGTAGCCGAAGCCGAACGCCTGGCCGCCGCGCGCCGGGTTGAAGGCGATCTCCTGCGTGCCCACCACGTCGGCCACGTGCCTGCCGCGCGAGGTGGCCAGGGCGACCATGCCGACGTCGTAGTTGTCGTCGGCGCTGCGCGACCATGGGCCGGCGACGAACATGCGGCGGGCGGCGTACTGGCCGTACGGGTGCGGGCCGTCAAGGTTGTAACCGGGGACGAACGTCCAGTTCGCGGCCCACTCGCCGGCCCCGTCCTTGACGCAGTGACCGGCGGTGACCACGAGGTCCTTGTTGGCGCTGCGCACGGTGCTGGCCGAGCAGACGAAGTCACTCCCCGCCACGGTCATGAACACCCGGCCCGTGGTCCTGGCCACCAGGCCGCCGGTGATCCAGCGGGAGCCGACCGTGCTGGTGTCCGGTCTGGACGCGGCCAGATGGCGGGCCTGCCCGTGGAGCTTGGGCGGGATCGACAGGTCGGCCTTCCTCGCCGACAGGTCCGGGGTGGCCTGTACGCCCGCGCGACCGGTCACACCGTCCAGCAGGTTGTCGCCGCCCTTCACGATGCCGCCCTTGCCGAGCCCGCCCTTGGTCAGGCTGTCGTCCACGAGGTCGAGCAGGTCGATCGGAACGGCCTTGGCCATGCGCTCGGGCGTCCAGTAGTCCAGCACCCGCCGCTGGTCGGCGAGGGTGCGGGCGGCGACGTGCTCGATCACGTCGCCGCGCGTGGCCCGCTGGGCCGGCGCGATGGCCGGCCGGTCGGCCTGCTGACGGACGGGGGCCGCGCCGAGCAGGGCGGGGCCGATCAGCCCTGCCAGCAGCGGGGCGGCCGCAAGCAGGGGGGTGCTCAAGGTCATGGGCCCCGAGTGTGCACCACGAGATGTGTTCTTGTGACTACTTTCGGTAAATTGCTCAGCGTGCGCTGGTGTTTCGCGAGGATCTGGGCGTTGTTATATCGGCATTAACGGACTGTGTTATCCCGCGTCCCATAAGTGAGTGAATATGGGGCCGACAGGCTCCGAGTGCCCGAGTGCACCGAACAGCGGGGACAATGGACAGGTGAGTGAACAGACCCTCCGCTCTGTCGTGGTGCTCGGATCCACCGGTTCGATCGGCACCCAGGCCCTCGATGTCATCGCCGCCAATCCCGGCGGGTTCACGGTCGCGGGGCTGGCGGCGGGGGGTGGCCGGGTCGAGTTGCTGGCCAGACAGGCGGCCGAGTTCGGCGTCGAGGTGGTGGCCGTGGCCGACGCCTCGGCCGTACCGGCGCTGAAGGAGGCGCTGGCGGCGCACGGCGCGCGGCCCGTCGTGCTGGGCGGCCCCGACGGGGTCGCCGAGGTGGCCGGGTGGCAGTGCGACATGGTGCTCAACGGCATCACCGGCGCGCTCGGCCTGACCTCCACGCTCGTCGCGCTCAAGGCGGGCAGGACGCTCGCGCTGGCCAACAAGGAGTCCCTGATCATCGGCGGGCCGCTGGTGAAGCGGCTGGCCAGGCCGGGGCAGATCCTTCCCGTCGACTCCGAGCACTCGGCGGTGCAGCAGTGCCTGTGGGCGGCGGGGCCCGACGGTTACGACCCCTCCTCGGTCAAGCAGCTCGTGATCACCGCCAGCGGCGGGCCGTTCAGGGGCCGGCGGCGCGAGGAGATGGCCGAGGTCACGCCGGAGATGGCGCTGGCCCATCCCACCTGGTCGATGGGCCCGTACATCACGATCAACTCCGCGACCCTGGTCAACAAGGGGCTGGAGGTGATCGAGGCGCACCTGCTGTTCGACCTCGGCTTCGACCGCATCGAGGTCGTGGTCCACCCGCAGTCGATCATTCATTCCATGGTCGAGTACGTCGACGGCTCCACCATCGCGCAGGCCAGCCCGCCCGACATGCGCCTGCCCATCGCCCTCGCGCTCGGCCACCCCGGGCGCGTACCCGGCGCGGCGCCGGCCATCGACTGGTCCAAGGCGCACACGTGGACGTTCGAGCCGCTCGACGACGTGGCCTTCCCGTCGGTCGCGCTGGCCAGGCACGTCGGCGGCGAGGGCGGCACCGCGCCCGCCGTCTACAACGCCGCCAACGAGGTCTGTCTCGACGCGTTCATCGCGGGCGGGCTGCCGTTCCTGTCCATCGTCGACACCGTGGCCAAGGTCGTCGAGGAGCACCAGGTGACCCCGGCCGAGTCCATCGAAGAGGTGCTGGCGGCCGACGCCTGGGCGCGGGCCCGTGCGGCGGAACTCACAGCCGGGCAGTCCCGCTAGCTACCTAAACTGGAAAGTGTCGTCACACTAAGGGTTGAAATGTCTTCTGTAGCTCTCGGCATTCCGGCGGTACGCACCAAGCCTCTCGCCGAACGCCGCCACTCGCGCCAGATCATGGTCGGCAGTGTGCCCGTGGGCGGCGACGCCCCCGTGTCGGTCCAGTCGATGACGACGACGGTGACCGCCGACGTCAACGCCACCTTGCAGCAGATCGCCGAGTTGACGGCGTCCGGCTGCCAGATCGTCCGCGTGGCCGTGCCGTCCCAGGACGACGCCGACGCGTTGCCGATCATCGCCAGGAAGTCGCAGATCCCGGTGATCGCCGACATCCACTTCCAGCCGAAGTACGTGTTCGCCGCCATCGACGCGGGCTGCGCGGCTGTCCGGGTCAACCCGGGAAATATCAAGAAATTTGACGATAAAGTGGGCGAAATCGCCCGCGCGGCGTCCGACGCCGGCGTCCCCATCCGCATCGGCGTCAACGCCGGCTCCCTCGACCCGCGCCTGCTGCAGAAGTACGGCAAGGCCACCCCCGAGGCCCTGGTGGAGTCCGCGCTGTGGGAGTGCTCCCTGTTCGAGGAGCACGGCTACCGCGACATCAAGATCTCGGTCAAGCACAACGACCCGGTTGTGATGATCAACGCCTACCGCCTCCTGGCCGCCAAGTGCGACTACCCCCTCCACCTGGGCGTCACGGAGGCCGGCCCCGCCTTCCAGGGCACCATCAAGTCCGCCGTAGCCTTCGGCGCCCTGCTCGCCGAGGGCATCGGCGACACCATCCGCGTCTCCCTCTCGGCCCCGCCGGTCGAGGAGGTCAAGGTCGGCGCCCAGATCCTGGAGTCGCTCGGCCTGCGCGAGCGCGGCCTGGAGATCGTCTCCTGCCCGTCGTGCGGCCGGGCCCAGGTGGATGTGTACACGCTGGCCGAGCAGGTCCAGGCGGGCCTTGAGGGCATGAAGGTGCCGCTGCGGGTGGCCGTCATGGGCTGCGTCGTGAACGGGCCGGGCGAGGCCAGGGAGGCGGACCTGGGGGTGGCCTCAGGCAACGGCAAGGGCCAGATCTTCGTCAAGGGCGAGGTCATCAAGACCGTCCCCGAGTCGCAGATCGTCGAGACACTGATCGAGGAGGCCCTGCGCCTGGCCGAGGAGATGGGCGTCGAGGTCGACCTCGACGACGACTCCGCCCCCACGGTCACGGTCGGCTAGCTCCGGGGCGTGTGGGCCCGAACCCCGGGCCCTCGCGCCAGGAGGCCGAGAAACGTGCGAGCCTTCACGGGTGGGCAACGAAGACGTTCGCGGGGAGGCACTCAGGTTTACGCGAAGCGCCGCCTGACCTCGTCCGCGAAGCCGGGTAGGCCGGTTCGCTCCAGGGCTGTCATCAGTCCCAGCACGGTTCTTGGGATGCGCTTATAGCTGTCGGCCTGTTCGCGCAACGTCCGAAGGACAATCCGGGGCGCCGCGTCGAGCAGCCCCAGGAGGAAAGCATCTGGAGTCAGTAGTTCGACGTCGTAAGGTTTGCGAGAGACTGCGGGAAAATCCTTCGTGTTGAACGTGAGCAGTGCGTTCGCGTTCATGCAAGCTGCGGCGGCCAGGACGTGGCGGTCCTTCTTGTCGCAGGTCATGGTGGAGATGAGCGGCTCATAGCCGATCACTTCTGCGCCGTCGAATGCGATCCGCATTTCGGCCACGAGTCGGCTCACCGCCTGTGCCGAGATGCCGGCTTCGATCAGGTTACGGTCCAGTTCGTCAAGGATATCGGCCGACCACAGCGGCCGATACAGGTCCGCTTCCGCCAGGCGCAGCAGGGTGTCCCGTAGATAGGCTGGGTACAGCACGCATGTGTCGAGCACAACGCTGTAGGTCATCCTTGCGCTCCTACATTCAGCGGGTGGAGCGGGGGTCGGCGGTGGCCTCGTACAGGTCGGCTTCTTCGGAGATCTCCACCATGCGGTCCAAGGACGCTCGGCGTTGGTGGCGACGCTGCTCCTGATAGGTCAGCACGTCGCGAAGCAGGATCCGGCGGTGCCGTCCCGGCTGCTCGTAGGGGATCTCGCCGCGTTCCAGCAGTCGGACGACCGTCGGTCGGCTCACCCCCAGCAGGTCGGCGGCTTCCTGGGTGGTCAGGGTCTGGTGGTGCGGCGCGATCGTGACCGCCTGCCCCGCCGCCATGGCCAGGACCACCAACTGCAGGACCTCGAACACCTCGTCGGGCAGGATGATCCGCTCTCCGGCCGCATCGATCAATTCGGCCCGTCCGTCGCGTGAGTGCCGCACCACATCCGCCAACCTGTCCATCGGCACTGCGGGCGGGAGGATCGTTCGTTCGGCAAGCTCGGTTGTCATGTTGGCTCTCCTGTCCTCACATCGACCGTAGCATGAAACGAACGAAACGAACGCGAGTGCGTGCTAGGTCGTTGCGGTGCCATGCAGGGACCGGGCCGACCCGTTCGCGCAGGTGAATCGCGGAAACGCATGATGCGTGCCCTGGCCCCTTGGCGGCTGGCCATCACACTGAGCCATGAGAAGATTACAGATAGGCAAGCATTCCCCATACTGAGCGTCACCGGGTCCTTGCTCGCGGGAGCATCTCAACGCCTATGACAGGAAGGGGGCCGCGTGAAACGGGTAATGGGGATTGTCGCCGGACTGGTGGTGCTGGTAGCCGGGGTCGGGGGAGTGAACGGGGTGGCGGTCGCCACCCGAGGGGCGCCTGCGGGCGTGGTGTGGGGGGCCTGTCCGCAGGTGGCGGGGAAGGCCGTGTCGGCGGCGCTGGAGTGCGCCAGCGTACGGGTGCCGCTCGACTACCGACAGCCCATGGGGCAGTCGATCAAGATCGCGCTGAACCGGATCAAGGCGAAGGTGGCCAGGGACGCCAACCATCTCGGCACGCTGCTGGTCAACCCGGGCGGGCCGGGTTCGCCGGGGCGGAGCCTGACCGAGTACGTGGCCACGGCCCTGCCGGCCGACGTGTCCGAGCGCTACGACATCGTCGGGTTCGACCCGCGCGGCGTCGGCGGCAGCGAGCCGGCCGTGCACTGCGTGGATCCGGCCACGTACTACAAGGCGCCGCGGCCGGACGCGGTGCCGAAGGGGCCGGCGGAGGAGAGGGTGCTGCGGGCGCGGGCCGCCGAGTACGCCTCCAAGTGCGGCCAGCTCTGGGCGTGGCTGCTGCCGCACCTGACCACCGAGAACTCCGCCAGGGACATGGACAGGGTCCGGGCCGCGCTCGGTGAGGAGAAGATCAGCTACCTGGGCTACTCCTACGGCACCTACCTCGGCGCCGTGTACGCCACCCTGTTCCCGCACCGGGTCAAGCGCATGGTCATGGACAGCGCCGTGGACCCGACCGGCGTCTGGTACGAGTCCAACCTCAAGCAGGACCGCTCCTTCGAGCTCCGCCACCGCCAGTTCCTGGCCTGGACGGCCAAGCACCACGGCACCTACAAGCTGGGCGCCACCGCCAAGCAGACGTCGTTCGCCTACTACGCGATGCGCGACCGCCTGCGCGCCCGGCCGGCCGGCGGGGTCGTGGGGCCGAGCGAGCTGGACGACACCTTCACGGTGGCGGGCTACAGCGACAAGATCTGGCCGCAGTTCGCCCAGGCGTGGTCGTCGTACGTGCGGCAGGGCGACACCAAGGGCCTCGTCGAGATCTACGACAAGCACGGCAAGAACGACGCCCAGGACGAGAACGGGTACGCCATCTACCTCGCCGTCCAGTGCCGCGACGCCCGCTGGCCGCGCCAGTGGGACAAGTGGCGCACGGACATGACCGCGATGCATCACAAGGCGCCGTTCCTGACCTGGCCGAACGCCTGGTTCAACGCCCCCTGCGCGTACTGGCCGGTGCGCGGCGGGACGCCGGTGCAGGTGCGCCAGTCGCCGAAGTTGCCGCCGTTCCTCATCCTGCAGTCCAGGTACGACGCCGCCACGCCGTACAAGGGGGCGCTGCAGATGGCCAAGACCTTCCCGCGCGCCCGCATGGTCGTGGACAAGGGCGGCAACCACGGCGTGTCGCTGTCGGGGAACACGTGCATGGACGGGCACCTGGCCGCGTACCTGCGCGACGGCACCCTGCCCAGGCGGGAGGCCGCGTGCGCCGCGGCTGCCGAGCCCAGGCCGGCCGCGCACATGACCTCGGGTGCGGCGGCGGAGTCGGGGGCGGCGGCGGAGTCGGAGACGCCGAAGAAGAAGTACGAGCTGTTCGACATTCTCGACCTGCTCAAGGGCCTGCGCGGCGCGTGAGGCGGTGATAACGGAGGGTCACCGGCGGCGCGGGACATAACAGGTCGCACTCATTTCCGACCTGATGTAGTCAACGGCCGAGCCTTTCTGCGGAGTTCGGTGACCCTTCGCGTAGTCTGACCATGTGATGCTGCGTACATCGGCGTCGCGCGTGCTCGACGACAGCGACCGGGACGAAGTTCTTGCCCTGCTCGACTCCGATCCGGTCGCCAACGTCTTCGTCTCCTCCCGGGTGCGGGCGGTCGGACTCAATCCGGCACGGCTGGGCGGGCAGATGTGGGGGTTCGGGCCGCGCGGTGGCCTCGTGTCGCTCTGTTATGCCGGGGCCAACATGGTGCCGGTCAACGCCGGTCCCGAGGCCGTGCACGCCTTCGCCGATCGCGCCCGCAAGCAGGGGCGGCGCTGCTCGTCCGTCGTGGGCCCCGTTGACGCGGTCTCCCTGTTGTGGGAGCGGCTGGAGCCGCACTGGGGGCGGGCGCGGGCGATCCGCTGGGCGCAGCCGGTCATGGCCACCTCCCAGAAGCCGTCCGTGCCGGCCGATCCGCTGGTACGTCGGGTGCGGCCGGAGGAGTTCGAGACCCTGCTGCCGGCCTGCGTGGCCATGTTCACCGAGGAAGTGGGGGTCTCGCCCAACCTCGGGGACGGCGGCGCGCTGTACCGGACGCGGGTGGCCGAGCTGATCAGGATCGGGCGCTCGTACGCGCGCATCGACGACGGGCGGGTCGTGTTCAAGGCCGAGGTGGGGGCCGTGACGCCGCACGCCTGCCAGATCCAGGGGGTCTGGGTGGCGCCCGAGCTGCGCGGCAGGGGGCACGCGGCGGCGGGCATGGCCGCCGTGGTCGAGGCCGCCATGGGCTGCTTCGCGCCCGTGGTGACCCTGTACGTCAACGACTACAACCATTCGGCGCGGGCGGTCTACAAGAAGGTGGGCTTCCACGAGGTCGACACCTTCATGTCGGTCCTGTTCTAGCTGGGCCTTTTCAACTGGGCACGCGCACGGTGAGCAGGGCGACATCGTCGTCGTTGTCGCTCGGGCGGACCCGGGTCAGCAGCCGGTCGCAGTAGGCGCTCACCGGATGGTCGGTCAGCGCGGCGGCCTGACGGCTCAGCCGTTCCATGCCCGCGTCGATCGAATGGCTGGGCGACTCGATCAGCCCGTCGGTGTACAGCAGCACGGTGGAGCGCGGCGGCAGCTCGATGAAGGCGTCCTCGCGCGGCGCGCAGAGGCCGGTGCCCAGTAGCAGGCCGCTGCCGTCCTCCAGATAGCGGGTGCGGCCGTCGTGCTCGACCAGCAGCGGCGGCGGGTGCCCGGCGTTGGCCCAGCGCAGTTGCCAGCCGCCGTTGGCGTGCTCCACGCGGGCGAAGACGACGGTGGCCATCGTGGTCTCGGTCATGCGCGAGACCGCCTGGTCGAGCCGGCGCAGGATCGCGCTGGGCGGCTGGTCCACCTCGCCGGCGTAGGCGCGCAACATGTTGCAGACCTGCGCCATGCCGGAGGCGGCGTCGAGATCATGGCCGACCACGTCGCCGATCACCAGGCCCGCCGCCCCGCCGGACAGGACGAAGGCGTCATACCAGTCGCCGCCGACCTGGGAGGCGCGCGGCGAGGGCAGGTAGCAGGCGGCCATCGCCAGCCCCGGCAGGACGGGCAGGCGCGGCAGCAGGTGGCGCTGCATGGTCTCGGCGACGCGCCGCTGCCGCTCGTACAGGCGGGCGTTGTCCAGCGCCAGCCCCGCGCGGCGGGCGATGTCCTCGACCAGCAGGAGGTCGTCGGTGGTGTACGGCTGGGGCCGCTCAGAGCGCCCCAGCGTGATGGCGCCGACCACGTCGCGCACGCCACGGATCGGCGTGATGCACGCCGAGCTGATGCCGGTCACCTCGAACAACTCCCGCTGGATGACCGCGATGCCCGAATCGGGCGGCCCCTGGTAGTCCTCGGGGCCGACCAGCGTCGCGGTCACGCCGCGCAGCGCCCGCGACAGCGGCATCGGGGACTCGCGCGGCACCGGCGGCATCGGCCGCTGCAGCTCGTCCCGGTGCCGCAGCACGCCGTCCTCGTAGTGGACCACGACGGTCCTGCTGACCCCGCCCTCCTCGGTGAGCAGGTCGACCACCACCCAGTCCGCCAGCAGCGGAACCACCAGGCGCACCAGGTGGCGCAGCGTCTCGTCCAGGTCGAGGCTGGAGGTGAGCGTCGCGGTGGTCTCCGCGAGCAGGGCCAGCCGTTCGAGCTCCGACATCGACGAGCTGAGGAAGGTCGGCTCGATCTTGTACGGCCCGGCGGGGCTGGTCTCGTAGAAGAGCACCAGGGCGTTCGGCCCGCCGTCGCGGGACCCGCACGGCGTGACCAGCCAGGAGATCTCCATCAGGCTGCCGTCGCCGCGCTCCAGCCAGTCCTGCTCGCCGTAGGCGGTGCTGCTGGTGAGCAGGGGCTGCCGCATCGCGCACCGGCTGCGCGGCATCGGCTCGCCGCGGCTGCCGCGGTGCAGCGCGTCGTGGGCGTCCCGGCCCAGCAGGTCCTTGCCGACGCGGCGGAGCAGCCGCTCGGCCTGAGGGTTGATCTCAAGGATCATCCCGCGGTCGTCCACGACGTACGCGCCCGCGTGGGTCAGGTCCCGCAGCGGACAGGCCCCGTCGAAGGACCTGGACGCAACGCTCATGGCCCGGCTCTCCTTCCTCTTCTGCACCTCCTACCCAGTGGGATCAGTGGCATCACCGCAGGCAGAGGAAGGGATCAGACGCGTACCAGCTTGTCGAAGAGCCGGGCCAGCTCGGTGCCGGGGTCGGCGGTCAGGCCGGCGTGCACCGGCCCGGTCCGCACGATGGTGCTGCGCGGCGCGGTCAGCCAGCGGAACCTGCCGCCGAGCGACTCGCCCGCCAGCGGTCCCGGCCGCTCGCCGCAGGCCATCTCGTACGCGCTGAGCGCACGGCGTACCCCATCGACGTCGGCGTGCGGATCGAGGGCCCGCAGCCGGGCGGGATCCAGCTCGACCCGGGCGCACAGGTAGCCGCGGGGCTGGCAGTAGAGCAGCACGCCCGCGTTGATCAGCTCGCCCCGCTCGATCTTGGGCATCACGTGGATGACCGCGTACTCGTAGACGTCCCTGGTCACCGGTCGCCGCCTTCCCGCCAGAACGCGCCGACCGACCCGGAGCCCTTCCGATCCTGCCGCTCGCTCCTGACCAGCCATTCGCGGGGCCCGTGCGCCCGCTCCAGCAGATGATCGACGTACGCCTCGCGCACGTCGCCCGGCGTCTCGAAGCCCGGCTCGCCCGCCAGCCACTCGTCGGGCACCAGGGCCGTCACGGTCTCCAGCAGCTCCCGCGTGATCTTCGGGGCCAGCTCCGCGCCCGCCGCCCCGACGTCGCCCGCGTACGGCCCGAGCACATGGTCACCCGGGTCGAACGCGCGCTGCGGGTCGGCGGTGCGCCAGTTGTGGTGGAACCAGAGCGCGGCGCCGTGGTCGATCAGCCAGGTGTCGCGGTGCCAGATCAGCAGGTTGGGGTTGCGCCAGCTCCTGTCCACGTTGTGGATGAGCCCGTCGAACCACACCACCCTGGCCGCGAACAGCGGATCCGCCACCCAGGCCAGCGGCTCGAAGCCGAGCGCGCCCGGCAGGAAGTCGACCGCCAGGTTGAGCCCGGTGCTGGCCTTGAGCAGGTCCTGCACCTCCTCGTCGGGCTCCCTGATGCCGATCTGCGGGTCGAGGTCGATCAGCTTGAGCTCAGGAGTCCTGAAACCCAGACGGCGGCCCAGCTCGGCGGCGATGATCTCGGCGACCAGGACCCGCCTGCCCTGACCCGCCTCTCGGAACTTGACGACGTACGTGCCCAGGTCGTCGGCCTCGACGACGCCGGGCAGCGACCCGCCCTCCCGCAGGGGGGTGACATAACGGGTGGCTGCGATCTTTTCCAGCACGGAATGAGGCTATCGCCCCTGGCTACCGCCCCGGGACAGCCGGGCGTCACTGTGAGCCGCCCACCGGATGCTCGGTCCACGGCCGGAGCTTGTCGGGGTTGCGGACCGACCAGATGTGCTTGATGCGCTCGCCCTCGACGTCGAACGCCATCACCGCCATGACGACGCCGCCCTGCTCGGTCACCAGGCCGGGCCGGCCGTTGACCATGCGCTCCAGGATGGTCAGGTCGCGGGCGTGGCCGGTGATCTCGACGAGGAAGCGGGCGATCCGCTCGCCGCCCTCGACCGGGTACGGCATGGCCGCGGCCAGCCCGCCGCCGTCCGTGATCGCCGTCGCGTCCGGGTCGAGCAGGCCGATGAGGGCGTCGATGTCCATGGCCTCCCAGGCCAGCTTGAAGTCCTTGACGAGGCCGGCCTGCCGGGCCGCGGGGACCGTCGCGGTGCGCAGGCGGCGGCGGGCCGCCGTGGCGAGCTGGCGGCAGGCCGCCGGGGTACGGCCGGCGATCTCGGCCACCTCGGTGAAGGAGTAGCGGAAGACGTCGTGCAGGATGAACGCGACGCGCTGGGCCGGGGTCATCGATTCGAGCACCACGAGGAACGCCATGTTGACCGACTCGTCGAGGGTGATCCGGTCGGCCGGGTCGGCGGGCCATTCCGCGGGGTCGGGCAGCGGTTCCGGCAGCCACTGGCCCACGTAGCGTTCGCGGCGGGCGCGGGCCGAGCCGAGCACGTCGAGGCAGATCCGCCCGGCGACCCTGGTCAGCCAGGCGCCGGGGGACTCGATGGCCTCGCGCTGCGCCGGGGACATGGCGTACCAGCGGGTGTAGGTCTCCTGGACGACATCCTCCGCCTCGGCCAGGGAGCCGAGCAGCCGGTAGGCGAGGTTGGTGAGCTGGCGCCGCTCGTTCACGATCACGCTCAGGCTCGGGTCGGACGCTTCGGTCATGGTGTGGACGGCTCCCTCTGTCGCTGCTGCCCTCACCGGTCCGACGAAAGGCCCCGTCAAAGTGTGAGGCTCACATTCCCGGCGGTTGTCTCGTCGGACGACCGAGACACCGTTCAGAAGGGAACATCATCATGTCAGTGACCGAACAGCTTCAGTCGCGGCTGCCCGACCCCACCTCGTTCTTCCCCGAGATGGGCGCCATCGCCGGAGGGATGATCAAGTCCGTCAGGAACGGTTCCATCCCGGACACGACCGTCGGCCTGGTGCACCTGCGCGCCGGGCAGATCGTCGGCAGCACGTACCACACCGTCCGGCAGACCGCCGACCTCCGCGCGGCGGGGGAGTCGGAGGAGCGCATCACCGCCGTGGCGTCGTGGCGGGACGCCCCCTACTTCACCGATGCGGAACGGGTGGCGCTGGAGCTGGTGGAGGCCGTGCTCACGCCGAGCCCGTACGGGGAGCGGGTCAGCGACGCGTTGTTCGCCAGGGCGTCGGAGCACTACGACGAGAAGGCGCTGTGGACGCTCACCGTGGCGATCAGCCAGATCCTCTTCTTCGTGCCCGTGGCGCTCATCGCCAAGCCGATCCCCGGAAAGGCCCAGGGTAACCACTACACCACCAGGTAGAACTACATCTTGGCGATGACCTCCTCGGCGTAGCGCTCCATGGTGGCGATCTTGAGTTCGAGGGTGCCCTCGCCGTACCGGGACTTCTCCTCGGGCGTGGCCAGCCACCATGGGGCGGCCATCGTCCCGGTCACGCCCTTGGCGGCGAAGCGGCGGTACGTCTCCGCGTCGGGGAGCACGGCCAGCGGGGCGATGATGTCGAAGGGGTCGCCGGACCTGCCGTTCGCGTCCAGCTGACGGCGCAGCGCGGCCAGGACCTCGTCGAACTGTTCCTCGGTGTAGATGCGGTTGCCGATCCAGCCGTCGCCCGCCCTGGCCGCGCGGCGCAGGGCCGCCTCGCTGTCGCCGCCGACGTACACGGGGACGGGTTCCGCGGGGGTGGGGCAGATCGACAACTCGGGCAGGCCGTCCAGGGTGACCGTCTCGCCCGACCACAGGGAGCGCAGGACGGGCAGCATCGCGTCCAGGCGGCGGCCCCGGGTGTGGAAGTCCTGGCCGGTGCCGACGAACTCCTCCTTGCACCAGCCGACCCCGACGCCGAACGTCACGCGGTCGCGCGACAACACCGCCGCCGTGGAGACCTGCTTGGCCACGGTGAACAGGTCGCGGGCGGGGGCGATGTAGACGTTCGGGCAGAAGCGCAGGGTCGTGGTGACCGCCGACATGGCGCCGATCGTGACCCAGACGTCCGGCCAGTGCGTACGGGCGTCCCAGCGCGGCCGGCCCGTCTTCGAGTACGGGTACGGCGTCGCGAAGTCGGCGTAGAAGAGGTGGTCGGACAGGGTGAGGGTGTCGAAGCCGCAACGTTCGGCGGCCCGCGCGAGCTCGACGAACTGGTCGGTGTCGGCGAACGAGGCGCCCAGCCAGAATCTCATCGGAACTCCGGGGCGACCTTGGTCGCGAACAGTTCCAGGTTGCGCTTGACCGTGTCCAGCGGCAGCACGCCCTGCTGGCCCTGCATGTACAGGCCGAACCACTCCAGGTCCGGCATCCGGTCGAGCATGCGCTGGATGCCGCGCTTGACGTCGTCGGGGGTGCCGAACAGGGCCATCTCGACGTCGTTCATGCGCTTGGCGTCGCCCTTCTCGGGGGAGATGGGCTTGTGCTTCTCATCCTCCTTCTTGCGCAGCACCTCCAGGTAGCCGAACGGGCCGAAGAAGGCGGCGAAGTCCTTGGGGATGCTGCGGCCGAAGGTGTTGATGGCGTCCTCGGTGGTGTCCGAGATGCCGACGATCTTCAGGATGCCGGTGTGCTCGCCCAGCTTGTACTCGCGGCCCTGCTTGGCGGACTCCTCCTGGTAGAGCTTGGCCTTGGCGGCGTGGTCGTCCGGGTTCGGGGTGAACATCCACGGCATGATGTTCTCCTGCGCCGCCCTGATGACCGACCGGTCGGAGATCGTGAACGGCTGCCACAGCTCGGGGTAGGGGTTCTGGTACGGCCTGGGGCAGACGGACACGGACTTGATGGTGCCGTTCTCGTCCATCTCGTCCGGCGCCCCGAACGTACGGGTCCATTCCTGGGCTGGCCAGCCCTCGATCCCCTCGTACGGATAAGGCACCTGATAGTCGAGCACGTCCGACTTGTAGCGGAGCGTCTCCTGCGTCCACGCCATCTTCATGATCTTCAGCACCTCGCCGAAGACGTCGAAGTTGCGCGTGTCGGCCGCCGAGCCGTCGGAGCGGGCGGCGGCGGCGTGCCAGCGCTGGCCCAGGACGTTCATCCAGCGGTTCTGGTAGCCGCGCGCCACGCCCAGCCGCAGCCGGCCCTTGCAGAACTGGTCGAGCAGCGCCACGTCCTCGGCCGCCCTGATCGGGTCCCAGGCGGGCAGCACCAGGCCGAGCGGGGCGAGCAGGATGCGTTCGGTCCTGGCGGCCAGGTCGGTCAGGAACATCAGCGGGTTGACCGAGAACTCCATGCCCTCGGAATGGAAGTGGTGCTCGGTCATCATCAGCGCGTCGAAGCCGATCTGGTCGGCGTGGACGGCTATCTCCCGTACCTCGTGCAGCAGCCTCTGGTACGACTCGGTGTCCCGCCCGATCGGGCGCTTGGCCCTGGCGTTCTCCTCGGCCGCGTAACCAGAGCCTGGTATTTGCGGATTCAGGAAGATAGAAAACTTCACTGGAGACCTCTTTCCGCGGGATGGTCTTCTGGCAAGTTACTCTGGAAATCTTAACCGAGCAATCGCTTGGTTCGCTCTACCGGGAGTGTCGCATGAGGCTTGGGGTCACGATGTTCGCCACGGATCTGGCCATGCCGGTCCAGGACCTGGCCAGGGCCGCGGAGGAGCGCGGCTTCGACTCGCTGTACCTGCCGGAGCACACGCACATCCCCGCCTCGCGGCGCACCCCGTACCCCGCCGGGGGAGAGTTGCCCGAGGAGTACCGGCGCACGCTCGACCCCCTGGTCGCCCTCTCCTTCGCCGCCGCCGCGACCACCCGCCTGCGCCTGGGCACCGGCATCCTGCTCGCCGCCCAGCGCGACCCCATCGTCACCGCCAAGGCCATCGCCTCCCTCGACCTCCTGTCGGGCGGGCGGACGGTGGTCGGGGTCGGATTCGGCTGGAACGTGGAGGAGATCGAGAACCACGCCGTCCCGTACGGGCGGCGCCGCGAGGTGGCCAGGAGCAACGTGCTGGCCATGCGGGCGTTGTGGCGGGATGACGTCGCCGTCCTTGAGGGGCGTGAGCCGTCCTGGTCCTGGCCCAAGCCGGTGCGGATGCCGCCCGTCTACCTCGGCGGCGCGGCGGGGCCCAAGCTGTTCGCGCACGTGGCCGAGTACGGCGACGGGTGGATGCCGATCGGCGGGCGCGGCATCAGGGAGGCCCTGCCGGCGTTGCGGGAGGCCTGCGAGAAGGCGGAACGGCCGATGGCCGAGGTGATCCCGTTCTCCACGCTGCCCAGCAGGGAGAAGCTGGACTATTACGCCACGCTCGGCATCACCCAGGTCGTGGCCGGCCTGCCCAGCGGGCCCGCGGACGTGGTGCTCCCGGTTCTGGACACGTACGCGGCACTGCTGTGACTGGTTTGCTTGCTGTAATAATGACGCCCTATGTCCTCCGAGGATCCGCAGCGGCTGGGGGAGTACCAGATCCTGCGCCGGCTCGGGCAGGGCGGCCAGGGCGTCGTCTTTCTCGCCCGCTCGCCCGGCGGGGCCGAGGTGGCGATCAAACTCATGCACGCCAGGCTGTCCGGCGATCCGGAGGTGCGGCGGCGCTTCCTCGGTGAGATGGAGGCCGTGCGGCGGGTGGCGGCCTTCTGCACCGCGCAACTGCTCGACGCCGACCTCGACGGTGACCGGCCCTACCTGGTCAGCGAGTACGTCGAAGGGCCCTCGCTGAGCGAGCACGTGGCGGAGAAGGGACCGCGCCTCGGGGGCTCGCTGCATCGCCTGGCCATCGGGACGGCCACCGCGCTGGGGGCCATCCATCGGGCCGGGGTCGTGCACCGGGACTTCAAGCCGGCGAACGTGCTGCTCGGGATCGATGGGCCGCGGGTGATCGACTTCGGGGTGTCGCGGCTGATGGACGCCGCTGCCACCACCAGCACCGGTGTCACCCTGGGGACTCCGGCCTATCTGTCGCCCGAGCGGATTCAGGGGGAGGTCGCCGGGCCGGCCGCCGACATGTGGGCGTGGGGGCTGACGGTGGCGTACGCGGCGGCGGGGCGGCATGTGTTCGTGGCGGACAGCTATCAGGAGGTGCTGGCCAGGATCCTGTACGGGCGGCCGGAGTTGTCGGGGGTGTCCGGGGCTTTGCGGGAGGTTGTGGAGGCTTGTCTCGTTCGTGAGCCTGGTGGGCGGCCGGATGCGGAGGAGGTGTTGCGGTGGTTGCTGGGGCATGGGCCGGAGGCGGACGACGTGCTGACGACCGGGGCCAGGGCCGCTACGGGGCTTGCCGTCGCATCCGCCCGAACCCCGTCAGAAACCTCGTCGGACACCGAGCCGGGACGTCAGCCGGAGGGTGGCGCACCGCCTGCTTCTCGGCGAAGGCGACGGCAACGGGTCGGGATGGCGGCGGGGGCTGTGGGGCTGGCCGTGGTGGTCGTGGCCGGGGTTCTCTGGTCGGTTCAGGCCCGGCAGGCGGGTTCGGACGTGTCGCCGCCGATCGCCCAACCGTCGGCTTCGCCACCGCCGGTCCCCGCGTCGACCGCCCCTTCACCCGCTCCCGCTCGGGAGAGGGATCTGAACGGCACGTGGACGGGAACGGCCGAGCACCCGACCGCCAACCGGGTCTTCCCGGTGGAGCTGCGCCTGCGCGCGGAAGGCTCGTCGAGCATGCGCTGGGGAGCCGACCTGCACTGCTCGGGGCGGCTCAGACCGGCCAAGGGCGGGCTGGAGTTCCGGCTTGACCAGGTAAAAGGCGACATGTGCTACCCGGGAACGCTCCGCGTCGTCCCGTCCGCCGACCCCAACCAGATCGTGATCAACGTGACGCGCAGTGGTCAGAACGAGATCACTTACTCGGGCAAGGTTTTCCGCGGTTCCTGAGCAGGTCTTATCGAGAAGTGCGTACATCCGCCGCATATCCATCCGAACGGCATAATAGAAGGATATGTCCGAGCTACGTGCCGATGATCCACGGCAGCTGGGGTCGTACCGGCTGACACGCAGGCTCGGCCAGGGCGGCCAAGGGATCGTCTACCTAGGCGAATCGCCGCAGGGTGCGCCGGTCGCCGTCAAACTGCTGCACGCGAGCCTGTCCCGCGACCCGGACGCGCGGCGGCGCTTCCTCGGCGAGGTCGAGGCCGTCAGGAAGGTGGCGGCGTTCTGCACCGCGCAACTCCTGGACGCCGACCTCGAAGGCGACCGGCTGTATCTGGTCAGCGAGTACGTCGAGGGCCCCTCGCTACGCGAACTCATCGTCGAGGAAGGCCCCCGGCAGGGCGGCTCCCTGGAACGGCTGGCCATCGGCACGGCCACCGCGCTGGGCGCGATCCACCGGGCCGGCGTCGTGCACCGGGACTTCAAGCCGGGCAACGTGCTCCTGGGCATCGACGGGCCGCGCGTGATCGACTTCGGGGTGTCGCGGCTCGTGGACACCGCCGTGACCACCAGCCACATGCCCATGGGGACGCCCGCCTACATGGCGCCCGAGCGGATGAAGGCGGAGCCCGCCGGGCCGCCGGCCGACATGTGGGCGTGGGGGCTGACCGTGGTCTACACCGCTACGGGGCGGAACGCGTACACGGCCGACACTCATCAGGAGGTGCTGGCTCGCGTCCTGTACGGCAAGCCCGACCTGGGGTCTTTGGAGGGGCGGCTGCGGGGGATCGTCCAGGCTTGCCTGGCCGCCGAGCCCTTGGAGCGGCCGAACGCCGAAGAGGTGTTGCGTCAGCTTCTGGGGCAGGACGCCGGTGGGGTGGACGTGTTGTCCACGGGGGCGATGGTCGCCATTGGCAAGTCGTACGGGACCACCAGCCGCCGGGACGCCGCTTCGCTCAGGTCGGTCGTGGGCCTCGGGGCCAGCGAGGCCGAGCCCGGGGTGATCACCGACCCGGACCCGACCACGAGTTTCCCGGCGATCACGGCGCCTCTGATAGCGGCCAGAGCCGAGGCATCGAAGGCTGCGTCGTCGGCTGCGTCGTCTGCATCGTCGTCGTCGGAGGGCGGGTCGCAGCCTGCCGCCGGAACCACGGTTGAGCCTCGTACCGGCACCACCGCTCCCATAGCACCCGCCGAAATCGAGATCGAGACTGAGACGCCCGCGCGGCGGCGCTTCCGTCCCTGGCAGCTCGCCGTGTTGGCCGTCGGGCTGGCGGCGGCCGTCGCCGGATTCCTGTACTGGCAGCGCGGCGCGGAGGGCCCGGTGCTGGAGGGCGCCTGGACCGGCTCGGCCGAGCACTTCACCGCCGACCGCGTCTTCCCGATCACCTTGACCCTGGACGCGGACGGCGGCGGAAAGATGCGCTGGGGCGCGGACCTGCACTGCACGGGACGGCTCGCGCGGAACGGCGGTGGAATGGTTTTCACCCTTGATCGGGTGAAAGGCGAAGAATGCTATCCGGGGACGGTACAGATGATCCCGGCCTCCTCTGATGCGAACCAGATGGATATCAAGGTCACGCGTGAAGGTAAGAACGAAGTGACGTATTCAGGCAAGGTCTCCCGCCCATCCTGACCAGCTAAGTCACGGTCAGGATGCGATTGCCCTGAGCACCGTTGACTGTTCGCGCCCCGTTGCTTTCAGTAGAGAGCAGAAAGGTTGCGGCGAGGGGAGGCTGCCCTGTGCCAACGGCGCAGCCGCTCAGAACGGGGGACCCCCAGCGACTCGGAGAGTACGCACTTTCCGGACGGCTGGGCGAAGGCGGACAGGGCGCGGTGTTCCTTGGTTCGAGGAGCGGGGAGACGTACGCGGTCAAGTTGCTGCATGGGCCCGTGGGGGATGAGCGGGCGGCGTTCCTGCGGGAAGTTGAGCTGGCCAAGCATGTGGCGAGGTTCTGTACGGCCCAGGTGATCGACGCCGGGTTCGACGAGGGGCGACCGTACATCGTCAGCGAGTACATCGACGGCCCCTCGCTTCAGCGGGAGGTCATGCTCACCGGGCCCCGGCACGGCGGCGCGCTGGAACGGCTGGCGGTCAGCACGGCCACGGCGTTGACGGCCATTCATTGGGCGGGGATCGTACATCGGGACTTCAAGCCGCAGAACGTGCTGCTCGGCTCGGACGGCCCCCGCGTGATCGACTTCGGCCTGGCCAAGGCCCTGGACGCGGCGGCCACGGTGAGCGGGCGGGGGGTGGGGACGCCCGCGTACATGGCGCCGGAGCAGATCACCGCCTCGGCGGTCACGGGCGCGGCGGACGTGTTCTCGTGGGGCGCGACGATGTGCTTCGCCGCCAACGCCTCGGCGCCGTTCGGCCAGGACTCGGTGGCGCCGGTGCTGCACCGCATCCTGACCGCGCCACCCGAGCTGGGGCGGCTGGACGGGCAACTGCGCACGCTGGTGGAGGCGTGCCTGGACAAGGACTCACGCAACCGGCCGACCAGCCGGGATCTGCTGTTCGAGCTGCTGGGGGATTCGTCGGGCGGAGTGCCGGCCGACGTACTGCGCTCGCCACCACCCCACATCCTCCGCGCCCCGCCCCTGATCCCAGAGCCCCGCTCACCCGCCCCGGACCCCTCCGACGCCCCCGCGCCCTCCCCCGCCCCGATGGCCGAACCCGAAGAGACCGGAGCCTTGGGCGGCTACCACCTACCCGACCCCACAGCCGAACCACCACCCCCCGCGAACCCCACCAACGGCGCCCACCCACCCCCCTCCGACAGCCCACCCGACGACTCCTTAACCCGCCACCCCGCTCATCCTCCTCCTCTGGCCCAGCCACAACCTCCCACCTCACACCCCGGCCCCATCTCCTCTCACACCCCCACCCCTTCGTCCCGTCCCGCCTCCTCAGCCCAACCCACCCCTTCATCCGACCCTCCTCTCGCCGCCTACTCTCCAATCCCGGCCGAGTCCTTAGGCGGAGCACCCGGCACAGGAGAAGGCGGGGCATCCGGCACAGGAGAAGGCGGGGCATCCGGCACAGGAGAAGGCGGGGCATCCGGCACAGGAGAAGGCGGGGCATCCGGCACAGGAAGAGGCGGCGCATCCGGCACAGGAGACGACAGCGGCCCTTCGGCGTCAGGAAAAGTCAGTTACCGAGGCTGGCCCAGAGCCGCCATCGCAGTCTGCGTGGCCCTGCTCGTGACCGCCGGAGTCCTCCTCATCGTCCTCATCCCATCCCTGACCCGAAACGCCCGCCAGCAGAGCACCGTAGACGTCCAGGCAGGCGGCCCCCTCGCCCCTCCAACCTCACAGCCCCCCTCCTCACACAAGCCCTCCCCGACCAGGACCGAAACGACACAGCAGACCCGCGGCCCCCGCGACTCCGGCGCCATCAACGACCCACCCGTGGCCCACCCGCCCACAGCCGCCATTCCACCCCTGACGGGCCTGACCAAGAGCGCAGCCACCAAGGCGCTCAAACAAGCCGGCCTCACCCTCGGCCCCGTCTCCCAGGTGGACGCCCCCCAGAAACCCGGTCAGGTCCTGAGCAGCCACCCCGCCCCCGGCACATTCGTGAACAAGGGCAGCAAGGTATCGCTACGGGTCTCGGCGGGCCTGGCCGTACCGGCGGTGACCGGCATGCAACGCAAAGCCGCCGAATCCGCGCTGACCAACGCCGGCCTCAAACCAGGCGCCATCAGCCGCTCCTGCTCCCAACGGCCGAACAACCAGGTCCTCTCCAGCCAACCCCAGGCGGGCCGCCGCGTCCCGGGCAGCACCCCGGTCGCACTCATGCTCTCCCGCCACGGCTCCACCGTCCCGCCCGTAGTCGGCCAGCCCACCGACTCCGCCCGCGCCACCCTGACAGCCGCCGGCTTCACGGTAGGCACGACAGATCAGGTGGTGGCCGACGAATCCCAGATCGGCATGGTCCTCTCCCAGAGCGTCCGCTCGGGCTCCTGCACCAAACCCGGAACCCAAATCCTCCTGACCATCGGCCAAGCACCCCCCACCACCCCCGACCCCCACGAACCCACCGAACCCCCCACCACCCCAAGCACCCCCGACCCCCAGCCGTAACCTCGGGGCGGATGCCCCCTCATGCGTGCCACGTCTGTCCTGGGGCAGTTGCGACCCTATGAAGAAGCTCTTCAAGCTGCTGCTGGCCCGCAAAATGGCCAAAACCCCGATCGGCCTGGCCGCCCTCGCCATCGGCTGGTACCTGGCCCGCCACCGCAGACAGAAGCATGCCGACCATGAGGACGACCACACCAAACGCGCCACTCACGACGACCACCACCGCCGCCGACCGGTCCTACAACGCCGCCCGTACTAACGAGCCCGCCCCTCAAGAAGAGCCGTCCACACCTTGCCCGCCACAGCGGCAGCCATCCACGGACTCTCACTTACCCGCTCGCCTTTGGCGGTCCTCTCCGTACGCCGGATGTGCATATGACCCCCGGAGGAGCCCAACTCGTACGAGGTCGGCAGGCATGGGCAGGTGTAGCTACGAACCCGGAAGACTGTGGACCGACCCACCGACTTGGTCCAGTCGATCCGGATACACCCGTCCTGCGGGGGCTCGGGGTGCGCGCTGTGAAAATCCTCCATGCTCATACCGACCTCCAAGGCCAGCTAGGAACGGAACTTCTTCCGAGCACTCACTCGCCGCTCGGTCTCGAAGCGCGATGTCGCCGGGAGTGTGAAAGTACGGCCTTGGTACGGGACGCGCTCCTTGTGCAAGCTGTGCTCACACGGCAACCGTACGTCAACCTGTGCAGTCATGTCCATGCATATGGCGCCCATAGAATCCCTGATGCGCTACTACCATCTCTATGCTTGCTCGTCAATAGACTCGTAGCGTTATGAGGTGACGAAGTCCGAAGGCATCGAGTGGGACGCGACGCTCTACAAGTACGAGCAGATCGCGCAGATCCTCGGCCAGCGCATCAGGTCAGGCACCTACCCGCCGCAGACGGTGCTGTCAGAGGTCGCCTTCGAGCAGGAGTTCGGCGTCGCCAGGCGCACCGTACGCCTCGCGATGGAGATCCTTCGGGAGGAAGGACTGATCATCACCAGGCGCGGCAAGGGCTCCATCGTCGTCCGCCGTGAAGGCACGTGAGATTGCGTGACCACCGTTTCATGTGCGAACATCCGCTCGATTTTGTCGTCAAGAGGGTGTTCACTTGTCTCCTGGACCGCCCCATGCTCATCAGTCCCTGTGTTGACTCTGGTCTCGGACGTGATGAGGCACGGTTGTCCCGGCCGGCTCGACACGTACCATCAGGAGGCGTTTGATGACCAGGGTGATCCGGACGATCGACCTGTTCGCTGGAGCGGGCGGATTGGCCCTGGGTTTCCGGAACGCCAACCGTGGTTACAAGCCGATCTTCGCCGTCGAGATCGAGTCGGCGGCGGCGCGCACCTTCAAACGTAACTTCGATTGCCGGGTTCACGATGGCCCGATCGAGCAGGTGGACGATTATCCCGAGGCGGATGTCATCATCGGTGGTCCACCTTGCCAGGGCTTCAGTCCGCTCGGACGGGATCGCGATGACGCGAGTCGAGCCCAGCTCAATGAGCTCTGGCAGCAGTATCTGAAGGCGGTCCGGTTGGTGCGACCGAAGGCATTTGTCATTGAGAACGTACCGGAGTTCCAACGGTCCGCGCAGTTCATGGAACTGCTGGAGTTGATGGAGACCGACAAGGACCTCAAAGAGTACGGATATGCGTACGGGGTCCTGAACGCCGCTGACTACGGTGTTGCCCAACGGCGACGGCGCGGCATATTCGTCGCGATCCGCGGGCTTCGGGAGGTGCCGTGGCCCCCGCGGCCGACCCATGGGCCGGAATCGGCGGAGGGTGAGCCGCACGTCTCACTTCGCGACGTAATCTCGAACCTGGAAGCCTATCCGGATATCGATGATATCTCTTGGCTTTCCGGCGATAGGCAGGACCTGCATTTCCGCCGCAATCCCCGTCCGATGTCCCTGGAGCGCTACCGGGCCATTCCCGAGGGCGGAAACCGCTTCGACCTGGCGAAGAACCGACCCGACCTGCTTCCGAGATGCTGGGCGAACAAGCCCACCGGAACGACGGATGTCATGGGGCGGTTGTGGTGGGACAAGCCCGGGTTCACAATCCGTACCGAATTTTTCAAGCCCGAGAAGGGGCGATATCTCCACCCCACTGCTGATCGGCCGATCACTCATCGCGAGGCCGCACGTATACAGAGCTTTCCCGATGATTTCCTGTTCGAGGGAAGCAAGATCGAGGTGGCGCGCCAGATTGGCAATGCGGTCCCGCCGAAACTGGCGGAAGCCTTGGCGGAACATGTGTACAAGCTGGCATTCAAGGACACGCCACCCGGGGAGCGCTGACTACCAACGGGCAAGTGTCTTGACCAGATCCGCGTAGGGCAGGAGCCTGCGCTGTCCCACACATTCTTCCCACGCCAGATGCTGCTCCGCATTGCCCACCGCGCCCACCGCGGCATTCAACTCCTCGAATGCGATGTGGTAGACGGCGTCAACCTCGCCCGTTCCTCTGGCGATCGATGCCAGGCGGCTGGGAAGGGGTTCGGCGGTGACGGTGACCAGATGCGGCTGTCGTCCCCGCCGGTGCCTGACCATCTGGTTGCACTCGTGGCGAATGTTTTGGACGCGGTCGGATCGGATGGTCCACTTGCACGAGATCGCCGCGTGGAGGAATGGGTCGCTTCCCAGGATGTCGAGATCGACGATGCCCACGGTCACGTCCGGCTTGATCAGATAGTCGAGACCGATGGTGATCCGTAACTCCGCGTTCGCCCTGACCAGTTCGTCAACGCGTCGGAGATGGGCGTACTGCGCGAACTTGGTGATGAGCCCTCCCCGCTCGAACTGCCAGTGGCGACGCGAATCCAGCGATGGCAGTGCCGAGGCCAGGTCATCTCGCACCAGCCGTTCCATCAGCGGGCCCGGATCGGACGGTGGTCTGGCGTCGGAGTCCCGCTCGATGCCGAGAGCTTCGAGCATCCTCTCCGCCAACGCCACGGATTGTGCACTATCGGAATCTGCACAATTTGGCACAGATCGGTCACCGCTGCGCGGTTTGCGCCAGCCAAGCAGTTGTGTGGCAAAAGGGGCGGCCATGGCGACGTACGCTACTTGATCGCCAGGGCAGGTGGAAGGTCTGTTTAACCGTGGAAGATCACTGCCCGCTCCGTGACGATCGACGAGTTCGAACAATCGCTTCGATCTTCTCGGCGGCGTTGGCGAGATCCTGGTGACCCCAGACCCGGATGACGCGCCACTCGGCGGCCCGAAGGCGTCTGAAGCTGTCGATGTCACGTGTGCGATTGGCGCGGACCTTCTTCAGCCAGAAGTCGTTGTTGTTGGCCGGTGCGGTGTAGTGCCGGGGACAGCCGTGCCAGAAACAGCCGTCGATGAAGACGGCAACCTTGGCCCCCGGAAAAACCAGGTCAACCTTTCTCCGCGTGCCCGGGATGATCTGGGCATGGACCCGGTATCGCAGCCCTCGCCGCCAGAGCATCTTTCGGAGCTCAACCTCGATGCCGGTGTCGAACTCGCGCTGGGACCGCATCCGGCGTGAGACACCTTCGTCGCGAGGAACGGGCTGGGCATGAGCCATGATCCGCGAGGATATCCGACACCGCGTGGGTGGTGGGAAACTATTGAGGCGACCCGTCCCGAGTTGTCGACCCGGACGGGCTTGTTCACTGACATGGCGACGCGAACACGTGGAGGACTACGATCCGCACGGGGACGTGAAGCTCTTGATCGGGATCGGGAGGGGTGCCGTGCTCGGCGGTCTCAAGTTGGGCGGTCGCTACCGTCTGGACGAGAAGCTGGGCGCCGGGGCGATGGGCGAGGTGTGGAAGGGCTTCGACCTGCGCCTTGGCCGTGAGGTCGCAGTGAAGGTCTTTCCCAACCAAGGGGATCCCGATCCGCGTAGGGTGAGCCGGTTCCGCAACGAAGCCAAGATCTGTGGTCAGCTCCAGCATCCCGGCATCGTGGTCGTGCACGATGCCGATGAGGACAACGGGCAACTCTTCTTCGTCATGGAACTCCTCGAAGGCAAGGACCTGGCGAAGGTCATGCTTCGCAGCTTGAACGGTCTCCCGATCGAGCGGACCATCGCCATCGCGATTCGCCTGGCCGAGGCTCTCACCGCCGCGCACGCCAAGAAGGTCATTCACCGCGATATCAAGCCCGCCAACATCATGCTTCTGCCGGATGACCAGCCGAAGATCTGCGATTTCGGCATCGCCCGCGTCGTTGACACCGACAGGGCCACGGCGCAAATCGGTACCCCGGCCTATGCCGCCCCCGAACAGACCGACGGTGCCCCGGACGAGCGCAGCGATCTCTACTCACTGGGATGTGTGCTCTACGAGATGACCACCGGGGATCCGCCCTTCCACGGTGGCGTCTTTCGGGTGCTTTCCCAACACGCCACGGCGCCTCCCAAACCGCCCGGCGACATCCGGGCCGATATCCCCTCTTCGTTGGAGGAGTTGATCCTGCAACTACTCGCGAAGAAGCCGGACGAGCGACCGCGATCCGCCGCGGAAGTGGTGGTCCGGCTGCGGGCCATGCGTCAGCCGCGCCCGAAATTCGGTACCGGGAAAGTTGATCAACTTCCGTCGGACAAACTTCTGAGAACCAGTACGCCCGAGCGTCGGCACAGCGACGCCGATGACGCCATGGCCGGAGCGATAGAGCGGGTGCTGCGAGAGGCCCGTGTCGATGCCAGGGTCGCCGGGTACGCCCGCACTCCCGTGTTGACCAGGTTCGAGGTCAGGCTCGGCCCCACGACACCGGCGACCGCGGTCTTCGCGCTGCGCGCGGCGATCGCGGCGGCCGTGGGAGACAACACGGCCCGACTTGTTCCGATGAAGAGGTCGACCTCGCCCTTGCCCGGTGTGGTGGCGATTGGCGTCGAAGTGCCTCACCGCGCCCCCGACCTACTGAGCCTGGGCGACCTCCTTCGGGAAGCTCCCAACGATGATGAGCTGCTGGTGGGCCTCGGGCGTACCGTGGACGGTACGCCCGTCTTCCTCAACCTCGACGCGTCACCACATCTGCTGATCGGTGGCACGGACCGATCGTGTGATCCGATCAGAAGCATCGTTGCCTCACTGGTGATGCGTCACCATCCGAAACGTCTCCGCCTGGTGATCAGCGGACGTGGCGACACCTACACCGGCCTTCCCCACGTGGTCGAGCAGGCCGAGGGAGATCCGCTTACCTGGGCACTGGCCGAAATCGAGGGTCGCTACACCGATCTGACAGCACAGCAGTGCCGTAACACCGAGCAGTTCAACCGTGCGGTACGGGAAGCCGGGATGCCCGCCCCCATGGGCGCCCTCGGAGACACCGGGTTGGCCCATCCCGACGTGGTCGTGGCCATCGATGAACTGACCGACATCCGCGACGACGAGGCGGTGACCGAACTGACCAGGGAGGGCCGCGCGGTCGGCTTTCATGTGATCGCCCGCACGGCCGCTCCCTCCGAACGCGCACTCAGCAGCCGCGTCAAAGGCTACTTTTCGGCCCGGCTGGCCCTGCCCATGGCTTCGGCGGAGGAGAGCCTGAGCATTCTCGACCGTGTCGGGGCCGAGTCACTGAGGCCCGGCAACGGAATGTTTCTCGGTCCCGCCAATGGTGTGCCGTCCGCCATCAGACTCGCGGCGATCTCGGCTGAGGAGATCGCCGCGATCGTCAGGCACTGGCGAGGTTGAGGAACGGACTGGGCTCTCCGTGCCAGGAGACGTGCAGGCGTTCGCGGGCGCGTGTGCCGGCCACGAACAGCAGGCAGCGTTCCCGCTGGAGATCGTTCCAGTGGGTTGTGGCATCTTCTTCGAGCGGGGTGACCGCGGCGGCCGAGGGCAGGTGGTTGGCGCCCACGCCGATCGCCGCGACGCATCGGAACTCCAGGCCCTTCATTCTGTGCATGGTGATGACCCGGATATGGCCGTCCACGCCGTCACGTTCGCGGGAGAGGAAGCACGCCTTCAGCCCGGCACGGGTCAATGCCTCCCCGGCCGACTGTCCCAGCGCTTCCGAGCGGCTCGCGACACCGATTTCCTCGGGTTCCACTCCGGCGGCGAGCCAGCTCCGCACGAGCTCCACCAGATGGGTCAGCTCGGCATTCTTGGTCGGCGCGCCGTACAGCTCGGGTTTGGCTCCGTGAATTTCGGAGTGACAACCCGTCAGGGTCGATCGCTGCCCGTCGAGATCGTCAAACTTCTCGCCGGCCAGCATGGCGCAGCTCCAGGCGAGAATTTCCTCGGTGGTCCGGTAATTGATCTTCAGCCTGGTGGATCGGCCGCCAAGCTGAATACCGATCGAGTTGAGAGACACCCGGTTGTCGTAAATCCGTTGATGGGTATCGCTCGCGATGAACAAGTCGTCCGGGCCCTCCCCGACCACGGCTCGCAGGACCCGCCACCTCACCGGGTGCAGGTCCTGCGCCTCGTCCACGATCACGTGATCGTACGGCCGGCGGTCCAGGCCGTGCAGCACCCGGGTCGCCTCGACGCAAACCGTTTCGAAGGTGCGGTAGTTGTGCTCGGCCAGTTCCCGCCCGAACTCCGCGATCGCCCGCCAGATCTGGGCGCGCTGCAGCGAACCGAGCCGTCGTCCGCGCCCGGTCCGGCGTGCGTACAAGTAGCCGTCGGAAGTCGTGATCTCCTGGGCCAGCACAACCTGGCGCCATTCCTCGTGGAGAAACCTTTCGGTGAAGTCCAGATCCCTCCGGCGGATGATCCGTCGCCAGATCTCCTTCTCCTCCTCCTCACGGAGGAGCGCGAACGTGCCGACGTGCTCGTTCACCAGCCGCCGCGCGATCTGGTCGACGGTCAACACCTCCACGCGGGACAGCACCTCGTCGTCGGTCTCCAGCAGGCGCAGCGACTCGGTCAGCGAGCGGGCCAGTGTCGCGGTGAAGGTCGTCAGCAGAACTCGACCACCCTGCCGGGCCAGATGCCGGGCGCGATGAAGCGCCACCACCGTCTTGCCCGTGCCGGGACCGCCCGTGACCTGGGCCGGGCCCGAGTAGGAGCGGAAGGCGACCTCCCGCTGTAGCGGATGCAGGTAGACCCGCCATCTCGCGAAGGGCTTGGAGAACAGGTCGATCAGTTCGTCCGGCCCCTCCACCAGCGCCACCTTGTGCGGCATCCGCCGGGTGGCGGCGAGGAGGTCCTCCGGATCGATGTCGTCGGCCGCGACGGCACCGACCACGTCGTTCCAGACGTCCTCCGGTGACATCCCGGCCGCCAGCCCGAAGAGCACGTCGTACTGGGTTTGCGGCAGTTTGCCATCCAGAGCCTCCAGTAGGGCCACGTCGGTGAGCATCCGGGCGAAGCCGCGCATCTGGTCGTCGATACCCAGTCGGATCAGATCGGCGTCGGAGATGTGCTCGAAGATCGCACGTGTCGACTCGGCCGGATCCCGCGTCAGGCCCTCGATCGTGTCATTGATGATCGCATCGTCGCGGATCTCCACGTGCCCGGTGGCCATGTTGACCGAGACACGACGGTGTCGTACCCAGGCGTACGCCTCATCGTGGGTGTCCACGCGCAGCAGAGTGAAGGTGTCGCCCGTGTCCGGGGCCAGCACGATTCCCCGATATTTGCGGTCGATCCTGATGCTCTTGAAGCGTTCGTCGCGGATGTCGTTGAGCTTTTCCAGATGCGCGCCGGCGTGTGCGGTCTGCTCGAACTTGGTGATCGTGTCGACGACCTTCTGCTGAACGGGGCGCTCCAGGCGGATGAGGTCCTGCAGAAAGTCCTGGTGGATACCCAGACGTGGCACCGTGCCCCTCCTTGTCGTTCGGCTTCCGGCCCGACCATTTTCATGATCAGACCGGAAGAGCACGTTACTCAGTCATCCGTGTGGAAGAAACCGGTGGCCGGATCCTCCGGAGTGCCGATCAGCATGGCCCGGTCGAGGAAGACGTTGTTGGTTTCACAGCTTGTTTCCGGGAGCAGAACGCAGGCGTAGCAGGCGGCCAGGTTGAGGCTGTCGATGCCGCTGGCCTCGGACTCCATGCACGGCGGATCCTGCGAGCACCACTCGGTGCGGGTGAGCGCCGATTCCAGGGTCTCGTAGAGCTTGCGGTGCTCGCCCTGGGCGACGACTCCGCCGAGAGAACCGGCCGAGTCGCTGGTCGCGGTGTAGATGAGCACCCCCGCCATGTCCTGGTCCACGTAAAGTCGCTCACGCAGTGCCGCCGCGGGGTAGCCGCAGTCCAGGCTCCACTCGTTGATCAACACGTGCGCGAGCGTGTGGAGGAGCACGTAACGCGGCGTCACCGGGGAGGTGATGTCGGCGGGAGGCTTCGAGCTGCCGGCCCGCTCCGCGCGCTCGCGCAGGATGGTGGTGTGGTTGCGCCGGATCTGTCGGGCGCGTCGCACCGGCCCCGGCCGCTGTTCCCAGTTCCGCACAAGCTCCTCGTCGATGGCCAGAAAGACGCCTTCGCCGCTGACCTCGATCGCGGGCAGCCACTCCAGCGTGCCATTGGCCACGGCGGCACGACGGGTGTCGCCGCCGGCGGGGTCGGGCATGGTCACGCGGGTGAACGACTCCAGCGCCCGCACCTCTCGCAGCCGCTTGACCAGCATCGAACGCTTGATGCCGTACGGCAGGGCGCTCCCGTCACCGGGGGCCTGCACACACTCGAACTCCTCGGTGCGGGCGACACTTCCGGTGCCGTCGTAGAGCTGGTCGTACTCCTCGTGCCGAAGTTTGTTGGCCGACTCGAACATGGGTGTCTCGTCGGAATCGGGCAGGGCACTCGCCTGCAGTTCCCGGCGTCGGTGCACCGCCGCCAATATCTCTTCGGGCTCGAACCGACCACCGTCCGTGAGATGGGGATGCTCTCTGATGTCTTCGAGGATCTCCGACTCCGGCCTGCGCTCCAGCTTGCCGGCGAGCCAGGAGTAGAAGGGGTTCAACCGCTGCTGCAAGGCCTGGGACCAGGGCGGAATCGACAGCGCGGAGCGGGTGATCGAGAACCAGGCGGCGGACGCGCCCCGCTGCAGCGCACGGGGTGTCGCGGTACAGGCGGGCTCTTTGGCATCGCGCCCGAGCCAGGGCCGCCGTCCCTTGCATCTGATCCCCAGCGCCGACATCGCGCCGCCACCGAAGGCGCCCTCCAGCGACACCGGCCTCACTCCGCAGGAGCACTTGATCACGACGGAACGTAGCGAGGCCGTCTGCCCTGTGTTTTCGAGCGTGAGCTCGTGCTTGACCTGCTGATTCACTTCGCGATCGGGGTCGCTCTTCTTGTGGACCCACTCGAAGTAGGGAAAGTCGTCCAGGTGGCCGTTCTCGCAGGCGAGTACGAATCGTGATGGCGTGAGCGGCTTGTCACATGCGCCACAGACACTCTTGCCCGCGGGTGAGCCGAATCTCCTGAACTCCTGGAGCTGCTTGCACGTACCGCACGAGTACACCTCGGGGAAGAGCCGAACCCTCATCCCGTCGCCCGAGGCCGGTTCGTCGGCCGGGGGGAGCTGGAACCGGGCGACCCGGAGCCAGTGCTCGAGCCGCGGCTCGTAGATCACATCCGACGGCCATACCTTCCAACTGTCGAGTCCGCTCACGATGTACGACTGATCCTCGATGGCGATCATCGACCCCACGCCGTACGTCGTGATGGCCTGCGCCCGACGCACCGCGCCCAGCGGCTTACGGGTGACCTCCGCCTCGCCCTTCCGACTCGCCTGCCGGGTTCGTCCGCTACGAAGTGCCATGCTCATCGCTCCAGGTAAAGATCGGACTCGGCGTCGACGTCACGGAGGCTCCACAGAGTGGGCCAGGCCTCGGTGAGGTCGGTATCGGTGAAGTTGCAGAGGAGAGCCTCGTCGGGGTTGCGAACCTCACTCCGCTTGAATCGCGGCTTGGCCTCGTAGACGAGTTCCGGGTTACCGTCGGCGAGTTCGGTCCATTCGCTGACGAGGTCGTTGAGGTCTTTCTCGACGCCGTCCGCCTCATCCTCGTCAACCACCCGCGCCCGGGCCAGGATCAGGTCTTTCAGCTCCTCGAGTCGGCTCTCGTACTTCCGCACCACTGCCGCCGCCCCATTGAGCCGGAGTTCGGGGTAGATGAGCCGCGCCATTCCCACGAAGACGGCGTGGAGTGCACGGTCACGGGCGCGTGGCGAGAATGGCGTGACGCTCGTGGACTCGACCTGACGGTAGAGCGCCGAGTGATAGGGCACGAAGCTCTCGTAGTGCGAGCGGTCCCGGGATCGGTTCGCGTTGTAGAGCATGACGACCAGACCGGGATGTTGCCGGCCGACGCGGCTGCTCGACTGAATGTACTCGGCCGTCGTCTGGGGCTGCCCCATGATGGCCATCAAACCCAACCGGTCCACGTCCACACCGACGGAAATCATGTTCGTGGCCAGGACCGCGTCGAAGACGGTCTCGTCCGGAAGCATGCGCTCCAGATCCTTGAGCCGCCCGGGGATATCACTGGACTTCACGCGACTGGTCAACTCGGTGAGTTGCTCACGGCGCCGCAGTTCGGTGCCGTGGCGCTCCGCCAGCACTTTGAGCCGATCCTGGACGTCGTCCAGCACCTGAAGCTCGGCGGCGGCCAGGAGCCGGAGGCTGTTGAAATAGCCCACGAGCGTCCAATAGGCATCCCGAACCGAATCCGGGCCGTCGATATGGGCCGCGTGGTGCAGTAGGGCCGCGTACGCGCGTACCAACAGGGTCGCCTGACTGGTGTTGGGTGCGAGCAGCCCCACGTAAAGGCGTGACGCCTTGTCCTCGGCGGGAGTCTCCACCGCGAACCAGGAGTCACGGGCGTCCAACCCCGGGGGAGGGAACTGGGCGACTTCACGGTTGAACAGGCGTCTGCCCTGCTCCTTGGCCCGGCGGATGGTCGCCGTCGAGGCGATCACCTTGGGCTGGTCGGCGGCGACGTCAACGGCCGTCTCATAGAGGCCGGTGAGGCTACCCAGCGGACCCGAGATCAGATGTAGCTCGTCCTGCACGATCAGCTCCGGCGGAGCCGTGCCGTCCCGATCTCTGTTGAAGAGCGCGGCGACATCGGGACGCCAGGCGATCTGGGCGAACTTGTCCACGGTTGCGATGATCAGCGTGGGGCGGACCGCGTAGATCTTCTCATCCACCACGTGGACCGGAAGCTCATGGTGGAACTCGCAGTTCTCGTCGGCGCAGAAGATCCGCATCTTCGAGCCGGCGACGTCCACCTCGTACTCGTCCGGTCCCATGGACGTGCCGCACCAAGGGCAGAAGCGCAGCTGAACCGGGTTCTCCGTGTACAGCTCGCCACCGTCGCGGAGCTTGCGGAGGCTGGCGGCGGCGTCCTTGAGCTTGTTGGGGGTGGCGGCGGCGCCGACCCACATGCCGATGGAGATTGTCTCCCCGCCCAGGTCCTTCGGGATGCGGCGACGGATGATCTCCATGGCGCAGATGAGGGCGGCCGCCCGCTCGAACTGTTGCAGGGTGAGCAGCCGAAGGGTGTACCGCATGATCGCGGTGACCCCGCCACCCGCCTCACGCTTGCGGAGCCTGCGCAGGAAGACGGTGAACGCGATGATGCCCAGGTACGCCTCCGTCTTGCCGCCACCCGTGGGGAACCACAGGAGGTCGGCAACCCGCCGGTCATCGTGATCGGGATCGACGACGCCATCCAGACAGAGCAGCACGAAGGCGATCTGGAACGGACGCCACTTGCCCTCCGCCACCTTGAGCGCGCCCTGTTTCTGCTTCTTGATCCAGCTCGTTCGGGCACGCTGGACGGCCATGGCCTCGTTGGCGTACCGGAAGGCCGTCATGACCTGGGGCTCACGCCGAAGCGTCTCGATTCCAGAGGTCATTCGGTCGCAGGCCAGTTCGCACTGGCGGATCTGCTTTCTGGCCGCCTCGGCATAGTCCGGGTTGCCCAGCAGCCTCGACTCTTCCGCGCGTTCCGCGATCCAGGCGCGATAGCCATTCACCAGTCCGCGAAGCGCGGAAAGGATCTCCCCGTCGGGCTTGTGCGCCAGATCGATCATGCGGAGCGCCGAGTCATCGATCTCCGGATTGGAGTCGGTGAGCAGCGCTTCCTTCATCGGGACGAACTCGGTCCACAGCGCGGCCACCGCGGCGGGAGCACTGGTGAGCAGCGCCTCGTCGCGGGGGGCCGGAGACGCCCAGTCCCAGTCGACCGCGCAGCCATGGCCGACGGCGAAGTTGGGGGCGAACCGGTAGAGCAGGCGGTTGGTTTTGATTTCCGCCTCATCGGCGCCGATGGGAACGGGACGCTCCACGAATGGCTTCGCGCCATCCACACCCGTGACGCGAATCTGCGGTTGGAACAGGCAATAGGCGTCCCGGATCCCGAACTTTTCGACCTCGTACACGTTGAGCAGCGCCACAGTGACGGCAACCGACCCGTTCTGTGGCCGGCGCACGCGTACCCGAAGTTCGACACCCGGCACGAGAATTTCCTCATGCTGAGCGGGGGTCCGCACATCCACCACATATGAATCCAGCTCCAACTCCCGCCGGCGCCAACGCAGGTCCTGCTCTTCGGTGCTGCGGCGCTCGGCACGCTGGGCCTTCACCGGCCGCCCGGCGCCGTCGATCGGTTCGTAGACGGCAGCTGTCACCTTCACCGTGATGGTGGGAGAGACCTCCGGGTCCACTCCGAAGGTCAATCCCATCGAGGACGGCGCCTGGTCGTTCGCCAGGGAAACTCCCGTGTCGGGGACCTCGTCCTTGACACGGGTCTCCGGGGACAGATCGGCGTCGCGTTCGCCGATTTCCTCGACCAGTTCGGCCTTGTCGCGGCGGCGGGGATAGAGCACTCCGGCGGCATAGGACGTAACCGGGGAATCCTTGAGAACCTCGTCCGCTTCGCCCACCGGACCGACCATGTCGTGGCGAAGACGCTCGACGAGGTCGAACCGGAAGGCATAGTGCTCACTGTGCTTCGACATCGAGTTCCTTCTTGTCCCAGGTGAAGGTGGACAGACCGACCAGTCGCGGTGCGAGCCAGACGCCATGGTGATTAAGCCCGGCGCGGAGGCCCGCGGATTCGTTCCCGGCGACGGTCTCCACCGCGTCGACACGAATCCCGGAGATCACGGACGGGAACGATCGCGGGATGAAGTTCGGCCCCCGTTTGAGGAACTTGTAGAGATCGGCCCGAAATCTCTCGGAGGCCGTGCCAATCGGTCTGCCCCGATGCTTGATCAGGTACGGCGGGCTCTCCGACAGGCCGATCGGATCAGGATGGAGCCGCTCAAGCTCAACCGTGTCGCCGGGGCGTACCGCGGTCGCCAAATAGTGTTGGACGTCCGCTGCGTCGGCGTCGAAGTCGACCGTGCCGGCGGGGTATTCGGTGAAGACGTCGCCGCCCAGCAGTTCGAGGCCGTCGCGCCGCCAGTGCTGGTAGAAGTAGCGTGCCCACCGGTCAGTGCCGTCATCGACACGGATGTTGCCCATGTCCATCGGCGCGACGCGGTACAGCTCATCCCGCGGCCTCGTCATGGCCACATAGAGCAGCCGGGCTTCCTCGGCGGCGTCCTTCTCGACCTTCTTCCGCTTGTTGGCGGTCACACTCCGCAGCGGGCCGGGGTCCACGACCAATACCCGGTCGAACTCCAACCCTTTCGCGCGGTGGAAGGAGGAGACCACCAGCTTCGCGGGTGGTTGGGCGGTGAGTTCATCAGGCAACCGACCGGCGGCCAGCCAGGAGCGAAGTCGGGCCAGATCCAGCAGCCGATCGGAGCCACGCCCGGAGCCGGCTCGCCGCAGCAACCGCCACAGGGAGTCGGCGTCGGATCCCTCCGGCAGCGGCACATCGGCGGTCAGCTCGTCGAACCTCTTCCGATTCAGTGTCGAAGCATCGCATCGAGCCAGGAGAAGGGCGAGCCAGGCGGGGACGACACGGTCACGCGCCGAGCGCTGGAGCCGATGCGGGACGCCAACCGCGTGCAGCCGTTCCGAGACGACCAGCGCCTGCCCGTTGGTCCGGCAGAGGATGGCGGTGGTGCCGCCAAAGCTGCGGAGAGCGTCGGCGGCCAGTTCGTCGAACCCGCCGAAGTCCATGACGCCGGTGAGGACGTCGCGCAGCTCTCGGTAGCTCGCCTCGCCGGCATCGCCGGCGGCTTCGGACAGAGCCCGAAGCCGTGGGCCGTAACCGAGCGCGATCCTGGCATCGTCCATCCGGGCGCGGAAGTTCTCGGTGAGGTTGAGCTCGGTCAGTTCCTCCCCGAAGGTGCCGCGAAGCCATTCGAAGAAGCGGTTGGTCTCGCCCCTGCGCTCGGCCGCGTTCCTGACGGTGAAGCCGTAGATCGACTGGGCCGGGTCGCCCACCATAGTGAGTCCGCAGTCGTAGCGATCCAGCAGCGCCTCCACCAGATCCCGTCGTGCTCCGACCAGGTCTTGGACCTCGTCGATGACGACATGACGGAGGTCATGCTCATAGAGTTCGTCGGCCAGCCCCTCGTCGATCGCCTTACGCGCGCCCTCCACGCGGGCGTCGAAGGACTTGTCGAGCCAGTTCTCTCCGGCGTCCACCTGCAGGAGCAGGTTGAGCGCCCAGGAGTCGAAGGTCTGCGCTCGTACGTGCCGTGCGGCTTCACCATGGCGAGCGAGGCGATTCCCCAACTCGCGTACGGCCGCGCGGGAGAAGGTGAGCACCAGGATCTCTCCGGCGCTCACGTCCTCCTCGGCGACCAGCCGGTCGAGCCGACGAACGAGAGTGTGCGTCTTGCCCGCGCCCGCTCCGGCGGTCACCAGGGTCCGGGCGTTGGCGGGCTGCTCGACCACGATCCGCTGCTCGGCGGTGAGCGCCGGAACCCCGCTGTACGCCCCGCTCACTCATTGCTCCAGAGATAGTCGAACTGGGTGAAGGCCAGCCGGCGGTCATAGTTGATGATGTTGTCGGCCACGTCGAGGATCAGGCAGGTTTCCTTGCCGCCGTTCTTCGGCCCGCGCAGGCCACGCCCGATCATCTGCTGATAGACGTTGGGGCTGTAAGTGGGGCGGGCCACGATGACCACTTCGGTGGCCGGAGCGTCGAAGCCCTGGGCCAGCACGGCGTAGTTGGCGAGCACGCGAATCTGCTTGCGTCGAAACTTCTCGATCAGCGTGCGTCGGTCGGCGTCCGGGGTGGCGGAGTCGATGGCCGCGGACTTGATGCCCAGGTCGTTGAGCTGAGCGGCCATGAGTTTCGCATGGTTGACGGACGTGGCGAACAGCAGGACCGGGCTGTCTTCCGGCAACGCCTTGATCTCGCGGATGAGCATCTGGTTGCGCTCGATGTCGCGCCCCAGCTTCTCCTCAACCGCGGGGGGCAGTCTCGCGCCGTCGAAGGGCGCCGCCTCGCGCAGGTCCTGCTCGGAGAGCGTGAGCGTCATGCCCTCGAGCTGCCGGTGGTCCACCCGAGCCAGGACACCGAGATCCTGCAGCTCGGCGTAGGGATCCCCACTCCCGAAGATGCCGTCGTCAAGACGGTTTCCTCCATAGCGTTCCACCAGCCGATGGGTCTCGTTTTCGTTGAAGCCCCGGAACGGCGTCGCCGTCAGACCGAGCAGAGGACGGGACGTCTCTCGGAACGTCAGACCCAAGGACGTGAGAATGCGGGTGTACTGCCGGGTGATCGAGGCATGCGCCTCGTCCACGATCACGAGCGCGGGATCGCGGAGCCAGGCGTACTCGGGCGCGTCGAGGCAGACACTGAGCTTCGCGTCGGTGGCGACGACCAACTGCGCCGTGTCCGTGCTGGGGGCCGCCTCACGGGTCGACCAGAGCCGATTGATGACGAGCTCCTCGGACGGCCCGACCTTGGACCAGACGAAGGACCAGCTCTGGACCGCCTGCTCGCACAGCTCATTGCTCTGCGCGATCCAGAGCACCGGCCGCCCGCCCAAACCGCGTTCCTTGATCACCCGAATGACGGCTTCCGCCGCCACCCGGGTCTTACCGGCACCGGTCGGCAGGCAGAGCATGGCACGCGGTGCGTCGTATTTGGTCAACAACTCCACGGCCTTCTGCGCCAGCCTCTCCTGATAGTCATGGAGTCTCGGGAAGGCGGTGGGGCCGGGGATTCTCTCCAGCGGCGGCAGCGTTTCTCCCTTGCTTCCCGCGTACTCGCCGGGGAAGCCGAGGTCATTGACGATGCGCATGGATGTGCCGTCGCCGCGGAAGTTGGCGGCGAGCTGGGGGAACCTGGCCTCGATATCTTTGCGGTAGGTCCGCAGAACCTCGGTTCCATAGGCGTTGTGCGCCAGTTCGGCAATGCGCTGCTCGCTGCGGACGGCACCCTCTCCGGCTCCGTCACTTTCCAGCAGGCCCTCGGGAAGTCCATTCTTCAAGGGCTCTGCTCCCACGAGCAGCACCAGCTTCTCGGTCAGGCTCTCTGTCTGCCGGACCAATCGGACACGCTCGTTGTTACGCTCCAGCTCACGCCGGTCGAGAACACTCTTGCAGTTCGCGGAACCGAGAGACAGTTTGAGGACGCGGTCGACCGCGTTGAGTACCTGCAGGTCGTCCGCGGGCATCCGGACGAGAACCAGGTGTTCCTGCGGCAGGGCGGCCGCGGAGATGGACTGGGTGCGCATGCCATTGGGAGTCCGGATGACTTCTTCCAGTTCGTCGCACCTGAGCGCCGACCACCCCTCGACCTGTGGGCGTCGAATCGTCTTCAGATACGGAAACTCCTCCAGGAGCAGTACGGCATCTGCCTCCGCGGCATGGCGGATCTCCTTCTGGATCGCGTCCGACGGCGCGAGCATGTTCCACGCCTCCCGCATCGTCTCGGCGAGAGAGTCGGTCGGAACCAGCAGAGCCGGCACTCTCTCTCGCACGAGAGCCTCGTATTCGGAGCGAACCGCGGTCACCGCGATGTCCTTGTCCTCGACATCGCTGCGCCACTCGTCACCGACCCGACACCGGGTCGTGGCGCCCTCCGGAAAGTCAACCTCGACTTCGAACATCAAGGCATAGACCTTGCCCGGGAAGGTGTCGTCGGTGGATGAGGAGGCTTCTTCAACCAGTTCCGCCCACAGCGTCTCCTTGAGCTCGTCCAGGGAGTGGGGCAGTTTCAACATGGAGACGACACTGAGGGACACGTCGGCGACCGGGAGCACGTCCCTGTGGTTACTCAGCTCGGGGCTGACACAGCGCGCGATGGTCCTCAATCCTCTTGAGGTCTGAAGATAGCCATACTTGCGCGCGAGCCACCGCACCGGCGAGGCGATTGTCCTGCGACTCGCCACACCCTTGTTGCCGGGCTGCATGACCCAGTTGGCCACGGCCCCGCCCGCCGGAAGAGCCTTGAGGAAAGCCGCACGACCCTCGGGTGAGAGGGATGTGAAAAGGTGCAGCGGCCCGGCCGGGTTCGTTCCTTCGAATTGCATCTTGGCGAGGGTGGGCCGGGCCTCCTGCGCCGGAAGCTTGCCCACGTACTGCTTCCAGTAATACTCCTTGTAGCCCTCGAACCACTCCTCCCCTTCGGGATTCGCGCTGCTGACGGGGACCTCCAGCAGGCCGAGGCTGGGGAGAAACGCGCGATCCTCCCGGTGGAAGGTCATATCCACCGCGACCTGCTTGTCGCGGGAACCGTCACCGGGGACCACGCGACCGGGGAGCAGACAATCCCTGATCCGTCGGAAGTCGCCCTTCAGGGTCTTGACCTTGAGTTCCTTCGCGGTGTTGATACCGCGGCCGTCGAACGCGGCGCGGACGCCGCCGGGGCCGGCCAGGCGTGCCAGATCCCAGAACGCGACCCAGTCACGATCGTTGTATCCGGCGAACCCACGCTCCACGACGGAGGCGAATCGACCGACATGATCCGCCTCGTGGATGCCGAGCATGTCCAGCGCCCGGGCGATGACCTCGTTCCCGGAGTAGACGCGTTCGTCCACGTAGAGCGTGTTGTCGGCAAGCCCGTCCATGGCGGATCGGCGGAAGATCTGCGTGGAGGGAGCGACCAGGCCGAGCGACTCGGTAAGCACGATCCTGGCCCGTAGGGCATCCCCGGCCTGCGCGTGCATGTGCCGCTTCATATCCGCGGCGATGAGCACGGCCCGTGCCGAAGCTTCCGGAGAGCCATCGGAGACGAGGGCCTCCAGCCACTCCTTGACCGTCGCGGCCGGAATCTTTGCTTCGGTGAGGATTCGGTTGGCGCTGTCCCGTCGGTGCCTGTTTTTGGCGGCCTCCACCGAGTGATGGACCCAATTCACCGGCCTCCCGGCGTGTTCACCCCACCACTGCAGCCACTCCGGCTGCAGCCCATCCGGGTGCAGACGTACCTCTGCCGGCGAGCCGAAGTTTCCGTTCTGATCGGGGAAAATGGGGCTCCTGGCGGCAATGACCCAGATCTTCTCCACGAGCGCCTTGGCCGCCCACTGCGGTTCCTCGCTACCACGGGCCGGAACGGAGTCCAAGTACGCCGAGGGATCCTCGGGGCGCGCGAGCAGCGGGAAGGACTTCACCACGAGCTCCGCCACCTTATCGAGCAGCTCAGTGTTGAACTGATTGCCCGCGTACAGGTTCTGCCGGTCCTCGCTTGTCTTCCATGGTGCGTTGATGATGCCGCGGAGCGTCGTCGAATAGTTCGTCGGGAAGTAGGCCCAGAACTGCCCCCGCCCACGCGTACGCCGCCCTTCCACCCTGGGGACCGCCCATGCGATGTCGATTTCGGGGCGGTCGTGGAGCTCGCCGGCCTCCTCCAGAGCCTTGACAGATGGGGAGTACGCGCGGGTGAAGACTCGCCATTCTTCGGTTGTTTCACGCTCGTCCGTGCCGGCGACGGACAGGACCTCCTGCAGGGTGCGCTGATCACCGTCCGCCTGCTGGAAGATCTGCCGCTTGGAGACCTGTCCGGACAGCCGCTTCTCAAGGGTCACCGTTCCGACATGCGGGGAGAACAGCGAAAACTCTGCGGGGAACTCGTCGAGGTCCCTCGCCAGTCGTGGGATGGCGGTGGGCTTCAATGGCAGCCGTACGACCGTCGTGGCCCAGGAGAGCAGCTCCTTGAGGACTGGGTCGATCGCGATCGCCCGATCTCGGTCCAGCGGGCGGGCGATGCGGAGCACTGGCGTCTCCGTCGCCCCGGGCTGGACCCGCCTGATCTCCAGCCCGGCCCACTCCCGATCGAATCCGAAGCTGCTGTCGTCCTCCCTGCTGAAGAACTCGGGCACGTCCGTAACGCTCAGTACGGACTTCACCCCGACGCCGAACCGCCCGATCTGACCGCCGCGCTTACGGGAAACTCCCATGCGCAGAATGGTGTCCGCCCCCTGCGGGGTCATAGCGGTTCCCTGGTTCGCGCAATACAGATGGGTGTTGGTGAGCACCACGGCGATCTCACCACCGGCGTCATTCCTCAGCTCGTCGGCGCCGTTCTGAACGAGCTCGTAGATCTGCCGGTCGCCGTAGCCGCCTTCTTTGATCCGGCGCTCCCCGTTCGCGTGTTCCAGCACCAGGCCGAGATCGATTTTGTAGGTCTCGAGCACGCGTGCGGTCTGACGGAGAATGACCTCTAGGACGGAGGACTCTTCGCTGCTCACGGCAGTTGTCTCCCAGCGACGGAATGCCAATTGGAGGAAGTGGTGCACGGGCACTGAACCAACTCGGCACACCGGATAAGGCCACGGCGGTGCGTTCCGCCATCCTTGTCGGGGCATGCGCGAATACGGCTTGATGCCGTCAAACGATAGGGGTATTCGGAGGAAACGCAGAGACACTTCGCCCTTTGGGAGGGCCGTCTATTGGCTCGCCCTCGGAGAGGGTTGAATAGTGGCATGGGAAACGTCTGTTGCGCAAGGGTCAGTAAAATCCGGTCATTTCCCACGAAACCTCGCAGTCCCACGAAACCTCGCAGACGGATTGAGTTGGCTCTTCTCCCCGCTGCGACCGTCGGCGGTGTCCGCAGATGGTCATGATGACACCATAGGGCCAACGCACGTGGGGTGGCGTCAAGTTTCGTTTGACGCTAGCCTTTGGTGTCAAACGAACCCCGCCTCACCCTGGAGAAACCTCGTGATGATGCAGGACGGTGATGGCATCACCCACGACCCGGAGGCCTTCGGGGCGTGGCTGGGCCGTCAACTGCGCCGCAAGGGCATGAGCCAATCGGACCTGGCCAATGCCCTGGACGTGACCCGTGCCGCCGTCTCGGCCTGGATCACTGGTCGTGCGACCCCGCGGATCGACAAGATCCAGGTTATCGAGGAGATCCTCGGTCTGGCCGCCGGCGCCTCCGCCACCCGGGACGAAACCCCCGAGTCCAGCCAGTACGTTGGCTGGCATTACCGCTTGGCACACTCCGACGGCGGCCGGGAACTGGGGAACGCGGCGGCCTTCGCCTTTGACTCCTCCCTCGCCATCGCCGCGCGGGAAGCGACGCAGAACAGCCTGGACGAACGCTGGGACAGGACACGCCCGGTTCGAGTGCGCTTCACCCTGCATGAAATCACCGGCGAACGCCTGCGCCGCCTGCAGGAGGCCGTCCGCTGGGATGACCTCGTGCCCCACATAGAGGCGGCCTGCGATCCGAAGCAGAAGGTGGGCCGCATGCAGGCCGACGGGCTTCGCGAGCTCAGGGAGACCGGCAAACTGCTCCTGCTTCGTATCGACGACTACAACGCCAACGGTCTGACCGGCCCGGAGTATGACGATGGGCGCTTCGCCGCGGTGATCCGTAGGCAGTTGGACAGCCACAAACGGGGGACCGCGGGCGGCTCGTTCGGCCTCGGCAAGGCCACCATTTGGGGGGCGAGCCGCTTCGGCCTGGTGATCGTGAACAGCACGCTCTCCGAGCCTTTCGAGAACCTGCGCGAGCGCCGTACGATCGGTCGCATCGACATGCCGTGGCATGAGTTGAACGGCGTTCAGTACGCGGGACCGGCCTGGCTCGGCAACGCCGATCCCGTGCGGGAGTCCGCCGCCCGATCCTGGTGGGCGGGTGAGCGCACGCTTGAGGAGCTGTATCTCACCCGGGGCAGCCTCGACCCCGGCACCAGCTTCCTGATCGTCGGCGCACATGACCCTTCCGGCGAAGCGACCACGCTCGAAGACATGCACACGGTTCTCGTGCGTGGCCTGGCCTCGGACTTCTGGGCCTCCATGATCGCGGGTCGCGGCCGGGCACCCATGTTGGAAGCCTCGGTGGAGGCGCTGTGCGATGGCCAGGTGGTCGTGGCCGAAGAACGGGTGGACCCGTACCGCTACGAGCCCGCGCGGGCGCGTGCCGTACGGGCGTTCCTCGACCGGACCACGGTGTCGCAGCTCACGAAGGCCGATGACGTCGCCGAGTTGTCCATACCGATGAACGTGCCCCCGCGTAAGGCGGAGACGGGCACCCGTACGGTCGAGCATCACGCGGTGTTGCTGGTGACACCCGCCGCCGAGGCCGACCAGAAGCCCAATCGCCTGGTCGCGATGCGCGGCACCAGGATGACCGTGCTGGACCGGCCGGTCACGGGGGTGCCCATCGGATCGCCACAATTCCAGGCCGTGCTGCTCGCCGGCACCGCTACGGAAGCCGGCCTGCCGGCCGACGAGGCCGCCGAGGCTTTCCTCCGGGCGGCCGAGCCGCCCGAGCACAACGATTGGAAGCCCACCGAAGACTTGACCTCGACCTATGCCCGGGGCGCCACCACCAGACTCAAGGAGTTCCGCAAAACCATGCTCGGCATGGTCCGAAGCGCCGTCAAACCCGACGAGCCCGCGCAAACGGGAGGCGTGCCGACCGCTCTGCGGGAGTTGACGAATCTCGACCCCATGCCGTTGCCGCGGGCCAAGGGCTATCCCACCGTCAAGAGCGCCACCGGGGAGGTCGACGAGCACGGCGCATGGCGGATCAGGGTCGAAATCAAACTGCCGGAACGGGAAGATCCATGGGTGCTGCGCCCGCTGCTCCGCTTCGGCACCCGTTCCGGTCCCAAACCCGAAGCTCGCTGGGCGGAACTCTCCGCCGAGTCGAACTGCGAAGTGAGCGGAGACATGTTGCTCTGTACTGCCGGGGAACGTTCGGCCGTCTTCATGGGCGTGAGTGACGTGACCAGCCACCCCGTCGCCGGTCGAATGGCGATAGCCGAGGTGGACCTCGCCCAGGCCAAGGACGGCAGCCGATGAAACAGATCATGCCGTACCCGATCTTGGCGGGCGAGGTCACCATGACCGTTCGTCAGGTCAGGCTGGACGACGTGGCATTGCCGTACGGGACGATCTCCGAATCGGACCGCACCATTGCGCTGGATCTCCTCGATCGCGAGGACTGGAATGTTGTACGGCTGACCCTCCAGGTAATCGCGCCGCGGCACGAACTGGGCTCCGGCCCGTGGTACAGCCTGGCCTTTCTGGCCACAGTCTCGGAGAGGCGCACCAACGCGCATTCGGCCGTGAAGCTCATGATGGGGCAGCCCGGGGAGTGGAGTGGGGAAGTCGAACTCCTTCGTGACGACCACTTCGGTCGGGTCACGGTTTCCGGCCATCTCGTGGCCACGGTACAGGACGTACCCGGCCGTGTGATCGCGACCGTGGCGCAGCCGTGGGCCGTGAATCTCCGGGAGCGGGAGACGGCGCGGCGGGAGGCCGTTCAGACACGTTGGGTCGACTTCTCCACCGATCCGAACCTGGCCTGGTGCAAGACCGACCCCTGGACCGTGACCACCACCGCCGAGACGGCCACACTCCACCTGAACAGCGGCTTCGACGGACTGCGTGCCGTGCTCGAAAGCCCCAAGGCGGCGGAGCGGCCCATACGCGAGGCCTTGGCCGCGCAGATCGCCGTGGACATGTGGACCGTGCTCTTCAACGAGGCGGCGCATCATGTCGATGGTGGAGAATGGCCGGAGGGATGGCGCGGTCAGGTACTCCGCCGCATGCTGCCCGACCTTTTCCCGCACCATTCGCCGGACGACGCGCTGCGGGAGATCGTCAATCAGGGCGTGGGCCGCATCCAGACACGCGTGTTGCACGCCGCGGTCAAACAGGCGCGAATGCCCCGGAGCCTGGGCGGTTTTGTTCGATCACTGCAGAAGATCGCGCCGGAGGACGAATGAACACGACATTGGGCCTGCTGCCCGACGAAGCCGCCGGGCGGTTTCTCAACGCGGGCGTGCTCGAAAACAGCGAGCCGCTGCCGTTCGCGGCGATCGAGCAGATGTCGGAGCCGGCACGTTGGGAGGCGGAGCCGGTTCGGCAGCTCTTCGACGAGGCGATGAAGCGATTTCTTCCGGCCGAGCGGACTTCGGCCGACGCCTGGCTGGCGCCGGTCCTCCACGCGACATTGCGATTGACGCGTCGTGAGGCTTCGGACTCCCGCATCTGGAACTTCTTGGCCCTACGGTTGGCGCCCGACTACGTATTTTGGCGGCACCTGAGCCGGGGAAACCCGCCAACGGTGTCCCGTACCCGGTTCTCCGGCCCTTTCCATTCACAGGCGTTCGCCAGACTGTGGTGGGCGGCCGAGTTGTTCCGCGATGGATCGGATTACGAACCGGTCGTGGTCGCCTGCAACAACCAGGACGTGTTGAACACGGTGTTGAGACTCGACGTGGTCCTTCACCGGCCAACCGCCCAGGCGATCATTCGACTGCTCAGTGCCGACGTCGTAAGGACCGGGCGGCAGGTCAATGCACTGGCGCAGGCGGTGAACGCCGCCGGTAGCACGCTTTCCTATGAAGCACTCGCCCCGGACACGCCCAGGGATATGGACGCCCACCACGACTGGATCGAGGAGTTGGAAGGTGTGCTGGTCCCCTACGACTCATTGCCCGCCGGCCCTTCGGACGGTCGGGCGCGGTCGGCCTCCGTGGACGCCCTGACCGGGCTCTTCCGGCAACTCTTCGCCGAAATCCCGAGCGCAAATGAACAACCGGATTAGCTCGGGCGCGCGGTCCGGCGGCAGCGAAATTACCTCATCTCAGTACACCCGGATCAAGGAGGAACAGCATGGGCGGACAGTTCACCAGCCTCGAAGTGGGCGCGGGGGTCGGTGGACAGGCGCTTGGCCTGGAGCGGGCGGGGTTCGATCCGGTAATCCTGATCGACAACGATCCGCACACCTGCCGAACGCTGCGTGCAAACCGGCCGAGTTGGCACGTTCTGGAAATGGATTTCAAGACGTTCGTCGGGGCCGATTACGGGATCTCGACGGTCGATCTCCTGTCAGGCGGGGTTCCCTCCACCCCCTATTCCATCGCGGGTAAGCAGGAAGGCAGCGCAGACGAACGGGATTTGCTGGCCGCCGCGGTTTATCTTGCGATAGAGCTGCAGCCGCGTGCGATCCTGCTGGAGACGACCCCGTCGCTGCTGTCGACGAAGTTCGCGCGGGTTCGGGCGGAAGTCGAGGCCGAGCTGGAGCACCTGAAATACCAGTGGGACTGGAAGATCCTCGATGCCCAGCACTTCGGCGTTCCGCAGATCAGGCGCAGCTGCTTGCTGGTCGCCATACGATCGGACACGTTCGGGCACTTCACCTGGCCACTCGCGACTCATGCGACCGGCGCCCCCGTCGGAGAGGTGCTTCGCGAGTCGATGGCGAGCAAGGGCTGGCCCGATGCGGACGCATGGGCCCGTCTGGCCGACCGCGTGGCCCCGACGATCGTGGGCGGATCGAAGATTCACGGCGGCGCCGATCTCGGTCCCACCCGAACCAAGCGCCAGTGGGCGGAACTGGCCGTCAACGCGCACAGCCTCGGGAACGACGTCCCCGAGGCGGATTTCATCCTCGACCCGCAACGCGGCAGGGACGGGATCCCCAAGCTGACCATCGAGCAGGTGATGACCCTCCAGGCTTTGCCGCGGAACTGGGTCGTGAGCGGAGGCAAGACCGCGCGTTACAAGCAGGTCGCGCAGGCGTTCCCACCCCCGCTCGCCGAAGCGGTGGGCCGTCAAATCGCGGCGGCACTGGCTCGGTGACCTCGGTAAGGTAACGTCATGACCGCCCCCACCACCAGCCCCATCAACATCGTTGACCTCTTCGCGGGGTGTGGGGGTATGACCCAGGGATTTCACGCGTTCCAGTCCGGAGCGTTCCGCACCGTTGGCGCGGTCGAGTGGGACATCGCCGCAGCCTCCACCTACGCGGCGAACTTCGCCGCGGAGGCGGGCGGGACGGATCACATCTACGCCGGTGACATCGCCGGGTGGGATCCCGGGATCGTGGGTTCCGATGTGGACGTCATCCTCGGCGGCCCGCCCTGCCAGGGCTTTTCCGGACTCGGCAAGGAGGACCCGAACGACCCCCGCAACAAGCTCTGGCAGGAGTACGTTCGGGTCGTTCTCGCTCTCCGGCCCAAGATCTTCGTTATCGAGAATGTGGACCGCTTCCTCCGGTCACGCGAGTACGAACTACTCAAGGCATCCACCGAAACGGGCGGCCAACTACGGGACTACGTGTTTGAGACGAGACTTCTCAACGCGGCCGACTACGGTGTCCCGCAAACCCGCAGACGGGTGATCGTCCTTGCCACCCGTCGCGACGTGGTGGACTCGCATCCGTCGGGCAAGCCTCTACAGTTCCCCCGCCCGACCCACAGAAAGCCGGACAAAAACGGTGACGGGGACACGCTGTTCGAGACCATCGAGGATTGGGTCCCTTCCAGCGAAGTCTTCAGCGTCACACCGCCGGAAACCCGAACCACCGACCTGCCCGATGGGATGTGCGACCTTCTCGGAAAGGCCCTGCCCGGCATTTTCCGGACTACGGAACTCCACATCGGCCGTAATCCGACAGAACTCTCGCTCAAGCGCTACCGGGAGATCCCGGAGGGCGGCAATCGTCACAATCTCCCTCCGGAGCTGTCCACCCCGAACTGGATCAACCACCGGAACGGGTCCGGTGACGTTATGGGTCGCCTGTGGTGGGGCCGGCCTTCCGTGACGATCCGCACCGAGTTCTACAAGCCCGAAAAGGGCCGCTACCTCCATCCCAAGGCCGACCGTCCCATCACACATCTGGAGGCCGCTCTCCTGCAGGGCTTCCCACCCGACTACAAATGGGTGGGAAGCAAGGTGCAAATCGCCCGTCAGATCGGGAACGCCGTTCCTGTCGGATTGGCCAGGGCGATCGCAGGAGCTTTGTATCGCTATCTTCGGGTTGCCGCTCCGTATTAGAAAATAGTCCGAGCTCGTCGATACACTGGGTGGTCGTATAAGTCAACCCGGAAGCTTGAACTGGATGACCTTGGCAAGTCTGGTGCAATAGCTGTTCGGGCAAGTGCGCTCAACGCACACGAATTTCGTCACTCAGGGTTCAGCCTCCTGCGTGCATTGTCCCAATCGTAGTTCGAAAATTCAGCTCCCCAAGGGGTCATTTCGTACGTCCGGACCAGGAAATTTTCCAGGTCTTGGCGCAGAATCCAGCTGTGGAGCGGGTCCGCTCCGGGGAACTGAAAAACAGCCTGCAGCCATCCGGCACTGTCGCGCTGCAGACAGATCCCCTGGCAGGAGCAATTGTCGGGGAGGCACGTTCGATTGAGCCCGGCGGCGATGAAGTCCCGGAAGACGTAGAACTCCAGGGTGTCAGGGTTGTGCGGGACGCGCATGCAAACGTGAAACGGCATTTCGGTGCCGTCGTAACGGAGAAACGCGGAAAGTACCTCCGTGCCGTCGGCGTCGAGGTAGAGGGGGATGCAGGTGGTGAGACTTGCCATGAAAGCTCCCACGTTTGGCTGGTTGGATCGGAAGAATGTGTCGTCGTGCCTGAGTGTGGGCTTTGCTGCCCTCCTGGAAGGCAAGGAGAGGGCCCGGTGCGCGATCGCTTCCTCCTCTATATGTCACCGCCCGCATGGTTTACTTCCAGCAAAGGTGTGCACAACAAAGAAACCCCTGTTGGGGTATGGGCAAAACGGCACGGCAGACTGAAGAATGAGGTGCAGGCGGATCCAATAACAAGATCTTATCCTTGCCTGTCGGAAACCTATCGCATGGGGTTCCATTTGCATAGTCCGAAGGCGTGGAATCTTTTCCAGGGGAGAGGCACAGGTGTACGTGGCCCTTGCCGTGTCCGTTCAGGGAGGGTTTCTGATGGTATGAGGTCAACAGCCACCAGAAGCCACTAGCTGTCCAGTTGTTTGCTGCTTATTACAGGTAGATATATGCGATGGGCGTGTCAAATTCTGCTTGACGCGTCTGGTGTGTCAAATGCGCCGCTCACCGGCGCTTCGAGCTGACACCGTCGGAGCCCCGGTGATTAGGTGCGCAGGAACTCCATCGCGCGCTCGTCAAGCTGCTGGGCGCAGGTCACGCCCCGGGCGCGGAAGCGTGTCAGGTCGCGCCGCATCTGGGTGACGGCCTTGCGGGTGCGGGCGGAGCCGACTCCGTTCATGTGGTCCATGGCCCGTCCCCAAGTGGCGCAGGCGTGTTCAATGCCGCCCTGAGCCAGCAGGAGCTCCGCCTCGGCGACCAGGTCCAGGGCGACGATGCGGGCGTAGGTGGTGGGCGGTCGGCAGGCCGCCGCGCGGCCGTACTGCTCGGCGGCGTTGCGGACGTCGCCGAGAGCCTGGAATACCTTGGCCGAACGTGACAGCACGGTGCCTTGCGGCGGCCCCCACGCTCGGGCCCAGAAGGGCAGGTCCTCGTCCTGGCCCCGGGCGAGGAGATCATGCGCACGCTGGGTTTCCTCGATGGCCTCGTGTCGTTGCCCGCTCTTGGCCAGGGTGTTGGCGTGGGTGATGCGGAACAGCGCCTCGGTGGCCGGGTCCACCTTGCCTCGGGCGCAGCTCAGCGCGGTCGCGGCCAGGCCCTCACAGTGCTCGGGCCGGTTCAGCTTGAGCCCCTGCATGGCCATGGTGCGCATCACGAACCCGTCCTGGCCGGTCACCCCGGATTCGACGGCCAGCTTGTAGGACCACAGGTAGTAGCGCTGGGCCAGGCCCTGCTGACCGGCGTCGTAGGCTTTCCACCCGGCCAGGTGCACGCCACGGGCCGCCGCGCTGAGCATCTGCTGGCGTACCTGCTCGGTGCGGAAGCGGCCCCGGCACAGCGCGGCCACGTCGTCGCGCAGGTACTGGATCAGCGCGGTGCGGCCGTGCTGCCCGCCGTGCCGTTCGTCGAGGTCGGTGAAGGCGCCCACCATGTCACGCACGGCGGCGACCTCGGCCATGCCGACGGTCAAACCGGTCCGCGCCGACGCGGTCGTGCGGGCGGCGATCTCACGCATGTGCTCCAGCGGCAGCGCGGCGGCGGCGACGGAGTAGGCGGAGGCGTTCAGGAAGCTTCGTCGGTCCACGTCGCCTCTCCACAGCGGTAGCAGGGCGTCGATCGGGTCAATGACGAGGAACAACCCGATCCTGTCATCGTTGTGACCCTCGGCGGGAGCCCATCCGAGGTCGTATTCGGTGATGATCCGGCCAAGGCGGTGCGACAGAGCGGCCGACACGTGCCGGCCGGTCGTCCCCGCCGGGCGGACGCCGCTGATCCAGTGCTCCACCGTGGACTTGTTCGTTCGCAGGTCATCCCCGTGTGCCGCCGCGATGGCGCGCACGTCCCCGGCGATGGCGGCGTACGTAGCGCCGGTCTCGGCGATGAGGTCGCGCAGTTGCTCGTTGGGCGTCTTGCTCGTCATGACGTCCGCCTGCCTCGTATACCCGATATACCGGCCCGCCCGCCCGGGGTCATTCCCGCGCACCGGACGCGGGGTGACGATCCGTAGGAGCGGATGACCGGAGCGTAAACCCGGCGGTCAGAACGACACGGCAGGAAGCGCTGCGACCCTCACCGCTCCGCTACACACCCGAGGCGACTCGGCAAGGCGCGCGGCCGTCACCCGGGCCGCCCGCCACCGCCAGGCGCCTGCAACGGCGCAGGCCACAAGCCCGACAATGCGGGAGGAACGATGCGCATCCTGGTCGATGGGCTCGACCTGACCGGCAAGACCACCCTGGTCCACGAGCTCACCACCACCCTCACCGAGCGGGGCATCCCCACAAGGTCACACACGTGGATGCTCGCCCGCCGCCACCCGTTCGCCGCGGCGTTGCGCCGCCTGCCCCGGGTCCGGCAGCCCGACTCCGGCGCCATCACCGCCGCCCTCCTCGGCCCCGGCTACCTACTCGACGGTCTTTTGGTGCGTTGCGCGCCGCCCGACCGGCCCGGCGAGGTCATCATCCAGGACGGCTACGCCGACCGGTGCACGGCCTTCGGCATGGCAGGCGGCCCGCACCTGGCCGCCTGCCTGGCGCTGCGCTGGCGCCGCCTGTTCGCCCCGTTCGACATCGCCGTCTACCTGCACGCTCCCACCGAGGTGCGAGCCGAGCGGCTGGCGACCCGCCCGAACCCGGATGCCGGAGACCGGCGCAGCGTCGAAGACCACGCCTTCGCCGACACTTTCGCCGCGATGCTCGTCCAGGGCATGGGCAGGCGGCACCAACAACTGCGCGTGTTCGACACCTCCCGCCGCCGCCCCGGCGACATCGCCGCCGACATCGCGGACCTGATCAAGCCCGCCGCCTTCCCGAGCCTTCCCCGGCAGGCCGCGTGATGATCGCTCTGAATGTGGACACGGGCCTGCTGGACACGGCCCACAAGGAGCTGCAACGGCTGCTGGACGGCCGCCCGCTGGTCACCGCCGAACGCTTCACCACAGCGCTGCGCACCAGCTACACCGGCCCGGCCGGCATCGAGGCACTACGTCCGGCCCTGGCCATCGGCTGCTACCCGGCGTGGGCCCCGGCTCTGCCCGGCGCGGTCGTCGCCGCCGAGGACCGGACCCGGACCCGGTCGGTGGCCGAACGGCACGGCCGGCTGCCCCGCATCCGGCACGATGTTCCCCCGCACTTGATCGCCCTGAACCGCCCGCCCGTCATCAGCGCCTGGTACGCCACCGGCCGCCTGCGCGAACTGGCGGCCCCCGACGGAACCGTCGCGGCCATCGACGGCGAACTGCGCGACAAGGTCGAGGCCAAACCCGTCTTCGACCAGCTCCTGCGCGCGGCCGAGGTACCCGCCGCCGTCCGCATCCCGTGCGTCCACGTCGATCACCTGCCCGAACTGGGCGAGCTGCAGCGCGCGGTCGGCACCGCCACGGTCGTCGTGCAGGCCGGAGTGACCTCCGGAGGGCGCGGCACCGTGTTCGTGGCCGGCCAGGACGACATGTCCCGCGCCGCGCGGCTGCTCGGACCCTTCCGGGTCGCCGCGTTCGTGGACGGCTGGTCCTCCAACACCACCGTGCTCAGCGTGCCCGACGAGCACGGCGGCGTCCGCACCTACGTGGACCGGCCCTCCCACAAATCGGTCGGCGTGGCCGCGCTGGGCATCGGCCCGGCCAAAAGCGCTGGCAACGACTGGTCGAGGCCCTGGCCCGCCGCAGCGGCGGCGCTGATCGTGGAGTCCGCGCAGCGGATCGCCGCGTGGGCGTGGCGGCGCTACGGCATGGCCGGACTGTTCGGCCTGGACGCGATCCTCACCCCGGACGGGCGGTTGTTCCTGAACGAGATCAACTGGCGCAACCAGGGCACCACCGAAGTCTCCGCCGTCAACCAGCAGCTCCGCGGCCTGCCGCCGTTCATCGCCGCCCACCTGACCGTGATGCTCGGCGGACGCGTGGACTGGCTGGGTAACGCGGACGACTTCAACACCGACACCCTCACCCGCGCCACCCAGGCGGGCGGCCCGTTCTACGTAAAGGCCCGCCTCTGCCATCCGGCCCCGGCGAGCATCGCCCCGGGCTACGGCTCCGGCGTGTACCGGCTCGGCCCGGATGACCGCCTGCACCGCCTCCGGGTGGGCGCGCACCCGGCCGACGCCGACACCGACCGGCACGAGGTGCTGATGGCCAACCTGCCCGGCCCCGACATCGTGTGCCACCCCGGTGCCGAGATCGCCACCATCGAGGGCGTCACCAGCGGGCAGCCGCGCCCGTTCGACGGCCCCGACAGCGCATCCGCCCTCACCCGTCGCGTTCACACCGCGCTGCACGAGCTGTTCCATCCCCGCCAGCCAGAGGATTTCTGATGCTCCTCACCACCTCCGCGTTCCTGCTCGACCAGCTCCGCGCCCTACCCGACGAGGCGTTCACCCGCGCTCAGTACTTCACCCCCGCCGCCGGGTGCCACAACGTGTGCGCCTTCTGCTCCCAGCAAGCCGGCCGTGACGTGTGGCAGCTCACCGAACGCGGCCTCACCAGCTTCGCCCACGCCTATGCCCAGGTGGCCGCCGAACGCGGCCTCACGATCGCCGGCGGACGCATCCACCGGCCCGGCGTGCTGTTCCCCTACCTGGACAACGACATCGCCTCCTACCCACACCTGGACACCATGTGCGGTCTGGCCCGCGACGTACTCGGCGTCCGGCTGCGCGTCTCCACGGTCGGCTACTCCAGTCTCAACCCGCACCTGGTGGCGATGCACCAGCGGATCGCCGAGCAGTACGGCGACGTGTTCGACGGCATCCGCCTGTCGCTCACCCCGTACACGGCGGGATGGATCGGCCGCGACCCGGCCACCAGCCGCGCCCAGTTCGTCCGCGACTTCGCCCATACCCTGGTTACCTACCGGCCGGTGTTCGACCAGCTCGGCCACGGCTCGGCCACGGCCGCCGTCGAGATGCGCTTCGCGCCGCTGCTCGGCACCGCCGAGCTGACCGACACCGTCATCGACGGCCGCCACGTCCTCGCGTGCGGCCCGCACCTGCTCATCTCGTTGCATGAACACGACGGCGAGCTGCCGCTGACCGAGGTGGAACGGCTCGACGAGCGCACCCAACCGGTCTTCTCCACGCCCGGCCGACGCTACCTGCACCTGGTCTGCGACCGCCTCAGCACCGATCCCGCCACCGTGCTCACCGTGCTCACCGTGCTCACCGGCCAGGTGACGGCCCCGCACCGCTCGCGCACCGTGCGCGTGTTCCGCTTCGCCAACGCCGACGGCGACTACTTTGCCGCCGACCCCGACTTCCACCCCGACGGCACCTTCACCGCGCTGCACCTCTACCCGGCCACCGGGACCCGCCTGCGGTCCGGCTACACCGACGCCACCCGCCACGTCCTGAACACGCTGCTCGCCTACAAGGCGGCCCGCGGCCTCGGCCGCCGCGACCCGTTCCCCCACGCCACCCCGGCCGACGTCGCCGCCGTCCTGAACCGCCTGGACACGGCCGCGGCACAGTTCGGCCAGGGCGTAGACCGGCGCGCCGCCACCCACCTGGCCGACACCGTCATCCCGCTGCTGCGCAGCTACGCCGAAGCGCTCGACCTGGCCGGTTACCCGGCGGAGGTGTTCTTCTCCCGCGACTTCACGGTCGACACCGGGCAGATCGTCAACCAGGGCCGCGCGCTCGGCCTGTTCCGCGGGCTGGTCTCCCTCGACGGCGAACCCATGACCCCTCGCGAGGAACGCGGCTTCGGCGCCGCCAGCCTGTCCAGCGTGCGTGGCCCGATCTGGCGCATCGCCCCGATTCCGTTCGCCCCGGGCGGCCACCTGCCGCCTGCGGTCACCGGCGGCAAGAACAGCACGACCGACCGCCCGACGCTCGTCATCGAAGAACTCGACCCGTGCCACCTGCGCCCCGTCATGCGCGGCACGTGCACCCGCCTGCGCCGCTACACCGTGACCGGCGTGGAACTCGAACACCTCACCCTCGACCAGGGCCACGCCAACCTGGCCATGCCCGGCCTGCTGGCCGCCGCCTGACCCCACGCCCGCGCAGCGGATATCTGGTGACCGGGAAGCTCATCCGTTCGCCAGATATCCGTGTGTACACAGGGCAATACTGCCTGTATGACCGACCCGATCCCCGCGTTCTCCCGTGTCAGGATCCGTACCGGCGCCCTCGTGTTCTGCGGTGACGAGGTTGCGCTGATCCGCCGTGACCGGCCGTCCGGTTCGCACTACACCCCGCCCGGCGGCAACGTGAACGTCGGCGAAGACCTGCTCGACGCCCTGCGCCGCGAACTCGCCGAGGAACTCCGGCTCGAACCCGCCGACGCCACCCCGCCCGAACTGTGTTGGATCCAGGATCAGATGGTCACCCGGCCCGGCCCCACCCCACCACCTCGCAAGATCCACATGATCTTCCGCTGTCACATCACGACGAGCGTACGTGCCCGGCTCGCCACGGTCGAGTACGACGAACTGCCGGACGGCACCACCGAACCCGGGAGCATCGAATGGGTGAACTACCGCAAGGTCGCGGACCTACCCCTGTTCCCGTTGATCGGGCCCACCATCAGTGCACTGGCCACACCGGATGCCGCCGCCGGGAGCCCTTACCTTCCGCCCATCACCGATGAGAACTACACCTGGGTGATCTAAAGCACGGGAGAGTTCTTCCTTGCTGATAGCCACACAGCGGCGGGCTGGTGTCGCCCGACTGTGGCACACGCCGGAAGCCTGAACGTAGGCACGACGTGCGTCAAGGCAGTGTTCCGGCCGCCACCGGGGTTGGGAAGCACAGCCCGAGTAGTCGCTTGCCGATCGCTTTGTGTGGTCGTGTGGGGCACGGTGATCGGCGCGGGCTGATCCTTTCGCTTGTCGCTCATTCCGTACACGGCTGGATGGATCGGCCGCGACCCGGCCGCCAGCCGTGGCCAGTTCGGATCAGGCAGTAGCGGGCGGCCGTGTGTATGCTGCGCCGGTAATCACCGATCTTCAGAAGGCCGTGGTGGCTGTGTGGGTCAGCGGTGTTGGTGGGACATCCATTGCCAGAGGTGGGTGCCTCTGATGCTTGGGTCGTTGTGGGCTGCGTAGATCCAGGACCAGTGGCCGTTGAACTGGTGGCCGTTCCAGGTGACGTTGTCGTAGAGGGTCATTTCGGCGCCCGGGATGATGCTGTGGGCGTGGATGGTGTTGGCCTGGGGGTTGACGGTGGTGTCGTCCAGGGAGGTGATCAGCCAGGTGGGGGTGCTGATCGTTGCCAGTTCGGGGTCGGGGATCAGGGGTGGGGTGCCGGCTACGACTCCGCAGATGGGTACGGAGGCGGCGAAGAGGGTGGGGTAGGCCGTGGTCATCTTCAGGCTCATGTAGCCGCCGTTGCTGCAGCCCGCCACATAGATGCGGTTCGTGTCGATGGGGTGTTTGCGGATGAGGTCGTGGATGATCTGGTGGATGAGGGGGGCGAAGCGTGGGCCGTCCTGCATCCAGGCGGAGGTGCTCTGCGGGGCGACGACGTACGCGCCGGAGAAGATCTGTTGCGCCTGAGGGGTGGCGAAGCCGAGGGCGCCGCGGTTGGCGCGCAGCGTGGTCTCGTTGTCGTAGTAGTTGTCCGGCAGGGAAGCGCCTTCGCCGCCGCCGTGTAACCAGACGATCAGCGGACGGCGGCCGTGCCGCTTGGTGGGTAAGTAGAGGCGGTACTTCAGGGCGGAGCCGGAGTCGCCGTAGGTGAACGCGTCCACTTCGGGGTTGGCGAGGCGGCCCTGGATGAATCGGGTGATGGTGACTGGGCGGCCGCGCCGCAGGAGAAGCGGGGTGTTCTGGGTGAGGGTGTAAGTGAGGTTGAGTCGGACGTTGCGGCTGCGGCTCAGGATGTAGCCGAGGGTGCCGCCGCCGAGTTGGCCCTCGGCGTGGCTGAGGTCGAGCACGATGTTGCCGCGGCGGTCGAGGCGTGCCGTGGTCACCGGGCGGTCGAGGTCGTACTCGCTGAAGATCAGTTCGCCGGGGGCGAGGGGGATGGGGCTGGTGGCCTTGGCGTGCACGGTGAAGGTGCCGGTGGTGAGGCTGGATGGGTCGATCGGGCCGAGCCGGGAGGTGTCGAGGGTGAGTGAGACGATCTGCTCGCCGCCGTCGAGGGTCTCGGCGTTGAGGACGAAGCGCACGCTGGTGGGGGAGCGGTCGTCGTCGGCGGCGGCGAGGGCGATGCGGGGCAGGGTCAGGCCGGCGATGGTGCCCGCGCCGGTGGTCAGGATGTTGCGGCGACTGATGACCATGAGGGTGAGCCTCCTCATCTCTGTGCTCTACGGCTGATGCGGTCGGTTGGCAAGCCGGTGCTGCGTGCGGTGCAGGACGTGGTTCTGGGGCCGGCGGGTCGCGCGCCGGCCGGTGCGGTGGGAGGACAGTACGCGCGCTCGGCCTCCGCGTGTCGTGGGCCGGCGGTGGGGACACGGGCCTGGCTGTTGGCCGGCGCGCGAACTGCCAGTGGTGTCCGCGCTCGGTCAGCCCGTGGTGGGGTGGAACGGGAGGCCGATGTTCTCTCCTCGCATCAGCCTGTCGATCGACTGTTGCATCATCTTGCTGTCGTTGAGGTGCGGGAACGGTTCCCCGGCAGGGACGGCCACGCCCAGGAATCGGCAGAGCGGCTCCCAGCCCTCCCGCACGTCGAAGACCAGCAGCCGCTCAGGCGGCAGGCTCTCCTTCACCGTGGCGGTGTGCCGCTCGAACGCGGCGATGGAGTCCTTCTCGTCGGGGACCTCGCCGAAGGGCCGGTCGCTGCCCAACCCCTCCCGGATCATGCGTTCGAGCAGCGGACGGGTGGTCTGCATGTTCTCCACCAGGCCGGCCATTTCCGGCGCTACCTTCTCGGCCTGTAAGCGCGCCGGGCCGTTGGCGATGAGCGTCCGCATGCTCTTGAACCAGGTATGCGGGTCACGCACCGTGAGGACCACCTTGGCCTCCGGGTACGTGGCCGCAAGCTCGCGCCAGAAGAACGAGGCCGGCCAGTCGACGGCGGAATGGAATCCCTCCAGCACGTGATCCCAGTCCGGCACCGTGTCGCCGTCTGCCAGAGGCGCCCATCGCCGGGCGCGGTCGGGGTCGGACCCGACGTCGAACATATGGTGGCAGGGGCCGAACCCCAGCCGTTCCAGTGCCGCCTTCATCGAGCTCGTACCGGTGCGCGGGAATCCCGCGCCGATCACGGTCAGCATGTTGTGCCTCCATGAGGTGTCGGCTTGCTGCCCTGATCATGATCGGGTGTCATGAACCTGGCAATCCCCTCCATGACCGTCAATTCCGGCATGCGATGACAACATCTGCGATTCCCAAAGCGCCGCCAGGTGACAGGTGTACCTCCCCGCTGAGAGAGCGCCGCGCCGGAGGTCCGGCGCGGCGCGAATAGACGACCTCACAGGGCGCGATAGCTGATGACCAGGCCGACGTTGTCCAGGGCGGTGGGGTCGCCGTCCGCCACCAGGGTCAGCGGGCCGACCCGCAGGCCCGGCGTGCGCAGGGGCTTGCCGTCGGCCAGCGCCAGCCCTTCGTCGCCGTCGATCAGAAGGCGGACGCCGTCGTTCGGCGCGTACGTCGCGTAGAGGCCGGTGATCTGGCTGCCGGTGATGCGGGGGAGCATGTCCGTCGTGATCGGCAGCGTCAGCTCGCCCTCCTCACCGCCGACGAACTCCTCCCACTCATCGGGGAACTCGGCGGCGACGTCGATGAACCGGGCCGTCTGGTACGGCTTGAGCATGCCCTTGACGGCGTTGGCGAAGGCCGCCCCGCCCTGCTGGGCGGTGTACTTGACGACGATGGTCACGTCGGAGAGGGAGTCATCGGGCAGGTCGCCGGTCTCCAGTCGCCAGGTGGACACCGCGCCCGTGCCCTCGAACGGCAGATACCTGTCGTCGTCGAACCGCAGCTCGAACAGGCCGTTGTTCTCCCGGCCCTGCTCCAGGTCCGACAGCGCGATCTGCTGGCCGGGACGCCAGTCGAAGCGCACGGTGCCGGGCGGCTCGCCCTTGCCGTCCATCAGATGACGCACGGCCTTGAGGTCGGCCGACAGGATCGTCTTGTGGCCGAGCTGGGTGAGTGTGGCGTTGACCTCCAGCGGCTCGCCCTCGCTCTCGAAGGTCACCGAAAGCGTCTTGATCGTGCGCCGGTAGTGGCCGGGGAAGTCCCGGTCGAACAGGGCCTCCGCGAAGGAGAAGTCGCACCGCCCCTCGGTCTTGAGCTTGAGCAGCGCCACCGGGTCCAGCTCCAGCAGCGACACCCGCCTGACGATCTCCAGGCCGCGGGCGTCGCCCTCCGCGTGGGCCCTGGCGAGCCGGTCGAGATCGAGGCCGAGGCTCTCGCCCGCCAGCAGGCCCGCGCGCCGGCTGTCCCAGTACACCGGCTGGATGAAGGAGTCGGTGACGCCGCGCTCGTACTGGTAGGCCCGCTCGGCGGCCTTGGCGCTCTCGTGGGCCAGGTCGAAGGTCTGGAAGTACAGCGCGCCCAGCCGTCCCGCCATCCACCGGTAGAGCTCCAGGTCGGTGAATTTGCCGGTGAGGAAGGTCGTGACGGCCTCGGCATGGGCGATCTCCCTGTCGGTGATCTCCAGCTCGCGGCGCGCGATCGCGACCTGGTGCCCGGCCTCGGCGGCCCGGTGGCCGAGCTGGACGACGTCGGCCTTGGCGAGGGAGAGCTGCTGGCGCCAGTCACCCTCCTGGCGTTCCTGCTCGGCGCGGATGCCGAACAGCTCGCCCATCATGCTGAAGCCCTCGCCGAGCGACTCGGAGATCTCGGAGCCCTTGTCGAGCGCCTCGCCGACGTGCTTGCCGCCGTACTCGCTGCCCATGATGAACGGGCCGATGTAGACCTGCGGCACCGCGTACGCCAGAGCCGAGCCGATCTTGAGCCCGGCGGCCGTGAAGTGCGAGTTGGTGGCGTGGGTCATCATCTCGATCTGGCCCTGCTGGTGCGCGGTGAGCCCGGCGGCGAGCAGGTCCTGGTAGTAGGTGACGCGCTCGCCGGCGTTCTCCAGGGCGGCCTGCGTCTCCCGCAGGCTCTCCGTGGCGGCCTCGACCTGCGCCTGCCTGATCGCGCGGGTCATGACCTGGATCTCGCTCTCCTGCCTGGCGCGCAGCAGCGACAGCTCCTCGCCGTCACGCCGTTCCAGCACACTGGCCAGGTCGTTGCCGAACTGCCGCACCTTGTCGGCGAGCTCCTGCGCCTTGCGGAAGGTGAAGGCGAAGCGGTGGTGCGGGACCGCGGCGCCCGCGCCGCCGGCGAGCGCGCCCGCGCTCACGCCCGCGGCGGCACCCCTGACCAGCGCCATCACGTCCGCGGGCGGCTCGAACAGGGGCAGCGGGCGGCTGATGCCCATGATGTCGAGCGAGGCCCTGATCTTGCGCAGCCGGTCCTCGACCCGCGTCCAGTAGTCGCCGAGCACGGTGTTGCCCGGGATGAAGAAGTAGGAGTGCGCGACGCTGCCGTGCACGGCGCCCATCCCGTCGAGCATCCGGCCGCCCGCCGTGATCTTCGCGGCGGACGGGTTCTGCCCGTTGGAAGAGCTCAGCTCGCCGTAGGTCTTGACGGCCTGCAACGTACGGGTGCCGATGCCCTCGGGACGCCGCCCGAGCAGGTCGTAGGCGAGGATGTAGAGCATCCGCGCCTCGTCGACGCTCTCCATCGTGTACTGCCGGAAGAGCAGGTCGCCCCAGTCGAGCAGGTTGTCGATGTAGGCCATCACGACGGTTCGCCGGTAGGCCGAGGGCCGCAGCCCGGCGATCGTGTGCGGATCGAACGGATCGTCCTGGTACGCCTTGAGCAGCGCCCCATGGTCGCCCATGAGGTCGTACTGCCTGCGCAGCCTGGCCAGCATGGCGACCTTCTCGCGCAGCGCGACGCCCGAGGCCAGCTTGGCCAGCTCCTCGTCGATGGGCTTCAGCCTGGTCATGGCCAGCTCGTCGAGCAGCGTGAGCTCGTCCGGTTCGAGCGGGCGGGCCTGCTCGAACGCCGGGGCCATCGCCTCGACGTCGGTGAGGTGGCCCAGAAGCGTCTCCGTGACGCTGATGGGGCCGAGCGCGTCGAGGTCGGCCCGGCAGCCGGCGACCAGGGCGCGGACGTCGATGGCCAGGAACGGCAGGAACCGCCAGTACCTGTCCTGCTCCGAGGGGTCGAAGACGTACTCGTACCAGCGTCTGGCGTCCTCGAAGCGCTGGGCGTCGTTGAGCGCCTGCGCGATGAGCATGGGCGCGTGGAAGAAGATCTCCCAGTAGTAGCGGCCGTTGGCGCTCTGGAAGTCCAGGTGGGAGCTGGCGGGCACGCCCTCGACCGCGGACCCCACCTTGATCGTGGCCGGCCCCGAGTCGGTCCGGCTGAAGGCGGGCAGTTCGTCGGTCTCCTGGGCGCGCGGATCGAGCAGCGCGGGCACGCCGCCGACCAGCAGGCGCCGGTTGAGCTCGAAGGCGGTGCTGGAGGTGAGCCTGATGATCTCGTGCGGCCGGGCCGCGAACTCGTACGGGCGGAGGACGGCCGCGTCCTTGGCATAGGCGACGTACCGGTTGCCGAAGAACAGCAGCAGGTGCCGGGCGGCGTCCATGGCGCCGGTGAAGCCCTCGGGGAAGCCCGGCGGCAGCCCGTGCCAGTTGCCCGCCAGGTCGTGGAAGGACTCGGCGGTCAGGGAGTCGAGCTCCAGGGTGGCCTCCATGACGGCGTACTTGCCGTCGCCGAAGACGTAGTGGTGGTCGTCGCGGCGGAAGACGGCCTGGACGGGGTGGCGCAGCTTCTTGGGGTAGTCATCGTCGACGAAGGCCGGGATGGGCCCCTCGCCGGGAATGGTGTAGCGGACGTACTCCGTGCCGCTGACCAGGTACAGGTGGTCGCCGGAGACGTAGGCCGCGTGCACCATCCCGGTCGTGTTGATCTCCGTCGGGACCTTGCCGAGGGCGTGGGTGCTCTGGTTGCCCGAGATGTCCTTCGAGGTGTGCAGGACGTAGACGTGCTGGTCGTTGTCGAAGTAGTACTGGGTCTCCCCGTAGGAGAACGCCGCGCCCATCTCCGCCCACCGGGGCAGCGTGTCCTCGTTGGTTGACAACGACTTGGGATAGTTCCGGTCGAGATGCACGCCGTCGGAGTAGGACCAGTACCTCGTGCCGGAGAAGGCGAACAGGGCGCCCTGCCGCTGCACGACGAACCGGGCGTCGTCCGGCGGCTCCCACTGGTCGTCGTGGTCGTGCCTGCCCGACCTGTTCGTCGACGCGGACGGGACGACGTGGCGGAGCTTGCCGGAGAAGAAGTACTCCGTGCCGTCGGGCGCGGTGAACGCGCCGTCCAGCCGCTCCCACTGCGGGAAGCCGTCGTTGTTGGCCGAGATGAGCCGGGGGTAACCCGGTTCGAGCGCGCCGAAGGGCTTGTTGCGAAAGCAGTAGTACTGCGTACCGGAGAACACGTAGGTGAGCCGGCCCCTGACCAGCACCGCGTCCACGACGCCCGTCCTGGTCAGCGAGTTGCCGACGTTTCCCCACTCGGTGGCGATCGTGGTCGCGGTGCTGCGCGGCGTTCCCGTGGTCACCTCGGTGAACTGCTTGCCGACGCCGTCGAAGTAGAAGGCCGGGCCGTCGTCCAGCTCGAAGCCCGCGTTGACGCGCGCCATGCCGGGCAGGCCGTGCGCCGTGCCCGGCAGGTCGAGCACCTGCGGGTCGTCGCCCGCGTCGGCCGCGATCGGCCGGCACAGGAAGCTGCCACCCTTGTGGTCCAGGCTGAACCAGGGGCCGTCCAGGGAGTCGGCGGGGCTGTTGAAGCGGACCATGCCCGTCTCGTCCACCGGCTCGGCGAAGATCTTCGACAGCTCGACGGCCCTCGGCCGCTCCGCCGCCGTCTCCACGGGCACCGCGTACAACTCGGGGGTGAGCGCGTACGCCGTGGAGACGGTCTTCGTCTTGTCCTCCGGAGCGGGCACCTCGTACGAGCACGACACCACGATGGAGTCGTGCCGCCCCTGGTCGCCGTCCGGCAACGTGGCCGAAGCCTGGACGAACAGGCGCACACCGCTGATCGGCCCGTCCTCCGGGGGACCCGGCGGGAGTTGCTGGGCGGGCACCCACTCCTTGTTGAGGTTGTAGAAGGAGTAGTAGATGCGGACCCGGTGCTTGGGCGGCGGCGCGGAGACGTTCTGGGTGGAGCCCTCCTTGCTGGTGACGATCGTGGTGCTGCCCGAGCCGTCCGGAGTCACGGCCTCCACCACGGTCCAGAAGACGAAGACGCGGCCGAAGGCGTGCACCGGATCGACGTGGTCGGCGTCGATCTGCACGTCGACCTTGATCCACGGCTCCCAGGTCGCGGAGAGCTTGTCGCCGTCGCGGAACTCGGCGGAGCGGTAGTAGTGGCGGCGCGGCTCGGTCCTGGTGCGGCCGAACAACACCAGCCGCCGGGCGCCCGCCTCGGCGCCGTCCTCGGTGTAGACGTAGGCGCCGGCGATCGCCAGCCTGGACACCTCGGTGTACTCGTCGAGGTAGCGCTTGTAGGCGCGCTGCACGCTGTCCTCGGTGATCTCGCCCTGGAGCAGGTCGCTCTCCAGCTCGCGGAAGGCCGGGGTCTTGGTGTCGCGCAGTTCGGGCCTGATGTAGTTCTCCGGATAGAGGAAGACCTTCCTGTTGGCCTCCCAGATCCGGTAGTCCTTCAGCCACGACCACCAGGTCCTGATCTGCCGGCGCACCTCCCCGTCCGCGTCGGTCTGCTCCAGGTCGAGCAGGTAGCGGTGGACGTAGAGCTGGGTGGCCGCGATGGCCTCGCGCACCGGCGAGCTGTTGCCCTGCGCGCCCATCTCCACGTCGATCAGCATGCGCTCGTACAGCGCGCGCACGTCGGCGATGTCCGGGTGCAGGTGGAGCACGGCCGGCACGAGCGCGTCGCGTCTGAGCACGTTGAGCTCGCCCTGGACGATCTTCGAGAGGGTCTTCCACTCCTCGGGGCCGTGCCTGCGCTCCAGCATGAGCGCGAGCGCGTCGTTCGGATCGTCCCTGGTCCACGCCCGCGTGTAGAGCTGCGACGGGCCGACGCCGATCCTGGCGGCCACGGCGAACAGCCGGACGAGCTCGATCACGAACTCGATCTCGAACCGCTCCTCCTCGGCGGGGAACTCGGTGATCAGCCCGGCGTTGCGCTTGATCCAGCGCAGCTCCTCCACGTCCCAGGAGAACAGCTCGGCCAGCCGCTCGTACGGCTCCGCGGCGCCCTCGCCGAGCAACTCGACCAGGCCGGGCCGCACCCGCGCCAGCTCGGCGAAGCGGGCGATGGTGTGCACGTCGGTGAGCCGGTAGTCGGCGGCGTCCGACCAGCGGTGCCCGAACGCCTGCGGGAAGGTGCGGTCGATCGTGTCGTAGCGGCCCGTGTAGCGGACGTACTGCTCGCCCTTGGTCAGATAGGTACGGCCCCGCAGCACGAACGCGCCGTCGATGCCCGGCTCGAAGGTCACCGGCAGGTCGCCCCAGTCATCCTTGATCGTCCGCGGGTAGCCCTCCTCGACCAGGTCGGGCACGCCGGGGCGGTAGCGCAGGTACTGGTCGGCCCGGAAGACGTACAACTCGCCGCTGCCCGGTGCGACGAACGCCGCGTCGATCGCGCCGCCCGCCGCGAACTCGTTGCGGATCGCGCCCCACCGGCCGCTCACCTGGCTCCTGGCGCCGCCGTGCAGGAAGTCCGCTCCCTTGAACAGGTAGAGCCGGCCGTCGAGGGTGCGGAAGGCCGCGTCGAGCCCGTGCTCGAACGCCTCGGGCAGCGCGGCGATGCCCAGCTCGGCGGGGAGCGAGGCCGCGATCGAGCGCGGATACCCCTCGTCGATCCGCCGGTAGTCCGCGCCCGAGTAGCGCACGTACTGATCGCCGGAGAACAGGTAGGTGTGCGGGCCGGTGACGAACGCGGCGTCGACCTTCTTGCCGTCCACGATCGCGTTGCGCACCCGGCCGAGCGTGGCGAGCTCGTACGTGGCCGTCAGCTTCCGCGACACGACGTGCAGGACACCGCCGACCACCAGGTAGGCGGAGCGGCCGTTGGCCACCGCCGCGTCCACCACCCGGCCCGTCCCGCGCGCCGCCACGGCGTCCTCGAACGTCTCCGCCAGCCCCGCGAAGGCCGGCTCGGCCCGCAGGTTGACCGCGATCGGCTTGGGATAGCCCGGGTCGGCCCAGCGGTAGGCGGCGCCGGTATACCTGACGTACTGCGTGCCGGAGAACAGGTACGTCGTGTCGTCGCCGAAGACGATCGCGGCGTCCACCGCGGCGGTGCCGTCGTCGGGCACGAACGGGTTGACCGACCGGCCCCACCTGTCGCGGATCGGCGCGGACGGCTCGAACGCGCGGCCGGCGTAGCGGGCGTACCGCTCGGTGAAGAAGAAGTAGGTCGCGCCGTCGGCGGCGGTGAACGCGGCGCGCAGCCGGTCGCCGCTCTCCAGGCCCTGGCCGAAGCCGCGCCAGACCCGCTCGATCGGCCGCGGTTGCGACCACTGGCCGCTCTCCTCGCTGAACTGCACGCAGCGCTCGCCGTTGAGCAGCAACATCGTGTCGCCCTCGAACAACACGGCGGCCGGCACGGGGAAACCCTCGGGCGCCTTCCAGAACGTCTCGTCGGTCAGCGCCGGATAGCCGGGGTCGGGCTCGGTGTAGGGGCCGTACTCGCCGGTGTAGACGAGGTGCCGCATCGTGCCCGTGGCATCGGGGTGCTCGAACAGGTGGGTGACGCCGTTCCTGAAGTAGGCGAGCGTGACGCTGGTCAGGCCGCCCCAGTGCGCGCTGATCGGCAGGGGCTCACCCTGGATCGTCTCCAGCGTGCCCGAGTAGATGACGAACTGGTCGCCGCGGAACAGGTACGTCCTGCCGTCCCTGCCGGTGAAGGCCGCGTCCACCGCGCTGTCCTGGTAGATCAGGTTGCGCGGCCGGCCCCACTCCCGCGCGATCGGGTGTTCGTGGTTGACCGCGGTGTCGTAGCAGTTGGGGCCCTTGAACAGGTACGTCCTGCCGTCGGCGCCGGTGAGGACGGCGTCCAGGCCCGAGCGGTAGTCGTCGGGCACCGTGCGCAACGTCAGCGGGCGGACCGGCGTCGCGCCGGGCGGCCCCTCCAGCGCCGCGCGTCGCGTCCAGTGGCCGCCCCGCTCGACCAGGACGGCGCCGTTCTCGATGAAGGCGCACGACAGGTTCGCCAGGTCCAGATCGTCGTAGGCGCGGTACAGGGTGTCGGAGACGACGTGCCACTGCCCGCCGCGCATCAGGTAGACGTTGCGCCGGTCGGCGAAGGCCGCGTCCACCCCGTCCAGGGGCACGGTGAGCGCCGCCATCCTCGGCTCGGTGCGCAGCGCGGAGATCGGCCGCGGGTAGCCGTCCTGCACGACCCGGTAGTCGTGATCGGCGTAGCGGACGTACTGGTCGCCGGAGAACAGGTAGGTGTAGACGCGCTTGACCTCCGCCCCGTCCACGAGTTCGACGGCGTCCATCACCAGGGTCGCGTCCACCCTGCCGGTACGCGCGATGGTGTTGGCGACGTTGCCCCAGTAGGCGCTGACCGTCGCGGGGAAACGGTCGTCCACGCGCGTGTAGTCGCCGGTGGAGTAACGGACATATTGGTCGTCGCTGAAGACGTACGTCCTGCCGTCCTTGCCGACGAACGCCGCGTCCACGTGGTCGAACGGGAGCAGGCTGTCCCAGTGTTCGTCCAGCCGGTACGGCTCGGACCACCAGCGGTGCCGGGCGTCGAAGACGACGAAGCGCTCGCCGGAGAACAGATACGTGCGGTTGTCGCGGCCGGTGAGCACCGCGTCGATGCGGGCGAAGCCGGGGTCGGCGGCCAGCGTCACCGGCAGGTTCCACCAGTTGTCGGCCAGCGGCCTGGGATAGCCGGCGTCGGGGACGGTGTAGTTCCTGGTCGAGTAGCGCACGTGGAAGACGGTGTCGTCGCCGGACACCTCGATCCGCTCGCCCGCCCTGCGGATCGTCAGCACGAGTGAGCGCTCCGCGGTGACCTGCCACGTCGGCGAGGTGCCCGTGACCCGCGCGTCGTCGGGCACGATGACGCCGTGCTCGTGCAGGCGGCGGCGCAGCGCGGGCGACAGCCGCCCCTGCGCCAGCTCGGCCTCGTAGTCGGCGGGCAGGTCGAGGATCTGCCCGACGGGGCCGAACAGGTGGGTGGCGCCGTCCAGCACGAACGCGGCGTCCACGCGGTCCAGCCCGCCCCAGTCGCCCGCCACGGCACGCGGGTAACCCAGGTCGGCGACCGAGTAGTCGGCCGTGGAGTAACGCAGGTAACGCTCGCCGCTGAAGAGGTAGGTCATGCCGTCGCGGCCGACGAACGCGGCGTCCACCGTGCCGCTGGGCAGGACGGGCGCCAGCCGGCCCCACTCCTGCGCCGTCTGCCTGACCGGACCCGCGCCCGTGGCGCCGAGCGCGACCGTCCTGCCGTCCCTGAACAGGTGCACGACTCCCGCGCCGTCCTGGAAGGCGGCCTCGATCGAGCTCTCGAACCCGGCGGGAACGCCGGGCCGCCACGTCTCGATCCTGCGCGGATAGCCGTCGGCGACGCACGCGCCGGCGTTCTCCGGGCTGTCGGTGCAGCGCACCACCTGGTCGCCGGCGAACAGCAGGAAACCCTCCCCGTCGGCGTAGGCGGCGTCGATCCGCTCGGCGCCGTCGAAGGTGTTGCGCGCCGCGCCCCAGTGCCCGGCCAGCGGGCGCTCGGTCGTGCCGTCGAACCAGCGCTCCCCGCTGAAGACGTGCGTACGGCCGTCGCGGCCGTGGAAGGCGGCGTCCACGTTCCTGCCGAACGCCTCGGGCAGCGGGGTGTCGCGGCCCTCGCCCTGCCACCACTCGCTGATGGCGCGCGGGTAACCCTCGTCGGCGACGGTGTAGTCGCCGCTCGAATAGCGCACGTACTGGTCGCCGCCGAACAGGTACGTGCGGCCGTCCGCGTCGACGAACGCGCCGCCGATGCGCGCGGCCGGGTCGGCGAAGAGGTTCCTGACCTTGCCCCAGACCTGCGCCTTCGCGCCCCACCTGGTGCCGCCGCGGACCCGGGTGAACGCCTGCGACACCCCGCCCGCGCCCCTGCCCACGATCCACTCGGTGCCGTCGGGCTGCACGAACGCCGCGTCGATCGCGGCCAGCCCCGCGAGGTTGGGCGACAGTTCGTTCAGCGACTTGCCGCGCGGGTTCTCCAGCGCGTACGTGGCGGCCGAGTACACCCAGTAGGAGGAGCCGTGGAAGAGGTAGATCTTGCCGTCCCAGCCGGTCAGCAGCGCGTCGAAGCCCGTCAGGCCGGGCGGCAGCGCCAGCGGCTCGGGGAACTTGCCCGCCAGGTCCTGGTCGCGGAAGGCGAGCGCCACTCCGATGGCGTCCAGGCCGAGCTTGGCGGCCAGCCGGGCGAAGCGCCTGACGCGCCGGTACACGCGCCGTACGTGCGGGTCGGCCAGCTCCGCCGCTGGCCGGCCGCCGAGCGCGGGCAGGAGCAGCAGGTCGAGCGCGTCGGGCGCGACCGCCGCGCAGAGCACCTCGACGACCTCGGCCGGCACGCCGAAGCCGTCCTGAAGCACCTCCATGACCGCCTCGTGCTGGGCCGCGGCCAGCTCCGCCACCCGGCCGGTGATCTCGGCGACGGCGGCGGCGCTCTCCTTGGCGATCCCATGCAGGACGAAGAAGATGTCCTTCGCGTAGTCCTCCAGGCCGGGCAGCGTGAAGTGCAGGGCGTTGGTGACCGTGGCGAAGTGCCGTACCCGCTCCTCCGGCACGCCGAGCGTGTCGTCGAGGTGCCCGTCGGCGATGAGCATCGCCACCAGTTGCGCGCGTTCCTCGTCGGTGAAGCCGAGGTCGGTCAGTGCCGCCGGGTCGAGCCGGTACGGCAGCTGCGCCTCCAGGATCGCGGCGATCCGCTCACGTACCAGCTCGCTGTCGCCCTCGGTGAAGCCGTCGCCGAGGTCCAGCTCGCTCTCCGGGTCGGTGAACAGCTCGCGCGCCTCCTCCCGCACCCGGCCGTCCTCGATGACGTCGCCGTCGAGCCGGTCGAGCACCCGCCCGGCCATCGCCTCGTCGGCGATGGGGACGAAGTCGTCGGGCGTGAAGGTGTACAGCCCGATCTTGACGGTCTCGATCTGGTCGCGGATCGTGTCCAGGATCGCCCGGCGCATCGGGTACAACTCCAGCGGCAGGCCGACGTCCTGCGCCGTGAGGGCGCCGACATGATCGGCGTAGATGTCATCGGGGCCGAGCACGCCGTTGAAACGCAGGCCGTCGATGAGCGCGGTGAGCTGGGCTTCCGACAGCTCGGTGAAGGCACCGGGGTCAAAGGTGATCTTGGCCGTGCGGAACGACTCCACGCGGTCGCGCAGGGCCTCCAGTACGCCCTCCGTCACCTCCGCGAGGTCGGCCGAGGCCGTGAACAGCTCGGCGTTGGCGGGGTCGGCGAAGAAGTCCGGGCTGAGCAGCTGGCCTTCCTCGTCGATCCAGCCGTTGTAGAGCAGGTTGTCATACAGCTCGGCCTGTTCCGCCCAGGACCGGTCGGGGAACAGCTCGGCCAGGTCGGTGGGGTAGAAGGCGTCCTGCGCGCCCGCGATCGCCTCGAACAGCTCCGGTGACAGCTCGTCGTAGTCGCCCGCCAGGGCCAGCTCACCGGCGTCGGCCGGCGGCTCGGTGATGAGGAGGCCGTCGGCGTCGAGCACGCCGGTGAGCACCAGGTTGGTGAAGATCTTCTCGGCCACCGGGCCGTCCAGGCCGAGGCCGAGGAAGTCCTCGACGGCCAGCACCCCGAGCTCACTCACCGCACGGTACGCGGCGGCGGCGACGGTCTCGGGGTCGGGCCGCAGCAGCCGGGAGTCACGCGGCGAGACGACGCCGTCGTCGTAGGCGGCGAGCACGTCGTGGACGACCTGGGCGCCGCGCTCGTCGAATCGGTCCGACGCCAGCGCTTCCGGCGACAGGGCGACGCCAGCGAACCGGTCGCGCAGCCCTTCGAGCAGGGCGAGCAGCTCCTCCTCCGGCTCGGGCGTGGCCGGTTCGCCCAGGATGCGGGCCAGCTCCTCGATGCCGAAGCCGGACTCGTGCGTCCAGGCGTTCACGGCGACCAGCGTCTGCGCCAGCCACAGGCTCGCGAGCGGGTCCTCGCCGGCCAGGATGTGATGGCAGTCGCCGGTGCCCGGCTCCAGCACCGGGAGCACGGGGAAGGTCGTGTAGCGGCGCAGTGCCGGATCCGCCTCCAGCGCACTCAGCAGCGAGAACAGCTCCGCCACCGAGAGGCCGAGCGCCGTCAGCAGCAGGCCCGCGCGGTGCAGCACCGACAGCGCCGGCAGGCCGATGCCGCGGTCGAAGGGGCTCTCCTCCAGCGGGCCGTCGTAACGGGCACGGTAGCGGCGCACGATCTCGACGAGGTCGGCTTCGGCCAGGTCCAGGGCGAGCGACAGGTGCAGGCGGTAGTCGCGGTTCTGCGGCGCGAGCAGGTCGCCCGCTGGTGGCGGCACGTCGTCCACGGTCAGCGGAAGCGCGCGGGAGGTCAGCGCCGCGATCACGGCGAACGGCAGGCCGTGCTCACGGTGCAGGTGGACGGCGGCCGCGAGCGGGCGTAACGCGGCGACGTCGAGCTTGCCGCCGCAGCACGAGGTCAGGAGCAGGTCCAGGTCGGTGAAGGACAGGCCGGTGCGGCGCGCCAGCCGGACGAACCGGCAGGCCCGGTCGTACCAGGACGGCGGGATCGGGACCTTGGTTTCGGTGACCAGCGTGCGATCGTCGTCGTCCACCCGTACGACGGGGCCGCCCGCGTGCACGAAGAACGTCGCGGGGGAGCGCTCCAGGAGCGGGTCCTGGTAGAGCAGCTCGCGCAGCTCGGCGCCGGTCATCGAGGTGGCGGCGCGGAACGCCTCGACGTCGGCCAGCTCGGCGGGCGGCCTGCCGTACATCAGGGCGACGCCCGCGTCGGTGTCGCGCACGGTGGTGACGACCTCGACGTCGTCGGGCGACAGCCCTAGGCACTCGCGCGCGATCCTGTCGCGGTCGGCCCGCGCGGCGAACAACCGGGCGTACTCGACCGGATCGACGCCGAGATGGCGCAGGTAGGTGACCGTCCTGGCGTGCGCCAGCGAGAACGGCAGCGCGAACGGATGCTTGATCTTCCTGAGCTCCTCGTACGGCTTCCCCTCGATGAGCCCTTCGAGCACCTTGATGACGATGTCGAGGTACGGCGTGAGCGTGAAGGTGTTCTCGGTGTCGAGCGGGATCCGCGCCAGGTCGGGCCTGCGCCCCAGGATCGAGGAGTCGCCGAACGAATCATGCAGCAGTTTGAGCAGATCGGTCAGGTAGGCGGCCGGTGAATAAACCGACCTGCCCTCCTCGCCCTCACGTAGATCGAGTTCACCGAAAAGCCGTTCGTGGCTGGGCATCCAGGAATTGCTGCGCACGCGACAGGTCCCCCCTCAAACAGTCCCCGAGTCAAGCCCCCCGAATCGGGCCGCCTCATGCTCCCTTATCCCGCTGGGGGAGGGCCATAGGACGAAAAGGTGACAAAAGCGGACCCCGTTGGCAATCATCATCGGCTCATTGACCGCTCTGTCGCGCTCACATAGCGTCCACTGGCGTGCGCTCGCGTGCACCACCAGAAAGGCAGGCCGATGAGCGATCTTTCGACCGAAGAGACGGGTACCGAGGGCGGTCAGAAGCTCAGGAGATCCTCCCGGAAAAGGACGAGCACCCGCACCTTCCGCCTCCTGAGCGAGGACACCGGACCGAAGGAGAGGAAGAAAAAGATCATTCCTACCTCGACCTCCGAGGAGGACGAGCCCAAGGCGCCGGTCAGCACCTCCAAGCGTAAGCGGAACACGGGCAGGCCGACAAAGCGGCCGGTCAAGAAATCACGTTCGGACGATCCGGAAACGGAAGTGCCGATCGTTCAAGATACGACCGAAACGGAAATGCCGGTCGATGACGTTGATATTCCTATCGACATCGACGAGGAGAAGGGCCCGCGGGTGGGCGGGGCCGATCCGATCATCATCACCGGCCCGGCGGCGCGGCCCGACATCGCGCTTCTGACGCACGACGCCCAGTCCCAGGGCAAACTCGAGGGCGACTACCTCTACCAGGTGCTGTCGAAGATCCGCAACAACGACCTCTTCGCCGACCTGGTGAACGACGTGGCCGTGCAGAAACCCGGTCCCTGGGCCACGACGGTCGCCGATCACCGGACGCTGCCCCCGGACCAGCAGTTCCCCGACGAGGTGCTCACCAGGCTCGGCAACGTGCCCGACAACGTGGGCGTCGTGGTGCTCGACCGGTCGGACTTCGAAGGCATCGAGGTGGAGGACGAGAGCGGGCAGCCCTACCCGCAGGCCACCTACAACTCCCTGCTGCACATGGTCGACCTCGGGGAGAACATCGCCGGCGACCTGCCCGTTCCCGCTACGGAGGGCGGTGGTTACTGGCAGTACTTCAAGAACACCTTGTTCGAGCTCTGCAACGCGGGCAACCGTACGAAGGCGGCGGCGATCGACAATGCCGCGGCCGCGGGAACGCTCGACTGCCTCAGCTACACGCTCGCCTGCGAATCGCTGGAGGCCGACAGCGAGGACCGTTTCGACCAGCTCTGGGTGGAAGTGGTGCGCGATCCGAACTGCCTGACCGTCATCGACGAGAAGGGCGGCAAGTCGAAGCCGCTCAAAGCGACCAACGAAATCAAGCGCATGCGTTTCAAGAACATCAGCACCAGCCGTGCGAAACGGCTGGAGAACAACATCCTGGTGAAGCACTCGGCCATCTACATCGAGTCCTGGAAGGACAATTACGCGGACAAATACAAGGCGCACGACGAGGACGCCTACAACCGGCTCATCGCCTGGACCGAAGGCGATGGCCAGCTGGATGTCGACGTCGCGGGGCGGGTCGCCGAGCTCACCGGGATCAACGTACAGAAGGGGGAGCTTAAATTGATGACGAACTACGTCCAGGCAGCTTTCTCCGACCCTCAGTCGTACGACCCGGAGACGAAGGACGACGACACCTACGGGTCCACCCGGAAGCAGAAGAAAAAGAAGAGCACCAAGGGCGCCGGCCGCAAGTCCAACAGGAAGACCAAAAAATGAGCATGTCATCCGATGAATTGCTACTTGAAGAGTTGTCCAAGCCACAGGAGGACAAGCCCAAGACGTTAAAGCGCCTGAAGCGCAAGGATACCGTCAAGAGTGACAAGGAGAAGACGGAGAAGCCGAAGAAGCCCACCGGCGCACCGCCGAGCACGGAGAAGAACCTGCTCAAGCGCAAGAACAGCAGCCCTGCCACGATGACCTCGTCCAAGAAGACGAAAACCGAGAAGACGACGAAAACCGAGAAGACCCCGATCCTCAAGACGCCGTCGTCGATGGGCGGGGACAACCCGATCATCATCACCGCCGCTGACGGCCGGCGCGACATCGCGCTCCTGACCTTCGCGGCCCAGCCGTCGGACGAACTCCGGCTCGACTACCTCTACCAGGCGCTGACGAAGATTCGCACGGTCCCCCTTTTCCAGGCTCTGCTGAAAAAAGTCTGCGCGCTCAAGCCCCCGCACTGGACCAATACCGTCACCAATCATCGCAAACTCGCTAAGGAGGACCAGTACCCCGACGAAGTGCTCACCAGGCTGGAGAAGGTGCCGGACACCGCGGGCATCGTGGTGATCGATCGCGTCGGATTCACGGACTTGGAGCACGGTGACGACCCGACGTGGCCCAAGGCCTTTTACAACAGCCTCCTGCACACGATCGACCTGGCGCAGAACAGCGACAAGGACAGCCTTCTCGTCCTGTACCCGGAACACGGAGGCTACTGGCAGTACCTCAGGAACGTCCTCTTCGAGCTCTGCAACGCCAGCCAGCGCCGGGGGCTGTACCAGATCGAGGCCCAGGCCGCGAAGGGCCTCGTTGACTGCGCCACCTACACACTCGGGAAAGAGCTGCTGGAAGCCGTGTCCGAGGAGCTCTCCGATGAGTTGTGGAAAAAGGTGATGAACAGCCTGGATTGCCGCACGATATTGAATACGGAGAACGGTTCCAGGGACGTGCTGTTCGCGACGGACGAGCTCATGGATCTCAGCTACGCGCGGGTCGTCGGCGCCTCAAGGAGAGAACGCCTGGCCAACGCCGTGACGACCAAGCACTCGGCCACGTACATCCAGCAGTGGAAGGACAGTTACGCGAGCAGCGCCAGTAAGACCACCACCACCTCCACCGCGTCGATCGAGGAGAACGTCGAGGCCATCACCGGCATCGAGGTGCCGGAGGACATCGGGCCCTACTTCACCAAATACGTCACGGCCGCGTACAACAGCCCGCACACGTATGTCATGTCGCCTCTGCCCCCGCCCAAGAAGAAGCCGGTCAAGAAGCAGACCGAGAAGACGACCAAGACAACGTCCACGGGAAGCGGCAGGAAGGGCGATCCCCTGAAGAAGCCGAAGGGCAAGAAGTGAGGAGAACGGCGGCGCCGGAGTTTCATGCGCGCGCGGCAGCGGGTTCCCTCGGCCCGGCCGGTGATCGAAGTCCGGCCGGGCCGAGGTGAGCGGGCTTTTCGCCGTCAGAAAAGTCAGCCCAGGTCGACCTGCGGGTACAGCGGGAACCCGGCCACGAGGTCGGTGGCGCGGCGGGAGATCTCAGTCGCGATCTTCGGGTCGAGGACGTACTGGGCCTTGGACGGTGCGCCGTCGCCGCCGGTGCCGGACTCGGTGGTGGTCAGCACGCGGTCGATGAGCGCGGCCACCTCGTCCATCTCGGCGGTGCCCAGGCCACGGGTGGTCAGGGCGGGGGTGCCGATGCGGATGCCGGAGGTGTACCAGGCGCCGTTGGCGTCGGCGGGGATGGCGTTGCGGTTGGTGACGATGCCGGAGTCGAGCAGCGCGGCCTCGGCCTGGCGGCCGGTGAGGCCGTAGGAGGAGGCGACGTCGATCAGGCACAGGTGGTTGTCGGTGCCGCCGGTCACCAGGGTCGCGCCGCGGCGCATCAGGCCCTCGGCGAGTGCGCGCGAGTTGTCGACGATGCGCTGGGCGTAGTCCTGGAAGGAGGGCTGGCGGGCCTCGGCCAGGGCGACGGCCTTGGCGGCCATGACGTGCGCGAGCGGGCCGCCGAGCACCATCGGGCAGCCGCGGTCCACCTGGTCCTTGAGGGAGTCGTCGCACAGGACCATGCCGCCGCGCGGGCCGCGCAGCGACTTGTGGGTGGTCGTGGTGACGATCTGGGCGTGCGGGACGGGGTCGAAGTCGCCGGTCAGGACCTTGCCGGCGACGAGACCGGCGAAGTGGGCCATGTCGACCATGAGCGTGGCGCCGACCTCGTCGGCGATCTCCCGCATGATCCGGAAGTTCACCAGACGCGGGTAGGCGGAGTAGCCGCCGACGATGATCAGCGGCTTGAACTCGCGGGCGGAGGCGCGCAGGGCGTCGTAGTCGATCAGGCCGGTGGCCGGGTCGGTGCCGTAGGAGCGCTGGTCGAACATCTTGCCGGAGATGTTCGGACGGAAGCCGTGGGTGAGGTGGCCGCCGGCGTCCAGGGACATGCCGAGCATGCGCTGGTTGCCGAACGCCTGGCGCAGTTCCGCCCAGTCGGCATCGGAGAGGTTGTTGACCTGCCGGACACCGGCCTTCTCCAGCGCCGGAGCCTCCACCCGCTGGGCGAGCACGGCCCAGAAGGCGACCAGGTTGGCGTCGATGCCGGAATGCGGCTGTACGTAGGCGTGCCGGGCGCCGAACAGTTCCCTGGCGTGCTCGGCGGCCAGGGACTCGACGGTGTCGACGTTGCGGCAGCCGGCGTAGAAGCGGCGGCCGACGGTGCCCTCGGCGTACTTGTCGCTGAACCAGTTGCCCATGGCCAGCAGGGTGGCCGGCGAGGCGTAGTTCTCGGAGGCGATCAGCTTGAGCATCTCACGCTGATCGGTGACCTCCTGTCCGATGGCGTCGGCCACGCGCGGCTCGACGGCGCGGATCACGTCGAGCGCGGCGCGGAACGCGGTGGATTCGGTGGAGCGGGATTCTGTTGTCACGGGGGACCTCCGGGCGTCGGGTGCAGCGTTCACGGTACGGCCCAGGCGCACGGCACTTGACCTGGACCCAGGTCCAGAGGCCGCTCCCCGATGGTTGGCTCCATCCCAGCACGCCAGTAACGGCCTGCCGATCAACATACAGGGTCAACGGCTGCGGATAGGCAACAAAGGTCCGGCACCGGTGTCCGGCACCGGTGTCCTGCGCCGTCGCCGATCGTTGTCACAGTATTGACGCGCACAGGAGGCCGATGATGACAGAGGGGACGCTCAAGCACGGCATGCCGTTCTACACGGTGGGCGAGGGCAGGCCGCTGGTGGTGCTGCGGTGGTTCGCCGCCGAGCACGCCAACCCCACCGGAATGGCGCTCAGGATGGAGAGCAAGGTGATGGGCCCGCTCGGGCGGCATTTCGAGGTGTACGCCGTCAACCGGGCACCTGACATGCCCGCGGGAACGACCATGGCCGACATCGCCGGCCGGCACGCCGAAGCCCTGGCCGAGCGCTTCGGCGAGCCCGTGGACGTGCTGGGCATGTCGTCCGGCGGGTCGCTGGCGTTGCAGCTGGCCGCCGACCATCCGGAGGTGGTCCGGCGGCTGGTGGTGGCCGGGGCCGCGTACACGCTGACGCCCCTCACCCGCGACGTGCAGCGCCGTTACACCGAGGCGGTGGCGGCGGGGCGGCGCGGCGCGCACCACCAGGCGCCCGTGGTCGGCAGGACCGCGCTGTCCAGGGCGCTGATCCGGCCGTTCATGTGGCTCTCCGACCCCCTGATGCGCCCGTCGAATCCGCTGGACATGCTGCACTTCGCGCAGGCCGAGGACTCCTTCGACGTACGCGACCGGCTCGCCGGCATCTCGGCCGCCACGCTGATCGTCGGGGGTGAGCTCGACCTGGCCTACTCGGTGGAGTTGTTCAGGGAGACGGCGAAGCTGCTGCCGGACGCGCGGCTGGTGATCTATCCGGCCACGAGTCACCTCGGCACGTTCTCCCATCCGCGCTTCGCCCACGACGTGGCGGAGTTTCTCGGAAAGGATTGACGGCGGCCTACCGGTCCCAGGCGATCAGGAGCGGTTCGGCGGGGAGGTCACCGGCGAGCACACCTTCGACCAGGCTGGGGAGGCGGACGGGGAGGACCTGTTCCGTGGTGGCCCGCAACTCGTCCAGGGTCCACCAGCGGAAGCAGTCGAGCCGCGACCGTTCTTCTTCTTCCATCCCCGAGGTGTCGATCTCCAGGCCGGGGACGCGGTGCACGAAGAAGTGGTGCTCGGAGCGCATCACCACGTCGTCGTGGCGGACCCAGACTCCGGCGTGGAGCGCGACGGCCGTACCGAGCGCGGCCGGCTCGACCCGGTAACCGATCTCCTCACGCAACTCCCTCGCCGCGGCGGCCTCGGGCGTCTCACCGGCTTCGAGGCGGCCCCCTGGCGTGTACCAGGCCATCCCGCCGTTCTTGGCCGACCGTCGTGCGCGGTAGAGAAGAATCCGGTCCTCATCGTCGAGGACGATCACCCGGGAGGCCGCGGTGAGAACCGGCGCGGGATGATGCCAGCCGATGACGTGCGGCTCAGCCGGGATCTCGCCCTTGAGCAGCGGCTCAAGCAGATCGGGCAGATTACGCGGGATCAGCTTCTCGCTCGTGTCCCGCAACTCCTCAACCGTCCACCACCGGTATGTGTCCAGAAGCGAACGTTCGAGCTCCTCCATCGCAGAGGTGTCCACCGTGACCGCCGGAACGCGGAGCAGGAAATAATGGTCGGTGCCGTAATAAAGGGCGTCATTGGAGTGCACCCAGTAGCCCTCACTCACGGCGACCACCGGACCGACTTCCTCCGGCTCAACCTTCAAACCGGTCTCTTCACGGAGCTCACGGGCGGCCGCGACCGCCAGATCCTCGCCGCGGTGAACGCCGCCGCCCGGAGTGAACCAGGCCGGCTCGGGGTTCTTGAGCGGTCCCTGACCCAGGAAGAGCAGGATCCGGTCCTGGTCGTCGATGAGAAGGATGCGGGCGGTGGGTCTCATGATCGGCTCGGGCACAAGGGCGACCCTACCCGGCGGCTGGGACAGCTACCGGCTCTGCTACGTCCGCGGCCCCGAGGGGATCATCGTCGGGCCGGCCGAACAACTTTGGCTGAAGGCCGTCTCACCGGTCGGAGAGCAGATGCTCGGCCGCGCCTTCGAGGTGACGCGCCATGTCGATCGACCGGGGCAACATCGTCTTCTCGTAGCGGCGTACCGCGTCGTCGATGGTGTCGGCCCCGGCGACGGCGGCGGCGAGGTCGGCGGCGTCGAGCATCGCGAGGTTGACGCCGACCCCGAGCGGCGGCATGAGGTGGGCGGCATCCCCGAGCAGGGTCACCGTGGGGTTGTGCGCCCAGGAGTGCGGGACGGGCAGGGCGAAGATCGGCCGGTCCACGTAGGGCCCGTCGTTGTCGGTGATCATCGCGAGCAGGCCGGGTGCCCAGTGGCCGTAACGCTCCAGAAGCAGAGCGCGGGTGTCGTCAGGTGACAGGCCGCCGGCCCGGATCCAGCCGGCCGGTACGCGCTGGATCAGGTAGACGCGGATGTGGTCACCGCCGTTGCGCTGGGCGAACATGGCGCGCAGGCCGTCGGCGGCATGGGCGCCGCCCGGGCCGACCAGCTCCGCGATCCCGGGATGGCGGTTGTCGACGTCGTCGAACCACGCCTCCAGGAAGCTCACGCCACTGTACTGAGGGGCGGCGTCCGAGACGGCCGGGCGTACCCGGGAGAAGGCGCCGTCGGCGCCTATCACCAGGTCGGTCTCAACGGTCGAGCCGTCGGCGAAGTGCAGGCGGCGCGGCCCGTCGGCGGGCCCGCCGACCCCGTCCAGCGCACATCCCCACCGCACCGTGCCGGGGGCCAGGGAGCCGAGCAGGAGTTCGCGCAGCTTTCCGCGGTCGATCTCCGGCTTGAACCTGTCGCCGGGCTCCGGGACCAGGTGCGCGGTGAGCTTGCCGGTCAGGTCCAGCTTCCGCATCTCCTGGCCTTCGGGGCGGGCCAGCCGGAAGAACTCCTCCAGCAGACCGGCCGCGCGCAGGGCGATCTGGCCGTTGTCGGCGTGCAGGTCCAGGGAACCGCCCTGGTCGCGGGCGTCGGGGCCGCTCTCGCGGTCATAGACCGTGACCGGGATGCCGTGCCGCTGCAGGATCCGGGCACAGGTCAGACCGCCGGGGCCGGCGCCGACGATGCTGATGCGGGCGTGGGAAGGGGGCACTGAGGCTTCTTTCATACGAAGCAGAGTGCGTAAAAAAGTGTAATCTGTCAACTTAGTTATAGATTGCATTAGAGTAAGGATGTGGTGATCGGCTAGGATGGCGTCATGTCCGAGCCCACGATGGGTCGCCGCGAACGCAAGAAGGCCGCCACCCGGCAGGCGATCGCCGATGCCGCCCTTCGCCTCTTCCTGGAGCGCGGATACGACCACGTGAGCATCCGGGACGTCGCCGAGGCGGCCGACGTCTCCGTCACCACCGTCTTCAAGCACTTCAGCGGCAAGGAGGCGCTCGTCTTCGACCAGGAGGAGAGCATGGACGCCGGCCTGGTCGCGGCGGTACGCGAGCGGCCCGCCGGAGGCGGCGTACTCGACGCCCTGAAGGAGCACGTGCTGCGGACCTGGCTGCCCGTCGCGCAGCACCCGCAGCGCGTCGAGTTCAACCGGCTGGTGGACTCCACCCCGGCGCTGCGCGCGTACGCGGAACGCATGTGGGTGCGGCACGCCGGCACGCTCGCCGCGGCCATCGCCGGGGAGTTCGGCGTGGAGCACGACAACCTGGCCTGCGCCGCGCTGGCCCGGTTCGTCCTGGACGCCCCCGCCCTCGCCCAGGGGCGGCGCGACCACCGCTCCGCGATCGAGGAGATCTTCGAGATCCTGGCCAACGGCTGGCAACCCCCCCACCGGCCGGCGCCGGGGACGTGATGTTCCGGTGAAGCAGGCGGTGGTGGTCGCGCAGGTCCCGGTCTCATGGGACATCGAGCAGAACCTGCGGTACGTCCGCGAGGCCATCGGCCAGTCACGGGCCGGTGACCTGATCCTCCTGCCCGAGGGAATGTTGTCCGGATACGGGGACGACCTTTCGCCGCTCGACGATGCCGCACGTGCCGAGACGGTGACCCGGGCGGCCGACGCCGTGGCCGAGCTCGCCGAGCGGCGCGGCGTGCACGTGTTCTGCGGGTCGCTGATCCGGGACCAGGATGCGTGGTGGAACGCCGCACTGTACTTCGGTCCCCACGGGGAACGATGGCACTACCGCAAGATCAACCTCGCGATGGGCGAACGTGGCCGCCTGCGAGCCGGGGATCAGTTGGCGCCGGTGAGCCTGGGGACGGTCACCGTGGGCGTACAGATCTGCCGCGAGCTCCGCTTTCCGGAACAGTGGCGGCACCTGGTGGACGCCGGCGCCGAGGTGCTGGTCTACCTCACTCATGCGGCCAACCCCGCCGAAGCCGCCGGAGTATGGCGCAGCCACCTGATCAGCCGAGCGGCCGAGAACCAGCGGTTCGTCCTGGCCTGCAACGTCGCGGAGCCCCTGCAACACTGCCCGAGCATGATCATCTCTCCTCGGGGCGAAGTCCTGGCCGAGACCTCCTCCACCGCCGTCGAGATCCTGCGCAGCACCATCGACCTGGACCAGATCGGCAACTGGTACCTCGACCAGCGACGCGACCTGTCCCACCTGTAAATTCGAGGATCCGCTGGTCCAGACGGTTCGCGTGGCCGACGTCACCTACGACCTCGAAAGACCCTAGCCCGTCTACTGGATACGTTGCCCGACTCGAAGGGGGCGCGGTCCGTACAGAACAAGTGCCGCACGACCGGGCCCGTCGGGTGCCGTCGGGACCCGGCACCCGGCGGAAGAGCGTCAGGAATCAGGGGGTGAGGGCCGGTCGTCGTGAAGGGATGAGGCCGAGCCGGCGGCCTGCCTTCTCGCACGCCTCCGCGATGCGGCTCAGTTGGGCGTCGGAGTGCGCGGCGGTGACGCCGATGCGGATGAGCGCAGTGCCGTCCGGGACCGCCGGGGGAACCAGGGCGCCCGTGAAGACTCCTTCGTTCAGGAGTTCCCGCCACAGCCGCATGCAGACCAGCGGCTCGCCCACGCGGATCGGGACGGCCGGCGTGATGCCCAGGCCGGTGTCGAAGCCGAGGCCGGTGAGGTCGGCGCGCAGGCGGCGGGCGGCCGCCAGGACGCGCTGGCGGCGTTCGGGCTCGGCGCGGATGATGCCGAGCGCGGCCTGCGCCGCGGCGGTGCACGCCGGCGGCAGCGACGCGGAGAACAGCGCCGCCCGCGCGTTCAGTCGCACGTGGTCGATCACCGCCGCGGGCCCGGCGACGGCCCCGCCGAGGGTGCCGAAGCACGTGGAGAACGTCAGAGTCTGTACGTCAACCGCGTCCAGCACGCCGAGATGCTCGGCCGCGCCCCTGCCGCCCAGGCCGAGCAGGCCCACGTCGTGCGCGCCGTCCACGATGAGCCGGGCGCCGTGCTTGCCGGCGAGCCGCGCCAATGAGAACAGGTCGCCCAGATTGCCGTCGGCGGAGAACATGCCCTCGGTCAGGATGAGACGTCCCCTGTCCCGGGGCGTGGCCTTCAGCCGGCTTTCGAGCTGAACGGCGTCGTTGTGCCGGAAGCGGTGCAGTTCGGCCTGGCCGAGGCGGGCGGCGTCCAGCAGCGAGGCGTGTACGCCCTGGTCGGTGAACAGCACGTCGTCCGGCGCGAACAGGGCGCTGAGCGCGAGGTTGGCCTGGTAACCGGTCGTGACCACGAGCGCGGCCTCCTGCCGCAGGAAGGTGGCGAGTTCGCCTTCCAGCCTCTCGTGCAGCGCCAGCGTGCCGTTGACGGGCCGGGAGCCGCAGTTGCCGGTGCCCAGCCGGGCGATCGCGGAGGCGGCCGCGGCCTTGAGCCGGAGGTCGTTCGACAGGGCCAGGTAGTCGTTGGAGCCGGCCATGAGCACGGCGGTGCCGTCGATGACGACTTCGCTGTTCGCCAGGCGTTCGGAGATGGAGTGGTGGTAGGGGAAGACCCCTGAGGCGATGGCGTAGCACGCGTCCGGCCGGGGTTGGCACTTGCTGAAGGCGTCCAGCATGGTCTGGCTCACTTCCTAGCGATCGTTACACAGCGTGTTGCATAAGAGATCTTGAAAGAGATATTGCCTGTTCAGGGAGTGGCTTTGCCATCTCTTTACCCAAGGACAGTTACAGCGAGTAATCTTTTCGCCATACTGAGTCCCACTTCCACCCTCCTGGAAAGGGACGTTCCGCGATGACCACTGAGACGATCTTCGAAGAGCTGGCCATGTGATGAGCGCACGGACCCGCGTCGCCGTCACCGGCCTGGGCGTGCGCACGCCCGCCGGGCACCATCTGAAAGAGTTGTGGGACACCCTCGTGACGGGTCACTCCACCGCGCGCACCATCGCCTCCCTCCTCATCGACGACCTGCCCGTGACGTTCGCGTGCAAGGTGGACGATCCGGGGTGGGAGGAGCATGTGAGCGTCAGGCACGCGCATCGTATGGACCGCACCAGCCTGCTGGCCGCCTGCGCCGCCGCCGACGCCATCACCGACGCCGGCGGCCTGCCGGCCCAGCCCGGCCGCCGTGCCGTCGTGACCGGAACGGCGCTGGCCGGGAACGAATCGAGAGAACAGGCCTTCCTGGGGCACCCCCGCACCCAGCTGACGGTGCCGAAGGCGATGCACAACGCCGCGTCCGCCTGGCTCACCATCCGGCATCAGATCACCGGGCCCAGCGTCACGGTCTCCACCGCCTGCGCCGCCGGCGGCCACGCGATCGGCGAAGGACTGCGCCTGATCAGGGACGGCTCGGCCGACGTCGTCGTGGCCGGCGGCGCGGAGGCGTGCATCTCGCCCACCATGCTGCTGGCCTTTCACCGCTGCCGGGCGCTGTCCACGCGCGTCGCCGACCCCGAACGCGCCTGCCGTCCCTTCGACGTCGGCCGCGACGGCTTCGTCATGGGCGAAGGGGCCGCTTTCGTGGTGCTGGAACGGCTCAAGGACGTCGTACGGCGCGGCGGTCGCGTCTATGCCGAACTGGCCGGCTACGGCCGTACCTCCGACGCCTATCACCTGACCATGCCGCACCCCGACGGCGACGGCGCGGAGCGGTGCATGCGCCAGGCCCTTGCCGACGCCCGGCTCACACCCGGCGACGTGACGCACGTCAACGCCCACGGCACCGGCACCCAACTCGACGACCTCGCCGAGGCGCAGGCGATCGCCCGCGTCTTCGGCCCGCACCGGGTCCCGGTCACCTCCACCAAGAGCGTCACCGGCCACGCGCTCGGCGCGTCCGGCGCGATCGAGGCCGTCGTCAGCGTGCTCACCCTGGTCGAACGGACGATCCATCCCACGGCCAACCTGGAGACGCTCGATCCGCGCTGCGACATCGACGTGCCCCGGGCCCCGCGCCCGCTGGAGCCGGGCGCCGTGGTGTCCAACTCCTTCGCCTTCGGCGGCCACAACGCCAGCCTGGTCTTCACCCCGTACCCGAATTGCTGACGGAGGTGTCCGGATCACTCAACGGCACAGGGCGCGCTCGGCGGTGGCGATCAGGGTCGCCGCGGCCTTGGCGACGGGCATGGACCGGCCCGTGAACAGCAGGTCGAAGCCGGTCAGCAGCCAGAGCAGGTCCGCCGCCTGCCCGGATGTCACGTCCGGGCGCAGCACTTCCTGCCCGGCCAGGTGGGCCATTCGCCGGCGCAGGGCGCAGGCTGCGGAGCTGAAGGGAGCGAGGTTCAGTTCTTCGCGGGGTTGACCGCGTTGAACGAGGCGCCCACCGCGACGTTGTCGTGGAAGATGACTCGCTCCTGGACGAGGGTCGGGGCGGTGTTCCACGCGGGCTTGTAGAGCCCCCACTTCAGATAGCCCTTGGTCGTGGCGTCGTCGTTGAAGGTGTTGGCGCCGGTGGCGCTCACGACCCGCTTCCAGCCGGGCGTCTTGTGGGTCTGGTGCCAGCCGGTGATGGCGCCGTCGTCGCCGTGGCTCCACCTGATGCGGAACACGAAGTCGTGCCACCGTCCCGGCTGCACGTCGGTCAGGTCGTAGCTGTCCTTCTTGAGGGACTCGGCCGTCGAGCAGCGGCCGGCGTCGGAGTTGACGCGCAACTGGAACTTGCCGGTGGGCTGCACGGTGAGGAACGCGCTGGGCCACTTCTGCGCCTCGCACGTGTCGCGCCACGGCTTCCACTGGAAGACGATGTCCTCCCGGGAATCCTTCTGCCACGTGCTCGGGATGTAGATGCTGAACCCGTAGTAGGCCGTGCTGCCCGACCTGAAGTGGCTCGCGGTGTTGCGCAGCGTGTGCGATTCGGCCCTGACCCCGCCCTCGACCGCCGGATCGCCGTATCGCACCTGGCTCATGACCGCGTACTTGCCGGTCCGCGCCAGGGATTTGATCCCGAGCGAGTGGCCGCAACACTTGTTGACCTCAAGCGCCGTACCCGAGGAGATCCTGCCGTCCTCGTAGGTGAACCTCAGGGTGCCCGCCGCCGTGGCCGGTTGCGCGGCCGACAGCATGGACAGCATGGCGCAGCCGGCCACCAGCGCCACGCGGGCAGCACCCAACCGGTAGTTCCGGGATGTCACTTCGTCGCCTTCCGTCGCGTGGGTAGTGAAGCGCGAGCGTAATGACAGCCGGTATAGGCGCGGTATGTCCTCCTCACGTGCCGGGCGGCCCGAGGCGGAAGATGTGGAACTGCATCCTGACGCCGTCGGGGAACGGCGGCTGGGTCGCGACGGTCCGCAGGTGGCGGGCGCCGGTGAAGGCGACGTTCAGTGAGTCGTGCAGGATGCGGTCGATGGCCTTGATCCCGACGAGGCACGGCCGGTGATCTCGCGCGCGCAGGATGTCGGCCAGGATCTCCGGTACGGGCGGCGAGGTGCCGAGCAGGTCGAGCCCGTCGGGCGTTACGGCGGGGCCCCACGGGGGTTCGATGACATAGAAGTCGAGCGGCCCGTGGACCGGGAGCAGGGGGAGCAGGGCGCGGTAGTCGATCAGCCGAAGCCGGGTCGAGGCGCCCGTCACACGCAGGTTGTGGCTGGTCGCGTCGTGGACGAGCGGATCGATCTCGGAGGCGTACACCGGTACGCCGAGCGTACGGCCGAGATGGGCGCCCAGGTTGCCCGAGCCGCAGAACAACTCCGCGACGAGCGGCCCGTCGCCCTCCCCTTCGCGGAGCAGTTCGGCCACGGCCTGCGCCACCGCGTGGGACAGCATGTCCACGCAGCACTCCACCGAGGTCCGGCCCAGGACCTGGATGCCCGCGGCCGTCATGGCGGGAGCCTGGACGCCGTACAGGGAGAAACCCTCGGGGCGGCCGTGCACGATCCGGCCCACCTCGCAGAGCTGGGCCGCGGTCAGCGTCGTGGTGCGCAACGGGCCCATCAGCCGCCGGCACAGGTCGTAGTAGACATCGGTCGGGTCCATCGCGACGAGCCCTCCACCAGGTCGAGCACCGGCATCAGCTCTCGTCATACCCGTCCGTGGCAAATCGATCACGGGGCCGGACTCAGTGTTGTCGCTGGAAGAGGGCCATGAGTTCGGCGGGCGCGTCCTCCTGGAGGAGGCCGGCCTGGGCGATCTGCCGGTAGAAGGCGGCCTGGCCGGGGGCGCCGAGCCACGGCTGGACGAGCCGGTCGAGGACGGCAGGGCGATCTTTCACCCTCGAGAACAGTGCGTCGCTATCCTGGGCGCGTGTTCACAGGTGATGATCTTCACACGGCCGACACCCAAGTCTCCATCGTCCCGTCAGTTGGCGACACTCAGGACATGTTTCCCGTGCCCGACATCAGGCAAGCCGACACGCAGGTCTCCGGCTTCCCGCCTGTCACCAGGCAGGCCGCTCCTGTCACCAGGCAGGCCGCTCCTGTCACCAGGCAGGCCGCTCCGCCGGACCCGGGCCGCCAGGCCGTATGGTTCGGCCGGGAGACCATGGTCGCGGGCACCCTGCTCGGCCGCGCGCCACGCACGCTGAACTCTCACCAGGCGAGGGCCTGGGCCACCAGCCTGCTGCAGACGCGGCTGCTGCCCTGGCGGGAGAACGAGGAGGACTGCTGGCACACCACCAGCGACCTGCTCATCCAGCAGTACGCCCTCTTCTACGACCGCGGCTGGATCCTGCTGGACGAGGTCACCCGAGCACCCCGGCCGCCTTCGGCCACGGACGCTTACATGCTGGCGTGGGCCGAAGAGGCGCTCGGCTTGACCGACCCTCCGGCGTGGCTGCCCGGAGAGGAACATGACGGCACGTGGTATGCGGCCATACCCGACAGGCGGCCTCAGCATCACCTGTAGTCGATCTCAGCCCGACCGGATTCCCTTCCGGAGCCCTCGGTCAGAGGAATTGCTGGTAGCACCTGCGCGAGTACACCGATGGCACCGACCGCTAGTAGGAGAGGCCACCTAGCTGCTGGGCGACCTCGTCGAAGAACCGCTGCCCTGCGGAGGGTGAGTTGATCACCTTCGCCACCGGCTGCTTGAGCTGAAGGTCTTGACCTTGTGTGCCGGTCTCGCGGGCTACGATCTCCGCGACGCGGTACAAGGTCTTCAAGATGTGCACCGCCTGCCGGCCGTGGGCCCAGTACGGGACGCTCGCCGTCCATCGCCCCTCGTACAGGCTTACCTGCAGGCCGGTGGGTCCATGCGAGATGTCCCAGCTGGGCGGGCCCTCGGAGACCTCGACCTGACCGAGGTCCTCCCGGATGAGTGGGATCAGACGACCCCAGGCGGCTAAATCGGCGTCCGTGTAGTCGATGGACTCGGCATACTCCATCGCGTCCATCGCGTCCATGCCGTCCTCCCAGCACTCTTTCGGTGGCAGGCGGCGATCAAAGTGCACGTCGTAGCTCACGGTCGGGACATTACCGAGACTCGGCTAGCGATTGCGCCTTCTGCGGCGCCCTTGCGAGCCGGGGCCGGTGCCTGGGATGAGGCGGAAGGGGCGGTTCAGGGTGGTGCGCAGGGGTTCGGCTACCAGGTCGTGCATTTCGGTCAGGCCCACTCTGTCGTGGTGGCCGGAGGACAGGACCGAGGCGGCGAGCTGGTAGGCGTCCCTGCCCGCCATCGCCTTCAGTTGCTCGATGAGGGCCTGTGGGCCGCCCAGCTCCAGCAGGATCAGGAAGTTCTCCGCCCCCAGGAGCAGGTGCTCGCGTTGGGCCAGGGCCGCGGGGTCCACCTCGCTGTCGTCCACGAGGAAGGTCAGGGCGGTGGGGCCGAGGATGGGGTCGTGGCGCAGGGTACGCAGGAGTGCCTGGCCCTGCGGGAGGGCTTCGGCCAGGACGTTCAGCATGGCAGTGGCGCGGGTGCGGTACGGGCAGGCGCGTACGGCATCAAGCAGGGACTCGACGTCCTGGCCCGGATGGGAGAGCCAGGCGTTGAGCTCTTCCGCGGCCTCCTTGGGCGGGTAGTGCTGGGCCAGGACGCCGAGGAGTTCGGCGGGTGGCGCGGCGGACAGTTCGCCGACCAGGGGAGCGTCGCGGCCCTCCGACAGCAGGGACGCGCGGATGGCGTGCTGGGCGAGGGGGGACAGGCGGGCCAGGAGGAGGTTGTCGTTCGCCAGGCGGGTGCGCAGGCGTTCCACCGCCTCGGGCGGAAACTCGTCGTCCAGGTCGGTGAGGCAGAGCTCGGGGGCGGGGCCCCGGGTCAGTTCGACGGCGCCGAGCAGGGCGAGCACCTCGAAGGTCTGGTGCAGGTCGAGGGCCGTGCGGCGGCGCGCGAGGTCCCGGACGCGCGCCGTCTCCGCGTCCGGGCCGGGAATGCGGTTCTGGTGGGTCAGCCGCGCTGTCTCCGCGTTCGCGCCGGGAATGCGGTCCTGGTGGGTCAGCCGCGCCGTTTCCGCGTTCGCGCCGGGAATGCGGTCCTGGTGGGCCTGCCACGCCGTCTCCGCGTCCGCGCCGGGGATGAAGTCGTGGTGGGCAAGCCACGCCGTCTCCGCCAGCCGCAGCACGGGCGTGTCGTCCAGGCCGTACATGGTGTTGAGGACGTCCGGGAGGATCTTCTCGAAGAAGTCGCCGAGCGGCGGGCCCAGTTCGGGGAGGGTCTCGAAGGCGCGGGTCCACAGGGCGGCCGGATCCCGCAGCAGGGCGGTGGATCTGCCGACCAGGCAGAGGCGGCCCTTCGTGACGCGGACCAGGCGCAACTTCCTGGCCCAGGCCAGCAGGAGGCTCAGGTGGGGGAGGTCGGCGGCGGCGCGGACCTGGAGGTCCTGTTCGCCGGTGCCGAGGAGGGCCGACAGGTCGCGGGCCGCCGCCAGGGAGAGGTTGCCGGCCCTGGTGAGCGGGCGGCCGTCCTTGCCCGCCCATGTGGCCAGGGCGATGAGGCGGCGCACGATGGTGCTGCCGGCGGCGGCCTCGGCGAGGGCCGCGGGTGAAGGCAGGGTGATGGGAGGCTGGAGGAAGGCGCGGTCCTCCTCCAGGTCGGGCTCCCCCGACGCGATGAGCTTGTCGAGCACGTCCTGGTCGTAGCGGATGTGGCCGGCGTTGAGGTCGTGCCTGAAGTCCTCCACCGCGCCGGGGTCGGCCAGCTCGTTGCCGTGGTCCAGCGCGGTCTGCGCCCAGAACTTCGCCAGGCCCTGGAGATAGGGATCGTCCAGGGCCTTCTGGAATTCGGGGCCGGTCCGGGTGATCGCCTCGTCGGCCTCCGCGAAGGTGGCGCCCCTGGGGTCACGCAGGCCGGTCGCGCTCAGATAGTGCAGGTACGTACGGAGGATCTCCGGGGCGATCTCCAGGATCTCCCTCGGGACCACCACATATTTCGGCACCCAGGCCAGCAGGTAGCGCCTGATCTGTCTCTCGTCCCAATAGGCCAGGCGGCCGTCGCGGCTGTGGTGGCGGGCCTCGATGGCCGCGGCGATCAGCTGGTCGTCGGCGGGCCGCCCGTGCTCCTCCGCCCAGGTGAGGCAGCGCCGCAGCAGGACGGACTTGGCCGCCTCGAACTCCTCCGCCTCCTCGGGCTCGAACCAGGTACGCAAGCGCGGCCCCCTGTCTCATCGGATCAGGTCTGCCGCACCAGTATTCCGGTTCGGGAGTCGTCCCCGGGGCTATTTCAGAGCGCCCGCCGTCAGCCCGGCCACGATCCGGCGCTGGAAGAACAGCACCAGCAGGACGAGCGGGATCGTGACCAGGACGCCGGCCGCCATCTGCGTCCCGAACGGCGTGTCGAATTTGGCCGCGCCGGTGAACTGGGCGATCCGGACGGTGGCCGGCTGGCGGGCCTGGTCGTTGATCATGGTGACGGCGATGATGAACTCGTTCCAGGTCGCGATGAAGGCCAGGATCGCCGTGGTGAAGATGCCCGGCGCGGCCAGGGGCAGCATGACGCGGCGGAAGGCGGCGAAGGCCGTGCAGCCGTCGACCATGGCGGCCTGCTCCAGCTCGTACGGCAACTGCCGGAAGAACGTCGTCAGGTTCCAGATCGTCAGCGGCAGCGCGAACGACATCGAAGGCACGATCATGGCCTGGTAGGTGTTGATCCAGCCGATCGAGGTGAACAGCTCCAGCAGCGGGACGATGAGCAGCGCGCCGGGGAACATCGACACCGCGATGACCAGGGCCAGCACCACGTTCTTGCCGCGGAAGGCGAGCCTGGCCAGCGCGTACGCCGCCAGGGTGCCGACCAGCAGCGTCACCGCCGTGGTGGTGCCGGCCACGATGAGGCTGTTGAGCAGCGACTGCCCGAAGCCCATGTCCGCGGCGAAGACCGCCTCGTAGCTCTCCAGCGACCACGGGGCCGGAAATGGTGATTTGTCGTAAATGTCGGCGGTGCGGCGGAAGCTCGACACCACCATCCAGTAGAACGGCACCAGGCAGTACAGGGCGATACCGATCATCCCGGCATTACGCCTCATTCCGGCTCACCTTCCTACGCTGCCGTACATCACCCAGCAGATCCGCCCCGAGCAACTTCACGAACACGAACGCGATCACCGCGATGTACACGAACAACGCCGTCCCGTACGCCGACGCGGGCCCGTAATGGACCCGGGTGGCCTCGTCCCAGATCAGCCCCGACAACGTCTCCACGGACTGTTTGCGCGGCCCGACCAGCACGTACGGCAGATCGAAGATGCGCAGCGCGTCCATCAGCCGGAACAGGACCGCGACCAGCAGCGCGGGCTTGACCAGGGGCAGCGTGATCCGCCAGAACGTCTGCCACGGCGTCGAGCCGTCCACGCGCGCGGCCTCGTACACGTCCCCGGGGATGATCTGCAGCCCGGCCAGCACGAGCAGCCCCACGAACGGGGCCGTCTTCCACACGTCCGCGATGATCACGGCGAGCTTGGCCCAGACGCCGTCCGCGGTCCACAGGATCTCGGTGCCGAGCAGCGCGTTCGCCACCCCGTCCGCCTGGAAGATCCACTTCCACATCAGGCCGGAGACGGCGGTCGGCACCGCCCACGGGATGAGGATGCTGGCCCGCAGAAAGGCCCGCCCCCTGAAGGCCCGCTGCATGACCAGTGCCATCACCACCCCGAGCACGACCTCCAGGGCGACCGTCACCACGGTGAAGAGCGTGGTGTTGAAGGCGGCGTTCAGAAAGCGCTGCTCCACCACGCCCGCGTAGTTCGCCAGGCCCGCGAACCACTCGCCCTCCACCACGAAGCCGTCGGCGTCGAGGCGCTGGCCGCTCTCGTAGAACGACTCCCGCATGGCCGCGACCAGGGGATAGAAGACCACGAGAGCGAGCACGATCATGGTGGGGGACAACATGGCGGCCGCCAGCCACGCCTGTCCCCGCGGGGCGGCTCTCACTTCAGCAGAGGCCCGAGAGCGGTCTGCAGCTCCGACAGGCCCTGCTCGACCGGCTTGGCGCCGGTGACGATGGCGTACGCGGACTCCTGGATCGCGGCCGTGACGTCGCCGTACTTGACCGCCTTCGGGCGCGGCTGCGCGGCGAGGATGCCTTCCTTCAGCGCGGGCAGGTACGGGTACTTCTTGATCATCTCAGGGTCGTCGTAGATCGCGGCCAGCGGCACCGGCATGGAGCTGGTCCGCGCGAACGCCTTGATCTGCTCGGCGCTGGTCATGAACGCGATGAAGTCCCGCGCGGTCTGCTTGTGCTTGGAGAAGGCGGAGACGGCGAGGTTGTTGCCGCCGAGCGTGCCCGCGCCCGGGCCGGTCAGCCCGGGGATCGGGGCCACGTCCGCCTTGCCGCTGACCTTGCTGGAGCCGTCCGTCTTCTGGGCGGCCTCGTAGCCGTAGGCCCAGTTGCGGTAGAAGAGCAGCTTGCCCTCCTGGAAGGCCACCCGGCCCTCCTCTTCCTTGTACGTGATCGCCTCCTTCGGGATCATCCCGCTCTTGAAGCCGTCGGCCAGGAACTGGGCCGCCTTCTTCGCCGCGTCACTGGTGAGCTGCGGCCGGCCGGAGGCGTCCACGAGCTCGCCGCCCGCCGAGGCCACGGCCTCGGAGAAGTTCACGGTCAGGCCCTCGAACTTGTCGAACTGGCCTCCGTAGCAGCTCATGCCCTTCTGCTCGGGCAGCACCTCATCGCAGATCTTCTTCATCTCGTCCCAGGTCTTGGGCGGCTCCTTGACCAGGTCCGTGCGGTAGTAGAGCAGGCCGGTGCCGGTGAAGACCGGCATGGCATACAGCTTGTCGCGATATTTCCCCGTCTCGACGGGGGCGGGCAGGAAGCCGGAAGTGTCGAGCTTGAGTTCGTCCACCCACCGGTTCGCGGCGAACTCGCTGGTCCAGACGGCGTCGATGAGGATGACGTCACCTGCGTCGGACTTGGTCTGCGCGTTCTGGATCAGCTTGCGGCGCTGCTCGTCGGCGCTCTCGGGGAGCAGCACGACGGTGGCCTTCTCATCGGGATGCGCGGCGTTCCAGGCATCGACGATCTTCTGCACCGACTCGGCCTCGAACTTGCCGCCGAGGAACGTGATCGGCCCGCGCGACGGCGCGGCGGCCGGCGTGGTGGAGGTGCCGGACGAGCCGCAGGCGACCAGGCCGGTGGTCAGCGCCAGTGCGGCGGTGGTGACGTGGAGGGCTTTCATCGGGGGGTTCCTTCCAGGGGTACGGTCTCGCCGGTCAGCCGTGACCGCTCGGCGGCCCAGGCGATGAGATGGCTGTGCAGGCTCTCGGCCGGCGAGGAGAGGATCGGGGCACGATCCCGGGTGGCCACGGCCGTCAGGAACGCCTCCACCAGCGCTTCGTCGCCACCCCCGTGACCGCCCCTGGCCGTCCCGTCCCCCGAGGGGCGGGTCTCGACGACCGAGGAGCGGCCGGTGACGAAGTCGTGGACGGTCAGGCGGTCGCCGTCGCCGTCGATGGAGCCGCGGGTGCCGAAGATCCGGGTCTGCCGGTGTTGCGCCGGGGTGAAGCCGGTCATGGTGAACGACGCCGTCGTGCCGCCCTCGAACTCCAGGTTCACGACCTGGTGATCGACGACGTCGTTGTCGCAGGCGTAGACGCATCTGCCGTACGGGCCGGTCCTGAGCGCCTCCAGCACGCCCTCCTCGGACAGGTCGTCGGTGAGCACGGACAGCGGCCAGGCGTCCTTGCCCGCGAGCGGGAGATAGATGCGCTTGGCCGAGTACGGGCAGTCCGGCTCGACCGCGCACTCCAGGCAGCGGTCGGCCGCTCCGGCCGGGCGGCTCTCGGGGCGGAAGTGGTGCAGGCCGCCGAAGGAGGAGACGCGGGTGACCTGCCTGCCGGTCAGGTGCACCAGCCAGTCGAGGTCGTGGCAGGACTTGGCCAGCAGCATGAACGTGGACTCGTCGGTCCGCCGCCAGTTGCCCCGCACGTACGAGTGCGCCTGGTGCCACCACCCCACCGGCTCCAGGTGCTGCACGCTGACGATCTCGCCGATCCGCCCGTCGTCGATCAGCGCCTTCAAGGCCCGCGTGTACGGGGTGTAACGCAGCACGTGGCACACCGCGAACACCGCCCCGCTGCGTTCGGCGGCCGACACGATGGCCCGGCAGTCGTCCTCCGTGACCGCCATCGGCTTCTCCAGCAGGATGTCGTAACCCAGTTCGGCGAAGCGCACCGCGGGCTCGACGTGGTCGCGGTCCTGGGTGGCGATGATCACCGCGTCCGCCTGCCGGGGGAGCGCTGCCAGCTCGCGCCAGTCGGCGTACGCGGCGGCCCCGGGGAACCTGTCGCGCCGGCCGCCGAGCGGGTCGGCCACCGCGACCACCCGCGCCCGGCCGGTTTCGACGGCGTGGCGGGCGTAGGAGGTCCCCCGCGAACCCGCGCCGACCACGGCGAGAGTCACCATCACGCCTCCACTTATGTAACCAGTTAACGTATGTCGGCTGATGCTAGGATCCGGGCTGGTAGTCGTCAATAGGGAAGTTATGGGAAAGGGTCTCATAAGTGACCGAGCTACGACCGGGTGACGCGTCGCTGCTGCGAAAAGTGAACACTCAGGTCACGCTGCGGGCCCTGCGTCGCGCGGGCGTGGCCACGCTGACCCAGCTCGGTCGCGTCACCGGGCTGTCCAGGCAGACGGTGGAGGCGGTGCTCGACGAGCTGGGCGAGCGCGGCTACGTACGCGAGGTGCCGCCCGACGAGGGCGCGATGGGCCGGCCCGCGCGGCGCTTCGGGTTCAGGGCGGACGCCGGTTACGTGGTGGGCGTGGAGGTCGGCGGCGACGCCATCGTGGCCGCGCTGGCCGACCTCAACGGCGAGGTGATCGCCTGGCGGCGCGGCGAGGTCTCCGGCGACGCGGCGGCCCACGAACGGCTGGAGGCGGCCGAGGCGACCGCGCTGAGCTGCGTGGACGGGGCCGGCGTGGCCCGCAAGCGAATCTGGGCCGTGGCCGCGGGCACCTCGGGCATCGTGGACCGCACCGGGCGCGTGTCCCTGTCGATCACACTGCCCGGCTGGACCGGCGTGGACCTGGCGGGGCTGGCCGGGCGCTGGTTCGGCTGCGACGCGCTGGCGGCCAACGACGCCAACCTGGCCGCGCTGGCCGAGCACTGGCGCGGCAGCGCGCAACACGCCTCCGACGTCGTGTACGTGCTGATCGGCCACCGGGCCGGCGCGGGCATCCTGATCGGCGGGCGGCTGCATCCCGGGCGCAGCGGGGCGGCGGGCGAGATCGGCACGCTGCGCCAGGTCGGCTGGGAGGACGCCGCCCGCGAGCTGGTCAAGGACGCCTCGGCGGCGGAGGTGTTCGAGGCGGCGCTGGGCGGCGACCGGGAGGCCGTGCGGCGGGTGGACCGCTACGCCGAGAACCTGGCCATCGGGGCCTCGGCGCTCGCCCTGGCCATCGACCCCGACCTGCTGGTGCTCGGCGGGGGTTACGCGCGGGCCGGCGACGTGCTGCTCGAACCACTGCGGCGGCACCTGGCCGAGTTGTGCGTGAGCGCGCCCGAGGTGGTGGCCTCCACGTTCGGGGACGAAGGGGTGGCGATCGGCGCGGTACGCCTCGCCCTCGACCACGTGGAACGCGAGGTCCTGGGACTTTAATATGCGCGGGCGGCTGCCAGCAGCACGTCGCGCACCTGCTCCTCCGGCAGGTCCATCGTCTTGACCGCGCCCCACTGCAGCGCCCCGAGCAGCGCCCAGCTCTTCAACCTGGTCTCCGGGTTCGGGTCGTCGCCCACGAGCTTGGCGTAGATCTCGTCCCTGAACGTCCGGATCTGGTCGCGTTCGGAGCCGGGCGTCATCGAGGTGTCGTCGGCGGCCAGGTCCTCCATGAACAGCCGGATCACCGTCCGGTAGCGCACCGCGAACCCCACCAGCGCCTCGACGAACTCGGCCCGGTCGGTGTACGAACCGTCGAGCAGCGCCACGATGTCGCCCGCCACCGGCGACAGCAGCTCGATCGCCAGCCGGTCCTTCGGATGGAAGTGGTAGGCCACGGCGGTCTTGGTCAGGCCGACGGCGTTGGCGATGTCGGACAGGGACGTGGCGGCGTAGCCGCGTTCGGCGAACAGTTCCCTGGCGGCGGCCAGGATCCGGGTGCGGGTGTCGTCGGCTGTGGTCATCGTCTCATTTCCCTGGAGGAGACAGCCTTCCGGATATTTCCCGTTTTATCGTATGTGTGGCCCTGTACGACCGTACAGGACGGCCGTCGAGTGGGAGCTGGGCGAATGACGCGGTTGCTGGGACGGCTGGGCGGCTGGTGCGCGCGGCACGGCTGGATAGTGCTGGTGACCTGGGTGATCGCGGCCGCCGCGCTGATGGGGACCAGTCTGGCCTACCCCAGCCCCACGACCAGCGACGCCAGCATCCCCGGCACCGACGCGCAGATCGCGCACGACCTCATGAAAGAGGGCTTCGGCTCCGGTTACGGCACCGGCGGAACGGTGCAACTCCTGCTCTACTCGCCCGACGGGTCCCTCATGGAGGACGAGCGCAAGGAGGCCGTGGAGAAGTCCATGGACGTGCTGCGCACGATGCCGCACGTGGAGAAGGTGGACTCGCCGTTCCGCGCCGGTGGCATCTCCTCCAACCTGCAGATCGGGCTCATCACGATCCGCATGGACGGCAACGACGGCCAGAAGATCGCCGAGACCACGCAGGAGTTGTCGAAGGCCGCGGACCCGGCCCGGGAGGCCGGGCTGGAAGTGGTGCCCGCCGACAGCTCCACCCCGGCCGACAAGGAGATCAAGACCGGGCCCAGCGAGATCATCGGGATCATCTGCGCGCTGCTGGTGCTGATCTTCGCGTTCGGCACGCTGGTGGCCGCGATCGTGCCCATCTTCGCCGCGCTGATCAGCGTGGGTACCGGCCTCGGCGTGATCGGGCTGCTCGGCTGGGTCGTGGACATGCCCAAGCAGGCCGGGATCATGGCCACGATGATCGGGCTCGGCGTCGGCATCGACTACGCGCTGTTCCTGCTGTCCCGCCACCGCCGCCTGCTGGCCGACGGGGTGCCGGTGGCGGAGTCCGTACGCAGGACGGTGGCCAGCTCCGGCGGGGCCGTCGTGTTCGCGGGCGGCACGGTGATTATCGCGCTGAGCGCGTTGTTGCTGGCCGGCTTCCCGCTGCTGGCCACCCTCGGCTGGGTGACCGGCATCTCGGTGGTGGCCGCCGTGCTGACCTCGGTCACGCTCGTTCCGGCCCTGCTCGGGCTGCTCGGCCACCGCGTCAACGCGCTGAAGGTGCCGCTCCTGCGCAGTTCCGGCACGGGCGGCACCGGCTGGGCCGGGCTGGGCGCGTGGGTGGCCCGCCGGCCGTGGCGGGTGCTGATCGGCAGCGTCGTCGTGCTCGGCGCGCTGGCCGCACCCGCGCTGGCGCTCCAGCTCGGGCCGCTGGACGAGGCGTACGGCACCCAGGGCTCCGAGCCGCGCCGCGCGTACGAGCTGATGGCGACCGGCTTCGGCCCCGGCTTCAACGGGCCGCTCGTCGTGGTCGCGGAGCTGCCCTCGAAGGTCGAGGACGCCGACGACGCCATCGTGGACGACCTCGTCCGCGAGGTGAAGGCCGTGGACGGGGTCAAGCACGTGGCCGACCCCAAGCTCAACGAGTCCGGCCGCTCGGTGCTGATCCAGGCCATCCCCGAGTACGCCCCCAGCGACGAACGCTCCGCCGAGGTCGTCAGGGACGTCAGGGCCATCTCCCTGGCCGGCGTCGAGGTGCACGTCGGCGGCAAGGTCGCGGGCCTGACCGACGCCGGGGACCGCATGAACGAGCGCACCCCGCTGGTCATCGGCGTCGTGGTGCTGCTCAGCGCGCTGCTCCTGCTGCTGGCCTTCCGCGCGCCGATCGTGGCGATCAAGGCGGCGGTGATGAACCTGGTCTCGCTCGGGGCGGCGTTCGGGGCGCTGGCGCTGGTGTTCTCGATCGGGCTCGGCAGCGGGCTGGTGGGCATGGATCCGCCGGTCAACTCGTCCTTCATGGAGACGGTCTTCTTCTCGGTGCCCATCGAGAGCTACGTGCCGCTGATGTTGTTCGCGGTGTTGTTCGGGCTGTCGATGGACTACGAGGTGTTCCTGCTGACGGCGGTGCGGCAGTCGTACATGAGGCATGGGGACAACGCGCGGGCCGTCGCCGAGGGGCTCGGCTCGACCGGGCGGGTCATCACGTCGGCGGCGCTGATCATGGTGGCGGTGTTCGTGGCGTTCATCGCCTATCCGGACGCCATGGTCAAGACGTTCGGGGTGGGGCTGGCGGTGGCCATCGCGGTGGACGCCACGATCATCCGCGGGTTCCTGGTGCCGGCCACGATGGTGCTGCTGGGACGGCTCAACTGGTGGTGCCCGCGCTGGCTGGACCGCATCCTGCCCAACCTGTCGGTGGAGGGGCACGAGGACGACGAGACGCCCGTGGTGCGGCGGGAGGAGCCGGTCAAGGCGGGGGTCTAGGGAACGGGAGATGTCCCGACCCGGTAGTTCCCATCAGCCGATCTGGACGCAGTTGCGGAGCTGGACCTCGCGCGGAAGATTCGCCTCGCCGCCGTCCAAACACCTGATCCGGAGCGGAACGGTCTCGGCGACCCCGACCGCCTCGCCGACGAAGCCGCCCTTGGTGACGGCGCCCGGCGACGCGCGGCAGTTGCCGAACATCACCGTCAGCCCCGGGTCGCCGCTGACGGTGTCGCAGGTGTAGGTGGGTACGTCGGTTGCCGGGACGGGGAACGGGAGCGCCAGGCCCAGCAGGAAGGCGGCGGCGGGAACAAGGCTGCTGATCATCGGCGGCCTTCCTCAGTCGGAGTCGGTGAGGTTGCAGGCGGGCACCCAGCCGATGACCCCGGTGTGCACGTTGCGGCCGTGATGCCACAGGGTGCTGTCGAAGTGGCCGCAGCTGAAGAAATCGTGCTCCTCCGACCGGTTGGACTCGAAGCCCTGCCCCGGGCCGCCCAGGCCGTTGCGGCCCGACCCTTCGCGGGGCTCGCTCCAGATGACCACGTCCCGGGCGCCGAAGTCGTACAGGAAACCGGCCGGCGCGGCGGCCTCGGCCGGAACCCCCGCGCCGCCCAGCACCAGAGGCGTGAGCAGGGTCATGACGGTTGCTCTGAATCGCACATTGCTCACCGTAATGGATCGCTCACGCGTAGTTCCAATGATTTTTCCGGCGCGGGCTCAGACCATGTACTGGTCGTGGCGGAGGTAGACGTCGGTCCACTCCTCCGCGCTGAGCTGCCGGCCGGTCAGGGCGATGTCGGCGAGCTCCTCGAAGTACGCCTCCCGCGGCGCGCCCGGCGTGAACAGGATCAGCATCGTGGCCGGCTCGCCCGACTCGTTACGGAAGGCGTGCACCCCGCCCTCGGGCACGAACAGGAAGTCACCCGGCTTGCCGTCGGCCCACTTCTCCCCGTTGAACAGCCGGATCGTGCCGGAAAGCACGTAGAACGACTCGGTCATGGTCCGGTGGAAGTGCGCGGCGGGCCCGCCCGGACCGGGGCCCATCTCATACCGGTACAGGCCGTAGGCGCCGTTCGTGGAGCCGCCCGTGGCCAGGTAGTGCACCTGGGTGTTGGTGCCGATCGCCAGCTCCGGTGTCCGGTCCGCCAGCTGGAAGGTGCCGCTGTGCTCGCCGTGCTCTTTGAAGTAGCGGGGCTCGGGATAGGACATCTACGCCTCCTGTAGTTCTCTGAGGGAGCTTAGAGAATTCCCCCGATCCCGTCTTCGGTCAGCGGAGTCGGCCGCGGTCCCATGGCGTCCAGACGGCCGGTCGCGGCGTCCATGGAGGCGAGGATGTCGCGAGCGAGGGTCAGACCGGACGCGGCGACGAACATCTGCCGCCGGTCCATGGCCTTGTTGATATCGGCCATGCTGCCGAATCGGTAGTCCAACGGAATGGCGTCGCCTTCGAGATCGAGGACCACGCCGCCCGCAGCGTCGAGAATGTAGTGTCCCGGTGCCAGATCCCAGACGGCGAAGCCCTTCGCGAACTCGATTGTCGCGTCGGTGAAGCCCGCAGCGACATGGCACAGGCTGACGGACCCGAAGTCGACCCCGATGCGGCCGCGAACGGCGCCATCGGCTGAGGGTTGGTTCAGCGCGTCGAGTAGACGGGTCTGGCGGCCGAGCGGTTGAAGTCGTTCGGCGGGTTTCATGAGGTAGTTCGTGATCAGCGCCTCGCGCAGTTCCGCGAAGCGGTGAAGTTTCAGCTCGTGTGCCTTGCCATCTTGGGTATAGACGAACGCCTGGTCCGCGCCGTCCTCGTCGCGGGCCGCGAGGTAGATCTGCAGGTGGTGGAAGATGTCGCCCACCACCGCGGCGATGGGCCGTGCGAGGCTGCGGGAGTACACCATGACGTGGGTGTATCCGTAGAGGGCGCGGACGGCCATCTCACTGGTGTCGAGCGGATCGACCAAGACGCACAGGTCCGGCTCCGGGTCGGGTCCGATGACTTGGGGGTCGGCTTCTTCGGAGGCGTAGACGTACGAGGGGATGATCGGAGTCAGAAGCTCTCGGTAGCGCTCATGCATCCACAGGTCGTGGATGGACAGGAAGTTGCCGGAGTGGCGCAGATTGGCGGCCTCCGATCGTTCACCTGAAAGCGCAGCCGAGATCAGGCGCGGCCGGATCTCCTCGATCACCTGAGCGACCAGTTCGGCCAGGCTCCGGGCGAGGCCCGGGAAGGTGGGAGAGGTTGTCACGACGGGACCTCCGTGCGGTTCAGCGCAGCTCCAACGGCGGCTCTATGCCTGGAGGGCTCATCGTCGCAGCGATGAACACCGCCTTGAAGTGTGCCGCTCGCATGATGCCCGCGCCGGTCAGATCGTCAAAATCACTGACTGCGAGCTTCCCCTTGGTTATGGCTCCGAACACCGCGAAGTAGATCTGCGCGCCGGGATAGTGGTTACGGATTTCTTGTGAGATGAATCCCACCACATCGGCATGCTTAACCTCGAAATCGCACAAGACGATCTCGGGCGCGTCTGGCAGCTCCGGGAACATCGACGCCTTGTCGAGGTTGATGGAATCGCGGCTCTTGTTGCATTTGAGATAGCCGATGGGACAGCGTCTGAATTGGACGGATGCAAGGAAGGTAGCCATGACAAGGCCGGCCTCGTTGATCCCGAAACAGGCGTCCACATCAGTGCGGCACCCAAGATTCTTGATCTGGTGGATGAGGCGTTCGATGCCGTAGCCGAAAGACGCCCAGGTGAGGTTGAGGAGTCGGCCGGGGGCGGGGCTGGGCATGGAGTAGACGAGTCTGTCAGGGCTGCCGTATTCGACTGTCGGGGCGGCGATGATGAAATCGTGCCCCATGGTGTTTGACTCGGCCGCTTGCTTGGATTCTCGCCTCTCCGCTGCTGGCGCCGTTGCGGGCGGTGCGCCTGCGAGGTTGGGGGTGGCGTACCTCTTCAGGGCGAGTTGGTCTTCCACGGCCAAACGCTCGTATGCTTCGGCGACCAAATCGCCTGGGGAGAGATCCTCCTCGGCAACACCTGCAGGACCGCCCCCATAGGCTGCGGCGAGGATCAGCAGGCTGGTAAAGCTGGGAGGTGATCCGGCCCTGCTGCGCTCACGGGCCCACGTCTCCCATGCGTTGATGGACGTACCGCCCAGGCTGGTCTGGTGGTCGGTCATGTGGTTGTACCGGACGGCTGCTTGATCCTGGGAAAGACCACAGGCATACCGGTGGGCCTGAAGACTGCAAATGACCGGATGGCGGCGCATCAGTTCCGTTACCGTCTTTTTCACCGATCCAGTCTCTTGATACAGCTCCTTGCCGATTCGCGCCAACATGCGCCCTCGCGCCTGCGGACTCGAATCTCGACCCTGCTTCGACATCTCACTTTCCCTTCCCGGGAGCGGCATCACATTACCCATCGGAATGGGGAATGGCATATGGCTCTCGGAAACAGGCGGCTGGGGGCCGCCCAGAGATCGGGGCGGATGCGGACCTGCTTCGAGGTGTAACGGATCCACGCCGGTGACTACTGTCAATTGTCGTGCCCGCTGGCGCAAACAACCACTTCGGAGGTCCCATGGCCCAGCATGATGGAGAAGCCCTCAGTCCCAACCGCCTCGCTCTTCGCCGAGTAGCCCGGTCGACTACGATCCAAATGTGCGATCTGAGCATGCCTGAAGACATTGCGACGATGGGCCCAAAATGCTGGCTTGATCTCCTGCACGAAATTCGAAATGACCGGCTCCACCACAAGCCGGACGGTGGGAACGTCATCATCGAGATCCACGATGCGGCCGCAGGGCAGAGCCCTCACCTCGTGTGCACCAGCAAGCGCGCGTACACCGAGTTCCAGAAGGCCGCCGCCGATGGCCGGTTCGACGGGTTGAAGCCCGCGCCGTTCGGCCTGGGGTTCGGTCCCTGGATCTGGGCCGAGGGTGTCGTGGAGGAAGCGGCGGCCAAAGCTCCGGACGAAGTCGCCTGAGCCGGTCCCTGGACAGCGCGATCTCGGCCGCGCATGGGCCCCGCCGCCCTTCCAAGAGCCCATCAGCGTGAACGCACCACCTACGAGCCTGCGCCTGCAAGGTGAGCCAGGCAGAGAAGGGATCAATCAATGCCGACGACCACGAACCCGGACCATCCTGCCCTCGACCTGATCACCCACTCCCCGGACGGGGAGTCCAGGGGGAGGATCTTCCGGGCCGGCGACCTCTTCCCCATGTCCCCGACCAAGCACATCCTGTCCGCTCCCGACACCCTTGCCAGCGACGCACGGCCATGGGGGCTGCGTCACCGCGTCTCGCCGACACCCGTCAGCCGGAGCGGTTCACACGGAGGCGGGGGCAGCAACGAAACGAGCGACACCAGCAACGACGGGAACGGCCCCAATGAGGAGAAGGTCAAGGACTGAGATCGTGGCGCACACCGTACTGATCCTCACCGACGACTCCGACACCGTGGCAGAGCGGGTCGCCGCCGAGCTGCGCGCCCGGGAAGTGCCCGTCGTCACCATGGACACCGCCGACTTCCCCTCACAAGTCTCCATGGCTGCCCGGATCGAGACCGGCGGTCGCGGCTGGACCGGAATTCTCAACTCCCCCCGCGGCGAACTCGCACTCGCCGACGTGGGCGCGGTCTACAGCCGGAGACCGACGCAGTTTCGGATGGACGAACGTATGTCGTCCCCCGAACGTGCCTTCGCCTACGCCGAAGCACGATACGGGTTCGGCGGGGTGCTGGCGGCCCTCCGGCAGAATGGCGCCCTCTGGGTCAACGACCCGATGGCCGCGATGCGCGCCGAGTACAAGCCCATCCAGCTCATCACGGCCGCCCGCGTCGGGTTGAACGTACCCAAGACGATCATCACCAACGATCCCGGGGAAGCGCACACATGGGCGAAAGACCTGGGTAAGCCCTTCGTCTACAAGACGCTCGGCGGTATTCGGACTCGATCATCACCCTCCAGACCGACGACGGGGCGGGTGATCCGCTCAGCGGGAAGGGGCACACCACGTCCTCGGTGTCGGCCCCGGGCATCGTGTTCCCCTTCCTGGAACTGCTGGCTCCACAGGAGGGCGACCGCATTCTGGAGATCGGGACCGGCTCCGGCTGGACAACGGCCATGCTGTCGTGGGCGGCCGGACCAGACGGCATCACCTCCATCGAAGTGGATGAGCGCGTGGCGACCCAAGCCGCGGACAACCTTCGCGCGGCCGGATACCGCCCGAACCTGCGCATCGGCAATGGCGTCAAAGGCCGGCCCCGGGATGCCCCGTTCGATCGTGTGCACGTCACCGCGGGCGTGTCCCACATCCCGATGGCCTGGATCGAACAGACTCGTCCGGGCGGCGTCATCGTGCTGCCCTGGCATGCCGGTGGACTCCTCGGCCACCGGCTGCGCCTGACTGTGGTGGACGGGACCACGGCGTTCGGGCGCTTCCACGGCACCGCCAGCTACATGATGCTGCGCGAGCAGCGTTACAACTCCCGATGGAGCGCTCACCATCACGAGGAGGCAACCCATTCGACGACCAGAATCAATCCCCGTACCTTCTGGAGCATGGAGCCGGGCGCGCACCTGATGTGCCTCGCCCTGGCCCCGCGCATCGGCTGGTACGACACGAGCGAGGACGACGAGAACTCGCTGTTGCTGTACGAACTGGACGATCACACCGGCCAGGGCTCCTGGGCAGCATGCGACCACAAGCCGGGAGCCGCCGACGCGGAGGTGGCGCAGTACGGTGGACGGCGGCTCTGGGACGAACTGTCGTCCGCCTACCTTCAGTGGGCCTCGCTAGGCAGCCCCGGCTACGACCGCTTCGGCATCACCGTCGATCCGACCGGCGTCCATTTGTGGCTTGACCGCCCCACCGCGTTGACGTGGAAGGTCGAGCTCTGATGATCGGGGCTGGCTCCTGCTCATCTCTGCCCGAGCGGTAGCGAGGACCTTGCTTTTTAGAACGTGATGACTGTGCGGGCTACTGTGCCCTGGCGGATGTGGGTTACTGCCTCGTTGATCTGGTCCAGGGGGAGGCGTTCGGAGATCAGGCCGGTCAGGTCCAGGCGGCCTCTCAGGTACTGGCCGGCCAGCATGGGCAGGTCGCGGTGGGGGGCCGAGTCGCCGCCCTGGGTGCCCATCAGGCGGCGGGAGGCGAACAGGAGGCCCGTGTCGAGGTCCAAGGGGTGGCCCGCCGGAGGGCTGCCGACCATGACGGTGGTGCCGCCTGGTTGGGTTGAGGCGAAGGCTTGGGCCAGGACACCGGGGGCGCCCGTCGCGTCGAAGGCGTAATCCACGCCGCCCTTGATCAGTTCGCCGACCTGGCGGGGGAGGTCCGAGACCAGGATGGCGTGGGTGGCGCCGAAGCGTTCGGCCAGTTTGAGTTTCTGGTCGGCCACGTCGGCGGCGATGATCGTGGTGGCGCCGGCCAGGACGGCGCCCTGGATGACGTTGAGGCCGACGCCGCCGCAGCCGACGACCAGGACGGTGGCGCCGGGGCGGACTCGGGCCACGTTGAAGACGGCGCCCACGCCGGTGATGACGCCGCAGGCCAGCAGGCACATCGCGTCGAAGGAGAGCGATGTGCCGATTTTTACGCACATGGGTTCAGGGGCGACCGCGTACTCGGCGAAGGAGCCGATGCCGATGAAGCGGCGGACCTCCGTGCCGTCCAGGGTGATCCTGGGGCGGCCGCCCATGATGGTGGGCAGGCGGGCCGGGTCCACGCACAGGTGGAAGCGGCCCGCGCCGCAGGAGCGGCAGCGTCCGCAGGGGCCGTTCATGGCGATGATGACGTGGTCGCCCGGTTTGACGGACGTGACGCCCGTGCCGGTGCTCTCCACCACGCCGGCGCTCTCGTGGCCGAGGATGAACGGCGGCTTGCTCACCACGGGGCTCTTGCCGTCGATGGCCTTGAGGTCGGAGCCGCACACGCCCGACGCCTTGATCTGTACGCGGACCTCGCCGGGGGCCGGGTCCGCGATCTCCACCTGGCGGATCTCCAAGGGGCTGTGGAAGGCGGTGAGCACGGCGGCTCGCATCAGCATGGTCCACACGGTAGCCGGGCGGTGGAAGGCGAGCAAGCGGTTGGTCGGGGGCAGTGGCGCGAGCTGCGGGCTCGTCGGCGGCGGGTTGGTGGGGCTGGCGGGATTTCCGATCACGGGCGTTGACTGCCCTCGCGGGTGAATTTACGCTTTCTAACCAAGCGAGCGCTAGGCCAACAATCACGGGAGGCCGTCATGGTGCGCAGGGGTTCGGCGGCGTTCGTGGTCATGGTGCTGGCCGCCGGCTGCGCGGCCCAGCAGCAGGGCGCGACCGGCCAGAGTACGGCGGGCGTGACCGACACGACGATCAGGATCGGCGGCGTGCTGACCAAGACCAGCGCCAGCGGCTACAGCACCAAGGACGCCGAGATCGGCGCCAGGGCCAGGTTCGAGCGGGCCAACGCCGAGGGCGGCGTGCACGGGCGCAGGATCGAGTTCCTCGGGGCCGAGGACGACGGGCAGGACGCGGCCAAGGGCGACGCGGCGGCCAAGAAGCTCGTACAGAAGGACCAGGTGTTCGCCCTCGTGCCCGTGCACGCCCCGAACTTCGGCGGCGCCGCCTTCCTGGAGCAGCAGGGCGTGCCCTGGTTCGGCTGGGCGACCGGGCCGCAGTGGTGCGGCACCAAGACCGGCTTCGGCTACAACGGCTGCCTGGCGCCCAAACAGGGCGCGGGCTCGCAGACCTGGTGGGGCAGGCAACTCGCCGACCTGCTCGGCGGGTCCTCGGGCAAGAGCGTCTGGGTCCAGACCTCCGACTCCAGCGGCAGCAAGTACGGCGGCACGACCATCTCCCAGTCCTTCACCGCCGCCGGGTTCCAACTGGCCGGGGTGAACTCCGGCCTGCCGGCCGCCGCGCCGCCGCCCGACTGGCTCCCGTACATCAACAAGATCATGACCTCCGACGACGGCGGGCCACCGGACGTGGTGGTCTCGGTGATCGCCGGCACCAAGTTCAACGTGGGCCTGTACGCGGCGCTCAAGCGGGCCGGCTACAAGGGCGTCCTGACCGACGCCACCAGCTACGACGCCGCGATCCTGAAGGACGAGGCCAGCGCCGAGGCCCTGGAGGGCGTGATCGCGGCGCCCATGTTCGAGCCGTTCGAGTCCAGCGCCCCCGAGATCGCCCGGCTCAGGCAGGACGTGGAGAAGGCCGCCCCCGGCACCGCGCTCACCCAGCACCTGGCCATCGGCTACTGGGCCGCCGACATCTTCCTCGACATGCTGAACAAGGCCGGCAAGGACCTGACCAGGGAGAAGTTCCTGGCCACCGGCAACGGCTCCTACGTCTACGAGAACCCGGGCTTCGGCCGGATCCAGTACCCCAAGGACCACAATGAGCCGAACGGCTGCGGCGCCCTGGTCAAGCTGGCGGGCGGCGCCTTCCAGGTGGCCAAAAGCATGAAGTGTTTCGACAACGTGCCGCTGAAATGATCCTGGACTACGTGCTCAGCGGCCTGGTGACGGGGGCCGTCTTCGCGATCATGGGCTCGGGGCTGACGCTCTCCTACGCCGCCACCGGCGTGTTCAACTTCGCCCACGGAGCCATCGGTTTCCTGACCGCCCTGCTGTTCTACGAGCTCAACCTGGCCGGAGTGCCCGCCTGGCTGTCGGCACTGGTGTCGATCGTGTTGTTCGCGCCCGCGCTCGGCTACGCGCTGCACAAGGCCATGTTCCGCGGCCTCGCGCAGGCGGGGGAGACCGCGCAGATCGTGGCCACCATCGGGCTCACGATCGCGTTGCCCGCGCTCGGCCTGCTCATCGTGGACCTGGCCGGGCTGCCGCCCGCCGACGCGACCTCGCTGCCGCGCGGCGTCGGGCCGCATCCGGCGCGCACGTTCGACGTGCTCGGCGTGCGGCTGGACAGCGACCAGGCCATCACGTTCTGCCTGTCGGCGGTGGCGGCGGCGGGGCTCTGGGCGTTCATCCGGCACACCCGGTACGGGCTGCGCATGCGCGCCTGCGTGGACAGCCGCCGCCTGGCCACGTTGCGCGGCATCGACGCGGACGCCACCTCCGCGCTGGCCTGGATGCTGGGCTCCGGGCTGGCCGGACTGGCCGGGGTGCTGGCCGTGTCGGTGCTGGGGCTGGACGCGACCGCGTACACGGTGCTGCTGTTCGCCTCGGCGACGGCGGCGGTGTTCGGGCGGCTGCGCTCGATCCCCTGGACGTTCGCGGCCGGGCTCGCGCTCGGCGTGGTGCAGAACCTGGTCGCCGGGTACACCGACTTCCTGCAGGAGGTGACCGGGCTGCGGACGGCCGTGCCGGTGATCCTGCTGTTCGCCGGGCTGGTGCTGCTCAACCGGTCGCGTGCGCGGGTGGCGGGGAGTGTGGCCGAGGACGCGCCGCCGCCCGACCACCTGGCCGGTCTGCCGCCGTGGCGGAGACGGCTGCCCTGGGCTCTGGGGGCGGTCTGTCTGGTGGTGTTCGCGTTCGCGGGGCCGGAGTACTACGTGGGCGTGGCGGCGCAGGGGCTCGTGCTGGCGCTCATTTTCTGCTCGTTCGTGATCGTGACCGGGATCGGCGGCATGGTGAACCTGGCCCAGGCCGCCTTCGCCTCGATGGCGGCGCTGACCTGCGGGTGGGCGTTCGCCTCCGGGTTGCCGTTCTTCGTGGCGATCACGCTGGGCGTGCTCGCCGCGGCGGCCGTCGGCATGCTGGTGGCGCTGCCCGCGTTGCGGCTGGGCGGGCGGGTGCTGACGCTGGCCACGCTGGCCCTGGCGCTGCTGGCCGACCAGGTGTTGTTCCAGGTGGACGCGTTCAGCAACGGCACGATCGGCTGGTCGTTGCCCGCGCTCGGGTTCGGCTTCGCCGACACCTCCGACCCCCGGGTGCGGGTGGTCGTGCTGCTCGTCCTGATCGGAGCCGTGGCGCTGCTGGTGCGCAACCTGGAGCGGTCGGCCTCGGGACGGGCGATCCTGGCCGTGCGTTCGGCCCCGGCCGCGGCCACGACGTCGGGGTTGTCGGCGGCGCGTACGAAGGTCACGCTGTTCGTGCTGGCCTCGGCCGTCGCCGGGCTCGGCGGGGTGTTGTTCGCCATCTCCAAGGGTTCGATCACCGCCACCGACCTGCCCGCCTTCGCCGGCTTCGTGTGGCTGGCCGTGGTGGTGCTGCAAGGGGTGCGGCGCATCGGCGGGGCCGTGCTGGGTGGGCTCATCGCCGTCGCGGTGCCGGAACTGCTGTCCACCTGGGACCTGTCCGCGCACGTCGGCTCCATCCTGTTCGGGGCCGGCGGCATGATCCTGGCCAAACATCCCGACGGGGTGCTGACCCAGCTCGCCGGGCTGCGCCACCGCCGTCGTGAGAAGCCGCCCGCCCCCGTCGCGGAGGCCGTGGTGAGTGAGCCGGGGCTGTTCGCGATGGAGGGCGTCGTCGCCGGGTACGACGACTGCGTCGTACTGCGCGGCGTGAACCTGACCGTACGGCCGGGCGAGGTCGTCGCGCTGCTCGGCGCGAACGGCGCGGGCAAGTCCACCACCTGCGCGGCGGCGGCCGGAGACCTGCCGGTGACCGGCGGCCGGATCCTGCTCGACGGCCAGGACGTCACCGCCTGGCCCGCCCACCGCAGGGCCCGCGCCGGCATCCTGCTCGCGCCCGAGGGCCGGGGCGTCTTCCCCGGCCTGACCGTCGAGGAGAACCTGCGCACCTGGCTGCCCGACCCCGGACCCGTCTACGAGCGCCTGCCCCACCTGGCCGAGCGCCGTACCGTGCTCGCCGGCGCCCTGTCCGGCGGCGAGCAGCAGCTACTCACGCTGGCCCCCGCGCTCGTGCGACCGCCGCGCGTGCTGATCGCCGACGAGCCGTCGCTGGGGCTGGCGCCGCTGGTGGTGCGGCAGGTGTTCGAGGTCTTCGCCGAACTGCGCGAGCGCGGGGTCGCGCTGCTGCTGGTCGAGGAGAAGGCGACGGAGGCGCTGGCGATCGCCGACCGGGTGGCGTTCATGCGGCTGGGCCGCGTCACCTGGGCCGGGCCGCGCGCCGAGGTGGACAGCGAGCGGCTGACCGCCGCCTATCTCGGGGTGAGCTAGAAGTGGACGGCGGGCGGCTGATCGCCGCTTTTCTGGGGGTGAGCTAGGACGTGCTGGCGGTGGCGGGAGTGTCGGTGGCCTTCGGCGGGGTCCGGGCGCTGGACGAGGTGTCGTTCGAGGTCGGCGAGGGGGTCGTCTGCGGGGTGATCGGGCCCAACGGGGCCGGCAAGACCACGCTGTTCGACGTGGTGTCCGGGCTGCGCAAGCCCGCCGAGGGGCGGGTGCTGATCGGTGATCGCGATGTCACCGGGGTGCCGCCGGTCAAGCGGGCCAGGGCCGGACTGCGCCGTACGTTCCAGCGGACCCAGGTGTTCGGCCGGCTCACCGTGGCCGGCAACGTGCTGGCCGCGCTCGACTGGCATGGCGGTGGCGGCGGGCTCGCCGCTGACCTGGTCGGCTGGCCGGCCAGGCGGCGGCTGGAGCGCGAGCGGCGCGAGCGGGTGGCCGAGGTGCTGGAGTTGTGCGGGCTGACCGGGCTGCGGGACGCGTACGCCGCCGCGCTCCCCGTCGGGCAGCGCCGCCTCGTCGAACTGGCCAGAGCCCTGGCAGACCGCCCCCGGTTGTTGCTGCTCGACGAGCCCACCTCCGGGCTGGACGCCGGGCAGACCGTTCGCCTGGGCGAGGTCGTCAGAGGGCTGGACACGACCGTGCTGCTGGTCGAGCACGACATGGGGTTCGTGATGGGAACCTGCGACCGGATCGTCGTGCTCGACCTGGGCAAGGTGATCGCCACCGGCACGCCCGCCGAGGTGCGCCAGGATCCGGTGGTCAGGGCCGCCTACCTGGGTTAGGAGTGGCGTTCGGTGAACGACAGGATCTGACGCCAGGCGTCCTGGCAGACCTCGGCCCACTCGCCGTAGGTGCGGTCGAAGAACGAGTGCGGCGCGCCCTCGTACAGGTGCGTCTCGTGCTCGGTGCCCACCCGGTCCAGCGCGGCCTCGTACGCGGCGAACTCCTCCGGCGTGGACACGTTGTCGGCCCCGCCGCGCAGCAGGAGCAGCGGCGCGCCGGGCCCCGACTTCGGCTCCTCGATGAAGCGCAGCGCGCCGTAGAAGCCGATGCCGCCCGACAGGCCGTTGCCCTCGGCGGCGTGCTGCCACGACAGGGCGCCGCCCATGCAGAAGCCCGTCGTGAACACCGGGCCGCCGCCCAGCTCGGCCGTGGCCGCCTTGACGTCGGCCCGCACGCCGTCGTGGGCGATCTGGTTGACGTGCGTCATGAAGTCGAAGTCGTCACCGCGGTCGCCGATGCCGGCGGTGCGGCCGAAATAGTCGATCGCGATCGTACGGAACCCCGCCTCGGCGAACCGTACGGCCAGGTCACGGTAGAAGGGATGCAGGCCGCGCACGTCGGGCAGGATCACCATGCCGCGCCCGTTCGGCTCGGCGGGCTCGGCCCGGTAGGCCATGAGGCGGTTGCCGTCGGCGGCGGTCAGCTCGAACTGCTCATGTGAGGCCACCTCGCCCTGAACGGGCGGAGCCGGCGGCCTGCTGTCGGTGGAATGGCACATGCGATCAGCATGCCGCATGACCCCACCCCCTTAGCCAGGCCCTGCCAAGGCTGGTACGGGGTGTCGCCGAACGGCGGGTCCGGGGCGGGCGATCGCGGCCGGATGGCGGGTTGTGCGCGAGGGCGCCAGCTCTGAAGATCTAGGCATAGCCCACCATTTCCTGCGGAAGGGAATCCCCATGGCAACACACCCCAACCTCGACCCCGAGCTCAAGGCCGGCCTCGCGCAGGTGCCGATCCCGACGGACGACGAGTTCGCGCTGACGTACGAGGCGCTGCCCGGCCAGCGGGCGCAGATGAGCGCGATGATGGCGGCGATGCCCGAGCCCGAGACGCGGGTGACGGTCGAGAACCGTACCGTCCCGGGACCGGAGGGCCAGCCCGACATCCGGTTGCGCATCTACCAGCCCGAGGAGCGGGGCGAGGGCCGCCCGGCGCTCTACTGGATCCACGGCGGCGGCATGATCTACGGCGCGCCCGAGATGGACGACGCGATGATGATCGGGTACGCCGAGCGGCTGGGCCTGGTCGGGGTGTCCGTCGACTACCGGCTGGCGCCGGAGCATCCGCATCCCGCGCCCGTCGAGGACTGCTACGCCGGGCTGGCCTGGACCGCCAAGAACGCCGCCGAGCTGGGCATCGAACCGGGACGGCTGATGGTGGGCGGCGCCAGCGCGGGCGGCGGGCTGGCGGCGGCGACCGCGCTGCTGGCCAGGGACAGGGGCGGGCCCGAACTGGCCTTCCAACTGCTCATCTGCCCGATGCTCGACGACCGCAACATCACGCCGTCCAGCCACGAGTTCACCGAGGCCGTGGTGTGGAACAGGAAGGCCAATCTCTTCGGCTGGACCGCGCTGCTCGGCGATCGGGCCGGCGCCGACGACGTGCCGCCGTACGCCGCCCCCGCGCGGGCCACGGACCTGGCGGGGCTGCCGGCGACGTTCGTGGACGTCGGGGAGCTGGAGGTGTTCAGGGACGAGTGCGTCGACTACGTGCAGCGGCTGGTGGGGGCGGGGGTCTCGACCGAGTTCCACCTGTATCCGGGGGCGTTCCACGGGTCCGACATGATGGTGCCGGACGCCGCGTTGAGCGTACGGGCCAGGCAGGCCAGGGAGGCGGCGCTCAAGCGGGCGATCGGTCTCTAGCGGTCGTCGCGGGCGTGGCGAGCAGGCGCAGCAGGGCCAGGGCCAGGTGGGCGCGCAACCGGCCGGGCTGGTCGGCCAGCGAGAAGCCGAGTGCGGACTCCGCGCGGGCGATGCGGGCGGCCAGCGAGCTGTGGTGCAGGTGCACGGCGTTCGCCGCGCCGCGCACCGAGCCCGCCAGGCACAACGCGCGCACCGCGAGCCGCGAGCCCTCGCCGAGCCGGTGCATCGCCTGGACGTCGGGCAGCGCCGTGATCGCCTGCTCGGGCAGGTCCGCGAACAGCGCCAGCGCACCCAGCTCCGACCAGCGCATCACCCGGTCGTGGGGGCCGGTGAAGCGCAGTGCGGTACGCGCGCCGGCCCACGACTCGGCCACCCGCGCCCCGGGCAGCTCGGGCCCGATCCCGGCCCGGGCCCCGTCGGGCAACTTGAGAGGTGCGGTCTCGGCGTTCAGGGGCCGCGGCAGGTCGGTCACGACGGCTTCGGCGTTCAGGGGCCGGGGAAAGGTGGTCGCTACGGCTTCGGCGTTCAGGGACCGCGGTAAGGCGGTCGTGACCAGCACGGCCTCCGTGTCGCCGACCGTGGCGGCGCGTACGTGGTGGCCGAGCGCGCGCAGGTCGGCGGCCAGCCCGCGGTCGGGCAGGGTGATGGCCAGGGCCCGCAGCGGGGTGGCCGGGCCGAAGCCGAGCAGGCGCAGCGCGCGGGCACGTTCCGCCTCGCCGGTCTCGGCCGACAGGACCAGCTCGACCAGCGCCGGGTCCCGGCCCGTACGTGACAGCGCGGCGGCCCGTTCCAGGGTGACCTCGGCCGCGGCGGCGTAGCGTTCGAGCACGATCTCGTCGAGCCCGTGCGCGGGCCCCTCGCGCTCCATCCACACGCTCCCGAGCCTCGCGCTCAGCTCCCTGACCTGGGCCGGCTCGGACACGGGCGTGTCCAGGGAGCCGCCGGGCGAGGTGCGGGTGCGGCGGCCGGTGGCCGCGTCGAAGAGGCCGACCGGGCACTGTGCCAGGCGGGCCGTGGCGGTGAGCAGCACCGGCACGCTCACGTGGTCGCGCACCAGCGAATCGAAGTAGGCGATGACCCGCACCGCGCTCTCCGCGTCGGCGTCGAGCGTGGAGAGCCGCAGCAGCAGTCCCTGCACAAGGACCAGAGTAGTTCGGTGCGCGGCGGCGTGGCGGTTTGACCAAGCGATTGCTAGGTTTAGGTTGTGGATCTCGACTTCTCCCCGGCGGAACGGGACTTCCGCGCCGAGGTTCGCGGCTGGCTCGGCAGCCACGCGCCGCCGCCGCTCCCGTCCATGGACACCCCCGAGGGCTTCGCCGCACACCGCGACTGGGAGGCGGAGCTGGCGGGCGCGCGGCTGTCGGTCGTCTCCTGGCCGCGGGAGTACGGCGGGCGCGGCGCCTCCCTCATCGAATGGCTGATCTTCGAGGAGGAGTACTGGGCCGCCGGTTGCCCCGCCCGCGTCACCCAGAACGGGATCTTCCTGCTGGGCCCGTCCCTGCTGCGGTACGGCTCGCCCGAGCAGCGCCGGCAGTGGCTGCCCAGGATGGCCGGGGGCGAGGACGTGTGGGCGCAGGCATGGTCGGAACCCGAGGCCGGCAGCGACCTGGCCGCCCTGACCTCCCGCGCCGAGCCCGCACCCGGCGGCTGGCGGCTGTACGGCCACAAGACGTGGAGCACGCGCGCCGCCCACGCCACCCACGGATTCGGCCTCTTCCGCACCTCCGGGGCGCGGCACCGGGGGCTGACCTACTTCATGTTCCCCATGACCGACGTCGCCGTACGGCCGATCGCGCAGCTCGACGGGCTGCCGGGCTTCGCGGAGCTGCGCTTCGACGGCGTGTACGTACCGGAGGCGATGGTGCTCGGCCAGGTGGGCGAGGGCTGGCGGATCGCGATGACCACCGCCTCCTCCGAGCGTGGCCTGACCCTGCGCAGCCCCGGCCGTTTCCTGGCCACCGCCGACCGGCTCGTCGCGCTGGCCCGCGACGCCGGCGACCCGGCTCTGGCCGATCGGGCGGCCAGGTGCTGGGTGGAGGCGGAGGCGTACCGGCTGCACACGTTCGGGACCGCGCGGCGGATCATGGCGGGGGAGGAGGTCGGGGCGGCGGCCAGCCTGGGGAAGATCTTCTGGTCCGAGCTGGACCTGCGCATGCACGCCCTGGCGATGGAGTTGCTCGGGGATCGGGCGGGGGTGGCGGGGTGGCTGGAGGGGTTCCTGTTCTCGCTGGCGGGGCCCATCTACGCGGGCACCAACGAGATCCAGCGCAACATCGTCGCCGAGCGCGTCCTGGGGCTGCCGCGATGAGCCTCCGTCTTTGGGAGTGCCGCGATGAGCCTCGGTCTTCTGGGGGGTGCCGCGATGAACTTCGGTCTTTTGGGGGTGCCGCGATGAGCATCTGTCTTTGGGGGTGCCGCGATGAACTTCGCCTTCAGCGATGAGCAGCTTGCCCTGGGTGCGACCGTGCGGGACGTGTTGCGGGCGCACTGCCCGCCCGCCGCGCTGCGGGCCGGGCGGCGGCCGGGCTGGGAGCAGCTCGCCGAGCTGGGGTTCTTCGGGCTGCTGCTGCCGGTCGAGGCCGACGGGCTGGGGCTCGGGCTGGCCGACATGCTGCCGGCGCTGGAGGAGACCGGGCGGGCGTGCCTGCCGGGGCCGGTCGTGGAGACGGCGGTGGTGGCGCCGTACCTGCTGGGCGGGGTGCCCAAGCTGGCCACCGGCGCGGTGCGGGTCGCGGTGTTGCCGCCGGGGCAGGCGTACGCGGCGGACGCCGACCTGGCCGACCTGCTGGTGGTGGTGCGGGACGGCGGGGCGCGGCTGGTCCGGGCCGAGTCCGTACGGCTCGCGCCCCGGCCCGGCGTGGACCCGTGCCGGCCGCTGTTCGAGGTGGACTACGGCGCATCCGAGGAGCTGACCGGCGACGTGGGCGCGGCGCTGCGGGCGGCCACGGTGGCGACCGCCGCCCAGCTCGTCGGGGTCGCCAGGGAACTGCTCTCGGTCACCGTCGCCTATGCGCGGGTCCGTACCCAGTTCGGCGCTCCCATCGGGTCCTTCCAGGCCGTCAAGCACCACCTCGCCGACGTGGCCGTGGCGGTGGAGTTCGCGGCGCCGCTGGTGTACGGGGCGGCTCTGAGCGCGGAACAACAGGAGAGCGCGGATCGGGACGCGAGTGCGGCGAAGGTGGCGGCCGGCGAGGCGGCTGCGCTCGCGGCGCGGGTGGCGCTGCAGGTTCACGGCGCGATCGGGTACACCGAGGAGCTGGACCTGCGGTTCTGGCTGGCGCGGGCCTGGTCGCTCGCGACCGCGTACGGCACCACGGCCGCCCACCGCGAACGCCTGCGCACCGCGATCGTCCATGGCGGCCCACCACGGAGGTACCCGTGAAGTTCGGCGTCCCCCTCGGCCTGCTGCACCCCGCCGCCTGGAAGGACGTGGCGGTGGCGGCCGACGAGCTGGGGTTCGAGTCGGTGTGGCTGCCCGAACACCTCGTCTTCGCCACCGACCTGTCCACGGCCGTCTACCCGGGCACGTCCGATCCGGGGATCAGACCGCGGACGCCGCTGTTCGACGCGCCCGCCTACCTGTGCTGGCTGGCCGCGCACACCTCCCGCGTCCGGCTGGGCACGGCGGTGCAACTGCTCGCCCTGCGCCATCCGTTCGTGTCGGCCCGCGCGTTCGCCACCCTGGACGTGGTGTCCTCCGGGCGGGCCATCTGCGGGGTCGGGGCGGGCTGGTACCGGGGCGAGTGGGACGCGGCCGGGGTGCCGTTCGGCAGCAGGGGAGCGCGGCTGGACGAGGCGATCGAGGTGGTCAGGCGGCTCTGGAGCGAACCCATGGTCGCCCATACCGGGCGCTTCTACTCCTTCCCCGAGGTCGCCTTCGAGCCGAAGCCGGTGCAGCGGCGGCTGCCCGTGCTCGCGGGCGGGGAGTCGGCCGCCGCGCTGCGCAGGGCGGCGCGGTTGTGCGACGGGTGGATCAGCATGCCGCACACGGTCGAGTCGATCAGGCCGCAGCTCCGGCGGCTCGGGGCGGGCGTGCCGGTGACGGCGCACGCGTACGAGCTGACCGGCCCCGAGGAGGTGGCCGGCTGGGCGGCGCTCGGGGTGGAACGGCTCATCGTACGACCGTGGACGCGCAGCAGGGACGCGGTGTCCAGGCTGGCCGAGTTCGCCGCCGAGTACGACGTCAGGAGCACCTTCGTCGCATGACGTCAGGCGCGGTGGCGGCCTCGTCCCGCGCCTGCCAGCTGGCGCCCGTCCTCGGCGTGCGGCCTGCGGTGGCGGCGGCCCCGCGCCGCGGTTTCGATCGGGAACGGCTCGACGCCCGTGTGGCGGTGCCGGCGGCCCCGGGGGGTGGGGTCGAGCATGAACGTGGCGCGGGTGTGCTCCTCGGCGGAGAGACGTCGCCGCCGTCCCCGGTAGGCGGGGTTGGTCTCGGGAGCGTCCCCGCCCCTGCTCCTCGGCGGGGCGAAGGCGTCGAACGCGCTGCTCGCGCCCGGGATGACGATGCGCTCGAACGGGCCAGTGTCGACGAAACGCCGGAGCGGCCCCGTGTCGAGGACGACCTCCAACGGCCCGGTTCCGTCGGTGAAGCTGAGGCGTTCGAGCGGTCCGGTCTGGTCGGTGAAGGCGAGGCGTTCCAGGGGGCCGGTCTGGTCGGTGAAGGCGAGGCGTTCGAGCGGTCCGGTCTCGTCGGTGAAGGCGAGGCGTTCCAGCGGTCCCGTCTCGTCAGTGAAGGTGAAGCGGGCGCGGTCGAAGTCCGGGGCGTAATCGCCCGTACCGGAAATGTGGTGGCGTGCGGTGCGGCGACTGGGGGCGGCGTGGCGCGGCGCGTCGGTGGCCAGGTCGAAGGGCCTGGTGAGCGGCAGCTTGCGAGGCTCGGTCGGGTCCAGGGGACGGCGCTCGGCGTCGCCGCGGGTGGTCGCGGTCACCGGGATCTCGGCGGTCCTGCGGCGACGGCGGCGGCCCTTGGCGCGGGACGGGCGCGGCGTCTTGAGCGCCGGGACGCCGGCCGGGCTCAGGCGCAGGCGGCGGGTCTTGACCACGGCGAGCAGCGCGAGGGCGGCGATCAGGGCCGAACCCACCAGCGTCGGGGAGTCGATGGCCGGGAGCGGACCGGTGGCGGAGGCGTCGGTGATGGTGGGAAGCGGCTCGGTGGTCGCCTCCTCGGTGCCCGCCGTGGCCGGTGCGGCGTGCTTGCCCTTCTTGGCCGCGCCGGTCGAAGGGGAGGCGGTGGTCGAAGGGGAGGCGGTGGCCTGCGGACTCTTCGTGTCGGTACCCGATGGCGAGGTGGTGTCCGCTCGCTTGGCGGGCGACGAAGTGCCCTTCTTCGGGGCCGGCTCCGAGCGGCTCTCCGACCTGGATTCGGCGTCCCGCGGCCGGCCCTGGGCCTCCTCGGGAGTCTGGCCCTCGGTCTGCCCTTTGGACCGCGTCTGCTTCCCGGGCCCCAGGGCCAGGACCCGGTCCTGCTGGGACGGTCCCGCGTCGTTCCGGGGGATCATCGCGCTGAGCGGCTCGCCGGCCTCATGGAGCGTGCCGGACTCGGTGCCCGGTTCGATCCGCGACGCCTCTTCCTCGGCCTTCTTCTGCGCCTTGGCCTCGTCCAGCCGGTCCTTGATGCGCTGGGGGTAGCCGTACCCGACCACCTTGCCCGTCTCGCGCTCCTTGCGCTTGGCGACCCCGCCGTCGATGTTGCCCTCGATCGTGTGGATCGTTCCGCCTTCGACCCTCGTCACGATGCCGACGTGGTCGATGTTGTCGATGTCGTTCGAGCCGCTCCAGTCGTAGAAGACGATCGCGCCGGGCTTGGGCTTGTTGCCCCAGGCGCCCTGCTCCTTGAACCACTTCGCGTGCGCCACCGTCCAGGCGAACTGCCCGATCCACTCCTCGTAGCCGAGCTTGTGCGCGGCCCATGAGAGGTACATGTCACACCACGGCGCCGAGCTGTAGTCGGCGTCGAACTCGACGTTCTTGCCGTACCAGTCACCGAACTTGGTGTACGCGTCGGACTTCTCGGAGTAGCCGAGCTGGCTCTCGAGCAGTTCGATGAACTTCTGCATCTCTGGCGTCATGGAAGTGTGGGGCAGCCTTCCGGGCAAGACCGGGTTTATCCACGCAGCACTGGGTCAGGGGGGTAACCCGGGACTGGTGTGACAAAACCGGAGGCCTGTCGTCATCCGTGATGAGAGAGGTTACCGTTTCGTAACCCCAGGTCAAGCACGTCCCAAGGTGAGACCATGCTTCCCTCGGGATGGAAACCGCAGGTCAGCGATGCTGCCAGAAATGTCCAAGGCTAGGTGGTTTAACACAAAAAGATCTACCTTTGGGGTAGGTCTCAGTACCCTGCGCCGGTCAGCAGGCCCCCATCGACCGTGAACTCGCTGCCCGTGCAGTAACTGGCCCGGTCGGAGGCCAGGAAGGCGACCACGTGCGAGACCTCCACGGGCTTGGCGAAGCGCTTGATGACCATGGACTTCACGAAGGCGTCCGGGTCCACCTCGTTCATCAGCTCCGGATTCAGGGCCATCGAGGTGTTGATCGCCCCGGGATGCACCGAGTTCACCCGGATCTTGAACCTGGCCAGCTCCCGCGCCGCCGACTTCGTGATGCCGCGCACCCCGAACTTCGAGGCCGAGTACGCCGACAGCCCCTCGGCGCCGATGTAGCCCTCGATCGAGGAGATGTTCACGACCGACCCGCGCCCGGCCGCCTTCATCGGCTCGATGACCGACTTGATCCCCAGCCAGGTGCCCTTGAGGTTCACCCCGATCACCCGGTCGAAGTCCTCCGGCGACATGTCGGCCACGCGCCCGAACGTCAGGATCCCGGCGTTGTTGACCAGCACGTCGAGCCTGCCGTACACCTCACCGGCCGTCGTCACCGCCCGCTCCCACTCCTGCGGGCTGGTCACGTCGTGCCGCACGAACGTGGCCCCCGTCTCCTCCGCCAGCGCCTTGCCCTCCTCCTCCAGCACGTCGCCGAACACCACCTGGGCCCCCTCCTGGAGGAACAGCCGCACATGCGCCTCCCCCATGCCCCGCGCCCCGCCGGTGATCAGCGCGACCTTGCCGTCAAGCAGCCCCATGCCGTCCTCCTGCCGCGACGGCCACGGCGGCCGCCTCCATGGAGCGGTAGACGGGGATGCCCGCCTCCGCCGCGATCCGACCGACCTCGTCCACGACGCCCTCGGGCGCGCACTCGCCGTTCCTGGTGACCAGGGTGATCCTGACGCCGGGCCGCGCCTCCTGGGCTCCGACCAGCGCCCTGGCGTAGGCGTACAGGGGCTCGGCGGCGCTCGCGTAGGTGAAGAAGGCCGGCACGTTCACGTGCGCCACGACATCGCGGTACGGCCCGGCCAGCGCGTCGATCACCTCGGGCACCAGCGCGGCCCGGCCCAGCGGTCCCACGGGCACTTCGAGCGGGTTGCCCGTCGCCACCACCCCGAGGTCACGCAGCGCGGCCAGGCGTTCGTCCGGCAGCGGATCGAGTCGTACCCCCGCCCGGTCGAACACGTCGGCGGCCAGCACGCTCGCGCCCCCGCTCGGCCCCGCCACCAGCACCCCGTCCCCGGAGGTGGTGCGCGCGCCGTGCGCCTGGAAGTACGCCAGCACCCCGATCAGATCGTCCTGCGAGGACACCAGCGCCGCCCCCGTCTGCCCGGCCACCGCCTCCCAGACCCGCCGGTCGCTCACCAGGCCGCCCGTGTGGGAGGCCGCCGCCCGCTGACCCTGTCCGGTGCGCCCGCCGACCAGCAGCACCACGGGCAGATCCGCGTCCCGCAGCGCCGTGTAGAGCTCGCGCCCGTCGCGCGGGTCCTCCAGGTACAGCCCGACGGCCCGCGTCTCGGCGTCGCGGGCGAGCCAGCGCAGCAGCTCGGCCGGGGTGACGTCGGCCGCGTTCCCGACGGTGACGACCCGGCTGAACGCCAGCCCCCGCCGCTCCCCGACCTTGATCACCTCACCGGCCAGGCCGCCGCTCTGCGAGATCAGCGCGACCGTACCCGCCGGGCCCATCCCGCCGCCGACGAACGTCTGACCTCCCCTGGGGCAGTACACGCCCATGCAGTTGGGCCCGAGCAGCCGCGTGCCCGACTCCCGCGCCGCCGCGAGCAGCTCCTCCTCCAGCTCGGGACGCCCCAGCTCGCCGAAGCCGCCGCTCATCACCTGCGTGAACGGCACCCCGCGCGCCTGCCGCACCACCTCGGCGCAGCGCTCGGCCGGCACGGCCACCAGCGCGTAGTCCACCTCCGCCTGCGCGAGCGAGGGCACGGCGGGAACCCCGGCCACCTCCGCCGCCGTCGGGTGCACGGCCACCAGCGGGACGCCCGTGTCGCGGTAGAAGCCGAGGAACATGTTGCCGAAGTTCGGCCGGGACGTGGACGCGCCGACGACGGCCACGGCCCTGGGCTCGAAGAGCGGCAGGAAGTCCGCCGGGCGAGAGGCGGTGGCGGGCGGTGCGTGGCCGCCTGCCGGGCGGGAAGCGGCGGGCGGGTGCGATGCTTGGGCCGGCACAAGGCGGGCATCGACCGCGATCACTCCGGAAGGGCTCGCGATCACCGGGTTCAGCTCGAACTCGCCCAGCTCCAGCCGCTCCCAGAGCCCACCGGCCCCGCCGACCGCCATCAGCAGCTTGACCACCGCGTCCACGTCCACCGCCGGGCCGCCGCGCCAGCCGTCCAGCAGCGCCGCCCCGCGCAGACCGGCCAGCATGCGCCGCGCGTCCAACTCCGAGATCGGACAGAGCCGCAGCGCCGTGTCCCGCAGCGCCTCCGCGAACACCCCGCCCAGCCCGGCGAGCAGCACCGGCCCGAACGCCGGTTCCCGCACCAGCCCGACGATCAGCTCGACCCCCGGCCCGGCCTGCTCCTCGACCAGGAACCCCGCCGGATCCAGCCGCGCCCGCATCTCGGCCGCCGCCGGCCGCAACTCCTCATGCGTCAGCCCGAGCACCACGGCCCCGGCCTCGGACTTGTGCGTCAGCCCCGGCCCGAACGCCTTCAGCACGAGCGGCCCGGCCAGGCCCCGAGCCGCCCCGAAGTCGTCCGCGCGCACCACGACGCCGTCTCCGCCCACCACGAAGCCGTCCCCGCGCGCCCCGGAGCGCATCACGAAGCCGTCCCCGTGTATCCCGGAGCCGTCCCCGAGCACCACCACGCCGCGCGGGACCGGCACTCCGGCCTCCCTGAGCAGTGCCTTCACCTCGTGCTCGTAGACGCTCACCAGTGCAGCTCGCGGATCTTCCCGCGCAGCAGCTTGCCCGGCCCGCCCGAGGCGTCCTGCGAGTGCGGCAGCTCCTCGGCCACCACGATGTCGTCGGGCCGCTGGTGCGCGGGCAGCAGGTCGGCCAGCGCCAGGGCCAGCTTGGAGGCGTCCAGCGAGTGCCCGGCCCTGGGCACCACGGCCAGCAGTACCCGCTGCTCGGAGGCCCCTTCCGGCACCCCCACCGCGCCCGCCTCCGCCACCCCGTCGAGCGACGAGGCCGCCTCCTCGATCACGGCCGGCTGGGTCCACACCCCGCCCTTGAGTATCGAGTCCTCCCTGCGGCCGAGCACCCGCAGCACGCCGTCGGCGGAGAGCGTGCCGAGGTCGCCGCCCACATACCAGTCGCCGCGCAGCACCTCCGCAGTCCTGTCCGGCAGCCCGTCGTACCCGGCCATCCGGTGCGGCCCGGCCAGGTTGATCTCGCCGACCTCGTCGATGACCGCGTCCCCCTGCGGGCCGGTGATCCGCACCGCGTTCCCCGTACGGGCCCGTCCCGAGGAGCCCAGCGGGATGGAGCCGTCGTCCACCCGCCCCATGCACGTGTACGGCGCCTCGGTCTGCCCGTAGTAGGAGTACACGCCCGCCCCCGGCAGCCTGGCCTTGATCCGGTCGAGCATGGTCGCGGTCAGCGGCTCCCCGCCCAGCATGATCACCTGGATCGACGACAGGTCCACGTCCTCGTGCGCGGGCGAGGCCAGCAGCGCCGAGTAGAACGAGGGGATCTGCGACACGTGCGTGACCCGCTCGCGCGGCACCACGCGCAGGAAGTTCGCCGGCCCCCAGTCCTGCTCCAGCACCAGCCGCATCCCCGCGTACAGCGCGGGCCCCGCGATGGCCGGGAAGCCGATGCCCCAGATGATCGCGCCCGTGCCGAACACCGAGTCGGGCCCGCGCGGCACGTCCAGCCAGATCTGCGCGGTGGCCAGCGAGGAGGCGTGCGTGTGCAGCACGGCCTTGGGCAGCCCGGTCGTGCCCGAGGTGAAGTAGAGCGCCAGCGGATCGTCGTGGTGCCCGCCGAGCGGCGGCTCCTCGTCCGAGGCCGCCTCCAGGTCACGTACGTGGATCCACGCCGTCACCTGCGGCAGCGACGGCCTGATCTGCTGCACCACCGCCTCCACGGTCGCGTCGTAGACGAACGCCGTGCACCGGGCCGCCGCCACCACCTCGCGCAGCGTCTCCACCGGCCAGTACGGGTTCAGCGCCGCCGTGACGGCCCCGATCTTGGCCTGCGCCAGGTAGACCTCGGCCACCCGCAACGTCTCGTTGAGCAGCGCCGCCACCCGCCTGCCCGGCGTGATCCCGGCTTCGAGCAGGGCGTTGGCGCGGCGGTTGACGTTCCTGTTGAGCTGGTCGTAGGTGAAGCTCTGCCCGCCGCAGTAGGTCAGCGCCACCCGGTCGGGCGTGCGCAGCGCGGCGGCGGTCAGGACCGCGTGACCGTAGTTGCCGTACGGTGATCGTGCCATGGGGGTGCCTCCACGGAGGGTCAGAGGGGCGAATAGAGCACGAAGACGTTTCCTGAGGGATCACGCAGCACGGCCCGCGTCTCGTGCGGCCCCGCCTCCGGCGCCCGCACCACCTCGGCGCCGCGCGCCGCCATCTCCGCCACGGCCCGGCCCACGTCCGCCACCTTGTACGACGGCGCGGCCGACTCGGTGACGTGCTCCGCCGGCCCCGCCAGCGCCACGGTCATCCCGCCCGCGTCTAGTGCGGCGAACCGGTCGCCGTCGCGGAACTTGACCGGCAGCCCATAGAAGGCGATCGCCTCGTCCAGGTCGGCGACGGGGATCAGGACGTTGCCGAGCTTCACGCGGGCCTCCAGTGGGGCAGGTCGTCGAGGAACGTCACGCGTACGGGCAGGCCGATGCGCACCTGCTCCGGCGGGCACCCCACCACGTGCCCGAAGGCCCGCACCCCCTCCGGCAGGTCCACCCAGGCCATCACGTACGGCTCGCGGCCGGTGTAGCCGGGGGCGAACGAGCGGTGCGCGACCGTGTAGGTGTGCACGACGCCCTCGCCGGAGACCGGGTCGAACACCAGTTGGCCGCCGCCGCACCAGGGGCAGGCGGACTCGGGCAGGTGGATGCGGCGGTCGCAGGCCGTACAGCGCTGGATGAGGAGTTCGCCGCGCGCGCAGGCGGCCCAGTAGGGGGAGGTGTCACCGCTCATCGATTGCCAAGCTAGCGCACGCTTGGTTGCCCGACAAGGCCCGGTCAGCGCACCTGGCTCTCGGACGCGACCGGCTCCGAGACCGACGGCGTGGGAGTGATCGTGGGGACCGGCGTCGGCGTCGGCATTGGTGTCGGCGTGGCGGGGGTGGGGCAGGCGGGGCCGTTCACCGCCACCTCGCTCACCTGCGGGCCGTTCAGCGCGGCCGGCTCGGTCATGACCAGCATGCCGACGTGCCTGCGCGCGCCGCACGCCACCCGGCCGGGGGAGTGCGTGACGCCGAGGGTGTAGGAGGTCCGTCCGCGCAGGGTGCGGCTCTCCCGGCGGACCGTGCCGGCCGCCCCGCCGTCGTCGTCGCGCCGGGTGTAGGCGATCCGCAGCCGTACGGCCGCCGTGCCGTCCACGGAGACCGCGATCGAGCCGGCCGTGCCGTTCCAGCGCAGGATGGTGGCGGTCAGCACGGTGGGGACCGGCATCCGGCCGCCGCCGCCCTGGCGGGTGGTGGCGGGCGGCGGGGGCGGGGGAGTGGTGGCGCGCGGGGCGGGCGTTCTGGAGGGCGTGGGTGTGCTCTCGGGGGGTTCGACGGTGGGGGCGGGCTGGATCTGGGCCTGGGGTGGTGGCATGAGGATCGTGCCGGTCCCCGACGGGAGGCCGCCGCCCGACAACATGATGGCGACCAGCGCCGCCACCACGGCCGCGCCCGCGACCCAGAACTGGGCCGGCAGCCGCACCAGCCGCCCGCGCAGACCGGTCGCGGCCTGGGCTGACAGCCGCCCGCGCAGGCCGGTCGCTCCCTGGGCTGACAGCCGCCCGCGCAGGCCGGACCCGACCGGGGCGCCGCCGTCGTTTCCGGCCAGCGGGAAGCGCAGGGCGAGTAGCGTGGCCAGCTCCGCCAGGTGGCGCCGCCCGCGCTTCTCCCAGTCCTGGCCGTAGCCGGCCACCGCGTCCTGCTCCAGCTCCACCCCGAACCGCTCGGCCGAGCCGTACCTGGCCGCCGGATCCTTGGCCAGCCCCTGCCGCAGCAGGTCGCGCAGCGTGTCGGGCGCCTGCTCCAGCGGCACCGGCTCCACCAGGTGCTTGTCGCGCAGCGCGGGCACGTCCTGCTCGCCGCCCTCCGTGTACGCCCGGTAAGGCGGCCGCCCCCTGACCGACTCGAACAACACGCACGCAGCCGCGTACACGTCGGCCGCAGGACCCGCCGTGCCTTGCGTCCACAACTCGGGCGACATGTACGCGGGACTGCCCGCCGGCACGCCCGGCTCCTCGGCGTGCACCACGACGCCGAAGTCACCCAGCTTGCCGGTCCCGTCGGCCTGGACCAGGATGTTGCCCGGCTGGACGTCGCGGTGCGGCACGCCCTTCCCGTGGGCGGCGGCCAGGGCAAGCAGCGTGCTCTTGAGCACCGCCAGTGCCGCCTCGGGGCTGAGCCCGCCGTGCTCGGCCAGCAGCGTGCGCAGCGGCACGCCGTCCACCAGCTCCATGACCACGGCCGCCCGGTCGGCGGTCTCGACGTACTCGTGCAGGCGCACCACGTTCGGGTCGTCGAGCTCGACCAGGCGGGGGGCGTCCGCGCGGAAGCGGTCCATGAACTCGGCGTCCCTGCGCAGGGTGGCGTTGAGGTACTTGATGGCCACGTACGCGCCGGTGGATTCGTAGGTCGCCAGGAACACGCGGCCGGTGCGGCCCGCGCCGAGCTGGCGTGCGTCATGGTAACCAGGGACGTCACGGTGACCAGAGACCAAGTCCAACCCCCGTCCGGGTGGTCGTTCTCAGATTTGAAGGTCTCATTTGGGGTCCGGGTTGTCACGCGGCGCGGGTGTTATGCTGCCTGCCAAGCAAGCGCTTGTGGAGGTTGCCGGTGGAGCGCGTGGCGGTGCTGGTCATGGAGATGCAGCGGGGCGTCGTCGGCGATTTGACGAAATTTCCGGATCTGGTGGAGGCGTGCGACCGCCACGACGTGATCGCCAACGCCGGGCGGGTGCTGGGCGCGGCCAGGCGGGCCGGGCATCCCGTGATCCACTGCACCGCCGCCTTCCGGCCCGACCGGGCCGGCTCCCACACGGACAACTGCCCGTTCATCGTCTCCCTGCTCAAGGACCCCGGCCACATGCTGGAGGGCACGGCCGCCACCGAGGTCCTGCCGGAACTGCGCGCGGACGGCGACCTGGAGAGCCGCCGTCACCACGGGTTCTCCCCGTTCACCGGCACCTCGCTCGACATGACGCTGCGCTCGCTGGGCGTCCCGGCCGTGGTCGCGCTCGGCGTGTCGCTCAACCTGGGCATCCCCGGGCTTGCCTTGGAGGCGGTCAACCTGGGCTACCGGGTGACGGTGGTCACGGACGCGGTGGCGGGCATCCCCGAGGACTACGCGCGGGCCGTACTGAAGCACACGATCAGCCTGCTGGCCACCCGCTCCACAACCACCGACCTGGTCGAGGCGTGGAAATGACGAGCACACGCCGGGATGTGCGGGCCGGGATACGCCGGGGCGTTGGCGTGGACGTGCGGGCCGGGATGCGTCGGGGCGGGCGCGTGGGGGCGTGGACATGATGGACGGGACGCGTCTGGACGGGCGTGTGGCCGTGGTCACCGGTGCGGCCGGTGCGATCGGGGCGGCCATCGCGCGGGACCTGACCGCGCTCGGCGGCCGGGTGGTGATCGCCGACGTGGACCTGGCAGGGGCCCGCGAGGTGGCGGGCGGGCTGCCCGGCGCGCGGGCGATGCCCCTGGACCTGGCCTCACCGGCGTCGGTCGAGGAGTTCGCGAACGCGGTGGAGCGAGCCGACATCCTGGTGCACAACGCCGGGGTGGCGGTCGTGGAGCCGTTCGTCGAGGGCGACCCGGCGGGCTGGGACCTCATGTGGCGGGTCAACCTGCGCGGGCCCATGCTGCTCACCAAGCTGCTGCTGCCGGGCATGATGGAGCGCGCCTGGGGACGGCTGGTGTTCGTCTCCTCTGACGGGGCCAGGGCGGGGTCGGGCGGCGAGGGGGCCTACGCGGCGACCAAGGCGGGGCTGTTCGGCCTGGCCAAGACGCTGGCGCGGGAGGCCGCCCGCGCGCACGTCACCTCCAACGTGGTCTGCCCCGGACCCGTCGACACTCCCATGCTGCACCGGGTGGCCGACGCGGAGCCGGGGCTGGTCGACAAGATCGTGCGGGGCATCCCGCTGCGCCGCCTCGGCACACCCGCCGACGTGGCCGGGCTGGTGGCCTACCTGTGTACGGAGCGCGCCGCGTACATCACCGGGCAGACCCTGTCCGTGAGCGGCGGCGTGACCATGCACTGATGCGCTCACAAGGAGTCGTAGACCGCCTGGACCAGGCGCAGCCCGCGCAGGTTGCCGGTGATCGCGTTGGCCATCTTGTTCATCACGTACCCGACGGCCAGGCCGCGCCCGGGGTCGCCCATGCCGATCGAGCCGCCCATGCCCGAGTGGCCGAACGCGGTGCGCGAGGGCATCAGGAACATCAGCGACGGCAACATGAAGCCGAGCCCGAACGAGGTGTCCAGGTACAGGACCCGGTCGGGGCCCTCCACGCGGGGCCGCAGGGCCTCGGTGAGCGTCTCGGGGCGCACCAGGTCGCCGCCGACCAGCGCACGGTAGAACCCGGCCAGCCCTCTGGCGGTGGTGACCACGCCAGCAGCCGGCCATCCGGCCCGCAGGATCACCGGGTTGTTCGCGCCGCCCTTGACCAGGTTCATGGCGGGATTGCCGAGCGCCTGGTTCATCAGGCTCTCCGGGTCGAGCGCCGCCCTGGTCATCTCGGCCACGAGGTCCTGTGGCCGCCCCTTCTCGGCCTCGGTGACCGGGGGGATCTGGCCGGGCCTGGGGCGTTCGGCCGCCTTGAGCCGCGCCGTACGGGCGATCACGTCGTCCGGCGCGCCCACCCACATCTCCAGCTCCAGCGGCCCCGCGAGCTCGGCCGCCACCAGTTCGCCCACCGGCTTGCCCGTCACCCGCCTGATCACCTCGCCCACCAGGAAGCCGTACGACAGCGCGTGGTAGCCGTGCGCGCTCCCCGGCTCCCACAGGGGGCTCTGGCCGGCCAGCCGCGCCGCGATCGCCTGATGGTCCTCGAACTCCTCCACCGGCACCGGCTCCTCCACCACCGGCAGCCCCGCCTGGTGGCTGAGCAGGTGCTCGACGGTGGTCGCCGCCTTGCCGCGCGCCGCGAACTCGGGCCACAGGTCCGCGACCGGCGCGCGCACGTCCACCAGCCCGCGCTCCACGAGTTGCAGGAGCACGGCGGCGGTGATCGCCTTGGTGCAGGAGTAGGCGAAGGCGGGCGTCTCGCGTTCCCACCGCCGGCCGGTGTGCCGGTCGGCGATCCCGTCCCACAGGTCCACGACCAGCTCGCCGTCCAGGTAGACGGCGAAGGCCGCGCCGAGTTCCTCGCCGTCAGCGAAATGACGATCGAACACCTCGCGTACGCGGGAGAACCGAGGATGGCAGTGCATCAGACCTCCGCAGCGAAAGGAAGCGCTTACTTGGCTACCGAGCCTAACAACTGGGGACGATTCGGCCCAGACGATCAGCGGGGCACCCTCAACCTGCTCACCCCCGCCGTGGTCCTCGACGCCCTGCGCAGCGCCACCACCGGCCAGGTGCTCAGCCTGGCCATGCCGATCAGGGGCGCCACCTCCTCGCCCGCCCCCGGCACGGTCCCGCACCTGCCGGGCCGTCCGCTGCCGCAACACTTCATGTCCGTGGACGGCGGCGACTACGCGGCGGGCGCCCGGCCGATCGGCCAGGGGTTACGGGTGGCCGACGACGCCCTGGTCGTCACCTGCCACGGGACGACCACCCACATGGACGCGTTATGCCACATGTGGTCGGGCGACGAGCTGTACAACGGCCATCCGGCCGCCCGGGTCCGCTCCTACGGGGCCACGCGGTGCGGGATCGAGCACGTGGGCGGGGTGGTGGCGCGGGGGGTGCTGTTCGACGTGCCCGGGCTGCTCGGTCTTGACCACCTGCCCGCCGGTTACCGGGTGCCGGCGGGGGTGCTGGCGGAGATCGCCGAGCCGCGTGCCGGGGACGTGGCGGTTGTCCGTACCGGGTGGCCGGTGGTCTGGGAGCGTTCGCGGGAGGAGTACTGGTCGGGTCAGCCCGGACTGTCGGCGGAGGCGGGGCGGTGGCTGGCGGCGCACGACGTGGCGGCGGTGGCCTGCGACAACGCCGCCGTGGGCGGGCTCAACGCGCGCGGTCTGGCCGACGAACCCCTGGCGGACGACCTGCATCTGCTGTTGCTGCACCGGCACGGCATCCATCTCGTCGAGATGTTGTGGCTGGAGGAGCTGGCGGCGGCGGGCCGTACGGAGTTCGTGTTCGTGGCGGCGCCGCTGCGGATCGAGGGAGGTACCGGGAGCCCGCTCAGCCCGTTGGCGATTCTGTGACGTTCGCGCATTTTTCCTGGCTTGTTTGGATATATCTGGATCGGCCGTTAACCCATGGCTTCGAGGATCACACCAGGTCAGCCCCCCGCTAGGAGCCCCATGCGCCGTCTCGCCCTGATCGCCGCGACCCTCGTGACCGCACTCACGGCTGTGCCAGCCGCTGTGCCCGCCGCCGCGGCGACCCGTGGACCCGTACGGATCAACCAGGTCCAGACGATGGCCACGCACAACAGCTACCACCGCGAGCTGACCGACGCCGAGAAGGACGTGCAGCGGAAGACCGACGCGAACTGGTGGAACCTGCAGTACTCCTACCCGGCGCTGCCCAGCCAGTTCTCCGCCCAGCGGGTGCGCGGCATCGAGCTGGACGTCTTCCCTGACCCGGAGGGCGGCCTGTACACCGGCCCGCTGGTCCGCCGAGAGGCCGGGCTCCCCGCGCTGAACGATCCGGCGCTGAGCAAGCCCGGCTTCAAGGTGCTGCACTGGGCCGACCACGACTACGGCACCAACTGCTCGGCCCTGGTCACCTGCCTGCGCCAGGTCAAGGAGTGGTCCGACGCGAACCCGGGGCACGTGCCGCTGACCGTGCTGACCGAGCTCAAGAGCACCGACCCGGCCAAGGAGGCGCTGGGCGGCGCCAAGAGCCCGGCCTGGGACACCAAGCTCATGGACGCGCTGGACGCGGAGATCCGCTCCGTCTTCGGGGACGACCGGCTCATCACGCCGGACGACGTACGCAGGCGGGGGCTCACCCTTGAGCAGTCCGTGCTCAGGCACGGCTGGCCCGAGCTGTCCCGCTCGCGGGGCAAGGTGATGTTCTTCATGGACAACCAGGCCCCCGAACTGCAGCAGCCGTACCTGGCGGGCCGGCCCAGCCTGGAAGGGCGGGTGTTGTTCACCAACTCCCGTCCCGGCAGGGCCGACGCCGCCTTCGTCGGCTGGAACGAGCCCGCGGGCGAGAACACGGCGCAGATCAGGGACATGGTGCGGCGCGGATATTACGTGCGCACCCGGTCCGACGTGCCGTTCACCGAGGCGCGGTCGGGGGACACCGGGCGGCTGCGGGCGGCGCTGGAGAGCGGCGCGCAGATGATCAGCACCGACTTCCCGGTGGTGGGGCTGTCGGCGCGGCACGGCAGCGACTACACGGCCGAGCTGCCCGGCGGCGTCGTCGTGAGGTGCAATCCGGTGAACGCGCAGTCAGGGTGCCGCGACCAGGCTCTGGAGCGCCTGCGTTAGTCCCAGGTGACGGGGAGGCGGTCGACTCCGTACACGGCGGCGTCCTGCCTGAGTGAGATCTCGGTGCCGGGGACGGCCAGCCGCAGGCCGGGGAAGCGTTCGAACAGCGCGCGGTAGCCGATGCGCAGCTCGATCCTGGCCAGTTGCTGCCCCAGGCACTGGTGCACGCCATGGCCGAACGCCAGATGCCTGCGGGCCTCAGGGCGGTCCGGGCGCAGCGCCTGCGGGTCGTCGAACACGGCCGGGTCGCGGTTGATCATCGGCAGGGACAGCGCGACGGTCTCGCCCTTGCCGACCAGCGTGCCCGCGACCTCGACGTCCTCCAGCGCGGCCCTGGAGGGCGCGCCGATGTGCACGATCGACAGATAACGCAGCAGTTCCTCGTCCAGCTCCTCCCGGTAGGTGAGCCCGGCTTCGAGCAGCGCGAACGTACCGAGCGACAACATGTTCGCGGTGGTCTCGTGGCCCGCGACAAGCAGGATCATCGCGGCGTTGACCAACTCCTCGTCGGTGAGCTCGCCGACCAGGCCGCTGATCAGGTCGTCGCCCGGTTCGGCCCGCTTGCGCCGTACCAGCTCGCCCAGGAAGACGGCCAGGTCGGCGGTCGCCCTGGCCACGTCGCCCTCCGCCGCGACGATCTGCAGGCTGCGTTCCTGGAAGAAGCCGTGGTCCTCGTACGGCACGCCGAGCAGCTCGCAGATGACCATCGACGGGATCGGCAGCGCGTAGGCGCTCACGAGGTCGGCGGGCGGTCCCGCGGCGGCCATGGCGTCGAGGTGGTCGGCGGCGATGCGTTCGATGCGCGGCTCCAGCATCCGCATCCTGCGCATCGTGAACTGGCCCATGAGCAGGCGGCGGTAGCGCGTGTGCTCGGGCGGGTCGGTGGCGGCGAAGAATCCTGGCGGTGCGGGCCGTCCTGTCTCGCCGGGCGTGGTGAACCGCACGGCGGCGTGCTTGAGCTCCCGCCGGGCGCTGAATCTGGGATCGGCCAGCACAGTCCTGGCAGCCTCGATCGTGGTGGCCAGCCAGCCCTGATGGCCGTCCGGGAAGTGCAGCCTGCTCATCGGCGGCAGGCCGCGCAGGCCGGCGGGCGGGTCAAAGGGGCAACGGGGGTCACGCTCCATGGGAAGTCGCATAATTGTGAGAGTAGACTCCCAAATGAAAGTTGTATAGCGAAAGCTGGTGAGCTCTTGCGATTGCACGTCGCCCGCCGGACCCCGAGAATGCGGTGACATGAGTGACCGACCCGGCCTGCGCGAGCGGAAGAAGGCCAAGACGCGGGCGTTGATCCAGAAGGTGGCGCTGCGGCTGTTCCTTGAGCAGGGCTACGCGGCCACGACCGTCGAGCAGATCGCGGAGGTGGCCGAGGTGGCGCCCAGCACCGTCTTCCGCTACTTCGCCACCAAAGAGGATCTGGTGCTGGTCGACCAGTTCCCACCCTTCGTGGAGGCGCTGGATTCCGTGCCGCCCGAGGTCGGGCCCGTACGGGCCGTGCGGATGGCCATGCGGGCCATGATCGAGACGCAGACGCCGGAGGAGCGTGCCGACAGCGTGGAGCGGGAGGTGCTCATGCTGACGGCGCCCGAGTTGTGGGCGGCGAGCGTCGAGAACGTCACCGGTGTGGCCCGGACGCTTCAGGAGCGGCTGGCGGCGCGGGAGGGGCGCGGGGCGGACGATGCGGAGATCCGCAACATCACGGGGGCGATCTTGGGGGTGATGGTCGCGGTCTGGTTCGAGTGGGTGAAGGACCGGGAGATGGACGCGCCCGCCCGGCTCGACGAGGCCCTCGCGCATCTGGAGGCGGGGCTGCCACTGACGAGATCATGAGCCTTTCGCCGCCAGTGATCCTGGGCCGGGCAGAGGTCGCCTTCGCGCTTTCGCGGGCGGAGGCCGCCTTGGTTTTCGAGGGCAGAGGCTGCCTCGGCCGCAGGCTCTTCAGGCGTCACCGGGGTAGTTGCCGCCGCCGTGGGTCTCGTCCAGGGCGTCGTAGTCCGGGGTGAAGCCGCGTTTGGGGATCGTGTCCACGAACGCGATGTGCCTCGGTTTCTTGTACGACGCCAGCAGCGTTCTGACATGCTCGACCAGGTCGTCCCGGGTGGCCTCGGAGCCGGGCTTGAGTGCCACGACGGCCTTGACCGCCTGGTGCCATTCGGGGTCCGGGACGCCGATGACGGCGGCGTCGGCCACGGCGGGGTGGGACTTGAGCGCGCGTTCCACCTCGGCCGGGTAGATGTTCTCGTTGCCGGATTTGATCATGCGAAGCCGGGGGCCGATGAAGGTGATGGTGCCGTCGGGTTCGCGGCGGCCGAGGTCGCCGGTGTGGTGCCAGCCGTACCTCGACTTTTCGGCATTTAAGTCGGGCCGGGCGAAATATCCGGAAAAGAGGGTCTTGCCCCGGGCGCAGATCTCCCCGACCTCGCCCACCGGCACCTCGGCGCCGTCCGGGGCCAGGATCCGTACCTGCACCAGCGGCGAAGGCCGCCCCGCGAACCCCGCCCCACCCTCGGCCAGCCCCAGGAACGTCAGCATGCCGCCGACCTCGGTCTGCCCGTAGCCACCCATCTTGGACCGGCACCATGGCGAGTCGTCCACAGTGATCATGTCGTCCCATTCGGCGGAGTGGGCGACGAACCGCAACGACGACAGGTCGTACTTGCCGCCCGCGTTCGCCGCCGCCACCGCGTCGATCATCGGCCCGTACAGGAACGCCTGCGTCACCCGCTCGGCGTCCACCAGCCGGCACACCTCCTCGGCGTCGAAGGCCGGGGTGAACACGTTCGTGCCGCCGATCTGCAGCGTGGCCAGGCAGAACATCATGGTTCCGACGTGGAAGAGCGGGCCGTTGTTGAGGAAGGTGAAACCGGGCTCCATCTGGCGTACCACCAGGAGGGACGTGGCGTGCGCGACGAGCGCGGCACTGCTGAGCAGCGCGGCGCGAGGACGCCCGTCGAAGGCGGCGGTGTACAGCGCCAGGACCGGCTCGGCATCGGACACCTGCCCGAACTCCCGCACGCCGGCACCGGCGACCAGCCGCTCATACTCCTCACCCGCCCGCACCCAGGTTGAGGCGTCACCCGCTCGCACCCCCGCCGCCCCGTCACCCGCTCGCTCTCGCCCCGAGGAGCCCACGGTCGAGGAGGCGCTGGCCGAGGAGGTGCCGGCCGAGGAGCGCAGGGCGGCGGTGGTGGCTTCGGATGGCTCCCAGAAGACGGCCGCCGGAGTCAGATCACCGATCACGAAGCGCAACTCGTCCTCGGACTGCCGCCAGTTGGCCGGGCAGAAGACGGCGCCCAGCCGCGAACACGCCAGCAGCAACTCCAGCACCGCGTGCGCGTTCTGCCCCAGCCAGAGCACCCGGTCACCGCCGCTCACCCCCAGCCCGTCCAGCGCCGCCGCCAGCCGGGACACCCGTTCGTCCAGCTCGCGGTAGGTGAGCCGCACCTCACCGTCCACCACCGCCGTGACGAGAGGACGGCTGCGGGCGTGGTCGGCGAGCACGTCCGACAGGGACAGGCTGTGGATCATCTTCAGCCTCCAAAGGCCGGCATGACTTCGGTCGCGAAGAAGCGCATGACCCGCTTCATGTCCTCCAGCGGCATCGGCCGGGTGCTGCCGAAGTCGCACAGGAGGTTGCTGAACCCGGCGTCCCTGAGCAGCGAGATCTGCTCGATCACCCGCGCCGGGTCCCCGATCACCTCCAGTTGCTCCCACCGGAAGTCGGCGGAGACGGCGCCGCCCTTGAGGTAACGGTCCTGGTAGTACTCGAACCCCTCCGCGGCCCGGCCGGTCTTGGGGTCGATGGGGGCGCTGCGCTCGTTGAAGATGCGCGAGCGGTCGAACGACGCCTCGAACCTCGCCTGGTCGTCGCGGGCCCGTTCGAGGGTGGGGGCGACGTACACGCTGCGCGCCACCACCAGCTCCGCCCCCGGCGGCTGCCCGGCCTGCGCGGCCGTCTCCCGCCAGGTCTCGGCCGCCTTGACGACCTTGCGGAACGGTGCCGCCGGGTCGGCCAGGATGGGCAGGCCGCGCTCGGCGTACATGGTGACGGTCTCCGGTGACACGGCCGCGACGTGCAGCGGCGGATGAGGACTCTGCAGCGGCCTGGGCACGAGCGAGACCTCGGCCCCGGTCTTGTAGAACTTCCCCTCGTGCTGGTACGCCTCCTGCGTCCAGAGCCCGACGATCACCTCCAGCGCCTCGTTGAACCGATCCCGCGCCTCCGCCAGATCGATCCCGAACCCCTCGAACTCAAAACTCTGATACCCCCGCCCGATCCCCAGCTCCAGCCGCCCCCCGGACAACACGTCCACCTGAGCGGCCTCCTCGGCGACGTGAATGGGATTGTGCAGCGGCAACACGACGATCCCGGTCCCGAGCCGGATACGCGAGGTACGGGCGGCGAGGTGAGCGAGCATGGTGAACAGATTGGGCACCACCCCGTAGTCCCGAAAATGGTGCTCAGCCAGCCGCACCCCGTCGAACCCCAGCTCCTCGGCCAGCTCGACGAGCTCCAGGTGGTAGTCGTAGACGTCCTTGAAGCTCTGGCCGTCGAACCGGTGAAAGAGATGAAAGGTCGAGAACTTCATACGGCACCCTTCAACAGGTAAACCAAGCGCTCGCTTGGGAGCGTACCCCTAAAGCATGGGCCTCCGCAAAGGCGCGCTACGCGCGACGCGGCCACGGACCGTGTCGCCCAGGGGCTCCCGCCCCCTTCGACCCCCAAAACCTGCCTGAGCACCGGCAGCCGTAGACCGACAGCACCTCGACGGCGCGGAAGCGGATGAGCAGGCGCATCAGGGTGGCGCTGAGCGCGTCCTGCTCGGCGGCGGGCAGGCGGGTCCAGGCCGGCGCGGCCGAGGCGGCGGAGGCGCCCGCGAACGATCCGGCGATCCGTATCGCCTACTCGATGGCCGGCAGGGTCTCGGGGTCGATGTCGCGCAGGTAGTCGGCGACGGGGGTCAGGGCGGGCAGCAGGGGGCCGCCGGCCGCCGGGATGTCGATCCCCGCGAACCGGACCGGCGTCTCGGCGCTCTTTTCGCCGGGATGGGCCCGGCTGCGTAAGCTCCGCCCCTTGTCGAGCCACCGGGTTGGTTGACGCAGCCCGTTTCATGGGATCGTCGCGTCCGCGTGACCCCGGAGGGCTGAGGTCAGGGCGTCGAGGGCGGCCGGGTAGGTGCGTTCGGACGGTGCCGCGAAGCAGCCCCGCGGGGACGCCGTGCACGGTGAAACGGGGGATCGTGGCGACCCGATCCAGCAGGAGGGCGCGGCGGCGGGCGTAGCGCAGGCGGGCGGCGCGGATGTGCCGGTCGAAGGCGTAGGCGGCGATCGGGTCGGCCAGGACAAACTGGTTGAGGCTCTCGGTGTACTGCTTGGCCCGGCACCACCTCCTGGCCGCTGACCTCGGGCTAAGAAACGATCTGTGTAGATATCTTTCATTGACGTGTGCGAGTTGGTTGAATACTTTCGCCTGCGCTTCCCCTCAACCCCCCGAAGGGAACAGCTCGTGAAAACCATCACTCGTTTATCGGCCGTGGTCGTGGCAGCCTCCCTGGTCCTGCTCGGTCCCGCCAACCCCGCGGCGGCCGCGACCGTCACGGTCGACAACGCCACCGCCGGACAGTTCACCGCCGGCCCCGACTGGGGCACCTCGGCCTGGTCCGCGCAGCGGTACGGCGCGGACTACCGGTTCGCGACCCCGAACACCACCATGAGCGACGCCGCCTGGTTCAAGGCGCCCATCGCCGCCGCCGGGCCCCACCTGGTCGAGGTCTGGTACCCGGCGGACGCCGGCTACAACAGCGCCACCCCGTTTATCGTGGCGACCACCGACGGCACCCGCACCGTGACCCTCGACCAGCGCGCCAACGGTGGCCGCTGGGTCAGTCTCGGCACGTACAACCTGGCCGCCGGCGACTACAACGTGGTCGGCGTCAGCCGCTGGACCAGCCAGCCCGGCTACGTCGTCGCCGACGCCGTCCGCATCACCACCTCGACCGGCGGGGCCGCGTTCTCACTGCCCCTCCCGCGGACCGCGCTGCCACGCAGCGAGTACGACGACCCGCACCACGACTACCCCGCGATCGACCTCCCCGTCGGCACCGGCACTCCGGCGTACGCGGTGCGCCCGGGCACGGTGACGGTCATCAACGACAGCCTGTGCGGACGCGGCATCAACCTGACAGGCAACGACGGAGCCATCTACACCTACTGCCACTTCTCGTCGTGGTCGGTCTCCAACGGCGCGTCGGTCGGCACCGGGCAGCAGATCGGCCTGACCGGCAACACCGGCAACTCGACCGGCCCCCACCTGCACTTCGGCATCCGCACCGGCAGCACCCGCCGCTGCCCGCAGAACTTCCTGCTGGCCGTGTACGACGGCGCCACACCACCGGCGGCGACCAGCCTGCCCACCACGGGCTGCTCCTACGCCACCCGCTCGACGGAGCGGGTCATACCACTCGGCTGACACCCCAACGGCTAGTTCCAAGGGACAAGCCGATCAACTGCTCAACCGCGAAAATATGGCGAGGGTGTTCCAGGACCCGTTTCTGGACCACAGACCTGAACACCCTCGCCACGGCATCCAGCGCAGACCCTGTGAGCAGGGTTGAGAATGCGGCTCAGATCCTGTCCGCGGTTCCTGACAACACACCTGCAACAAGACCGTCCTGCGCGATCAGGGGTGCATGGGTCACACTGGAGGCATGGATGCGAGAGGATACGGAGCGCTCCGGCCATATGTCGTGCCGGCGACCCTGGACGAGCTCACCGGTCCTGTCACCGGCGTCATTTCGCTACCCCAGCACCTCGACTGGGGGCCGAGGCGCAGCTATGACCTGGATCAGCTGGCCGACGCCCGACTCTTGTACATGCGAGTCATCCGGGAGAGTGCAACACCAGACGATCTGCGGCGCTTCCTGAACGCTACGCTCCTGCGCCGGCTTTGGCCGGAGCTGGTGCTACCACCGCGGGTTCGTGCTCTGTGGCTCGACCGCTTTCCCGAACTTCAGCGTCGTGCCGCCTAATGGATGAGTTTCACAGTCGGCTGGCCCGTATCGCACTGGCAGCAGCGGCTGATCACGGGTTCGCCCTTGCGGGTGGCTATGCGGTTCAGGCTCATGGCGTTCTCCACGGCCCAGCGAAGATATCGATCTGTTCACTTCGAGCCTGCGCGACGACTTCGCTGAGGGGGTGGACAAGATCTGCGCCGCCTATGCCGCTCAAGGCCTCACCGTCAAAGTGGATATCGAAAGTCCTCAGTTTGTGCGGCTTGGCGTTTCCGACCCTGCGACAGGCCGGGCAAGCAAGGTCGAACTGGCGGCCGATCTACGATCTCATCCACCGGTCAAGATGGAGATCGGCCCGGTTGTCCATCTCGAAGACGTTGCGGGCGGCAAGGTTGAAGCCTTGTTCACCCGCGCGGAAGTTCGCGACTTCATCGACGTTGACGCGTTTCTCACTACTGGTCGATTCACTCGGGACCGCCTGCTCGCCCTCGCCGCGTCCCGCGACCTGGGTTTCGACCGGGCCGTGTTCGCACAGATGCTCTCCGCTGCGAACCTTTATCCAGACAGCGAATTCCTCGCCTACGGGTTGACCGAGCCTGAGGTGCGTGAGCTTCGCAGACGTTTCGAGGACTGGCGGACAAGTTTGGATCAGGGTTAGCTCTCGACGAAGTTGCCTCGTTCCCGGTACTCGGCAGGTGCCTGAGGGAACGTGTTCGCGGCGGGTCGCAGGACGCCGGCGAGGAGTGTCATCGCCACCACGACGCCGGTGATCACCCCGAATGCCGCAGGGTACGACAGACCGCCCGCCAGCCACCCCGTGACCGGAGGAGAGATCATCCCTGACAGATAGGTGATCGTCGCCACCCCGCTCACCCCCTCGCCCGGAGTGGCGCCCACGTTGCCCGCCATCGCCAGCACCAGAGGGACGACAATGGCCAGTCCCAGGCCGACCAGGGCGAATCCGGCGATGCCCAGCGCGGGTGTTCGGGCCAGGACCACGATGACGCCGCCCAGCACCGCCACGACACCGCCCGCCCTGACGGCGCGCACGGGCCCGAGGCGTCGGATGAACCGGTCGCCGATCAGGCGGGTGCCGGCCATGCAGAACATGAAGACCGTGTAGCCGGCGGCCGCCACACCCGGGCCCGCCTCGGTGACCGCCGTGAGGTAGACGGCGGCCCAGTTGGCGCTGGCGCCCTCGGCGAACGTGGCGCAGAAGCCGACCAGGCCGATGGGCAGGATCGCGAGCGTGGGCAGGGCGAAGCGCCGGGGTGCGGGCGCGTCGGCTGCCTGGGTGTCGCCGGGCACGCTGTCCGCGCCCGCGGTTGCGCGGCCGGACGTGCCGTTCATGCTCGCTGTTGCGCGGCCGGACAGGCCGTTCGTGCTAGCTGTTGCGCGGCCGAATCTGCCGTCTGCGTACAGGTCGCGTCCGGCCAGGCCGCCTATCGCGAGCAAGAGGAGAGCGATCGCGGCGAGGTGGAGGCGGGCGTCGATTCCGGCCTGGGCGGCCAGGGCGCCGATGCCGCCGGCTGTCAGGCTGCCCACCGCCCACATGCCGTGCAACCCGGACATGATCGAGCGGCCGAGGCGGCGTTCGAGGACGACGGCGTGGGCGTTCATGACGACGTCGGACATTCCCGCGGCGGCGCCGAACAGGAAGAAGGCGGGGAACAGCCAGGCCGGCGACGGTGCGAGCGCGGGTAAGGCGACGGCCGCCGACCACAGGGCGATCAGCAGGCGGGTGGCGGTGCGGCCACTGATCCGGTACGCCAGGCGGGCGGCCATGGGCATGGCGATGAACGCGCCGATCGGCTGGCACAGCAGGACGAGGCCCAGGGTTTCGGGGGTCAGTTCGAGGTTGCCCTGCAGCCACGGGATCCGGGTGGACATGCTGCCCGCCACGGCCCCATGTATGGCGAAGACCGTGGCGATGGCGCGGTGATGGCTCATGTGCCGGAAACTATCAGGCAGGCTTCCTGATGGAAATAGGTTTTTAGGTAGGGTTCCTGATTATTATGGGTGCCGTGAAGACCGCCACCCCTGCCATGGCCCGCGCGATCAACGACCGGCTGGCCCTCGACCTGCTGCTGGAGCGAGGCCCGCTGACCGCGCCCCAGCTTCGCGAACTGACCGGGCTGTCCAGGCCGACCGTGTCGGATCTCATCGAACGCCTCATGCACGGCGGGCTCATCGAGGTCTCCGGCGAGTCGGGTGAGGATCGGCGGGGGCCGAACGCGCGCGTCTACCGGCTGGTGGCCGGGCGGGCCCACGTGGCGGGAGTGGACCTGCGACGTGAGACGATCACCGTCACGATCGCCGACATCACCGGACAGGCCGTCGGCACGGCCATCAGGGCGGTACGCGGAGACCTCGTGGACCTGGTCGCCGACACCGTCGCCGAAGCCGCGAGGGAACTCCCCATCGACATGGGGAAACGCGCGATCGACACGGTCGTGATCGGTGCGCCCGGGCTGGTGGCCCCGCGTGACGGGGAATTGGTGTCGGCCAACGACGTGCCCGGGTGGCGGCCTGGGCTGGTGACCGCGTGGCGGGAGCGGCTCGGTGTGCCGGTGGTCCTGGAGAACGAGGTGAACCTGGCCGCCATAGCCGAACTGCGCACCGGCTCCGCGCAGGGGGCCGAGGACTTCGTACTGATCTGGGTGGGCGACGGCGTGGGCGCGGCGGTCGTGCTCGGCGGACGCCTGCGCCGGGGAGCCTCGGGTGGCGCGGGCGAGATCGGCTTCCTGCGGGTGAACGGGACCGAGTTCTGCAACCTGGTGACAGAGACGGTGGCACGCGACCTCGATCGTACGGAGTTCGCCACCCGCCTCGCCGATGGCGCCTTCGCCTTCGTCACCCTCCTGGACCCCGGCCTCGTGGTGCTCGGGGGAGAGAACGGCCAGGCGGGCGGCGCCGAACTGGCCACCGAGGTGGCGGAACGGCTACGAGAGCTGTCCCCCGCCCCCACCGAGGTACGCGCCAGCACGGTAGCCGGTAACTCAGTGCTCCAGGGCGCGGTGCTGACAGCTCTGGATCTGGCCAGGGACCACATTTTCGGCTGAGCAACAATGTCCCAGCCCGTAACCACCAAGAGGGCCCACAATGCGCTGCGTAACGGCGCTCAGCCACTGAAGGGATCAGAGGGCGTTTCCTGGAGGGCCGCCGGCCGGAGTTCGGCGAGTGGCGAGCCACGGCAGCGCGTAAAGGAAAATCAAGCAAGCGCCGCGAGAAGCCCCATGGAAAGCGAAAGACGCTCGGGAATGTGGTCGATGAGGACGTGCTCGTGGCGGGCGTGGGCGCCGTCGCCCACCGCGCCCATGCCATCCAGCACCGGCCGCCCCAGCGCCGCCACGAAGTTCCCGTCGCTGGCGCCCCCCACCGCCGCCTCGTCCACCAGCCACCCGAACCCGGACGCCACCTCCCGCGCCTCCTTGAACAGCCGCTCAGAGCCGGGGTTCGGCATCATCGGCGGCCGGTTCCACTCCCCGGTGACGGAGATCTTGACGCGCGGGTCCGAGACCTGCAGTTCGTCGAAGATGTCGTCGATGCGCCCCATCTCAGAGGGGTCCGTGACCCGCACGTCGATGCCGCAGCTGGCCCGCCCGGCCGCGACGTTGAGCCCGGTGCCGCCGCTGATCATGCCGACGTTCACGGTGGTGCCGAACTCGCGCGAGCCCGCCGTGGCCAGCGTGGTGACGATCTCGGCCAGCGCGTGGATCGCGTTCGCCCCCGCGTCCGGGTCCAGCCCCGCGTGCGCCTCCACCCCCGTCACGCTCACGTTGAACAGCCCCACCCCCTTGCGCGCGGTCTTGAGCGCCCCGTCCATGGACGCCTCGAAGACCAGCGTCGCCAGTACGTCCTCGCTGGCCCGCTCGATGTGCTCGCGCGAGGCCGGGCTGCCGATCTCCTCGTCCCCGTTGAACAGGAACCGCACGCTCGGATGCGGCAGCCCCAGTTCGCGCAGCCCGTGCAGCGCCCAGACCGACTGCACCAGCCCCGTCTTCATGTCGAACACGCCCGGCCCGGTCGCCTTGTCGTCCACCACCGTGAACGGCCAGTTCGCCAGCGTCCCCGTCGGCCAGACGGTGTCGTAGTGGCTGAGCATGAGCACGGTCCCCGGCGCGGTGCCGCGGTAGTAGAGCTCCAGGATGTCGCCGTGCTGGCCGCCCTCGTGCAGGATCTCGTCGTCCGGCGTCCCGAGGTGCCCCACCGCCCGCGCACGGATCGCGCGCAGCCCCTTGACCAGCATGGCCTTGTCGTAGCTGTGGGTTTCCACCTCCACCACGGCCCTGAGGTCGTCGAGCATGGCCGGCAGGGCCTGCCGGGCCCAGTCGGTGATCAACACAAGCGTCCTTTCCACAGTGACTAGGGGACGGGCGCCCCGGGGCCGAGCGGGATGCCCAGCCACCAGAACACGTAGAACAGCAGCGTCCAGACGATGAGCAGGGTGAACGCCAGCGGGATCGTCATCGAGGCGAGCGTGCCGATCCCGGCGGACTTGCGGTAACGCTGCAGGAAGCCGAGCGCCATCACGAAGTACGGGCTCATCGGCGTGATGGCGTTCGTGCAGGAGTCGGCGATGCGGTAGAGCGCCTGGGTGTACTCGGGCGGGATGTCCAGCAACATCAGCATGGGCACGAACACCGGCCCGACCAGCGCCCACTGGGCCGACCCGCTGGTCACCACCAGGTTGATCAGGGTGACCACGACCAGGATGCCCAGGAACACCACCGGCCCGTTCACCCCGGCCGCCTTCAGCAGCCCCGCGCCGTTGATGGCGATGATCTCGCCGATGCCGGTCCACTTGAAGTAGGCCAGGAACTGCGCGATCGCGAAGAACAGCACCAGGATCGGCGCCATCTCCCGCAGCCCGTGCGCCATGAAGCCCGGGATGTCCCTGCTGCCGGTGATGGTGCCCGCGGCCTTGCCGTACGCCCCGCCCACGGCCAGGAACGCGAGCCCGAGGAAGATCGCGATCGAGGTGAGCAGCGGCGACTGCACGATGCTGCCGCCCTCGCCGCGCAGCGGCGAGCCCGAGGGCAGTACGGCGGCCGTCAGCGCGATCGCGAAGACGACGAGCGTGATCAGCGCGGCCCGCAGCCCCTTGCGTTCCTCGGCGCTGAGGCGCAGCGAGCCGAGATCGTCCTCGACGGCGTCGGGGTCCACCGGGATCGACTCGACCCTGCGCGCCAGCACCCGCTCGGTCACCAGCGTGATCGCCCCGGCCAGCACCAGGGACGAGGCCAGCGAGAAGTAGTAGTTCGCCAGCGGCGTGACGACGTAGGCGGGGTCGATGGTGTGGGCGGCGGCCGTGGTCAGCCCGGACAACACGGCGTCCACCGGCGTCACCAGCGGGCTGGCGTCGTAGCCCGCCGAGATCGACACGAACGCCACCACGATGCCGAGGATCGGGCTGCGGCCCACCGCGCGGAAGGCCAGCGCGCCGAGCGGGATGAGCACCACGTACGCGGCGTCGGAGGCCACGTGCGAGACCATCCCCGTGAACGCCAGCGCGAACGTCACCCACTTCGGCGACACCTTCGCCACCCCGGAGCGCAGCACGGCCGCCAGCAACCCCGAGCGCTCGGCGACCGCGACGCCGAGCATGACGACGAGGATGGTGCCCAGCGGCGGGAAGGAGGTGTAGTTCTCGATGGCGTCGCCGACCATCATCCGCACGCCCTCGACGGACAGCAGGTTCTTGGCCGCGACGGTCTTGCCCGTCGCCGGGTTGACCGCGGACACTCCGGCCGCGGCCAGCCCCCAGCTCACCACGGACAGCACCGCGGCCAGGATGACGAACAGCCAGAACGGGTGGGGCAGCTTGTTGCCCAGTCGCTCGATGCCGCCGAGCACCCTGAGCAGCGCGTTCAGCGAACGCGAACCCGTCTCCGTCGCCGACGTGCTCACCGGAAACTCCTTCCCCGCATTTCGGTCACCCATTACATGCGGTCAGGAAGCCCTCTGACAAGTCGGAGCCGGTAACAATGCGCAATCAGGTGGTGGCAACCGGCTCCCGAAGCGGGAGACGTACCTCAAACCAGGTCTCACCCGGCACGGAGCGCACCTTGATCTCGCCGCCGTGGCGGCCGGCCACGATCCGGTAGGAGATGTCGAGCCCGAGCCCCGTGCCCTCGCCCACGGTCTTGGTGGTGAAGAACGGCTCGAAGATCCGGTCCTTGATCGCGTCGGGCACGCCGTGGCCGGTGTCGCCGATCTCCACGATCGCCTCGTCCTCGTCGTAGGCGGTGCGGATGGTCAGCGTGCCCTCCTGCCCCATCGCGTCCAGCGCGTTGTGGATGAGGTTCGTCCACACCTGGTTGAGCTCGCCGGCGTAGCAGGGGATGGAGGGCAGCGTGCGGTCGTAGTCGGTGACCACACTGATGTCCGGCGGCACCTTGCCCCGGAAGATCGCCACCGTGCTGTCCAGCAGATCGTGCACGTCCACCTGCTGGAACGGCGCCCGGTCCATCTGGGAGTACTGCTTGGCCGAGCGGATCAGCGTGGTGATGCGCCCGGTCGCCTCGGTCACCTCGCCCAGCATCTGCGAGATCTCGATGGCCTCGGCCAGCCAGTGCACCGCAGACGAGGTGTGCTCCTCGCCCACCTTGCCGCGGATCTTGTTCAGGTACGCGCTGTCGAACCCCACGTTGACCAGCGCAGGAGCCAGCTCCCAAGCGTCCTCGACGCCCGCCTCCTCCAGCGCCTCGCCGAGCTCGTCCTCGGCGTCGGAGATCTCCAGCGGCGAACGCTTCGGCTGGTTGCCCAGGTTGCTCGTGCACGCCTCCTGCGCCTCGATCAGCGCGCGCAACTTCTGCGGCGGGATGCCGTCCTCGGCGAGCTGGGCCAGCCGCATGCGCGAGTCCCTGATCAGCTTGCGCAACTCGCTCACCGCCCGCACCGCCGCCGCGGCCGGGTTGTTCAGCTCGTGGGTGAGCCCGGCGGTGATCGTGCCGAGCGCGGTCAGCCGCTGCCGCCTGTCGATGATCTCCCGCTGCATGCGCCCGCCGGACATCAGCCCGTCGAGCAGGTGCATCGCCATCGGGAACCACTCGGCCACGATGTAGGCGAACTTCTTGGCCGGCAGCATGAACATCCGCGTCGGCGCGGTGGCGCGCAGCGTGTGCTGGTAGGTCTGCGGCGCCCGGTCGCCGAGGTAGGCCGCGGTGGCGCCGCCGTACGCGCCGGGCTGGTTGACGCGGGGCATCGAGACGGTCCCGGCGGTGACCGTCTCGTTGATCATCTGGATCTCGCCTTCGAGCAGCACCGCGAAGCACTCGGCCGGCTCGCCCTGCCGTACGACGTCCTCGTCCTGGGCGTAGGTCTGCACCCGGCCGCTGGTCGCCAGCTTGGTGAGCTGCTCGTCGGTGAGCCGCTCGAAGAGGAAGAGCTTGCGCAGTTCGTCTATGTCGATCATTGCTTCTCCAGGTAACGGTGCACGAGCGCGACGGCCATCGCGCCCTCCCCGACGGCGGAGGCCACCCTCTTGATCGATTCCGCGCGCACGTCGCCCGCGGCCAGCACGCCCGGCACGTTGGTCTCCAGGTAGTACGGCTCGCGCCGCAGCGGCCAGTTCTTCGGCCGCTGCCCACCCTGCACCAGGTCGGGCCCGGTCAGCACGAACCCGCGCTCGTCGCGCTCGATCGTCTCGCCCAGCCAGTCGGTGTAGGGCTGCGCCCCGATGAACACGAACAACCACTGCGCGTCCACCGTGCGCTCCTCGCCCTTAGTGGACAGCGTCAGCCGCTCCAGGTGCCCGTCGCCCCCGCCGCCGACGACCTGGGTCTGCACGTGCACCTCGATGTTGTCGATCGCGGTGATCTGCTCGATGAGGTAGTGAGACATGGACCTCTCCAAACCATCACTCCGCACCAACAAATGGACCTTGCTCGCGAATCCCGACAGGTAGACGGCGGCCTGCCCCGCCGAGTTGGCCGCCCCCACGATGAACACCTCGGTGTTCGCACAGGCCGGCGCCTCGGTCAGGGCGGCCCCGTAGAACACGCCCCGGCCCACGAACTCATCCAGCCCCGGCGCCTCCAGCCGCCGGTAGGTGACGCCGGTGGCCAGGATCACCGCGTGCGCCGCGATCTCCCCGCCGTCCTTGAACCCGACCACCCGCGCCTGCCCGCGCCGCTCCAGCTGCACCACCTTGCGCGCGGTCAGCAGCTCCGCGCCGAACTTCAGCGCCTGCCTGCGCGCCCGGTCGGCGAGCTGCTGGCCGGACACGCCGTCGGGGAAGCCCAGGTAGTTCTCGATCCTGGAGCTCTGGCCCGCCTGCCCGCCCGACGAGTACGCCTCGACCAGCACGGTGTTGAGCCCCTCAGAAGCGCCGTAGACGGCCGCGCCGAGCCCGGCGGGACCGCCGCCGACCACGATCAGGTCGTAGAAGTCGGTGGCCGGCGTCGTGGACAGCCCCACCGCCGAGGCCAGCGTCGCCTGGTCGGGCGACTGCAGCGTGACGCCGTCGGCGGTCACCACCAGCGGCAGGTGACAGCCCTCGCCGGCCGCCTTCACCAGCTGCGCGCCCTCCGGGTCCTCCGACAACATCCACTGGTACGGCACGTGGTTGCGGGCCAGAAAATCCCGCACCTTGTACGACGGCGCCGACCACCGGTCGCCCACCACCCGCAACTCGGCCCGCTCCGCCCTGTCGGTCCGCAACCAGGCGTCGAGCTGCCCGTCGATCACCGGATAGAACTTCTCCTCCGGCGGATCCCACGGCTTGAGCAGGTAGTGGTCGAGATCCACCACGTTGATCGCCTGGATCGCCGCCTCGGTGTCGGCGTAGGCGGTCAGCAACACCCTGCGCGCGTACGGATACATGTCCATCGCGGCCTCAAGGAACTGCACCCCGTTCATCTGGGGCATCCGGTAGTCGGCCAGGATCGCCGCCACGTCGTCACCCCGCAGCCGCATCTCCTTCACCGCGTCCATGCCGTCCAGCGCCGTTTCGGCCCGGACGATCCGATATTCCTGCCCGTAACGGCGTCTCAGGTCACGGGCGACCGCCCGCGAGACGCCTGGATCGTCGTCCACCGTCACGATGACCGGCTTGTCCATGCCCCACGCCCTCTCATGGTCGTCCTACAGGAAGAATGCCACGTACGCCGGTGTGACCTGCGCACGCGCTCATATCATGGGCGGATGGGCACACGCGATCGCCTCATCGATGCCGCTGAGCAGGCCATTCACCGGTTCGGCATCTCCGGTGCAACCACGAAGCGGATCGCACACCAGGCAGGCTGCTCAGAAGCGCTGCTGTACAAACACTTCGGCAACAAGGAGGAGTTGTTCCTCGCGGTGCTGCTGGAGCGGATGCCCGCGCTCGCCCCCGCGCTGACCCGGCTGCGCTCCAACGTGGGGCAGGGGGACGTGTCCGCCAACCTGACCACGTTCGCGACCGCGGCCCTGGACTTCTACCACAAGGCCGCGGCGGTCGCCGGTGGCGTGATCGGCGACCCGCCGCTGCTGGCCGGGTTCAGGGACATGCTGGCCAAGGCCGAGCTGGGCCCGCATCTGCCGATCCTGGCGCTGGCCGAGATCCTGCGGGACGAGCAGCGCGGCGGCCGGATCGAGGCGGGCCTCGACGCCGACGCCGCCGCCTGGATGCTCATGGGCGCCTGCTTCCAGCGGGCGAACCTGACGTACTTCGTGGACCTGCCGGGCGACGACGACACCTGGGCGGCCACCATCGTCGACAGCCTGGTCAAGCGTTAGGCACCGACCCTCACCAGACGGCCCTCACCAGACGGCCCTCACCAGACGGCCCTCACCAGACGGCCCTCACCCGGGGGTCAGGCGATGACGCGGCTCTCCCCGCCGTCCACCAGCAGCGAGATCCCGTTCACGAACGAGGCGCGCTCGCTGGCCAGGAACGCGATCACGTCCCCCACCTCCTCGGGACGCCCGATCCGCCCCACCGGCACGCCCTCGCCGCGCTTGCGCAGCGCCTCCTCACCGCCGGCCAGCTCGCGCAGCCGGTCGGTCTCGATCGGGCCCGGCATCACGTTGGTGACCAGCACGCCGTCGCCGCCGGCCTCGCGGGCCAGGGTGCGCACGACGCCGGCCACCGCCGAGCGCATGGCGTTGGACAACGCGAGACCGTCGATCGCCTCGCGGGCCGACCTGCTGGTGACCGTGACGATCCGGCCCCAGCCGCGCGAACGCATCTCGGGCAGCACCGCGTGCATGAGGCGTACGGTGCCCAGCAGGTTGCGCTGGATGGCCACGTCCCAGTCGTCGAGCCCGAGCGCGTCGAAACGGCCGGCCGGCGGCCCGCCCGCGTTGGCCACGAGGATGTCCACGGGCCCGAGCACGTCGCGCGTCTCCTCGGCCACCCGCCGGGCGGCGGCCGGATCCTCCACGTCGGCCAGCACGGCGTGCACGACCTTGCCGTACTCCTGCAGCTCCACCACCGCGTCCGCGAGTTTCTCCGGGTCGCGGGCGCTGACGCACACGTTGCAGCCCTCACGCGCGAGACTCTTGGCGGCGGCGAGCCCGATGCCTGCGCTGCCTCCGGTGACGAGGGCGACCTTGCCTGAGATGCCGAGATCCATATCGGTGACTATAGATCGTGCGCCCGCCGGAACTCAGTCCAGGCGTACCCGCGTGAGCTTGTCGGGGTTCAGCACGCCGTAGATCTCCCTGACGCGGCCGTCCACGACGTCGATCATGATGAGCTGCCGGTAGTCGCCGATGTGGGTGGAGATCGCGGGCATGCCGTTGACCTCCGTGAAATGCGCCTCGCCCCACCCGTACCGGGTCATCAGCCCCTTCCAGAACGCCAGCACCTTGTCCCGCCCGTAGATCGGCCGCAGCGCGGCCTTCACCCTGCCGCCGCCGTCGTTGTAGGCCACGACGTCCTCGTGCAGCAGTTCGGTGAGCTCCGACAGGTCCCCGCCCCCGGCCGCCCGCATGAACTTCGTCAGCAGCGCCGTGTGCTCCTCGCTCGACGGCCGGAATCTGTCACGCCCCTCGGCCAGCCGTACGGAGGCCCGGTGGTGCAGCTGCCTGGCGTTGGCCACCGACACGCCGACGATCTCCGCGACCTCCTCGTAGGGCAGCTCGAACGCCTCCCGCAGCACGAACACCGCCCGCTCCGGCGGCGAGAGCCGCTCCATCATGTGCAGGGTCGCGTACGAGACCGTGTCGCGCAGCTCGGCCGTGTCCATCGGCCCGGTCTGCGCGGTCGAGACCGGCTCGGGCAGCCACGGCCCCGCGTAGGACTCCCGCTTGACCCGGGCCGAGCGCAACTGGTCGAGCGCCAGCCGCGAGACCACCGTCACCAGGAACGCCCGCGGCTCCCGCACCGCCTCCCGGTCGGTGCCCTGCCAGCGCAGCCACGCCTCCTGCACCACGTCCTCGGCGTCCCACATGCTGCCCAGCAGACGGTAGGCCAGCCCCAGCAACATCGGCCGGTAGTCCTCGAAGTCCACGGCTCGCATCATGCCCCCTCACCCGGGCCGTGGGCGCACCGGGGCCGGTTCGGGGTGGAAAAGCCGCGTTGAGCATGATGGGCTGGGCAAGTGGCGAGAAATCTGATCCTGTCGGGAGGACTGTTCCACGACTTCGCCGCCACGTCGGCCGCGCTCGCGGAGGTGCTGGCCGAGGTGGGGGTCGAGTCGGAGATCACCGAGGACATCGCCGGGGCGCTGAGCGAGCCGTCGGAGGTCCAGCTCATCACGGTCAACGCGCTGCGCTGGCAGATGACCCAGGACCGCTTCGCCGACCTGCGCGATCAGTGGCGCTTCGCCTTACCGGCGCAGGCCCGTACGACCCTGCTGGACCACCTCGACCGGGGCGGCGGGCTGCTGTGCATGCACTCGGCGTCGATCTGCTTCGACGACTGGCAGGGCTGGCCGCGCGTGCTGGGCGGCTGCTGGACCTGGCCCAAGTCCCACCATCCGCCGCTCGGCTGGACGGGGGTGCGGGTGCACGGCAAACATCCGGTGGTGGACGGGCTGCGGGACTTCGACCTGGTGGACGAGGTCTACAGCGACATGCACGTGCTGCCGGACGTCGAGCCGCTGGCCTCCTCGGGTGGCCAGCCGCTGGTCTGGGCGCGTCCGGTACGGCGCGGGCGGGTGATCTACGACGCGCTGGGCCACGACACGAGGTCCTACGACAACGAGATCCACCGCACGCTGCTGCAGCGGGCCGCCCTGTGGCTGCTCAAGCGGCCCGTGACGGTCATGGAGTAGCCGACCATTCGCTCCACCGGGTCACCTCGATGCGGATGACGGGACCTTCCGGCCGGCGCTCGCGGTATTGGGCGTACTTGGCCGCCAGCAGGTCGAGTGCCGCTTCGTCGTGCTCCACGACGGTGGCGTGCCCGTCGGCGCGCACCCACCAGAGCCGCGTCCAGTCATCCTCGTAGTGGTCGGCCAGCACGCTGACGGCGGGATCGGCCGTGATGTCGCGCAACCGGGCCAGGGCGGTGGTGGTCTTGGGCTTGTGATCGATGGCGGTCACGATGCGGTCGCCGAGCACCGCGAACGTGATGGGCACCACGCGCGGCACCCCGCCGGGCGCCAGCCTGGCCAGCCGCGCCACCGGCTGCGCATCGAACCTCTCCCGCGCCGAGCCCTCCATCGTCTCAGTCTAGGGACGAGCGTGTCCGGAACCTACAAGACCGGTCGGCGGTGCTCTGGGCAGGATGGCCGTATGAACGCCAACCTTGACGCGGTCCCCGGCTTCCTGGCCGGGCACGCGCGTGTTCTCGACCGCCGCTGCTACGACCTGCTCATGGGCCGGGGCGACGCGGCCGCCGTGCTGGCGGCGCTCGACGCCTACCGCAACCCCGACGGAGGCTACGGCTGGGGCCTGGAGGCGGACCTGCGTTCGCCCGAGAGTCAGCCGGGCGCGGCCCTGCACGCCTTCGAGGTGTTCGCGGAGGTCGCCCCGGTGACCTCGCCGCACGCCGTGGCGCTGTGCGACTGGCTGGACTCGGTGACGCTCCCCGACGGCGGGCTGCCCTTCTCGCTGCCGCTCACGGTTCCCACCGCCACCGCGACCTGGTGGGCGGGCGGCGACCCGGCCACCTCGTCCCTGCAGATCACCGCCATCTCGGCGGCCGCCGCCCATCGCGTGGCCGTCCACGACCCGGCCGTGGCCGCGCACCCGTGGCTGGAGAAGGCCACCCGCTACTGCCTCGACGCGATCCAGGCGATGGAGGAGCGGCCGCACGCGTACGTGCTGATGTTCGCCGTGCACCTCCTCGACGCTGTGTACGACACCCAGCCCCGTGCGGCCGACCTGCTCAAGCGGCTCGGCGGCCACATTCCCGAGGACGGGCGAGTCCCGGTCGAGGGAGGCACGGAGAACGAGGCCCTGCGGCCCCTGGACTTCGCGCCCCTGCCGGGACGGCCGGTTCGCGAGTTGTTCGCGCCCGAGGTGATCGCGGCCGATCTGGTGCGGCTGGCGGGGGAGCAGCGGGACGACGGCGGGTGGACCGTGGACTACGCCAGGTTCTCGGCGGCCGGGTCGCTGGACTGGCGCGGCGTCGTCACGGTCAGTGTCGTACGGACCCTGCGCGCCAACGGCCTGCTCTAGCGGGACCCTGTGCGCCAAAGGGCTACTTCAGCTGGGAGGTGCCAGGCGGCGGGCCGATTCCGACTCCTGGGCCATGCGGCGCAGCGCGTCCAGCGCCCTGCCCTTCAGGACCGAGCCGAGCACCAGCGTCTCCACCGCCTCGTCGCGCGGGCCGTCGAACTGGATGTCGCTGACATCCGTCGCCGCCACCCGCTTGGCCGCTTCGGCGTACGTCGCCCAGTCCATCTCCACGCCGAGCTGGCGCATCCTGACGAGCGTCTGGGTCAGCTCGTCGCGGGTGGGGGCGTAGGACATGATGTTCAGGCCCAGCTCGGTGACCAGTTCGTCCACTTCGGCGCGGGCGCTCACCCATTCCTCGCTGGACTCGGGCTCGACGGCCGGTCCCAGGGCGTAGTGGGCGGTGCCCAGCATGCGGTGCAGGGGCAGCGACTCGTCCTCGACGGCGGCGACGACCTCCTTGATCGCGGCCACCGGCAGCCTGCCCACTTCGAGCATGGCGCGGATCACCCGGAGCCTGCGCAGGTGCGTATCGTCGTACTCGGCCCTGGTCGCGGCCATCTGCTCGCCCTGGTGCAGCATGCCCTCCCGCAGGTAGTACTTGATCGTCGGGATGGTCACGCCTGACTTGGCGCTGAGTTCGGAGATGCGCATCGTTGGATAATAGTGCTATCCAGAGCGGGCCAGGTGTCGGGCCGCGCTGACGAGCTCGTTCACGTCGGACTGGCGGTTCCAGAGGAAGACCACTTCGATCTGCGGTATGTCCTCTTTTATGGGGATGGATACTACGGTGTCGGGGATTGTGGTGTCCCCCCGTACGCACAGCGCGTAGCCCGTGCCCTCGCCCACCAGGTTGATGACCAGGTCGTGGGTGGCGGCCGATGGGCCGAGGCGGGGGTGGAGGCGGTGGCGTACGAAGCCCTCCAGGAAGCGGCGGGCCCCGGCCACCGCGTCGGACTCCGGCATGATCAGCGGCTCGCCGGCCAGGTCCGAGAGGGACAACGCCTCGTAGGAGGCCAGGTGGTGCTCGCGGGGCAGCAGCGCGCGTACCGGGAAGCGGTGGATGAGCATCCGGCCCACGCCCCTGGGCAGGGAGCCGGGCGCGTAGCCGAGACCCGCCTGCAGGGCGCCGTCCGCGATCGAGACGATCTGCTCGGCGGTGCCCATGGGGGCCATGCGCAGGCGTCCGGTGTGGAGCTGGGAGAGCAGGCGGGCGGCGACGTCGGCCAGCCCGTCGGCCACGCCCAGGCGGGCGGTCTCGCCCTTGCTCCTGGCGGCGGCCACGGCGCGCTCGAAGGCATCGACGGCGACCGTGGCCTGGGCCAGGAACGCCTCGCCCGCCTCGGTGAGCGTCACACCGCTGGACGAGCGGCTGAACAGCTCGACACCGATCTCCTTCTCCAGCGCCCGCAACTGTTCCGACAGCGTGGGCTGCGCGATATGCAGCGCGGCGGCGGCCCGTCGGAGGCTGCCCGCGCGGGCGATCGCCATGGCGTACCGGACATAGCGTAAATCCATCGCTCACCTCGGCGTGATGATGATGGGCTATCGGTGGATCGCACCTCTGTATTACAAGAGGGGATAGCTCCCGTGAAGGTCCCCAGTTGCCAAGTTGTCGCGCCTTTGACCGTTAAATCGTCTTAAAGGCCAGGTCGAGCGTGGTGTCGTGGTTCCGCACGGGGGTGTGGCGGGAGGTCTTGGGGCGGAAAACAACGTGGTTATGGCCGTCCGGAACTCGGAGATCTGGAGCCGAGCAAGCGCTTGCCTCTGCTGCTAGTGTGAACGTGAGCGCAAGGAGGGTCTTATGCAGCCCTTCGCGGGGCGGGCGGCCGTGGCCGGGATCGGGATGACGGCCCTGAGCAGACGGTCCGGGCTCGGCGAGCTGGAGCTGGCGGTCCAGGCGTGCCGGGCGGCGTGCGCGGACGCCGGGATCGGGCCGCGCGAGGTGGACGCCGTGCTCAGCTACCACATGAACGACTCCGCGCCCGTCGTACAGGTCGCAAAGGCCCTGGGCATCGAGCGGCTCGGCTGGCACAACGACATCGCGGGAGGGGGCACCCAGGCGGCCTCCATCCTGGGCGACGCCGCCATGCTCGTGCACGTGGGACTGGCCCGCAACATCCTGATCTACCGGGCGCTCAACGGCCGCTCGGGCAGGCGCATGAACACCGTCTCCACCGGCCCCCAGGAACGTTTCACCTACGGCCTGGCCGGGCCCATTCCGATGTTCGCCCTGGCCGCCACCCGCTACCTGCACGACACCGGGCTCACCGCCGGGCACCTGCACGCCGTCGTCGCCCAGTCCAGGCAGAACGCCAAGGGCAACGTTCGTGCGCTGCGCCGCGAGCCGCTCGAACTCGCCGACTACCTGGCCAGGCCGTACGTCTGCACCCCGCTGCGCACGGTGGACTGCTGCCAGGAGACCGACGGGGCCTGCGCCCTGCTGGTCAGCGGCGTGCTCGACGGGCCGCGCATCCGGGCCGTGGTGCGCGGGGGAGGGCCCGGCTGCTCCTCGATGGACCGGGCGCCCGACGTCACGGCGATCTTCTCGGCGTACGTGGCGCCCATGCTCTGGGAGGCGTCGGGGATGCGGCCTTCGGACGTGGACGCGGCGCTGCTCTACGACGCCTACTCCTGGCTGGTGCCCCGGCAACTGGAGGACTTCGGACTGGCCGGGCGCGGGGAGCTGGGGGCGTACCTGATGGAGCGCCGGCACGCCTGGGTGAACCCGCACGGCGGCCTGCTGTCGGAGGGTTACGTGCACGGGCTGAACAACGTGGCCCAGGCCGTGCGCGAGCTGCGTTCCGGGAGCGAGGTGGCGCTGGTCACGGGGTTCGGCGGCAGTTACGGGAGCGCGGCCCTGCTCGTACGGTGAAAAATCGGGTGAAATGCTGATTGGTTCCTCGACATGTACGGGGTGTTCCAATCCCGAGACCCGAGGAGGCCGACCATGGGGACCGCCCGTGGATGACGACCGGAAGATCCGGTTCGAGGCCGTCTACAAGGAAACGTACGAACCCATACTCGGCTACGCCCTGCGCCGCTGCGCCTCCCCGGAGGACGCGGCGGACGTGGTGGCCGAGACGTTCGCCATCGCCTGGCGCCGCTTCGACACGATGCCGCCGGACGGGGAGGCCAGACTCTGGCTGTACGGCGTGGCCAGGAACGTGCTGGCCAACCACCAGCGCGGCCTGGCACGGCACCGGCACGCCGGCGTCGCACTCGACACCGACATAGCCGACCTGTACGCCCGCTCACCCGAGGGCAGCGTCGAGCTCGGCACGATCGCGCGCACCTTCCGCGAGCTGCCCGACGACGACCGGGAGCTGATCTCGCTGGTCGCCTGGGAGGGCCTGGACCGCGAGGAGATCGCCAAGGTGCTCGGCTGCTCGCGCAACGCCGTGCGCATCAGGCTCTACCGGGCGCGCAAGCGCTTCTCCAAGGCGCTGGCAGGGGCCGGCGTCTCCGCAGGCCACCTTGTGATGGAGTCAGCATGAACGAGCTGAAGAACCTGTCGAGAGTCCGCGACGAGGACCTGGCCGGGCAGGTGTCCGGGGCGGGGGCACGGGCGCTGCTCGCCTCCGTCACCGCCGAGGAACCGCAGCCGGTCCGGTCGGTGTCCCGGGGCTTCTCCTGGAGCCGGCCGCGCCGCCTGGCCGCCGGGGCCGTGGCGGTCGCGGGGCTGGCTGCGGCGGCCGTGATCGGCCCGGCCGTGCTGGGCGGCGGCGCCACCTCCTACGCCAACTCCGCCATGGACATACGGCTGGACGGCGACTATTACGTGGCCACCATCAAGGACCCGCTGGCCGACCACGCCAAGTACACCGAGGCATTCAAGGCGGTGGGGCTGGACGTGCGGCTGGAACTGGTACCGTCCTCGCCGTCCCAGGTGGGCAAGGTGACCGGCGTGAGCATGGAACCCGGTCCCAGCCCCGCCACCGACCGCAGGATCGGCAGCGGCACATCGCCGTCGGGCTGCACTCCCGGCCGGGCCGGATGTGCGTTGACCCTGTCGGTGAAGCGCGACTACGACGGCGGCACCGAGATCAGGCTGGGGCGGCCCGCCGAGTCCGGCGAGAAGTACCGGAACTGGGGGTCGGCCACCAGGAAGGGGGAGATGCTCGAAGGATTCCGGGTCGATGAGAAGACGGTGGGCGAGGTGCTCGCCGAGACGCGCAAGCGCGGGCTGAAGGCGGTCTACGAGATCATCACCCCGGCGCCGGGTTACAACGGGTGGCGCGCGGATCCGGACAAGCAGTCGGCCAAGGTGGGGGACGACTGGATCGTCTGGGAGGCGCGGTCGGAGCAGGCCGGCGTGTTGCGCCTGCAGGTGACCGAGGAGCGCCTGCCGAAGAACCCGGTCTTCGGCGGCCCCAAGCCGGCCTCGCTCAACCAGTAGTCCATGGGTCCGCTCAGCGGGCGGGCCGGGTGAAGTGCTGGTGACGCGCTCGGGACTCGCGCTGGTCCAGGAACGGGCGCGCCGCCAGCCAGGCCGCCGCACCTGCGGCGTCGCCCGCCACGGCGGCTGACCCCAGAAGGCCCCGTACGGCATCCTGTACGGGGCCTTCCGCCGTGAGCACGCTGCCGGCGAGCACGACGGGCTCGGACGCTGCGGGTCCTGACACGGAGGGCTCGGACGTGACAGGTCCTGCTGCCTGCACTGTGCGCAAGGTCGCGACCAGGCGTTCGGCGGCCTCCCGCACGATCTCCATCGCCAACGGGTCGCCCGCCGCGGCCGCCTCGCTCACCAGCGGCGCCAACTCGGCCAGCGCGAGCGGCGGCCGGGCGTGCACCGCCGCCGCAAGCCGCGACACCGGATCCCCGCCCACCCCCTCAGGCAGAAGCCGCCGCACCACGAGCCCCACAAGCCCCCCACCGAACCCCGGCCCACCGGCCCTGTCGGCCCGCCCGCCATCGGCCCGCCCGCCATCGGGCAGCGGACCGACGGACCTCTGACCGTTGGGTGGCGGACCGGCGGACCCCCGGGCGGCGAGGTGGCGGATGGTGGTGCGGGCGGCGGCGTGGCCGAGCCAGTACGCCGAGCCCTCGTCGCCGAGCAGCCACCCGTACCCGTCCGCCTCGGCCACCGCCCGATGGTCGATAATTTTTGCCGCGATGGCCCCCGTCCCCGAGATGAGCACGCTCCCCGACGGCTCACTCGTCCCCGATGCGAACGCGGTGACGATGTCCCCGACCGCCCGTACCGGCACGCGTTCCGCGACGCCCAAGGGCAGGACCCGGCGGAAGACCCGTTCGGTAAGCGCCGCGCACACCTCAGGACTCCCCGCCACCCCCGCCACCACTCCCTTGACCTGCGACGGCGAGACGCCCGCCAGAGCGTCACCAACGGCGGCGGTCAGCTGGGCGGCGGCCCGCTCCATGCCCAGGGTCACCGGGTTGGCGCCGGCCGCGTGCCCCCGCCGCACCGCCCGGCCGTCCAGCGTGAACAGCGCGGCCCGGGTGGAGGTGCCGCCGGCGTCCACGCCCAGAACCAGATCCATGTCAAAAATTATTACGCAATGGACTTGACGGCACCAGATCCTGAGCATAATTTTCACCGCGTGGAACTTCTCAACCGCATCAGTGCCGAGCGCCCCGACCTCGCGGAGGCCCTGCGCAAGGTGGCCGACGCCATCCTCGAAGGCCCCGCGGAGGCGGCCCGGATGACCATCGTCGACCTGGCGGAGCGGAGCGGGACGTCCACGGCCACCATCACCCGCTTCTGCCGCGCCCTCGGCTTCGCCGGGTACGCCGAACTGCGCGTGGCCATCGCCACCGAGACCGGCCGGGTGGCGCAGCAGACCTGGGAGACCGACATAGGGCAGGAGATCCTGCCCGACGACAGCCTCGAACGCGTGCTCGGCGTCGTCTCCGGCAACGACATCCGCCTGATCCAGGAGACCCGCGACCAGCTAGACCTGGCCGTGGTGGAGAAGGCCGCGCAGGCCGTGGCCAGGGCGGGGCGGGTGCTGCTGTTCGGGGTGTCGAGCAGCGCGGCGGTGGCCAGCGAGATGGAGTACCGGCTGCAGCGCATGCGCGTACCGACCTGGAGCAGGTCCGACGCGCACAGCGCGCTGACGGACGCGGCGCTGCTCGGGCAGGGCGACGTGGCCATCGGGATCTCGCACAGCGGCAGGACGCGCGAGGTCATCGAGGTGCTGGCCGAGGCGGGCAGCCATGGCGCGATCACCGTGGCGGTCACCTCGCAGCCCCGATCCCCGCTGGCCGAGGTGGCCGAGCTGGTGCTCACCACGGCCAGCCGGGCGACGAGCTTCAGGTCGGAGGGGTTCGCCGCGATCCACTCGCAACTGCTGGTGCTCGACGTCGTGTACGTGTCGGTCGCCCAGCAGACCTACGAGCGTACGAAACAGGCCTTCGACGTCACCGTCCGCGCGGTGGCCGGACACCGCCTTCCAGAAGGGGACTTATGACCGTAGATCCGCAACAGTTCGCCGGCCACATCGCCGAGCTCGTCCGGACGATCCCGGACGATCCGGAGATCACGCGCGCCGCCGACCTGTTCACCAAGGCGCTGACCGGCGGCGGCGTCATCCAGGCGTTCGGCTCGGGCCACTCCGAGGCCGTCGCGATGGAGATCGCCGGCCGCGCCGGCGGGCTCGTGCCCACCAACCGTCTCGCGTTGCGGGACATCGTCCGGTACGGCGACGCGCCGCCCTCCGAACTCGACCGCTACGACCTCGAACGCGACCCCGCCGTCGGCCGCAAGATCCTCGACCTGGCCCCCGTCCAGCGGCACGACCTGTTCGTGATCATCTCCAACTCCGGCGTGAACGGCGTGGTCGTCGAGCTCGCCACGCTGGTCAAGGAGCGCGGTCACAGCCTGGTCGCGATCACCTCCCGCGCCCACGGCGACGCCGTCGCCTCCCGCCACCCCTCGGGCCGCAAGCTCATCGACCTGGCCGACGTCGTCCTGGACAACCGCGCCCCGTACGGCGACGCCGTGCTCCCCCTGCCCGACGGAGGCGCCACCGGGGCCGTCTCCACGATCACCTCCGCGCTGCTGGCCCAGCTCGTCGTCACCCAGGCGGTGCGCAACCTGCTCGAAGCCGGCGAAACCCCACCCGTCTACCTCTCGGCGAACGTCCCCGAGGGCGACGCCCACAACCTCAGGCTGGAGGCCCTGTACGCGGGCCGCATCCGCCGCGGCGCCTGAGCTCAGCACCCGCCTGAGCTCAGCACACAGCGCCACCACCTCAGTTAGGCATGCACAAATTTCGGGGGCCGCACAACCGCAAGGAGAACCCCGCCCATGTCCCGAAATTTCGGAAAACTGCTTCTCTCGTTAGCCCTGCCCGCCGCGCTGGCCGTCGGACTCCTGGTCGCCCCGGCAGCCAGCGCCGACCAGGCCGTCCGCCTGCAGTACCGCACCAGCGCCCCCGGCGCCACCACGGCCCAGGCCGAGCCCTGGCTGCGCCTGTTCAACTCCGGCACGACCACGATCCCGCTCAGCCAGGTCAAGATCCGCTATTACCTGACGGGCACCGAGTCGTACAGGTTCGCCTGCTCCTGGGCGGTGATCGGCTGCTCCACGATCACCGGCCGATTCGCTCCGCAGGAGGGCGGCAAGCAGTACCTGGAGGTGGGCTTCACCTCGGGCAACCTCAACCCCGGCCAGGACACCGGCGACATGCAGCTGCGCTTCTATCGCGCCGACTGGCAGAACTTCACCCAGAGCGACGACTACTCCTACGGCCCCGGCACCTCCTACGCCAACTGGGACAAGATCGCCGTCTACGTCAACGGGCAGCTCGCCTGGGGCAAGCCCACGGGCAACGAGCCCGACCCCGACCCGACCACGCCTCCGGGCGGCGGCTCAGGCGAACTGTTCGACGACTTCACCTACACCGGCTCGAACGACCCCCGGCTGGCCCAGCGCGGCTGGACGGTCCGTGGCAGCTCCGGCGGCCCCGGCGTGCCCGGCGCCACCTGGTCGCCCTCGGCCGTCTCGTTCCCAGGCGGTCTCCTCACGCTCGACTCCTCGACGAACGGCACCGCCGCCGGCACCGTACAGACCGAGTTGTCCACCACTAACCGCAAGTTCCACGAGGGCACCTACGCCGCCCGCGTGCGCTTCAGCGACGCCCCGACCAGCGGTCCCGACGGCGAGCACGTGGTGCAGACCTTCTTCACCATCACCCCGCTGCGCTACAACCTGGACCCCGACTACGGCGAGCTGGACTTCGAGTACCTGCCGAACGGCGGCTGGGGCGAGCCGTCGAACATCCTGTACGCCACGAGCTGGGAGACCTACCAGGGCGAACCCTGGCAGGCCGTCAACACCCACACCGAGGAGCGTACGAGCTTCGCCGGCTGGCACGACCTGGTCATCCAGGTCTCGGGCGGGCGGATGAAGTACTACGTGGACGGCCGCCTGTTCGCCGACCACGGTGACATCTACTATCCCGAGACCCTGATGTGGATCATGTTCAACCAGTGGTTCATCGATCTCCAGGGGGCCACGGGGACGCGTACGTACCGGCAGCAGGTCGACTACCTCTACCACAGCAAGAACGAGGTCGTCGCGCCCGCCCAGGTGCTGAGCAGGGTCGCCGCACTGCGCACGGCCGGCACCGCCTTCAAGGACACCGTCCCCAACCCGTGACGAAGCCCCGCGCCCGCCCCGCGCGGGCGGGCGCGGACACCCCCCATCAAGAGGAACACTGATGAAACACCGCATCCTGGCCCTGGCGGCCGTGTTCACGCTGGGCGCGTGCGGCAGCACCGCCGAGGAGCCCCAAGCGGCGGGACCCAAGGAACTGACCGTCTGGATCATGGACGGCAGCGTCACCCAGGAACTGCTGAAGAAGTTCGAGACCGAGTACGAGGCGGCGCACCAGGGCATCGACCTGAAGCCGCAGATCCAGGCGTGGGACGGCATCGGCGAGCGCGTCACCGCGGCGCTGGCCAGCACCGACGCCCCCGACGTGATCGAGGTGGGCAACACCCAGGTCGCCCAGTACTCGGCCAGCGGCGGCGTGAGCGACCTGACCGCCAAGGTGAGCGAGCTGAAGGGGGAGGACTGGCTGCCCGGCCTGGCGCAGCCGGGCAACATCGACGGCAAGCAGTACGGCATCCCGTGGTACGCGGCCAACCGCGTGGTCGTCTACAACAAGGACCTGTTCGCCGAGGCCGGCATCAAGGAGCCCCCCACCACCCGCGACGAATGGCTAGAAATCACGAAAAAGCTCAATAAAGACGGTAATCAGGGCATCTATCTGGCGGGTCAGACCTGGTACGCGCTCGCCGGCTTCGTCTGGGACGAGGGCGGCGACCTGGCGGTCCAGGAGGGCGGCAAGTGGAAGGGCGCGCTCGACACGCCCCAGGCTTTGGCCGGCATGGACTACTACCGCCGGCTCCAGGCCCTCGGCAAGGGCCCCAAGGACGCCGACGAGGCCAACCCGCCCCAGCACGAGGTGTTCGCGCAGGGCAAGGTCGCCCAGATCATCGCCGTGCCCGGCATCGCCGCCCGCGTCCTGGAGGTGGACGGCAAGCTCAAGGACAAGATGGGCTTCTTCCCCATCCCGGGCAAGACGGCCGACAAACCCGGCACCGTCTTCACCGGGGGCTCCGACCTGATCATCCCGGCCGCCTCGAAGTCCCAGGAGGAGGCGTACGAGCTGGTCAAGGCCCTGGCGGGGGAGCAGTTCCAGACGGAGTTGGCCAAGGCCATGAGCTTCGTGCCGAACCGTACCTCGCTGGCCGGCGTGCTCTCCGGCGACGAGGGCACCGCCGCCATGGCCAAGGGCGCCGCCACCGGCCGGGCCACCCCGAACACCCCCAACTGGGCCGCCGTCGAGGCCACCTCCGTGATCAAGCAGTACATGACCGCCGCACTCGCCGGCGGCGACCCGGCCGCGGAGGCGAAGAAGGCCTCCGAATCGATCACCACCACGCTGAACAGCGGATCCTGAATGCGGACCGGGGACCGCTCGCTCTGGCCCTACCTGCTCATCGCCCCCACGGTGGCGGGCGGGGCCTTCCTCCTGCTCTATCCGCTGCTCAAGGCGGCGGTGATCTCCTTCCAGCACTTCCGCATGGGCGAGCTGATCAGGGGCGGCGCGGCGTTCGTCGGCCTGGAGAACTACGCGGAACTGCTCAGCGGCCCGGAGTTCTGGCAGGTGGTGCTGCGCACGCTGGCGTGGACCGCGATCAACGTGGTGCTCATCGTGGGCCTGGGCACCGGCCTGGCCCTTATGCTCCCGCGCCTGCGCCGCGGCCTGCGCCTGGCGCTGATGAGCGCGCTGGCGCTGGCGTGGGCGACGCCGATCATCGCGGCCACCACGGTATTCCAGTGGTTGTTCCAGTCGGAGCTGGGCGTGGTCAACTGGCTGCTGGTCACGCTGGGCTTCGACTCCTTCCAGGGGTACACGTGGTTCGCCAGCGGCCCGGCCACGTTCGCCGTACTGGTGATCCTGGTCGTGTGGCAGTCGGTCCCGTTCGCCGCGCTCACCCTCTACGCCGGGCTGACCACGATCCCGGTGGAGCTGTTCGAGTCGGCCAGGATCGACGGCGGCACCGCCTGGCAGGTGTTCTCGAAGGTCACCTTCCCCATGCTCAGATCCATCTTCGCGCTGATCACCTCACTTGAGGTGATCTGGGTGGCCAAGTGCTTCCCGCAGATCTGGGTGCTCAGCCAGGGCGGCCCCGACGACGCCACGACCACCCTGCCGGTGTACGCGTTCAAGATCGCCCGCGTGCTGCACCGGTACGACCTCGGCTCGGCGGTGGCCATGCTGACGGTCCTCATCCTCGCCGTGGCCCTGATCAGCAACCTACGCCGGATGGTGCGCAGTGAGGCTTAAAGCCACAGCGAAGCGGCTCCTGCTCAACACGACGGCGATCGGCGCCTTCGTCGTGACGATCTTCCCGGTCTACTGGATGTTCCTGACCGCGTTCAAACCGACCAGGGACATCCAGGCGGACACCCCCACCTTCTGGCCCGCCAACCCCACACTCGACCACTTCGTCACCGCCGTGAACGCGCCGGGCTTCTGGACCTACTGGCGCAACAGCCTCGTGGTCACGGTCGCGGCCGTGCTGATCGCACTGGTGGTGTCGCTGCTGGCGGCGTTCGCGGTGGCCAGGATGCGCTGGCGGGGGCGCGGCGCGTTCGTGGTGGCGGTGTTCGCGGCGCAGATGGCGCCGTGGGAGGCGCTGCTGGTGCCGGTCTTCATCATCGCCCGCGACACCGAACTGCTGGACTCGCTGGCCATGCTCACCGGCGTGTACTTCATGATCACACTGCCGTTCACGATCGTCACACTGCGCGGCTTCCTGGCCGCGATCCCGCCGGAACTGGAGGAGGCGGCGCAGGTGGACGGCTGTAGCCGGCTGACGGCCTTCCGCCGGGTGGTCTTCCCGCTCCTGGCCCCCGGGCTGATGGCGACCTCGCTGTTCGGCTTCATCACCGCCTGGAACGAGTTCGCCTTCGTCAACGTGCTGATCATCAAGGACCAGGACAAACGTACGCTGCCGGTGTGGCTGTCGTCCTTCCGCGACGTGTTCGGCACGGACTGGGGCGCGACCATGGCCGCCGCCAGCCTGTTCGCCCTGCCGGTGCTGGCGTTGTTCCTGTTCCTGCAACGCCGCGTCGGCACGGGCATGACGGCGGGTGCGGTCAAGGGCTGACCTCGGGCCACTGCGCCGGATCCGACACGTACGTGCCCCGCTGCGGCACCGTGAAGACCCATCGTTGCTCCCGCAGCCGCGAGACGGCCCGGCGCGCGGTGGACTTGGCGACCCCGTATTGCCACATCAGCGCCTGTGGACTGGGAATCGCCCGGTTCGGCCGGAGCTCACCGCGCCTGATGCGGGCGACGAGGTCCGAGGCGATGCGCGCGTGAACGGCCCTGGACGGTTTCACCCGTGACACGCCCGCAGGCCCGACGAAGGTTCCCTCGCCCGTGACGGTGTGGACGAGTCGTTGTCGGCGCAACTCCCTGGCCACGTTGCGTGCGGTCGTGCGCCCGATGCCGAACTCCGCCTCCAGCGCCGCCTCGCTCGGCACTGGCTCGCCGATCCGGAACTGTCCGCTGGCGATCCGTTCCTGGATCACCTCGGCGACTTGCAGGTAGATGGGTGTCGGGCCATCACGGTCGAGCATGCTCAAATCGTAGACATGTCGATACAAGCGGACAGGCAAAGTCAGGTGTCCGGCCAAGATTCTTTCGGCGAGACGTAACTGCCGCGCTGAGCCACGGTATAGATCCACCCCTGCTCCCGCAGGAGCGCCATGGCCCGCCGCACGGTCTCACGCGCCACACCATGCCGCTTCACCAGTGCTGCTTCGCCTGGAATGGGCCGTCGTGGCGGATAATCTCCTGCCTTGATCTGATCGCTGACCTCTGCGGCGATCTGCTGGTAAAGCGGCACTTTTCGCTTCTGTCGCGGTGCATCCGGGGACGGCCCGACGAATGTCCCCTCTCCCTGAACGGTGTAGATGAGCCTCTCTTCACGCAACAGGCGAACCGCGCGCCTGGCGGTCGTCCTGGCGACCCCGAACTCCTGCTGGATCTCGGCCTCGCTGGGCGCCGGACTGCCGGGGGAGAGTTCGGAGACGCGCCGCCGCAGGATGTCGGCGATCTGGATGTAGACGTGGGTGTCTCCGTCGTAGTCGAGCACGTAGACAACATAGGCCAAGACGGGAAAGAGACCTCATATCGTTCTGTCTGAATAGACAGAGCCATCTCTTCATGTAGACAAGGAGAGACGACCAGACCTACGGTCCTCGGCATGAGCAACTCTTCGGGGCAAGCAGAGGACGTCAGGACGATGTCGATATGGCGCATGGTTTGTTGGGTGAGGCCGCGTAGCGCCGAAGGTCATAGGCCAAGCGCCGGGCTGATCGAGGAGCCCGATCAAGTGCCTGCTGTGAACGCGGCGTGACAGGCTGCGGCATCGGCCTCTGACAACAGGGGGCGGGCCGCCAGCCAGGCCGCCGCGCCCGCCGCGTCGGCCGCCGTCGAGACCCGTTCGGCTGCCAGCAGTTCGATCACCGCCCGCCGTACCGGGCCCTCGCTGGTCAGCACGCTGCCCGCGAGGACCACGGGCCCGGCCGCCTGCACCCGACGCAACATGGCGACCAGCGCCCCGGCGGCCTCATCCGTGATCTTGAGCGCGGCCGGGTCGCCCGCCTCGGCGGCCCGGTTGACCAGGGCGGCAACTTCCGCCAGGCGTACGGGGGCGGCCTGCGCCTGCCGGACGATGCGCAGGGCGGTCTCGCGGGGCGAGCCGGGCCGCTTGTCGCCGAGGAAGTGCGCCACGATCGATTCGGCCAGCACGCCGCGGCCGTTGTGAGGAGCCGGCAGGTCCCGGTCCAGGCGGTCGTTGGAAGGAGCCGGCAGGCCCCGGTCCAGGGCGGCGATCAGGCCCTTGACCGCCCGGCGGCCGATCCAGAAGCCGGAGCCCTCGTCGGCCAGCAGCCAGCCCAGGCCGTCGGCGACCGCGTCCAGCTCGAAGTCCACGATCCGGCCCGCGACCGCGCCCGTACCGGACAGCAGCAGCGAGCCGTCGGGCTCGGGCGTGCCCGCCGCATAGCCGATCAGCACGTCATCGGTGTAGCGCGGCGGCGCGGCGATGCCGTGCGCGGCCCAGACCTCGGCCAGCGCGGGCACCATCTCATCCACGTGCCCGGCGACGCCCGCCATCGACGCGACCACCCGGGAGCCCGCCAGCTCCCCGAGCGCCCCGACCAGCGCCTGCTCGACGGCGGCCACCGCCTCGCGCGTCCCGTGGGCGGTGGGATTGCCCGCCCCCGCCTGCGCGTACCCCACCCGCGTCCCGTCCAGCCGGTGCACGGCGACCCGGGTCGAGGTGGCACCGGCATCGACACCGACCACTAGCGATTGCGTCACGGTCCGAGTGTGGGGGTTGACGCGACAGGGAAGCAAGAATAATTTTCGCCAGAAGACCGAGTATTCGGAAGGAATATTCGTGACTTCAGGAGCGCTCGCGCGCGTCGAAACGGAACTACCCGGTTTGCCGGAGGCTCTGCGCAGAGTCGGCGAGGTGATTCTCGGCGACCCGGCGGAGGCCGCCCGGTCGACCATCATCGCCCTGGCCGAACGCGCGGGCAGCTCGCCCGCGACCGTGACCCGGTTCTGCCGCGCCTTCGGCTTCTCCGGCTACGCCGAACTGCGCGTCGCCCTGGCCACCGAGACCGGCAGGGCCGCCCAGGCGGGCTGGGGCGCGGGCGTCGGCCACGAGATCGGCCCCGACGACCCGCTCGACGCCGCCATCGAGGTGATGGCCGCGGCCGACACGAGGCTGATCCAGGACACCGCCGCAGGGCTCGACCTCGACGTCGTCGCCCAGGTCGCCGACGCCATCGTGGCCGCGCCGCGCGTGCTCCTCGTCGGCGTCTCCACCAGCGGCGACGTCGCGACCATGCTGGAAGGCCGGCTGCGCCGCATCGGCATCCCCGGCTGGAGCGCGGGCGACGCGCACATGGCGCTGTCGGAGGCGGCGCTGATGAAGGCGGGCGACGTGGCCATCGGCATCAGCCACCGGGGCCGTACCAGGGAGGTCATGGAGGCGCTCGCGGAGGCGGGCAGCCACGGCGCGCTGACGGTCGCCGTCACCTCCTTCGCCCGCTCCCCGCTGGCGGAGCTCGCCGACCTGGTGCTGACCACCGCGAGCAGGGAGACCACGTTCCGGCTCGGCGGCCTGGCCGCCGTGCACTCGCAGGTGTTCGTGCTGGACGCGGTATACGTGGCCATCGCGCAACGCACCTTTGAACGCACGAACGAGGCGTTCGAGCGCACGATCAGCGCCGTGGAAAGCCACCGCGTGGGAAGAGGCTGAATGACGTACGCAAGCAAGGTCCTGGATCTGGCACGCCAGGTCGCCGAGAGCCAGGCCGAGCCGGTCAGCAGGGCGGCGGCGCTGCTCGTCGCCGGGATCCGGGCAGGCGGTCTGGTAAACGCTTTCGGCTCCGGGCACTCCGAGGCCATCGCCATGGAGATCGCCGGCCGGGCCGGCGGCCTCGTGCCGAGCAACCGCCTCAGCCCCAGGGACCTCGTCCTGTACGGCGGGCAGCCCCCGAGCGTGCTCACCCCCGAGCTGGAACGCGACCCCGCCATCGCCCACCAGATCTACGACCTCGCGCCGGTCGCGCCCGAGGACGTGTTCGTGCTGATCTCCAGCTCCGGCGTGAACGGCACGGTCGTCGAGCTGGCCAGGATCGTCAAGGACCGGGGCCACCCGCTGATCGCGATCACCTCGGTCGAGCACAGCAGCCGCATGACCTCCCGCCACCCGTCGGGCGGCAAGCTGCTGGAGCTGGCCGACGTGGTGCTGGACAACGGCGCGCCGTACGGGGACGCCATCCTCGACCTGCCGGGCGGCGGCAGCTACGGTGCGGTTTCCACGATCACCTCGGCCCTGCTGGCGCAACTGGTGGTCACCGAGGCGGTGGACGGGCTCCTCGCGCTCGGCGAGAGGCCGCCCATCTACCTGTCGGCCAACGTGGCCGGCGGCGACGAGCACAACCAAGCCCTGGAGAGCCGCTACGCAGGGCGTATCAGACGCGGAACATGAAAGATCAGGAGTAGCCATCATGCCTCACACCCCCCACATCAGCAGGCGCGAGCTTCTGCGAGGCGCCGCGCTGGTGCCCGTGGCGGGCGCGCTGGCCGCGTGTGCCACGCCGGCGGCCCCGCCCGCCAACACCAGCTCGGCGGCCCCGGCGGCGACCAGCGCGGCCAACCCCTTCGGCGTGGCCAGTGACAAGCCGCTGGAGGTCTGGATCTTCGACGGCGGCTTCGGCCAGGACTACGCCAAGAACATCCACCAGCCGCTGTTCAAGTCCAAGTACGCCGGCGTCGAGGTCAAGCACAACGCCACCAAGGAGATCACCAAGATCCTCCAGCCGCGCTTCGCGGGCGGCAACCCGCCGGAGGTCATCGACAACTCCGGCGCCAACTTCATGGACTTCGGCGCCCTCTCCCAGGACGGTCAGCTCCAGGACCTCACCGCGCTGCTGGACGCGCCGAGCTGGGACGACCCGAACGTCAAGGTCAGGGACACCATCGACCAGTCCGTCATCGACATCGGCATGTACGACGGCAAGTTCAGCGTCCTCGGCTACGTCAACTACATCCACGGCATCTGGTACTCCCAGAAGGTCTTCAGGGACAACGGCTGGGAGATCCCGAAGACCTGGGACGCCTTCATCGCGCTCTGCGAGACCATCAAGAAGTCCGGCAAGATGGCGCCTTTCACCTATGCCGGGAAGTTCCCGCAGTACCTCTACGAGCCGCTGCTCACCATGGCCGCGAAGATCGGCGGCCAGGAGGTGCTGGTCAACATCGACAACCTCGAGGACGGCGCCTGGACCACCGAGGCCATGAAGACGGCGGCCACGGCCTGGGCCGAGGTCGGCGCCAAGTACCTGATGGAGGGCACCACCGGCCTGGACCACGTGCAGACCCAGACCGCCCAGAACAAGTACAAGGTGGCCATGCTGCCCTCCGGTTCGTGGCTGGAGAACGAGCAGAAGACCACCACCCCGGACGACTTCGAGTACGGCATGTTCCCGATCCCCGACGTCACCGGCTCCGACAAGCTGCCCTACGGCACCCTGCACACCCAGCCGGGCGAGAACTTCATCGTCTCCGCCAGGAGCGCCCACCCGCAGGCGGGCCTGGAGTACCTGCGGGCCATGTTGTCGAAGAAGGCGGCCGGCGACTTCAGCGCGCTCGTGCGTACCCTGACCGTGGTCAAGGGCGCCACCGAGGGCCGCGACATCTCCCCGGGCGTCACCAGCGCCTCCAAGGCGGTCGCCGACGCGGGCGCCAACGCCGTCTACTACCGCTGGTTCAACTGGTACGGCCCGCTCAAGGACGAGGCCATCGCCGCCACCGGCGAGCTCATGTCGGGCGGGCTGACCGCCGACAAGTACCTCGAACGCCTGCAGAAGAAGGCCGACGAGATCAAGAACGACTCCTCGATAAAGAAGTACAAGCGCTGATGATTTTCCACAGGTATCGCCGCGGGCTGTTCATCACCTCGTTCCTGGCAGCCCCGGTGATTCTCTACCTGGTGTACGTGATCGCCCCGTACGCCCAGGCGTTCTACATCGCGATGACCGACTGGCGCGGAGTGACGGCCACGCCAAACTTCATCGGCCTGGACAACTTCGTACGGCTGTTCAACGACACCGTCTTCTGGAAGGCCGTCACGCACAACGCCGCCCTGCTCGTCCTGCTGCCGCTGATCACGATCGTCATCGCCCTGTTCTTCGCCTTCCTGCTCAACGTCGGAGGGGCGCAGGGCGTGACGGGGATCCGCGGGTCCAAGTTCTACCGGGTGGTCTTCTTCTTCCCGCAGGTCCTGGCCGTGGCCGTGGTCGCGGTGCTGTTCCAGCAGGTGTTCCGGCCCGACGCCAGCGGCATGCTGAACGGCCCGATCATGGCGCTCGGGCTCGACCCGGTCGGGTTCCTGTCCGACACCGACATCGCGTTCTGGTCGGTGCTCGGGGTCATGGTCTGGCAGGCGGTCGGCTTCTACGTCGTGCTGTTCTCGGCCGGCCTGGCCTCGATCCCGAAGGACATGTTCGAGGCCGCGCAGATCGACGGCGCCAGCCGGATCAGCCTGTTCTTCCGCATCACGTTGCCGCTGCTCTGGGACACCGTCCAGGTCGCCTGGGTCTACCTGGGCATCCTCGCGCTCGACGTCTTCGCGATCGTCTGGGTGATGACCCTGCAACGCGGCGGGCCCGACCGGTCGACCACGGTGATGGCCGCCGAGATCTACCGCACCGCCTTTGAACACTTCCGCTTCGGCTACGCCTCGGCGCTGGGCGTGGTGATGTTCTTCTTCACGGTCGGCTTCGCGATCCTGTCGCTGCGGCTGTCCCGGCGCGAACGAATTGAGTACTGATGACAACGATGATCTCGTGGACGGCGGCGAACTCGCGGAAGATCGCCCGCGAGGAACGCCGGCGCCGGCTCGGTCCTCTCGGGGTGCTGACGCACCTGGCGCTGCTGATCTGGACGCTGCTCGTGGTGATCCCGATCCTGTGGACGTTCCTGGCCTCGGTCAAGAGCGAGGAGGAGATCTTCGGCGACGCCTGGTCGCTGCCGGCCACGCTGCGCTGGGACAACTTCGCCAGGGCGTGGGAGCAGGCGCACATCGGTCAGTACGTGCTCAACAGCGTGGTCGTGGTCGCTTTCAGTACGTTCGGGACGATGCTCATCGGGTCGATGGCGGCGTACGTGCTGGCCCGCTACTCCTTCCGCGGCAACCGGGCGATCTACCTGCTGTTCGTCTCGGGGCTGGCCTTTCCCGTCTACCTGGCGCTGACCCCGCTGTTCTTCGTCGTGCAGAACATGGGCAACCTGCCCGTGATCGGTCCGTTCATCGGGTTGAACACGCACGCGGGGGTGGTGCTGGTCTACATCGCGTACTCGATGCCCTTCACGATCTTCTTCCTGTCGGCCTTCTTCCGTACGCTGCCGACGGCGGTGGGGGAGGCGGCCATGGTGGACGGCGCCTCCCACACCAGGGTGTTCTTCCAGATCATGTTGCCGATGGCCAGACCCGGCATCATCAGCATCACGATCTTCAACATCCTGGGCCAGTGGAACCAGTACCAGCTGCCGCTGATCCTGCTCCAGGAACGGGACAAGTGGGTGCTGACCATGGGCATCGCCGACATTTCCACCGCCGCCGGATACGACCAGGACTGGTCGGCCCTGTTCGCCGCCCTCACCCTGGCCATCCTGCCCATGCTGGTCGTCTACACGGTCTTCCAGCGCCAGATCCAGTCCGGCCTCACCTCGGGGGCCCTGAAGTAGCGCACAGCTTCCGAAATAACTCGCATGCCGGACATCACCGGCTTAGGGTGCGGAGTGTGACTGGCGACATCCGTGCGTTGCTGGCCCGCCACCTACCCGACTACCGGGTACGTTCCGTCCGCCGGCTCGGCCACGGCCTCGACAACTTCGTGTACGAGGTCAACGAAGAGCTGCTGCTGCGGCGGAGCCGGGTGGCGGACCCCCAGGCGAACCGGCAGGAGGTCGCCCGCCTGGCGGCCGTCAGGGAACTGTCGCCGCTGCCGGTCCCCGAAGTCGTCTTCGCCGACGACGAGACCGGCACGATCGCCTACCGCAAGCTGACCGGCGAACCCCTCAACCACATCCTGGACGGCCTGCGCCCCGAACTCCTGGCCGAACCCCTGGGCACCTTCCTCAGCGCCATCCACGGCGCCGCCCCCGGCCACATGCGCGACCTCGCGCCCCTGGACGTCTACCCCGCACCCACCCTCCTCCAGGACGCCGAACTGGACTACCGGGACGTCGAACACTACGTCCCCGAGCCCCAGCGACCACTGGTGGAGCGCTTCCTCCACGACAACCCACCGGACGAACCCCGCTCCCTGCGCTTCTGCCACAACGACCTCGGCGCGGAACACGTCCTGGTGAACGCGGCAACGAGCGAGATCACCGGCATCATCGACTGGACGGACGCGGCCATCACCGACCCGGCCCACGACTTCGCCCTCATCTACCGCGACCTGGGCCCCGAAATCTTCGCCCTGACCCTGACCCACTACGAGTTCGACCTGACCCAGGAAGACAGATCAAGAGTCATCTTCTACGCCCGCTGCGCATTGATCGAAGACCTCGCCTATGGTCTCAGCACGGGCCCCCGCCACTACGCCGACGCCGCCTTATCCCACCTGGCCTGGACCTTCGCCGACTAAAAAAAGGGACTTCACTCACAGGCGCTCCGCGCCAGGGAGCTCAGACGCTTCTCCAGTCGGGCCAAGCCCCGACCCCTGAAGGACTTCGCTCCGCTCACCCGCCCCAATTCCGGCGCCTCCGGCGCCAGTCAACCCACCCGTGAGACGGTTACCGGCTGGGCCTCGTACGCCCGCCCCAACCGCGCTTCGCTCGAACTGCCTGACCCGATGAGCAACCGCATGACAGCGAGAAAGCCCCGCACATAGCCTGTCGCTGTTGAGACCAATACAGGACACACACGGGGCCCGTCATGCGTGAGGCCAGTACGCCAACCCCATCCGGTGGAGACACGATCGGGCGGCGCATAGCCCAGGCGCGAAAGCTTCGCGGACTTACTCAGCAGCAGTTGGCGGATCGCGTCCCCTGCTCGAAAAGTCTCATCGCTCAAGTCGAGAGCGGGCACAAACCGGCCACGCAGGCACTCATCACCGCTGCCGCCCGCGCACTGCGGGTACCGCTCGGACGTCTCACCGGCCAGCCGTACCGCGACGCTGACGAACGTCTGGATCGTATTCACCAGAGGATCCCTGAGATCCGACAGGCCATGTTGGCATGGGATCTGCCCGACGAAGACGTACCAGCTCCGTCGATCGAGCAGATAAAGGCCGATGTACGGCGCGCGTCCGATCTTGGTCGGCGGGCTCGCTACATCCAACTCGGGGAAATGCTCCCTGGCCTGCTCGAAGAGCTCACGCGAGCGATTCACTCCAGCGAGGGCGCACGACGAGAAGAACTATTCGGCCTCCTGTCAGAGGCATACACCGGCGTTACCGCGATCGCCTACACGCTCGGATACTTCGACCTGCGCAGTCTCGCCATGGACCGCGTCGCGTCCGCCGCCCACGCTTCCCAGGATCCGCTGAGAGTGGCCCGAACGCAGTGGCAGCGGTCCACGTTGTTCCTGGCCGCAGCCTCCTACGACAAGGGCATCCTCCTGCTTGATCGTGTCCGTGGGGGTATCGGCGACCATCTCGACCAGCTCAGCCGACCCGAGTTGAGCGTGTACGGCGCCGCGCACTTGCGTTCAGCGGTATTCGCCGCCCGCGCCAACGACCGACAGCGCGCCACCGACCACATCCGGCATGCTCGCCAGGCAGCCGACATGCTCGGTGCGGACAGCAATTACTACGGGATGGAGTTCGGGCACTCCAACGTGACTTTCCATGAGGTGACGGTCGCCGTCGAGATGTACGACGGCGCAGCCGCGGTGGAGTGTGCCGGCCAGGCCGTACTTCCGCAGAGCGTCGCACCCGTCCGGCTGGGTCACTTCTATATCGACCTCGCGCGCGGCTGGCTGTATCACGGGGACCGGCAGAAGTCCCTTGATGCCTTGCACCAGGCACGGCGAGTCGCGCCGCAGCAGACACGCAACCATCCGATGGTGCGCGAGACGGTGCGCATGCTCAACGAGTTGGAGCGGCGCCGGCCACAGTCGCTGTCCCGGTTCGCCTCATGGCTCGGGATGTCGTAGCTGCGGAGAGTTTCACGAGGTTGTGAAACTCCACCGGTCCTCAACGCCGTCACGCTGTTTGACGTGCACCCGGACGCAGAAAGCAATCACTCATGGACGGTCCGCGACGACCGGAGCAGGTCCCGATGCGGCCTGACCCGCAGTAGTTCGCGCGCCACGGCGAAACCTTACTCCGCGCCGATCGACCTCCTGCCCGGCCCGCCCTCCCGGCCAGGTCACCGAAGACGGCGGTCAGCGGGGGCGGCTGAGGGCGACCTCGGCCAGGTCCGTCCATGTGTCGGCCGAGGAGTGGGGGACGACGACCCAGTCCTTCACCACCCGGCCCTGACCCGAGGGGTCGAACAGGCACGCCCCGGCCAGCTGGAGCGCCGCCGCGTGTTCGGGAGTGTCCCTGACCAGCCGGAACGCCATCGCGCCGTCCTTCAGCAGGTTCGCGAACACCTTCCCCGCCCGATCCTTGAGCGCGGGGCTCCCCATCATCCTGGAGACCCGTACACCCAGGTCGGCCAGCTCGGCGCCGACCTGCATGAAATCCTCTTCTGCGCTCATCGTCAGTCGGTCCCAAACTCCGTGGTAACTCGTCGTGGCGCGATCGCCCCGGCCCCGCGTCCCGGCAGCACGGCGATCAGGCTAGTCGTCCCGGAGGTGGCGATCAAATGCGGCATTACAGGGTGGAGGTGAGCCCTTCGGCGACCTTCTTCAGCTCGGATTTGACGGCCGCGGTGCCGGAGAACTCGTCGGCGTACACCGGGCTGAACATGATCTCGGCCCGCTGCCTGCGCGCCCGACGGGCGGTCGTGGCTGGGATACCGGGAGCTGGGGTCGCTGCCGAAGACCGCGCAGGACAAGAAGGCGTGGGGGCGTGACGGCTCCCCCTCCACCTGGGACGAATCGATCGACGGCAGGACCGTGAAACTGTCCACCCGGCCGGCCAAGGGCCGCCTGACCCCGCCACGGAAGCCAAACCCGTTTTTCCTCATGGACCAGCAGTTGACGTATGACGAGGTCCAGCGCCTGCCCGCGGACCCGGGCCGGAGGGCCGGTTCGCCGCCTCGTACACACGGGGTGGGCTCAGGACCGGTCGAGGGCCAGAGCGGCGGCCTCCTGCGCGCAGCCCCACGACAGGCTGACGCCGCTGCTGCCGTGCCCGTAGTTGTGCACGCAGCGAGCCGCGCCGATCGTCTCCGCCTCGACCCGTACCGATGACCTGCCGGGACGCAGGCCGACCAGCGTGCCGAGCACCTCGGCGTCCGCCAGGCGCGGCTCGATCCGGCGGCAGCGGTCGAGTATTCGCGCGGTCAGCTCGGGATCCGGCTCGGTCCCGGTGGCGTCGGGTACGGCGATGGCGCCGCAGAGGACGCGGTCGGCGTGCGGGGTGAAGCTCGTCGACTCGGTGGCCGTGGTGAGCTCCAGGAAGCACTCGGTCAGTCCCGGGTTGCTCAGCACCACGAACTGCCCCCACACCGGCCTGACCTCGGGATCCCCTGCCAGCTCACGCGCGCCCAGCCCGGAGCAGTTCACGATCGTGGGCGCCGCCTCGGCCGCCTCGGACAGCGAGTCCACCCTGCGGAGCTCGATCGTGCCGCCGGCCGCCTCCAGTCGCGCGGTGAGATGGGCGAGGTAGCGCGGCATGTCCATGAGCGGCATCGTCGCCCGGTAGCCCGCCGGAAATTCCGGGGGAAGCTCGTCCGGTTCGCAGGGACGCAGGTCGGGGATCATCGTGACCTGCGGCGGCAACATCGAGGCGGGCGGCAACTCGCCGACCGTCACCACCGAGGCCATCCGCACGCCCGATTCCGGCAGGAGGGCCAGCTCCTGGAAGGCCGCGAGCGACCGTTCGCTCCAGGCGAGCGTCCTGTCCACCGGCTCTACGAACGACGGCCCCCACAACGCCGACGCCACCATCGACACCGTCGAGGCGGTCGGCTCCGCCGTCCACACCCGCACCCTGCGGCCCGCCTCGGCCAGGCAGATCGCGGTGGTCAGCCCGCTGACCCCGGCGCCGATCACGATGACGTCCTCGTCCACTTCTCACTCTTCCGTTCGGTGGCCCCGCACACCGCTGGTCAACGTCGCGCACCGACCCGCGTCAGTCGTTCATACGTGTGGCGGCCTGTTCTGCCAGTATGCGGGCCAGGTCCATCACGACCGCGCGGCGGCGGGCGACGGCGCGTTCCGGGTCGGGCTCGTCGAGGATGAGGCGGCGTACCTGCGGCACGGAGAAGTTCCACGCCACCAGCCCCAGGATGGTGAACAGCCAGTCCTGCGCCTCCTCCTTGTCCGGCATGCCCGCCGCCATCAGGCCGTTCACGTGGTCGCGGTAGGAGTCCCCGCGTTCCTGCTCGCCCTCGACCTGGCCGCCGTTGACCTCCAGGGCCTCCCACAGCAGCAGGCGGATCAGGTCCGGGTGCTCGTGGTACCAGTCGAAGAGCTGGCCCACCGCCTCGGGGAGGGAGCGCGGGTCCAGGCTCACCACGTGGCAGATCTCGTCCACCTTGGCCCGTACGACCAGGCCGAACAGCTTCTCCTTGCCGCCGAAGTACAGGTAGATGGCCTGTTTGTTGGCCTTGGCGGCGGTGGCGATGCGGTCGATCCTGGCGCCGGCCAGGCCGTGGCGGGCGAACTCGGCGGTGGCGGCGTCGAAGATCCGCTGCCGGGTCGCCTCCGCGTCGTACGTCATGGGAAAAGTAAACCATCCAGTTGACTTCTCGGCTGCGTCACGCCATGGTTTAAACCAAACGGATGGTTTATTTGCTTGAAGAGGAGTGATCGTCATGTCCGCGACCACGCTTGCCCCGGTACCGACCGGATCGTCCCTGCCTGCCGCGCTGGAGGGCCGTACCGTGGTGGTCGTCGGCGGGAGTTCCGGGATTGGGCTGGCCTCCGCCACGTTGCTGGCCTCCGTCGGGGCGCGCGTCGCGCTCATGGCCCGCGACGAGGGCCGCCTGTCGGCCGCGGCCGAGAGCATCCGTGCGGCGTCGGGTTCCTCCGTGCTCACGATCGCCGGTGACGGCACCGACGAGGGCGCCCTGGAGCGGGCCTTCGAGGGGCTGGGGCGGCTGGACCACGTGCTGGTGACGGCGGGCGGCTTCGCCGTCGGGCCGCTGCTGAGCACGCCGCGCGAGCAGGTGGGTCAGGTCGTGGACGGGCGTTTCTGGGGTACGTACGGGGTCGCCCGCGCCGCGGTCCCTCACCTGCCGCCCGGGGGCTCGATCACCCTCAGCTCCGGGCTCTACCTGAACCGTCCCATCCCCGGCGCCTCTGCCACGATCGCCGCCATCGGCGCGGTCGAAGGGTTCACCAAGGCGCTGGCGGTGGAGCTGGCGCCGCTGCGGCTGCGGGTCAACGCCCTGCGGTACGGGGTCGTGGACACGCCGTTGTCGCGCGGCGCGCTGGGCCTGGCCGATGACGCCTCCGTGGCGGCGGCCGGGCAGGGCGCGCCGCTGGGCCGGTTCGCCACCGCCGAGGAGGCCGCCTCGGCCGCGCTGTTCCTCATGGCCAACAACTACATGACCGGTACGGTGCTCAGCGTGGACGGCGGGCAGAGCCTGGTCTGACGCGCTCGATGCCCAGGTGCGGGATCCCGTGCGATGGTCAAGATCGCACGGGATCCCGCCGGCCGGTCCGGCCGTTTTCAGGGCGGTCAGTACAAAGGCGTGAAAACAAAAGCCCCGTTGTACTCGACGCAGGTGTAGTCGCGCCACTTGCCGGCCACCTGCCCCGCGTAGCCGTAAGCATGGCAACGCCGCATGTTGTCGCGGGTCGTGCCCCCGTCGAAGATCATTTTTGTGGTCGGATCCGCCGCGGTCCGGACCGGTGATGCGAGAGCGCTCGTCCCCATGAGACCTGACGCCGCGAAGGCGACGAGAGCGACTGTCGTCATTTTCCGCAACATGTGTTCCGTTCCCCCTTTTGCAGTCGTTTCTGTTTCTCCCATGGTTTCCCGGAGAGAAAGAAGAATTGCCAGCAACGGAGACCGTAGCAAGGGAGGTGGTGCGCGTTCAATAAATTCAAGGTAAATCGAAACGTTTCCGTCGCCCGGTGATCGTTTCGATTCTGATGGAATAAATGGATCGAGTCCGGCGGCCCTGGTTAGATTGGCTCCTGTTTCTCGCGTCTGCTCGTGACCTGGAAAAGGAGCGGAAGAGTATGGTGAAGAAAGCGACGATGACGGTGCTTGCCCTTATGGCATCGGGCTTCATCGGGATGGGCGCGCTCGCGTCTCCGGCGCACGCTGATACGCCGCCGACCACCTACATGGTTTTCAGCGGGGGTACGCCCGCCGACAACCTCCAGAGGTGCCACACTTACGGCCAGGCGGGCGTGGTGGCCGGTGCGTGGCCTGCTTTTTGGTGCACCGGAGACGAGAACGGGAACTATTACTTCGCCCCTGATTCTTGGGACTGATTATCTGAGTCCTGGCGGGATCAGGCCGGGTTAAACCGTTCGCCGCGCCCGGGCTTGATCTGCTTGGCTGCCTGCCATGACGACATCGGCCTGGGTGGGCGAGCGCGTGCGGCTGCGTGCCAGGGAGCCCGAAGACTGGGAGGCGTTCCTCGCCTTCGAGGAGGACTCCGACGCGGTGCGGGCGGCCTGGCGGTTGCATCCGCCGAGGTCGGCCGCCCAGGCGAAGAAGACGATGGCCGAGGAGGCCGAGCAGGAGCTCGACCTCGACGAGTTCTCGCTGGTGATCGCCGGCAAGCAGGACAACGCGCCGGTGGGTGCGATCGTCACCCACGACGTGCAGCGCCATCACGGCACCTTCCTCTACGGGATCTCCGTCGGCAGCCGGCACCACCGCAAGGGCTACGCCAGCGAGGCCATCGTCCTGCTCCTGCGGTACATGTTCTTCGAGCGGCGTTTCCAGAAGGCCGAGGCGTGGGTCTACAGCTACAACGACGCCTCGCTGGCGCTCCACCGGCGCATGGGCTTCGTGGAGGAGGGCCGCCGGCGCAGGAGTCACTACGCCAACGGCCGGTATCACGATGAGGTCATCTTCGGGATGACGATGGAGGAGTACACCGAGCGGTACGCCTGAGGAGCGGAGATCATCCAATGGTCTCCCATACCGGGGTGGCGTCCACGCGCGACAGCCGCCATCCCTCGGATGAGCGGATCGCCTCGTAGCGGAAGCGCTCGCTCAGCGTGCGCCGGGGCGCCGGGGCCAGCCGGTCTTCCGGAGCGTCCGCGTCGCTGAAGGTCACGATCACGTCGGCGCGTACGTCGGCGTGGTCCCCGTGCACCTCGACGAGCGGGTTGTGCACGAAGTGCTGGACCCGTTCGCCGGTCGAGTGGTTGCGCGACGCCTGGGCGATCACGGTCTCGCGTCCGGAGGCCAGACCGCCGGGCGTACGTACGGAGATCTCGTCGGCGAACACCGTCCGCAGGCCGTCGAAGCGGCCCTCGTCCATGCACGCGTAGAGCCGGTAGATGAGCTCGGCGAGGTCTGCGCGGTCGTCGGTCAGGTTCGTCATGTCATCCATCCAATTCGTTGGCCAAGCCAATGTTGGTAGGGCCAACTATGGCACGAGATTGTTGGTTGTGCCAATGGAGTTGGTAGGTTGATTTCGTGGAGAACGCCGAAGACACCGTTCCTGGCAGACTGCGTGCGCTGCCGAGCCGGCTGGTCAACCAGATCGCGACGGCGGCCAACCGGCTCGCCGACCAGGCGCTCGCGGCCACCGGCTCGCGCCGCTACCACTACGCGCTGCTGGCCGCGCTGGCGGAGTTCGGGCCGGCCAGCCAGGCCGCGCTCGGGCGTCGTACCGGCATCGACAGGAGCGACATCGTGGCGACCGTGAACCAGCTCGCGGACCGGGAACTGGTCGAGCGCAGCCCCGACCCGGACGACCGGCGGCGCAACGTCGTCACCGTCACGCCGGCGGGCACCCGGCACCTGGAGGAGCTCGACCGGCTGCTCGCCGGCGTGCAGGACGAACTGCTCGCGCCCCTGACCACGGCCGAACGCGAGCAGTTCGTCGGGCTGCTGACCCGGGTTCTGGACGGGGCCGGGGGACAGGTCAGGCACTGAGCTCGGAGCGCAGGCGACGGGTGGCGGCGACCACGTTGGTCAGTGAGGCCGTCACCTCCTCGTACGTACGCGTCTTCAGGCCGCAGTCCGGGTTGACCCAGACCCGTTCCGCCGGCAACGCCAGAAGTGTCCGCCGCAGCAGTTCCTCGACCTCCCCGGCCGACGGGACCCGGGGCGAGTGGATGTCGTAGACGCCGGGCCCGAGCCCGCGCCCGAACGACGACACCGTCCCGAGGATGCGCGCGCCGGACCGGGCCGACTCGATCGTCGTGACGTCGGCGTCCAGGCCGTCGATGGCGGCCAGGATCTGGTCGGCGTCGGAGTAGCACAGGTGGGTGTGGATCTGCGTACGGTCGCCGGCCCCCGACGTCGCCCGCCGGTAGGCCGCCACCGCCCACTCCAGGTAGTCGGCCTGCGCCGCCCGCCGCAGCGGCAGCAGTTCGCGCAGCGCCGGCTCGTCCACCTGGATGATCGACACCCCGGACGCCTCCAGGTCCCGCACCTCCTCCCGTACGGCGTCGGCCACCTGGAACACCACGTCGCGCAGCGGCAGGTCGGTGCGTACGAACGACCAGGCCACGATTGTGACGGGGCCGGTGAGCATGCCCTTGACCGGTTTGTCGGTGAGCGACTGCGCGTATGAGGTCCAGCGCACCGTGATCGGCTCGGGGCGGGTGACGTCGCCGTGCAGGATCGGCGGGCGGGTGCAGCGCGATCCGTACGACTGCACCCAGCCGTTTGCGGTGACCGCGAACCCGTCGAGGTGCTCGGCGAAGTACTGCACCATGTCGTTGCGCTCGGGCTCCCCGTGCACGAGGACGTCGAGTCCAAGCTCCTCCTGCAGCCGGATGACCCGTTCGATCTCGGCCTCGACCCGGCGCTCGTAGTCGGCCCGCGACAACGTGCCCGAGGTCGCGGCGGCGCGGGCCGCGCGCAGCTCGCCGGTCTGCGGGAACGAGCCGATCGTGGTGGTCGGGAGCGGGGGCAGTCGCAGGTGCCCGGCCTGGGCGGCGGCACGGACCGGGTACGGCGCCCGCTCCTCCGCCGCGACGGGCCCCGGCTCCGGCGGCAGCTCCACGGACGGCTCCTCAGCCTCCGGCGCGAGGGACGTGCCGCGAGCGTGGGCCTCGGCCAGCGCCACCACCTCGGCCACCTTCTCCTCCGCGAACGCCAGCCGCGCCCGCAGCCCCGGCTCCAGGTCGGGCTCGTCCGCCACGGAGTAGGGCACATGCTGCAACGAGCACGACGTGCTCACCACCACCCGCGAGGCCCGTACGGAGTCCAGGGCGGCCAGCGCGCGCCCGGTGGAGGTACGCCACACGTCCCGCCCCGACACCACGCCCGCCACCACGGTCTTCCCGGTCAGGTCGGCACCGGGCACCCCGCCGCGTACCAGGTCCAGCCCGATGGCCTCCACCGGCGTGCCGGCCAGCACCGGCAGCGCCGCACCGAGCTCACCGAAGTAGGAGGCCACGAAGATCCCGGGCCGCTGCGCCACAGAGCCCAGCCGCTCGTACGCCGTCCGCACGGCGGCCAGCTCCTCCGGCGTGCGATCACCTACGAGAGCGGGCTCGTCGAGCTGCACCCACGCGACCCCCTCGGCGGCCAGCGCGGACAACAGCTCCTCATAGCACCCCAGCACCTCATCCAGCCGCTCCGGCGCCGACCCCAGCAGCAGGAACGTCACCGGTCCCACCACCACGGGCCGCGTCTCGAACCCGAGCGCCCGCGCCTCCCGCACCTCGCCCAGCGGCTTGCCCGCGTCCAGCTTGAACACGGTCTCGGGCCCGATCTCGGGCACGATGTAGTGGTAGTTGGTGTCGAACCACTTCGTCATCCGCAGCGGCGCCAGCCCGTCGGTGCCCCTGGCCATCGCGAAGTAGGGGTCGGCGGCGTCGCGATAACGCTCGGGCACCGCCCCGAGCAGCACCGCCGTGTCCAGCACCTGGTCATACAGCGAGAACGTGTTGGACGGCAGCCCGTCCAGCCCGAGCTCGGCCAGCCGCCGCCAGGTCCGCTCCCGCAACTCGGCGCCGGCCTGGTCCAGCTCGGCCCGGGTGGATCGCCCGGCCCAGTACGACTCCAGCGCCCGCTTCAGCTCCCTGCGCGGCCCGATGCGCGGGTATCCGAGCACGGTGGACTGGGGAAATGGGGACATCTTCAACAGCTCCCTAGGTCAAACGTTCGCGTCGCTGCCAAGACTGCCGAGTGCTCCGGACGTGATGCACCATGTATTGATGCTGCTTATGCTCCGGGAGATCCACTGCTTCACCAGGGTCGCGGAGCGGCTGAGTTTCTCGGCCGCCGCCGCCGACCTGGGGATGTCCCAGCCCGCCATGAGCCAGGCCATCACCCGGCTCGAACGCGCCACCGGCGTCCGCCTCTTCCAGCGCACCGCCCGCGAGGTGCGGCTCACGGCGGAGGGCAAGGCGCTGCTGGTGTACGCGGAGCAGGTGATCGAGTCGGCCGGCACGTTCGAGGCAGAGGCGGCCCGGCTGGCCCGGCCGACCATTCATCTGGCTTATCCACCACTCGTGGGCGCACTGGCGGCGCGGATCGTCAGGCGGCTCGCGGGCCGTACGCCCGCGATCGGGGTGGAGTTGCGCGCGGCCGGCCGGGGCACGGCGGCGCGGGCGCTGGCCGACGGTGAGGTGTCGGCGGCGATCCTCGCCACGCCCGCGCCCGCGCAGTTCGTCACGGCGGCCAGGTTCCACGTCACCGTCGATCACCTGGCCGTGCCCGCCGGGCACCGGCTGGCGTCCAGGCCCCGGGTCACGGCGGCGGAGCTGGGCGGCCAGGTGCTGCTCACACCCGGCAGCCGCCCGTGGCCCGGACTGCCGGGGCGCTCCCGCCTGGTGGCCGACGACGACTTCGGCGCCGCGCTGGACCTGGTGGCGGCGGGCGCCGGGGTGCTGCCGATCCCGCAACTGCTGATGAGGACCATCAGGCGCGAGGACGTGCGGTTCGTGCCGCTGGAGGCGGGGGAGCTGCGCATCACCTACGCCCTGGCCTGGTCGAGGGAGCGCGTCACGCCCGAGCTGATGGCCCTCGTCCAGGCCGTCCAGGATGCTTTGTGGACTAGGTGACCGGGAGGTTCTTCAGGGCCTCGCGCCGGCTCAGGCCCGTGATGCCCTTGGCCTTGACGTAGCGGATCACTTCGCCGGGATTGCTCTTGGCGTACTCGCGTAACGCCCAGCCGATCGCCTTGCGGGCGAAGAAGTCGTTGTCCGACAGGCTCGGCTCGATGCACGCGTACAGCAGGGCCGTGTCCGTGCGCGACTTGAACCGATTCTGGCACAGGATCGCCGTGCGCCGCTTCCACAGGTCGCCGTCGTGCGCCCACTGCAGCATGAGGGGCCGCATCGAGTCGGGGTAGGCGGTCAGCAGGCCGCCGATCCGGTGCGTGGCCAGCTCGTCCACCAGGTCCCACCAGGCGCCGGAGACGATCATCTCCTCGTACATCGGCACCGTGTAGAGAGTCTGGTACTCCCGGTAGAAGTGGTGGCCGGACAGTTCGACGGCGGCGTAGCGCTCCTCGCGGTACTCGGCCTCCCGCCACAACGTCAGCACCGCCCGCCGCCACTCCGGCGCGGTGTCCAGCCGGTGCTCGGAGAAGACCTTGCGCAGCGCCGCGCGCCTGGGCACGGCCTGGACGCCCAGGAAGGGCATGTCGGACTTCATGTAGGCGCGCATCGTCTCGGACTTGCCGGGCTCGGCCGCCTCCTGCAGTGCCAGTCGCACCGCCTTGCCGAGGCTCATCCCTTGTGGGTGGTGCGCTCGCCCGTCGCGAGACCGTCGAAGAGCACCGTGATGTAGTGCTCGGCCAGGGAGGTCGTGTTGAGCCTGCCGCCCGGGCGGAACCAGCGCACCGCCACCCAGATCGTGTCGCGGATCATCCGGTAGGTCAGCTTCGGGTCGACGTCGGCCCGGAACAGCCCGGCCGCCTGCCCGGCCTTGATCTGCGACACCCAGATCGCCTCGACCTCGTCCTCGGCCTTGACCAGGTAGTTGAAGCGCTCGAACTGGCGCAGGTAGTTCCAGTCGTTCTGCATCACCGTGATGGCGGCGCGGTGCGGCTCCAGCGTGCCGAAGCCGATGCGCACCATCTCCGACAACACCGTACGGGCGTCGGAGCCGGAGTCGAGAGCGGCGCGGTAGCGGGCGATCAGGTCGTCGAGGAAGGTGGACAGCACCTCATCGACGATCGTCTCCTTGGAGTCGAAGTGGTGGTAGAGACTTCCCGAGAGGATGCCCGCCTCGTTGGCGATCTCGCGTACTGTCGTGGCTTGGAAGCCCTTGCGCGCGAAGATCTCCGCGGCGAGCTTGACGAGGTGGTCTCGGCGCTCGGACGCCGACCCCGATGAGGTGGTGCGCTGGCGCTTCGCCGGGGTGGTGGTGGTGCCGGAGTTCTTTCGCGTGGTCACGTCCCCATTATGAGCCCTCAGACAATCGCTTGTTCGCCTAACTGTGCCAGCTCATACGGCATTCCCGTGTAGACCAAGCGCTTGCTACGATGCGTGGATGAGTGAGGCGTACATCGTCGGCGCCGTCCGTACCCCCGTCGGGCGCAGGAACGGCGGCCTGGCCGCGGCCCACCCCGCCGACCTCGGGGCGCACGTGCTCAGGGAGCTGATGTACCGGGCCGACGCCGAGCCGTCGGCCGTCGAGGACGTGATCTTCGGCTGCGTGGACACGATCGGCCCGCAGGCCGGGGACGTCGCCCGTACCTGCTGGCTGGCCGCCGGGCTGCCGCAGGAGGTGCCGGGCGTCACCGTCGACCGGCAGTGCGGCTCGGCGCAGCAGGCGCTGCACTTCGCCGCCCAGGCCGTGTTGTCCGGCACGAACGACCTGGTGGTGGCCGGGGGAGTGCAGAACATGAGCATGATCCCGATCTCCTCCGCGATGCTGGCGGGCCGCCCGCTCGGCCACGAGAGCCCCTTCTCGGGCTCCAAGGGCTGGACGGAGCGGTACGGCACACAGGAGGTCTCCCAGTTCGCCGGGGCCGAGATGATCGCCGCCAGGTGGGGCATCTCGCGCGAGGAGATGGAGGCGTACGCCTGCGAATCGCACCGCAGGGCCGTGCACGCCATCGACGCCGGCCACTTCCGGCGCGAGATCGCCTCCTACGAGGGCGCCACCACCGACGAGTGCCCGCGCAGGGACACCACGCGCGCGAAGATGGCCGCGCTCAGGCCGCTGACCGACGGCGGACGCCTGACCGCCGCGCTGGCCTCCCAGATCTCCGACGGCGCCGCCGCCCTGCTGATCGCCTCGCCCCGCGCCGTACGCGAGCACGGCCTGACCCCGCGCGCCCGCGTGCACCACCTGTCGGCGCGCGGCGACGACCCGATCATGATGCTCTCCGCCCCGATCCCCGCCACCGCGCACGCGCTCGGCATGACCGGCATGTCCATCGGCGACTTCGACGCGATCGAGGTCAACGAGGCGTTCGCGCCGGTCGTACTGGCCTGGATCAAGGAGACGGGCGCGGACCCCGCCCGGGTCAACCCGAACGGCGGCGCCATCGCGCTCGGCCACCCGCTCGGCGCGACGGGCGCCGTGCTGGCGGTCAAGCTGCTGCACGAACTGGAGCGCACGGGCGGCAGGTACGGCCTGCTGACCATGTGCGAGGGCGGAGGACAGGCGAACGTCACCATCGTCGAACGCCTGACCTAGCGCACCATGAAGGCATGGCCAACCCGTTCACACTCGGCATCGCCTCCGGTGAGCCACTGCCCGACGGCGTGGTGCTCTGGACCCGGTTAGCCGTCGATCCCCTGGGCACGGACCCGCGGCGGCCGGGCGGCATGGCGCCCAGGGCGGTGGAGGTGAGCTGGCAACTCGCCGAGGACGAGCGCTTCACCCGGGGGCTGCGCCAGGGCAGCATCAGGGCGCTGCCGGTCTGGGCGCACAGCGTGCACGTCAGGGTCACCGGGCTGCGGGCGGGCGCCGACTACTACTACCGGTTCAAGGCGAGCGGCACACAGAGCGCCGTGGGGCGCACCAGGACGGCCGACGATCCCCTCTCCACCCGGCCCGTACGGTTCGCGGTGGCCAACTGCCAGCGCTACGAGCACGGCTTCTACACCGCCTACCGGCATCTGGCCGAGGAGCGGCCCGACGTCGTCCTGCACGTCGGCGACTACATCTACGAGTCGCGCCAGTCTGCCCTCGTCGTACGGCCGCTCGGGCCGCTGCCCGGGGAGGCGACGAGGCTGCACGAGTACCGCCAGCGTTACGCCCGCTACAAGACCGACCCCGACCTGCAGGCCGCGCATGCCGCCGCGCCCTGGGTGGTGACCTGGGACGACCACGAGGTGCTCGACAACTACCGGGGCCGGGGGGACGGGTCGGCGGCGTTCCTGCGCCGCAGGGCGGCGGCGTACCAGGCGTACTACGAGAACCAGCCGATCAGGGTACGCCCCGAGGAGGGGAACCTGCAGATGTACCGCAGGCGGACCTACGGGGCGGTCGCCGACTTCCTGGTGCTCGACGTGCGCCAGCACCGCGCCACCAGCATGCTCGGCGCCGCGCAGGAGCAGTGGCTGATCTCCCGCCTGCTCACCAGCCCGGTCAGATGGCGCCTGCTGGTCCAGCCGCTGTTCTTCGCCCGCCGCTTCGTGCCCGGCCCCGCGCCGAACCTGCGCCCCGACGCCTGGGACGGCCAGGCGGGGCAGCGCTCGCGCATCCTGGCGGTGCATGCCCCCGGGCTGGCCGTCTTCAGCGGCGACGTGCACAACGCCTGGGCGGGTGAGCTGAAGGCCGACTTCCTCGACCCGGACTCGGCCACCGTCGGCGTCGAGTTCGTGGGCAGCTCGATCACCAGCCGGCCGCCGGTCACCGACGGGCCCGCCGTGCTGGCCGCCAACCCGCACCTGAAGTTCTTCGACGACAACCGCGGCTACCTGTCGTGCTCGGCGGGCCCCGAGGAGTTGCGGGTGGCGTTCCGCGCGGTGGAGTTCGTGGACAAGAAGGGGGCCGCGGTGCGTACGGTGGCAGAGTTCATCACGAAGGGGAACGGGTTGACATCAGAAAACACCCCTAGCAAATAAGAAACTTTCCTATTAGATTTCGGGTCATGCCCTTGAGCGGTGACCTGCTTCGCCTCGCCGACGCCGTCCTCTTCCCCGGATTCCCCGGCCACACGCCTCCCGACTGGCTGCGCCGGCGGCTCGGCGAAGGACTGGCCGGAGTCGCGCTGTTCTCCCGCAACATCGCCGACCCCGCCCAGACCGCCCGGCTGACCGCCGCCCTGCGCGCCGAGAACCCCTCCGTGCTGATCGGCACGGACGAGGAGTCGGGCGAGGTGACCAGGCTGGAGGTCGCCACCGGCAGCAGCCGCCCCGGAGGGTACGCGCTCGGCGTCGTGGACGACGTCGTACTCACCGAGTCGCTGGCCAGAGACCTCGGCAACGACCTGGCCAGAGCCGGTATCACCATTGACTTCGCCCCCTCCGCAGACGTCAACTCCAACCCCGACAACCCCGTCATCGGCCTGCGCGCCTTCGGCGCCGACCCGTCCCTGGTGGCCCGGCACACCAGGGCGTTCGTCCGCGGGCTCCAGTCGGCGGGGGTGGCCGCCAGCGCCAAACACTTCCCCGGCCACGGTGACACCTCCGTGGACTCCCACCACGGCGTGCCGGTCGTCGCCGAGAGCGGGATCGAGGAGGCGCTGCACCCTTTCCGCGAGGCGATCGCGGAGGGGGTCAAGGTGGTCATGACCGGACATCTCCTGGTGCCGTCGTACGACGCCGAACTGCCCGCCACGCTCAGCCCCAAGGTCCTGACCGGGCTGCTGCGCGAGGAGCTCGGGTTCGACGGGATGATCATCACTGACGGCATCGAGATGGCCGCGGTGGCGGGGGCGTACGGGATCGGGGGCGCCTCCGCCCGCGCCATAGCCGCCGGCGCCGACGCGATCTGCGTCGGCGGCGAGCGTGCCGACGAGGCCACCGCCGCCGGGATCCGCGACGCGATCGCCGCCGCGGTGACCCAGGGACTGCTGCCCGAGGAGCGCCTGGCCGACGCCGCTCGAAGGGTCCGCGAGCTGGCCGCGTGGGCCGCCTCCTCGGGCAGCCCCGGCGCCGTGGACGGCCACATCGGCCTGACCGCGGCGCGCCGGGCCATCCGCGTCACCCGCCGCTCCACGACGGCCGTCCTGCCGCTGGCTCCCGCGCCCCACGTGGTGGAGCTGGCCCCGGAGATGAACCTGGCCATCGACAAGAACACCCCGTGGGGCGTCGGCGAGCCGCTCCGCCTGCTGCTGCCCGGCACCACGGTCACCCGCCTGACGGCAGCACAGGCCACCGGGCCGGAGCTGGAGCGCCTGATCGGCTCGGCCGCGGACCATCCGCTGGTCGTGGTGGTCAGGGACGTGCACCGCTACGCCTGGCAGTCCGAGGCCCTGCGGCACCTGCTCAGCGCCCGCCCGGACGCCGTGGTGGTGGAGATGGGGCTGCCCGCCCGCTCCGACCTGGGCGCCGTGCACATCGCCACGTACGGCTCCGCCCGGGTCTGCGGGCAGGCCGCCGCCGAGGTTCTGACCGGATCTGTCGGCGATCCTGCCGCGGAGGTTCTGACCGGTAGTCTCTGATTCGTGAACTTCGACGGCGAGGATCTTTCACGCAAGGCGCTCTCCGACCGGTTGCCGGCTGAGGAGAAGCACGTCTTCCGCGACTGCGACCTGACGGAGACCGACCTTTGGGGCGCGTCGCTGGCCGGGGCGGTCTTCGAGTCGTGTGTGCTGGACCAGACCGACTTCCGCAAGGCCGACCTCGACGGGGCCGTGTTCACCGGCGGGGGCGGGATGCGGGTCAGGTTCAACGACGCCGACCTCATCGACGTGACCTTTACCGACGTGGACCTGTCGTCGGCCCAGTTCTCGGGGGCTCTGCTCACGGATGTGTCCTTCACCGGGTGCCGCATGATCGGGGCTTCGCTGACCGGGTCGCGTGGCACCGGGTTCAAGGTGGCCCGCTCCAACCTGACCCTGGCCAACCTTGGTGGGTGCTCGTTGCGTAAGGAGGTCATCGAGGGGGTGCGGTTCGATGACGCCGACCTGGCGGGGTGTGACTTCACCGAGGCCACGCTCAGCGACTGCCGGCTTATCGGGACGCGGCTGCTGAACACCAAGTTCGCCAAGGCCGATCTTCGGGGGGCTGACCTTGGGGAGCCCGACGATGAGAAGTTGCGTGCGTTCTCGGGGGCCATCATCACCCAGGCCCAGGCCAACGCCATCCTCGCCATGCGCGGCATCACAGTCCTTTAGCGCCGCCCGCCCCCTCCCCGCCGTACTTCGGCGGGGGTCCTTTTGGGAAAGTCGGGCGGCGGACGTCGGTGACGACGCCCCGCCGTACGAAGGCGCTGGGCTTCTGGATGCGCTCGGCGCCCGGAAGCGCCCGGCGGCCCGGCTCCTGGAGGCGCCCACCTCGCGAAGGCGCAGGCCCTTGGCGACACCCGCCCCCGGATACGCCCAGTCCCCGGATACGCCCAGTCCCCGGAAGCGCCCGGCCCTCGGAGACGCTCGCCCTTGAGGGCGTCCGCCTTTCTGGAGAGGCTCGCCCCATGGGACGCCCGCCCTCATCGAGAGGCCCGCCCGTGAGGACGCCCATCCCTGAGGACGCCGACCTCTGAGGACGCCCGCTCGTCTGAGGTCGTCCCCCTGAAGGCGTCCCCCGAGAAGGCGTCCGCGCGGGAGGCATGGGGCGGGGGAGTTATGAGGGGTGGGGGAGGCGGGTCAGGGCGGCGTCGGCCTCCGCCATGATGCGTTCGATCAGCTCCGAGCAGGACGGCAGGTCGTCGATCACCCCGACCACCTGTCCCGAGGCCATCACCCCAAGGTCCACCCGGCCCTCCACCATGGCCGCCCGCAGCAGCACCGGCGTGTTCGCCGCCTGCAGCACCTGAGCCCAGGTCAGCTCCCGCCCCCGCCGCATCCGCCGCCCCTCCCGCAGCATCGAACGCCACGACAACGCCGACAACCGCCTGAACCTGGCCCCGTTGACCACCGCCCTGACCAGCCGCGAACGTTCGAGCGAGGCCACGAACGGCGTGCTCAGCACCCGGTGCGGCACCCCGTCCACGTTCCTGGTCACGACCGTCTCCCGCGCCGCCAGGTAGAACTTCTTCACCTCATCCGGCACCGGTGAGTCGCTGGTCAGCAGGAAACGGGTGCCCATGGCGATCCCGCAGGCCCCGTACGCCAGCGCCGCCACCAGCCCCCGCCCGTCGAAGAACCCGCCCGCCGCGACCACCGGAATGTCCACCGCATCCACCACCTGCGGCAACAGCAGCGTGGTCGCCACCGGGCCCGTGTGCCCGCCGCCCTCGCCGCCCTGCACGATCACCGCGTCCGCGCCCCACCCCGCCACCTTCTCCGCGTGCCGCCGCGCCCCCACCGACGGGATCGTCACCACACCGGCGTCCTTGAGGCGGTCGATCAGCTCCCTGCGCGGCGCCATCGCGAACGACGCCACCCGCACACCCTCGCCGATCAGCACCTCCACCCGCTCGGCCGCGTCGTCGGCGTCGGCACGCAGGTTCACCCCGAAAGGCGCGTCCGTACGCTCCTTCACGCGCCGGATCGCCGCCCGCATCTCGGGCACCGACATGGTGGCCGCCCCGATCACGCCCAGCCCACCGGCCCGGGAGGTGGCCGCCGCCAGCCGGGCACCGGCAACGTATCCCATGCCGGTCTGCACGATCGGATACCGGCACCCAACCAGCGAGGTCAGCGCGGTAATCACGAGGCCACTCCCGCTCCGGTGTCGGCTCTCGCGCCTGCTCCCCTCATGCCGCCACCTCGCGGTCGCGCAGCCGGTTGGGGTCGAGGCGGTCCAGTACGCGCAGCTCCTCGTCGGACGGCTCCCGCGTCTGGGTGACACCTCCGGAAATGTCAAGATCGAACCCCGTGGCCGCCACCACCTCGTCCACACCCACCCCGGGATGCACGGAAACCAGCCGCATCGCCCCACCATCCGCCCCGAAGTCCAGCACCGCCAGATCCGTCACCACCCGCCGCAGCTCATACGCCCCCCGGTCCGTACCGAGCCCGCTGACCATGTCCACCTCGGGCACGAACGTCCGCCGCGAATGCCGGGGGATCCAGTAACTCGTCGGATCGCAGCGCGTGTTCCCCGGCGCCCCGCGCACGCCCAGCAACTGCGCCTTGGGCCGCGCCCAGTCGCCGACGCAGGAGATGTTCGTGTTGCCGTACCGGTCGATCTGGCTCGCGCCCAGCATGACGTGCCGCCGCCCGTTCAGCACCAGCCACAGGTGCTCGCGGAACGGCAGCCACCCCTCCACCACCTCCGGCGCCTGCCCAAGCGCGGGCACGTCGCCGGTGAGCAGGCAGACGCCGTCGTGCGTGAGCAGCTCCGGCTCGAACGTCAGCCGCGCCAGCCGCGCCGCCAGCACCGTGACCGCCCCGCCGATCCCGGCGGCGAGGATCTCCCCGTCGCCCCTGAACGCCTCCGCGCACGCCACCACACACACGTCAGCCCTGCTGCTCACGCGATTCCTCCACATAACGCCGCTGCGCCGCCTCGTCGCGTCCGTAGTCCGGCTCGCACGAGGTGAACCCGGCCCCGCCCGGCGCCTCCACCACGCCCGCCACCATCGAACGGCTGATCAGCAACGACTGCACGGGACCCTCCTTGAGCAGGTCGGCCGTGTCCACCACCCGCTCGCACGAGAGGTAACACCGCCGCGCCGCCTTGGCGTAGAGGTCGTCGAAGTACGGATCGGGCCCCAGGTACTGGCCGTTCCCGCGCGCGTCGGCCCGGTTCAGGTGGACCAGCGCCACGTCCATGGTCAGCGCCGGCACCGCCACCAGCTCCTCCCCGTCCCCGTACGGCGAACGCACCGTCCGCAGCCCCGGGTTGACCCGCATCACGTCCGAGCCCAGGCCCGCCCGCGTCGGCAGGAACGGCAGCCCGTGCGCCCCGGCCAGCAGCCCGAACATGAACATGCCCTCGTCGTACTCCACGAACTCGATCTGCCCGGTCTGCCGGGCCCGCCGGAAGTTCGGCTCCAGGGGGATGGAGTCGAGCGTCACGAACGGGGCCACGACCTTGCGCACCTTCCCGGCCGCACACAGCAGGCCGACGTCGGGGCCGCCGTAGGAGATGATCGTGAGGTCGCGTACGGGGGTCCTGAGCAGGGCCTGGACGAGGGCCATGGGCTTGCGGCGCGAACCCCAGCCACCGATCCCGACCGTCATCCCGCTTTCCACCGAGGCAGCCACCTGCCCGGCCGTCATCACCTTGTCACGACTCACCCAAAGCCCCTGCTCACTCAACGTCCCCGCTCACCCGAGGTCTCCGCTCACCCGACGTGCCCGCTCACTCGAACCGCTCCCGCTCCCGCTCCCACTCCCGGTCACTCGAACCGCTCCCGGTGCCGGTCGCCGATGCCCATGAGGTTCAGCTCGTAGGTGAAGCCCTGCTCGAAGCGGTAGCTGCGGTTGACGTCGATCGGGTCGATGCCGTTGAGCGACTCTTTGGCGCGGCGGATCACGTATGGGTCCTTGGCCGCGATCTGCCCCGCCACCTCCATGGCGGCCTCGCGCAGCTTGTCGCGCGGCACCACCTCCAGCACCGAGCCGAACACGTGCAACTCCGCCGCCGTCACGTTCCTGCACGTGTAGACCATGGCCCGCAGAAGATGCCCCGGCACCAGCCTGGCCAGGTGCGTGGCCGCTCCGAGCGCGCCCCGGTCCACCTCGGGCAGCCCGAAGTAGGCGTCCTCGGCGGCCACCACCACGTCGGCGTTACCCGCCAGCCCGACCCCGCCGCCCAGGCAGAACCCGTGCACCGCGGCGATCACGGGGACGGCGCACTCGTACACGGCCCCGAAGGCCGCGTGACACGCCCGGTTGGCGCCGACCAGGGCGGTGAAGCCGTCGGTGTCACGCATCTCCTTGATGTCCACCCCGGCGTTGAAGCCGCGTCCCTCGGCCCGCAGCACGACCACCCGGGTCGCGGGATCCTCCCCGGCCGTACGCAACGCCCGCGCCAGCTCCTCCCAGCCGCGCACGGGCAGCGCGTTCACCGGCGGCACATCCATCACGATCTCGGCGACGGGCCCGTCCCGCAGCGTGATCCCCAAGGCAGCTCCCAGGTATCGCACCTAACGCTTGCTTGGTACGGTAGCACCCGTGACCGTGACTTACGACTACACGGGCAAGTCCGTCCTGGTGACCGGCGGCACAAGGGGGATCGGCGCCGGCATCGCGGCCGCCTTCCGCGCCGCGGGCGCTGACGTCACCATCTGCGGCCGCACCCCGCCTGCGCGCGCCGAGCACCGCTTCGTACGGGCCGACGTGCGCGTCTTTGAGGAGGTCGAGCGGCTGATCTCCAGCTTCGACCGCCTCGACGTGGTGATCAACAACGCAGGCGGTACGCCACCCGCCCCCGTGAACGGCACCTCGCCGCGCCTGCACGCCCGCATCATCGAACTCAACCTGACGGCTCCACTGCTGGTCTCGCAGTGCGCATACCCGCTCCTCGCGGAGTCGGGCGGAGCCATCGTGATGATCGGCAGCGCCAGCGGCACCCGCCCTTCACCCGCCACCTCCGCATACGGCGCCGCCAAGGCCGGCTTACACCACCTGTCCCGCTGCCTGGCCGCCGAATGGGCCCCTCTAGTACGGATCAACACGGTCATCGTAGGCCTGACCACCATCCAACCCACCCCCACCCAGGCCGCTCCCACCCAAGCTGCACCCACCCAGGCCGCACCCACCTGTGGGGCGTCCGACCCCGACTGGTCGGACCGCGACGGGCCAGGCCGCCATGAGCCCGAGCATCACGGGGCCGAGCATCACGGGCCCGAGCATCACGGGCCCGAGCATCACGGGGCCGAGCATCACGGGGCCGAGCATCACGGGGCCGAGCATCACGGGGCCGAGCATCACGGGGCCGAGCATCACGGGGCCGTCCGCCACGGGTCTGATCGCCACGTGTCTGGGCGCGACGAGTCCAACCGCCATGGGTCCGACCACTACGGTGGCTGGTCCAACCTCGACGGCAGGGCCATTCCGGCCGGCCGAATGGCGACCCCCGCCGACGTGGCGCAGGCATGCCTCTGGCTGGCCGCGCCCGGTTACGTCACAGGAGCCGAGGTGAGGGTGGACGGCGGCGGCGAGATCCCCGCCTGGACGCACCTGGTCTCCGGCGACGCAGGCGGCTGATGGCCCGCCTGATGGGCCCATGATGGGTTGGCTGATGGGTCGGCCGCCGCCTCCGGCAGGTCGGTGAACGTGGCCGGGACGGGGATGCGTGTCTCCGGTGAGAGGGGCAGCCGCATCGCCCCCGGGGTACAGCAGCTCCGGCCGACCCGTGCTGATGGGCGGGGAGCTTCACCAACGACGGGGGTGCGTTACTGGCGGCGCACCGCCCGATCCTCACCGCAGCGAGGATCGGGCAGTGGGCCGCAGCCGCAGCCGCTCCGGTGGCGCGGTGAGGCGGGTTTCGAGCATCGGCAGATCCACTTCCCGCTCCTCCTCCGGCGTCTCGAACCGGGCGAACCACACGAACACCTTCTCCCCGCTCCTTACGGGCAGTCGCGGAAAATTGTTCTCCGCCAACTCACTCTCCATGCACCCGATCGGCGAAATACCAGCTTCAACCAGCACTGGCGCGACCTTTCGGAGAAAGAAGCCGGCGAAGTCGTCCCCCTCAACGCGATAGATCGTGACTACATAGAGTGACGATGGAAGCTCATTAGCCCCCAAGGGGGGTCGCTCCCATATGGGCATTTGAGGTCCCACGGACCGCAGTAGGAAGACGTTGTCGGAGTCCAGCATGGTGGCATTGGCGGCATCGCGGTGGGCCCGCCAAACGGGCCCGCTGTAGAAGGCCTCCAGCGACGCCCGCCGTGCGGCCATGTCGGGGAAAGCCCGCAGCCACGGGAACGTGTCGGGCCGATCCACCTCGCGGAAAGTGCCCGCGACGTGCATGCCCGTGGCCTCCTGTGTCTCGACGAACTCCCGCTCGAACAAGGAGATCAGAGTGTCCCGCTGTCCCGCGTGCGTCGTGTAGTGCCGCAATTCGTAGATCATGCGCGCGACGCTAGGCCCGCATCACTGACACCCCATGTCAGCGTATGCTCCGAACAATATTCCGATCACTCACTGCTACCGTTTGACCACGGAGCGGTATATGCTCGCATTGACCTTGATCCCCTGAGGTCAAGGAAGGTCAACGGGGTTGGCGGTGCGTCATGGGCCCGGCGAGCCGCCTTCTTGTAGGGCTTCCCAACTGGCGAAGGAGCAGAAGTGATCAGAAGGGCGTGTGCCGCCGCGGCTGTGCTGTCAGCGGTCGTCGGCGGCGCACTACTCGCAGTTCCCGCTCACGCTGACGATGACTGGGCCGGCCCGTTGACCAGTGACAACTGGTCCGCCAATGCGAGCGGCAACAACGATTCGACCCAGTCGGGCAACAACTTCGGTGACGTCCTGGCCGGCAACCGCGGCGAGGGTCACTCCACCAACGTCAACAACGTCAACGGCTTCGCTCCGACCGCCACCAACGGCGGGATCACGGTGATTTACATCTTCGACTGACCGGCTGACGTCCCCAAACAGCACTCTGAAAGGACATCGAGATGATGAAGAAGCTCTGCGTCGCAGGCGTCGTCGTCGCCGCGGCGGGCGTGACCCTGCTGTCGGCCCCCGCCTACGCCGACACCAATGCGGGCAACTCCAGCTCCAATCGCAACTCCACGCAGTCCGGCAACAACTTCGGCAACGTCGGCAACTCCAACGTGAGCGGCACCGACGCCACGAGCATCAACAACGTCAACGGCAACGCCGTGACGAGCAACGACGGCAGCGACGTGGTCACCGACGACTTCAACGACTAATCGGGCGGGCGCGCCCGCGCCGCCAGTGGCGCGGCGCACCCGGCAGCTGGCGAGCCGGGCCCGTTGAGGTCCGGCTCGCGCCGCATCAGCATGCAGATGTGCGCATTAACATGAGTGCGTGACTATCTGCGCATATGCGACATTTGCGGGCTTCGATGCCGACGACGAGCTTGACCCGGTCCTGGCCGCCTGGCGGGCGGCGGGCATCGAGGGGCGCGCCGAGCGCTGGGACGATCCCGCCGTCGACTGGAGTGCGTACGACGCCGTGGTCGTCAGGTCCGTCTGGGACTACGTGCCGCGCAGGGCGGAGTTCCTTGCCTGGGCGCGCGGCGTGGAGTCCGTCACGCGCCTGCTCAACCCGGCCGCCGTACTCGAACTGAATACTGACAAGACCTACCTGAGGGATCTGGGCGTTCCGACCGTGCCCACACACTGGTCGTCGCTGGGCCTGCCGGACTGGCCCGAGTACGTCGTCAAGCCGGCCGTCTCCGCCGGTGCCCGCGACACCACCAGGACCACCGACCGCGCCCAGGCCACGGCCCTGGCCGCCGCACTGGAAGGCGCGGGCCGCACGCCGATGGTGCAGCCGTACCTCGACATGGTCGAGTCGGAGGGCGAGACCTCGCTGCTGTACTTCAACGGCCGCTTCAGCCACGCCGTCCGGCGCACCCCGATGCTCGCCGAGGGGGTGACCCCGGACGACATCGATCGGGCCCAGGCCCGCACCCCAGCCCCGGACCAGGTCGACCTTGCCGAGAAGGTACTCACCGCCGTACCCCATGACCTTCTCTACGCCAGGATCGACCTGGTCCGGTTGCCCGACAACACACCCGTGGTCATCGAGGTGGAACTGACCGAGCCCTACCTCTACCTGAGCCACGCCCCCTCCGCAGCCGCCAACTTCGCCACCGCGCTACACGAACTACTCTGACCAGCCCGCGACAGCCTGCCCGCAAGGCTTACGACCAGCCCGCCCGCAAGGCTGCGACCGGTTCGCCCGCAAGGCCGTAATCCGTCCGCCCGCAAGGCTATGACCAGCCCGCCCGCAAGGCCGCGATCGGTCCGCGCGCAAGGCTGCAGTCGGCTCGCGCTCAAGGCCATGATCGGTCCGCGAGCAAGGCTGCGGTCGGTTCGCGCTTAAGGCCATGATCGGTTTGCGTGCAAGGCTGCGGTCGGTCCTCCCGTAAGGCCACGACGGATCCTCCCGCAAGGCCGTGAACGGGTCACGATCGCGCGTGTGATCAGCAGGAGATCCCGCCGTCCACCGGGATGACCGTGCCGGTGAGGTACGCCCCCGCCCGCGATGACAGGAAGATCGCCGTGCCCGCCATGTCCTCGGGCCTGCCGATACGCCCCAGAGGCACGTTCGAGGCGATGGCCTCACGGGTTTCGGGGTCGTCGAGCGCGAAGGCCATCATCTTGGAGTCGAAAGGGCCGGGGGCGATGGCGTTGACAGTGATGTGCTCCTTCGCCAGGCGCTTGGCCAGGTGCCTGGTCAACATATGCACGGCGGACTTCGTAGAGGAGTAGGCGAAGCTTTCCAGCGCGGGCACCTTGAGGCCGTCGATCGAGCCCACGTTGATCACCCGCGCCGGGTCGTCGGGCTCCGCCGCCTCCCGCAAGCGTGGCAGGAACCTCTGGGTCAGGTAGAAGACGCCCTTGACGTTGATGTTCCAGAGCTTGTCGAAGGCGTGCTCGGGATATTCCTCAAGCGGAGCGCCCCAGGTCGCCCCCGCGTTGTTCACCAGTACGTGCAGCGGTCCGTCCACCGCCGAGACCAGCAGCTCCAGCCCTTCCGGCGTGGACAGGTCGGCCGGCACCGCGAAGCAGCCGAGTTCGGCGGCGGTCTTCTCGACCTCGGCCGTCTTGCGGGCGGAGATGTAGACGGTCGCACCCGCCTGCACGAATCCGGCCGCGATCATGCGCCCGATGCCCCGCGAGCCGCCCGTGACGACGACGGTCTTGCCTTCCACTGAGAACAGAGTCATGTTCTGGCAGCATGCCATACCGACTGGTCGGTTGCCATAGCAGCATGCAGACTCCGGCCAGCCACCCATCGCAGAGCAGCCCCACAAACCGCAGAAGCCGCCCGACCCCGGGCAGTCGTCCGCCGTGGAGCAGCCCACGAACCGCAGAAGCCGTCCGACCCCGGCCAGTCGTCTGCCGTGGAGCAGCCCCACGAAAGCCGTCCACTCCGGCCAGCCCTCCGCTGCGGAGCAGGCCCACGAACCGCTGGAGCTGTCAGCCCTCAGGCAGTCGTCCACCGCGGTGCAGGCCCATGAATCGCAGAAGTCTTCAGCCCTCGGCAGCCGTCCGCCGTGGAGCAGGTCCACGAACAGCAGAAGCTTTCGGACCCTGGCCAGTCGGCTGCTGCGGAGCAGGACCAGGAACCGCGGGGGCTTTCAGACTCCGGGTAGCCGGCCGTTGCGGAACAGGTCTACGAATCGCTGATGATCCTCTCGGGCCTGCAGTCCGTACCGATGGGCGAAGTCAACCAGCATCCCGATAAATCCGGACTTGTCGTTACCCAGCACCGCCACGATCGCCTCCTCCGTCGAGAAGTCCACCAGGTCATGGCTGGACTCGTCATCGGCCACCGAGTGCATGCGCGCCACCGCCCGCCCCAGATCCTGGATGATCGAACGCAACTCCTCAGGCTCGTTGACATCGTCCCAGTCCAGATCGGCCGAGTACGGCGACACCTCGGCCACGAGCTGCCCCACCCCTTCGAGCGTGCTGTACCCCAGCCACGGATCGGCGTACGCCTGCAACGCCCGCTGCGACTCGGCCGTGCGGTGCCCCTGGTGCAGGAAGTAGGAGGCCACCTTCTCGTCGGTGACGTGCCGGGCCACCGCCGGCACCGCCGCCTGCTTCATGTACAGGATGACGTCGTTCTCCAGCGCCTGCGAACGCCCTTCGAGCAGCAGATTGTACGAGGGCAGCCCCGCGGACCCGATGCCCACGCCCTTGCGCAGCGCCACATCCTTGATCACGTGCTCGACCGGGTTGACCGTCACGGGCAACGTGGTCAGGTAGTCGTCGAACGCCTCCAGCACGGCCCGCCTGGTCGCCGCGTCCACCGGTTCGCGCCCCTCCATGAGCGCGAAGCGCCGGTCGTAGTCGTCGATCACGGTCTCCACGTCCAGCAACTCCACCCGGGTCCTGAGCCGGGCGCGCTGCAGCACCCGGTGCAGCACGCCGCCCGTGCTCTCCAGCGTGAGCGACCCGATCGCCTCGTCTCCGCCCGCGGCGAGCGCGGTCAACTCCACCAGGTACGCCCCGGCGAAGTCGGTCACCAGCACGCTGATCGAGTCGTCGGACAGCGCCTTGGCGTACCCGATCAGAGCCACGCTGGCCGCGAACCGCTTGAGGTCCCAGACATAGGGCCCCACGTACGCCTCGTCGAAGTCGTTGACGTTGAAGACGAGCACACCGGAGGCGTTCATGTACGTGCCGAAGTTCTCCGCGTGCAGGTCGCCGTGGATCCATACCCTGCTGGTGGGCCCGTCGAGGTAGGAGTCGTCGGCGAACACGCCTGCCATGTCGGCGTAGAACAAGCAGGCGCTGCCCCGGTAGAAGGCGAACGGCGAAGCCGCCATCTTCCGAAATTTCCGCCTGAACGCGGCGGGGTCTCGCTTGATCGACTCACCGAACTCCGTCATGAGGACATCGAGCAGGAAGGAAGACCGTGTGCCCATGTTCCGGACACTAGATCGCGATCCCCTTGCCGCCTACCCCGATCTTTCCCTGACCTTGAAGGTCAGGGCTACGCCACCAGGCACACATCCAGCAGGCCCCGTGGATGTCGGGGCTGTGGCGGTGGGTGCGTCCGGAGGGTTCGGTGAAGGTCGGGGCTGTGGCGGTGGGTGCCTCGGAGGGATCGGTGGAGGCCGGGCCTGTGGCGGTGGATGCGCCCGAAAGGCTCGGTGGAGGCCGGGGTGCGGCTATAGGCGGGGCGCGCTCGGCGGGCCCCGCGGATGTCGAGGCCGGAGTGCTGGGCGCGCTTGGCAAGCTCCGTGGAGGTTGAGGCCGGAGCGCTCGGCGCGCTTGGCAAGCCCCGTGAAGGTCAAGGCCGGAGCACTAAGCGCGTCTGGCAAGCCCCGTGGAGGTTGAGACGGGAGTGCTGGGCGCGCCTGGCGGGCCCGTGGGGGCGGGTCCGGGGCGGTGGGGGCGCTGTGGGGTTGGTGGAGGTCAGGGTTGTGGTAACGGGCGAGGGCTTGGCAGGGTGCGTACGCCCGTCCAGGCGAGTGAGGTGGCCAGGGCCCAGAGGGTCACGCACTGGAGGCAGACCGTTGCCCACGAGGCGCCCTCCGGCAGGTTGTCCAGCAGTGGCAGTCGCATCGTCAGCAGGAGGAGCCCGATGACCGACATGGCCAGCGCCCAGGAGGGGGAGCGTCGGCTGGTGAGTACGTAAAGGGCGCCTGCGGTCCACGCCAGGATGGTCGCGCCGAGGTCGAGCCAGAGGAGATGGAGCACGTCCGGCTCGGTCGGTCGCAGGGCGGCGATCAGCAGGCTGCCGCCCAGCGTTGCCAGGCCCGCTGCCGCCGGTGCCAGGGTCGCGCCCCACGGCCGGCGGCGCGGTGTGACGTCGCTGTGGTAGCCCGTCAGGAGGGCGATCACTGGCACTGCCGTGAAGGCCAGGGTCATGAACTCCGACAGTGGCCGGTCGGTCAGGGGGCCGGCCAGGATCATCGGGACCAGCGTGTAGATCAGGGTGGGTGCCGCGCCGATCACGGCGGTGACCTTCGCTGTCCTGACGTGGCCGCGCATGATCGCAACGAACGCGATGGCTGAGCACAGGCCCGCCGCGGCGACGGTGATGGACACCAGCCGTTCGACGGACCCCGGCGGGCCCGTCAGCGCGACGTCCGAGCCGAACGTCAGCGCGTGGACCCAGCCCAGCACCTGGTGGACGCTGCCCATGGCCTGATAGCCCAGCCCGAGCAGCGCCACGAGCCGGACGGCCTCGCCCCAGGCGGCCAGGCGCGGGGTGGCGCCCGCGCCGCCGAGGCGTACCCGCCAGGACAGGGACAGCACGCTGGCGATCTCACCCCAGTGGGGGCGCGGGTTCAGTTCGTCAGACACCTCGCCCGACGACTCCATGAACGCGTCCACCATCTCCTCCTCACGCTCGGCGCGGTAGGAGGCGGGCAGCAGGCGCAGGACAGAGCGGTATCGCCGTTCGAGCAAGCCCATGCGATCCCGATCGGGCTGGTCGAGCAAACCCATGCGGTCCTGGTCAGGCTGGTCGAGCAAGCTCATGTCGTGCGGGTCGGGCTGGTCGAGTGAGCCCACGCCGTCCCGGTCGGGCTGGTTGAGCAGGCTCGTGTGGTCCTGGATCGACCGTTCGAGCGGGTGCGGGGGGTCCTGGTCGGGCTGGTCGAGTGGGCTCATGCGACTCCTCCCGCCATCCTTGCTCGCAGGCGGGTGGTGGCGGCCTCGGCGGTAGCGGCCAGTCGGGCGGCCTCGTCCCTGAGGGCCGTGGCGCCGTCGTCGGTCAGCCGGTAGTAGCGCCGTAGTCGGCCGTTCTGGGCCTCTTCCCGGTCGAGTTCGACCAGGCCGGCGGCGGAGAGGCGGTCGAGCACGCCGTACAGGGTGCCGATCTTGAGCTGTACGTGCCCCTCGGACAGCCGGTCGACCTCCTGGACGATCCCGTAGCCGTGCCTGGGCTCGTCCACCAGCGCGGTCAGCGCCAGGAACATGGGCTCGGTGATGTTCACGAGAGGCACTATATCTTGTCCCGCAAGATATCGTCACGGGTGCTGCGAGGAGACCGAGACGACCTCGCCGGTCATGTACGACGCGTAGTCACTGGCCAGGAAGACGATCACGTTCGCCACCTCCCACGGCTCCGCCGACCGTCCGAACGCCTCCTTGGCCGTCAGCTCCGCCAGTAGTTCCTCGCTGGTCACCTTCGCCAGGAACGGATGCACGGCCAGCGACGGCGACACCGCGTTGACCCGTACCCCGTGCTCGGCGGCCTCCAGCGCCACGCACCTGGTCAGCGCCATCACCCCGGCCTTGGCCGCCGCGTAGTGCGCCTGTCCGCGCTGGGCCCGCCAGCCGACCACCGAGGCGTTGTTGACGATGGCGCCCGAGCCCTGGGCGATCATCTGCCGGAGCGCGGCCCTGGTGCAGCGCATGGTGCCGTTCAGGGTGACGTCGATGACCGCGTGCCACTGCTCGTCGGACATCTCGGCCAGCGGCGCCGTACCGCCGAGTCCCGCGTTGTTGACCACCACGTCCAGCCGTCCGTGCGCCTCGACCACCGCCTCGAACAGCGCCCGCACCTGGGCCTCGGAGGTCACGTCGCACGGGACGGCGAGCGGTTTGACGCCCGTGAGCTCGGCCAGCGCCTCGGCGGCGGCGGCCAGGCGTCGCTCGTGGCGGTCGGAGATCACGATCGTGGCGCCCTCCTCGGCGCAGCGCCTGGCCGTGGCGTAACCGATCCCGGCCCCCGCGGCGGCCGTGACCAGGGTGACCTTGCCGTCGAGCAGGGCGTGCGCCTTCGGGTAGGTGGGTGACATGGGCCTCTCCAATCAGCGGGCCAGCTCAGCGGGGCAATCCGGTAGGGCGGTTCAGCGGGGCAGTCCGAGGGTTCGCTCGGCGATGATGTTGCGCTGGATCTCGCTGGACCCGGCGTAGATCGTGTCCGCCCGGCTGAACAGATACAGCCGCTGCAACTCACTGAGCCCGCCGCCGCCGTCCACAGCCGGTTCGCCACCGTCCGCAAGCCCGTCGCCGTTCGCGACCGGCCCGCCCACGCCCGTGACCGGCCCGCCCACGCCCGTGACCGGCCCGCCCACGCCCGTGACCAGCCCCGCCCTGCCCTGTACGGCCTGCGCCAGCTCGCCCAGCCTGCGATGCCACTCCGACCAGTACAACTTGGCGATCGACACCTCGGGCCCCGCCCCAGGCCGCAACATCCGCAGCGCGTTGCGCCGCATGACCTCCAGCTCCAGCCACGACCGCACCAGCGCATCGCGCAGCACGGGATCCCCGTCCGCCCCCGTCCGCCGGGCAGTCTCGATGACCTTGTCCAGCTCCCGCCTGAACCCGATCTGCTGCCCGAGCGTGGACGCCCCGCGCTCGTACCCCAGCGTGGCCATGGCGACCCGCCAGCCCTCCCCGGGCGCCCCGAGCAGGTTGCCCGCCGCCGTGCGCGCGCCGTCGAAGAACACCTCGTTGAACTCCGAGGTCCCGGTGAGCTGCACGATCGGCCGGACGCTCACGCCCGCCTGCCGCATGGGAACCAGCAGGTACGACAGCCCGCGATGCCGCCGCGAACCCTCCTCGGTACGGCACAACACGAAGCACCAGTCGGCCAGGTGCGCCAGCGAGGTCCACACCTTCTGGCCGTCGATCACCCATTCGCCGTCTTCGAGCCGGGCCCTGGTCCGCACGTTGGCCAGGTCGGACCCGGCCTCCGGCTCGGAGTAGCCCTGGCACCACAACTCCTCGCCGCGCCGGATCGGCGGCAGGAAACGCTCTTTCTGCTCGTCGGTGCCGAATTCGAGGATGGTCGGGCCGATGAGCCCCTCGCCGATCAGGCCCACCCGGGCGGGGGCGTCGGCCCTGGCGTACTCCTCGTGGAAGGCGACCTGGTCCGCCAGGGTGGCGGCGCGCCCGCCGTACCGTTCGGGCCAGCCCAGGCAGGTCCAGCCGTGCTCGCCGAGGTGGCGCTCCCACGCCTGGCGCAGTTCGTGCCCCTCGTGCTCGCGGCCGGGGCCGCCCAGGCCCCTGGCGTGGGCGAACTCGCCGCCGAGGCTCTTCTCCAGCCAGGCCCGCGCCTGCTCACGCAGGCTCAACGAACCCGCCGTAGCCGCCACGGAAGAACACCAGCGGCCCGCCTTCCCCGCCCGTGTCGAGGTGCAGCACCCGGGCCACCACGATCATGTGGTCGCCGGCCGGGTGCACGGCCTCGACGGCGCAGTCGAGCCAGGCCAGGGCGCCTTCGAGTACGGGGCTGCCGCCGGGGGAGACCGTCCACGACAGGCCCGCGAACTTGTCGCCGCCCTTGGTCGCCATCTGCGCGCAGACGGCCTGCTGGTGCTCGGCCAGCACATTCACGGTCAGGGTCTTGGCGCCGCGCAGCCTGGGCCAGCTCGTGCTGGTGTGGGCCACGCAGAACGCGACCAGCGGCGGGTCCAGCGAGACCGAGGTGAAGGAGTTGGCGGCCAGCCCGCACGGCTGCCCGTCCAGCGGATCGACGGCCGTGATGGCCACCACCCCGGTCGCGAACCTGCCCAGCACCTGCCGGAAGCGGCGGCTGTCGACATTGCCGTTCTGGTTGTGGGGGGAGTGCCCCGTCGGCATGGCGGCTCCGTTGCGAATCCTGCGCTGATGAGGCGTCGGAAGGCCGCGACAGCCGTCCGGCGTGATGGGCCGGGCGGTGTATGTGCTCATGTCCGCCTCCTCGTTCCGCCGACTGCGATCATATTACCAAGCGCTTGCTTGGGATGGTAGGGGGATCGCGGAAAAGGCCCGAAGTGGCACCGGCGTTGACAGCCTCTGAAGGGCCTGCCTACCGTGACGTACGTGCCCAAGCGCTTGCTTGAATTTCGCGACCGTACCGCGATCGCCGGGGTCGGCTACACCCCCTTCAGCAAGAACTCCGGCGTCAGCACGCTCACCCTGGCCTGCCGGGCCGTGCTCGCGGCACTGCGGGACGCGGGCCTGACCGCGGACGACGTGGACGGCCTGGCCACGCACAGGGTGGGCGACTCGGCCCCGCCCACCCTGGTCGGCCCGGCGCTGGGGCTGACGGACCTGGCCTGGCACCTCGACCAGTTCGGCGGCGGCAGCGTCTCCCACGCGGTCGTCGGCCAGGCCGCGCTCGCGGTGGCCACGGGCATGGCCGACACCGTCGTCTGCTACCGGGCGATCAACGCCCGCTCGGAGTTCCGCATGGGCGGGACGGGCCGGGGCGTGCCGGTGAGCCCGGAGGTGCAGTACCAGGCCCCGTACGGATTCGTCGCGCCGCCCCAGCACTTCGCCATGTACGCGCGCGCCCACATGCTCCGCTACGGCACCACCCAGGAACACTTCGGCCACCTGGCCGTCTCCCAGCGCGCCAACGCCGCCAAGAACCCGCGCGCCCTCATGCGCACCCCCATCACCCTCGACGACTATCTCACCAGCAGATGGATCGCCGAGCCGTTCCGCCTCCTGGACTGCTGCCTGGAGACCGACGGGGCCTGCGCCGTGGTCGTCACCACGGCGGAGCGGGCCCGCTCGCTGCGCCACCCGCCGGTCCTGCTGTCGGCCGCCGCGTGGGGCGGCGGCACGTCCCATCTGTCGTGCCAGGACCCCACGGTGACCGCCGCCGCGGACCTGGCCCCGCGCCTGTACGCGCAGGCCGGGCTCGGGCCGGGGGACATCGACGTGGCCGAGCTGTACGACTGCTTCACCTACTCGGTGATCGTGCAGCTGGAGGACTACGGGTTCTGCGCCAAGGGCGAGGGCGGCCCGTACGCGGCCTCCGGGGCGATCGACCTGGACGGCGAGCTGCCGGTCAACACGCACGGAGGCTTCCTGTCCGAGGGGTACGTGCACGGCGTCAACCACATCGCCGAGGCGGTCTCGCAGCTCAGGGGCGAGGCGGGGGACCGGCAGGTGCCGGGGGCGCAGGTGGCGCTCTCCACGGCCCAGCCCGGCTACGTCCTGCCCGCCACCTCCGCGCTCATCCTCAGGAGGCCGTGAGTGTCCGCGTACCCGCCGCAGCCGGACCGCGACTCGGCTCCGTGGTGGGAGCGGGTGGCCCGAGGGGAGTTCGCGGTCCAGGAATGCGACTCCTGCGGCACACTTCGCTTCCCTCCGCGCGCGTTCTGCGCCGCCTGCCGTACGGAGGTGTGGCGGTGGCGTCCGGTGGTGCCCGAGGGGACGGTGGAGAGCTGGATCGTCAGCCACCAGCCCTTCGTGCCGGGACGGCGCGATCCATACCTAGTGGTAATGGTCCGTTTGACGGCCATTCCGGGCTGCCTTGTATACGGCAACTGGCGCGGGGAGCGGCCTCCCGAGGCGATGGAGCGGGTCGCAGGTGTGTTCACCGAGGTGGGGGCGGGGGTCACGCTGATGGATTGGGCGCCGGCCGATGCCGGATAACTGCATCCCCATCCGCTCAAGCGGAAATCCTCCCACTAGTCGACCTTGGTCCCGAAAATGGATTGGTACCGGAAAATCCCACCAGTCCCACCCTTCCGAAGCTGCCCCCAGGTGGGGCTCCGAGGGTCGATGATGTGGCAGTAGGCGTCGTCGATGTGGACGGCTCGGATTTGGCGGCAGATGTGATCGGTACGGACTCGATGATGGCGGCGACCGCGAGGTCGCACCACCCGAGCCTGCCCGCCTGCCGCCGGCCCTCGCGCTCCGGAGCCCGGGTCAGCCGCCCCAGGATCCGGGTCCGGGCCGCCCGCGCCCCGCCGGAAAGAGAAAGGCCCCCATCGGGAGATGGAGGCGGTGTCGGCAGGTCCTCGGAGGAAAGCGCGTCCTGGCGGGCGTGGGGGACCCGCCAGGACGCGCTTCCTGCCCCGCGTGCGACGGAGCCAGGACTCCGGCGAGGGATGGAGTCCTAGACCGTTGGCTCGCACGCGGAGTCGATGGGGGAGCGCGAAGGTCCCAGTGGCCGGCAACGTGCGGCGATGCGTCGAGCTGCACCAACCGGGTCATCGATGGGATGCGCGACGGGGGCGCCACCCTCCTTGTTCCAGACAAAGGATCCGTCGTCGCATCGCACGGTCAGCTCAGAAAGCACCGATAGCGCGGACACACCGTCGCCATTGCTCTGGTAGGTGTGGGTGATCCCCCGCATTTCGCGAGGGTCATGCCAGGACAGGTACGGCGTACCCGTGCGGTCCGGCAGCACTGGCCTTCACCCCCTCACCGGCCTTTAGATGGATTTGTACCAACGAATGGATGATGGGCCGGTCCAGGGGGTCCGGTCAAGGGGTTGTGGCCAGTTAGAACCAGATCGTCTAAATTGTTGGAACAAAAGGGGTGAAAGTGGCAAGGTCGGTGCTGTATCAGCAGGTGGCTTCGGAGTTGCGACGAGCCATCTACTCGGGTGCCCTTGGCCCCGGCTCGCAGCTTCCGACCGAGGCGCAGCTCATGGAAGACCATGGGGTGAGCAGGAACACCGTAAGACTGGCCCTCGGGGAACTCGTCAACGAGGGACTCGTGACGCGCACGCCCCGGCGCGGAACCGTGGTCAGAGACCGCAGACCGCTGCTGATCTATCCGCAGCGGGAGCTGGAGCCGCAACCCAGAGGGGAACTGCGCGAGGCGTTCGCCTACGCCGTCGCGCAGGAAGGCCGTGCGCCGAGCCAGTACATCGAGGTGCTGACGGTGTCTCCCGTCGAGGAGATCGCCAGCAGGCTGGAACTGGCCGACGGTGAATTGGCGGTGGTGAGACGCCGTCTGCGTTTCGTGGACGGACAGCCGTACAACACCAACGATTCCTATTTCCCCCGTGACATGGTTGCCGACTCCGAGATCGCCAGGCCCGGGGACATCGCGCGAGGGGCGAACCGGGTGCTGGAAGAACTGGGTCATGCGCAGGCACGTGTCGTTGACGACATCTGGGCCCGCATGCCCAACCAGGAGGAAGCCGAACGCCTCCAGCTTGAGCTCGGAACGCCAGTCATGGTGTACGTGCGAGTGGGGTACGACGGGGCAGACATGCCTGTGCGTGTCGCCGTGTCGGTGTTGCCAGCCGACAAACATCTGATCAGATACGAGCTCGATCGTCGCCGCTGACGAGTTCGTGGGTGAAGGGGTGATCCCGCCGGCCGGGCGCAGCGAGAAATAGCCGCCTCGCTGGCCAAGGGGAGTCGTGCATACTCCCCTAAATCGCCATTTATCCATATATATCGGGTTGAGGCCCCATTTCGCCCCTACGCGACATTGCGTCATCACGCTCTGCGTTCGCGTGGAAACCCACTGTACCGAAGGGTTGTACTATGCACACAAACACCCTGCTTCATCCGCTCTCGCTCAGGAGAGCGGAACCCGCGGACCTTCCCGGCGTGCTCACGCTGCTCTCGGACACCGCCGAGTGGCTGTACGCGCAGGGGTTGCGGCAATGGCCCCGCGGCGGTTTCGGCCCCGAGCGCATCGAGCCGCTCATCGAGGACCGGGTGCTGTACCTGCTGGACGACGAGCTCAGATACCTCGACCCCGACGAATCGGCCCCTCCGGTGGCCACCATCGCCCTCGACGATCACGCCGATCCGGAGTTCTGGACTCCGGCCGACCACCCGGCGGCGGCCCTCTACATCCACAAACTGGCCGTCGCGCGCCCATGGTCGGGCTCCGGCCTCGGCGACGCGCTGCTGGACTGGGCGTGCGCCTCGGCCCACGCGGCGGGCCTGCCCTGGCTCCGCCTCGACTGCGCCAAGGGCAACCCGCGACTGCAGGACTACTACCGCGACCGTGGCTTTCGTCACATCCGCACGGTCGACCTGCCCCACCGGTCATCGGGAGCGCTCTTCCAGCGCTCATCCGAAGACGTGCCGATCACGGCCTTCCGCGACCTGACGATGGCCGAGCTCATCAGCGCCTGACCAGCCATGAGAGCCCGGCTCCGCCATTGGGGCCGGGTTCCGGTGGCGGATTTGCCCGCTATACCCGATATGAGCTGTTCTGATCTATATTTCTTCTATCTGTCACTTTGGGCGCGTATGCGGTGACAGAAGTGATCTTGTCGACTTGATCGGGTGCTGGTTAGTCTTTGCCCCGTTTGGTCAGAGCTCCCGAGCCGCACGAGTCAGGATCAGCCTGCCGGGTGGGTGGAGCGACGTTCGACACCTCTGGTGTCCCTCGTTGTGGTTTTGGAGCGTGACGGGCCTATGCGCCGGTTCCTTTGGCATGCCTTTGTGTCCCGAGCAGCGGGAGTCCTGCTGGTCGCCAGCCTGCCCGGGCTCGTCCAGGTGGCGACGATGCCCGCCTCCGCCCAGGTGAACGTCGAGTCGGCCGCTGTCGTGATACCGAAGCAGCAGCGGGGTTCCGCGGGCGTCTTACCCGGTCTGCAGCGGGTCGCCGTGACCGCGGAGCCGGCGGCGGACGCCCCGGTGAAGGGCGCGCTGCCGCGTGACGCCGGAGGGTGGCCGCGAACGGCGCTGCGGGAGGCGGCGGCGAAGTCCGAGTCGGATGACAAGGACCTGCCCGGCGGAACCCGGCGCGCCGAGCAGGCCGATCGGGCGACGATGGCCGCCGGCGTGCTGATCAACAGCCTGTACCCCGAGGCGGGGTCGATGGTGAGCACCGTGACTCCGTTGCTGCAGGTGTGGGTGACGGACCTCAGCGGCGGGTCGTGGGAGGACCTGCGCTACACCTTCAACGTCTGCGAGAAGCCGGAGGAGACGGACGAGGTCGTCTTTCCTCCTCCTCCGGCGCCGCCGTGCTGGAACTCCGGCGCAAAGCTGGGCCAGGACACCTGGAACGTGCCGGCGGGCACGATGGAGTGGGGCAAGCAGTACGAGTGGTGGGTGCGCATCGCCGACCCCGCCAGTGGCAGCGTCACCGTCAGCGACAAGCAGTTGATCGTCACCGGGGCGACGCAGCCGTTCAACAGCCCTCATCTGGGTGAGCAACTCGGCGACGGCAAAGAGTTCTCGCTGGTCAGCGGCAACTACACGACGACCGTGGTGGACGCGCGGGTGCAGGCGGCCGGGCCGGACCTGGCGGTGCTGCGCACTTACAACAGCCTGGACGCGCGTACCAGCGGAATCTTCGGCGCCTCCTGGTCGACCTCCTGGGACATGAACGTCGTGGCCGAGCGGTCGGGGACGACGGTCACCGGGCTGCTGGTCACCTACGCCAGCGGGCGCAAGGTCCGGTTCGCGGCCCGGGGCGACGGCACCTACCAGCCGCCGCCGGGCAGGAAGGACGTGCTGGCCGACGTGGACGGCGGCGGCTGGCGGCTGAAGGACACCTACGCGACGACGTACGTCTTCAACGAGGCGGGACGCCTGGCGAAGATCGAGGACACCCGCAGGCGGGCGCAGACGCTGACGTACAACGCCGACGGCACCTTCGACACGGTGACCGGCGCCGGCGGCAGAAAACTCCATTTCACCTGGAACGGCCCGCGCGTGGCCACGGTGTCCACCGACCCGGTGGACGGCAAGGCGCAGACCTGGACCTACACCTACACCGGCGACAACCTGACGTCGGTGTGCTCGCCGATGGCCGCGCCGAACTGCACCACCTACGCCTACGACGACGGCTCCCGCTACAAGGGGCTGGTGCTCGACGCCGAGCCGGTGGGCTACTGGCGGCTGGGCGACGCGAAGGACGAGCCGGCCGTGAACCTGGGCAGCGTCTTGGGCGACGGCCAGTACAACAACGTCACCGTGGGCGCGCCGGGCGCGCTGGAAGGCACCACCGACACCGCCGCTGGCTTCACCAGGTCCTCGATGATGCTGCTGGAGAACATGGTGGACCGGCTCGGCGACCAGATGACGATCGAGGGCTGGATCAAGACCTCGCAGAACGGCGTGATCTTCTCGACCGGCCAGCTCGGTTACGGGCTCGGCGCCGAGGATCCCGTCCTGTACGTGGGCACGGACGGCAAGTTGCGCGGCCAACTGGGCGAGGTGCGAGGCGTAGGCTTCAAGCCGATCACGTCGTCCGGTCCGGTCAACGACGACAAGTGGCACCACGTGGCGCTCACCGTGTCGGCCGACAAGCAGCGGCTCTACCTCGACGGGCAGCTGGTCGGGGAGCTGAGCGGCGCCCTCGTGGACGAATACCGCCCCGAGGCCTATGTGGGCAGCGCCGAACGTGCCAACTCGTGGTCCAGCCTTCCTGGTGGCCCGTCGGCGTCGGGTGTGTTCGCGTTCAAGGGCTCGATCGACGAGTTCGCGCTGTATGGCAAGCCGCTGACCGAAGCCCAGGTCCAGTCCCACTGGAACGCCCGGACGAAGATCAGTCACAAGCTGGCCCAGACCACGCTGCCGTCCGGCCGGATCTGGGCCAAGAACACCTACCATCCGGCGACCGACCGGCTGCAGACCCACACCGATGGTGGCGGGGGCCTCTGGCAGCTCGGCGGCTCCGAGATCGACTGGGTCGAGGGCCTCTACACGATCAAGCTGACGGATCCGCGCGGCGAGACCCTGGACTACGCCTACGACTCGCTGCGCAACGCGCGGCTGGCGTACACGGCCGACCAGATCGGGAGCAAGACCACCTACGAGTACGACACGGGTGGTTTCGCGGTCAAGAAGACCGACCCGAACGGAACCGTGTTCCAGCAGTGGCACGACAAACGCGGCAACGCCATCCGGGTGAAGACCTGCCGCAAGGCCGGTGACTGCCAGTACGTCTACCGCAGTTACCACTTCAACGCCGACGACCCCCTCGACCCGCGCAACAACCGGCTCACCGCCGTACGGGACGCCCGCTCGTCCTCGGAGACCGACAACCGCTACCTCACCACCATCGAGTACAACTCCCACGGCGAGCAGACCAAGCAGACCACTCCGGCCACCTCCGACTTCCCCGACGGCCGTGTCACCACCTTGGAGTACACCGACGGCAGCGAGCCGGCGGTGGGCGGCGGATCCACCCCCGCAGGTCTGGTGAAGAGGGAGACCGACCACCGGGGCAAGGTCACCACGCACGCCTACACCGCGGCCGGCGACCATGCCGAGGTGCGGCTGCCGGCCGGGCTGGTCACGAAGTACGGCCACGACCCGCTCGGGCGGGTGGTGACCAAGACGGAGGTGTCCTCGGCCGACCCCGACGGCGTGACCACGACGTTCACCTACGACGCGATGAACCGCGTGGCCACTCACAAGGGGCCCGGCGTCAAGAACGAGGTCACCGGCGTCACCCACACGGCGGAGACGAAGTACACCTACGACGCCGACGGCAACACGCTCACCGAGACCGCCTCCGACCTGACCGGCGGCGACCAGGCATGCACGGTCACCTACACCTACGACGACTTCGGCCGGATGGAGACGGTGACCGGGCCGGAGGGCGGCAAGGTCTCCTACGCCTATGACGAACGCGGCGACCAGAGCGCCATGGTGGACGAACTGGGCAACCGCATCGAGTACGCCTACACGGAGCGGGGCCAGCTGGCGAGCAGCACGCTGAAGGGCTGGACCGGCAGCCCGGTGTCCCCGCAACCGGCCAAGGACCTGGTGCTGGAGTCGTTCTCCTACGACCAGGGCGGGCGCCTGGCCGCTCAGACGGACGCGATGGGCCGCAAGACCACCTACAGCTACTACGCCGACAACCAGCTCCACAAGGTGACCGCCGCCGAGGCCAAGCTGAACGGCTCCGACACCAAGCGGAACGTGGTGCTGGAGGAGAACACCTACGACGCGGCAGGCAACCTCGTCAGGGTCGTCGGCGGCGGCGGTCTGGAGCAGGTGAACTATGACGTCGACGCGGCCGGTCGGCTGACGGCCGAGACGTTCGACCCCACCGACCTGTACCGCAGGAACACCTACGCCTACGACGCCAACGACAACGTCACCAAGGTCACCAGGACCGCGTCAGGCACCAGCCGCACGGAGAGCGTCGAGTTCGCCTACAACGACGACGACGTGCTGACCCGGCGCACCGTGGAGAACGGCGATCAGGACCTGATCACCACGGTGAAGGTCGACGAGCGCGGCCTGGCGGTCGAGCGGACGGATCCGCGCGGCAACGTTGCGGGCGCCGCCGCGGCCGAGTTCACCACGCAGCACCGCTACGACTCCGCGGGCCGGCTGATCGAGGTCAAGGCGCCGCAGGTCAAGACCGAGGTGTACGGGGCGGAGGCCAAGACCGAGCGGCCGACGTTGCGCTTCGGCTATGACAGCGCCGGTCGCCGTACGCATGAGGTGGACGAGGCGGGCGCGACCACGACCTCAGCCTTCGACCGGCTCGGCCGGCTGGTGTCGGTCACCGGGTTCGCGTACAAGCAGCCGGGTGGTCAGACGCTCACCCCGACCGAGACCTTCGCCTACAACCCGGCCGGCCAGGTGACCAAGTACACCGACGAGCGCGGTTCTACTTGGAGCACCGAGTACGACGCGCTCGGCAACCGGGTCCGCGTCACCGAGCCCGCCGTCACCGGCAAGCCCGCCGGGCAGTGGGTGTACGAGTACGACGAGGCCGGCGAACTGCTCGCGGCCGTGGACCCGACCGGGGCCCGGACGCAGAGCACGTACGACGACTTGGGCCGCCCGATCACCACCACGGTGCTGGAGCGCAAGCCGGCCGCGGAGACGTTCGTCACGAATCTGCACTACAACGACGCGGGCGCGCGGACCAAGGAGATCGGGCCGCTCAACCGGACCACCTCCTGGGCGGTGAACGCGGCCGGCGAGATCACCAAGGAGACCGACCCGGCCGGCAACGCCACCTCCTACGAGTACGACCTGGCCGGCCGCTCGACCAAGGTCACCAACGCGCTGAACAACTCCACGCTCAGCGAGTACGACCAGGCCGGTCGCCCGATCGCGGTCGCGGAGACCGACGACACCGGCAAGGAGCTGCGGACCACCCGCTACGGCTACGACGCGAACGGCAACGAGACGACGGAGACCACACCGGAAGGTCACACCATCCGCAGCGTCTTCGACGCCACGGATGAGCTGGTCGAGCTGACCGAGCCGATCTCCGACGGCAAGTCGATCAAGACGTCGTACGGGTACGACGTGACCGGGGCGCTGACCCGGTCCACGGACGGGCGCGGCAACACCGTCTGGACCACGTTCAACAGCCTCGGCCTGGCCGAGAAGACGATCGAGCCGGAGACCGCCGCCCACCCCGCGGAAGCGGATCGCACCTGGACCTACGTCTACGACGCGGGCGGCAACATGACCGCGGCGCTGCAGCCCGGCGGGGTGCGCATCGACCACGCCTACGACGCGCTCGGCCGCATCACCAAGCAGACGGGTGCCGGCGCGGAGGCGGCCACGCCGCAGTGGACCTTCGGCTACGACGCGAGGGGCCGCAGCACGGCACTCGGGGACTACACCCTCGACTACAA
>NZ_JBFAKB010000022.1:0-120168 GCF_040655495.1 Nonomuraea sp. NPDC050404
GACTCCCAACTACCGATCGAACGTGATCAGCACCATCCAACCGGCAGGACCGTCCTACGCGCCAACCCGGTGATCGTTTCCGGTCACAGCACTAGCCACGCTTGTGGCCCATCTCCCCAAGTTGATGAGTGTCGCGCACACGGTCGCCGACGACCGCCGCGACCCTGTCGGGTTTGCGCGGCTGGCCGCTTGCTACGACCTGGCCACTGACGCGCTCGGAAAGCTCGGCGCGCCGACGCGCCGGATCACGGCCGACCGCGCCACGGCATACGCCCGGTTGTCCGGATCGCAGGTCGCGATGGCGTCCGCTGCCCGCCACCTCAGCGTCGTGTTGCGGCACGAGGGGCAGCACGCTCTGGCTGACCGGGTGACGGCGGAAGCGGCCGACCACCTGGAGTCGATCGGTCTAACGATCCCGGCTGAGGCGGCCATGTACGCGCAGATGTTGTGCACGTGCGCGTACAACGCGGCTCACGCGGGAGACCGGGAGCGCTCCCTGAACATGATTGCCGACGCTGAGCGTGCCGCAGCGCGCCTGCACGCTCCTCACGGTCAGCCCGTCACACCCGCGAGCGTCGCCCTATACCGGGTCGGGGTGCACTGGTCTCTCGGCGACACCGGGGCAGCGCTCCGGGCCGGTCGGCGGCTGCACCCGGGCCAGTTCCCCACCGCTGAGCGGCGCGGGCGCCTGCACACCGACATGGCGCGCGTCTGGCAGCAGGCAGGCCGGCCAGAGGAGACCGCCCGCGCGCTCCTGGCCGCGTACCGCGAGGCTCCCGACGAGATCCACCGCCCCTCTATCCTCCGGATCGTCACCGATCTGACCAGGCATCATCCCCGCACCCCGGGCGTACGGCGACTTGCCGCAGTCGCGAGCCGCACGGGCCATGCTGGACTTTGATGCGTTTGCTTCGGCACCCCAGAGGCTGCTCAAACTTCGCAGGTCAGCCTTCTTGATGGATATTTGACGGCTGCCACATCACGTACGGCAGAGCCGACGTCGGCATGGTGGTGACGCCCTTCTCTCCAGCCTCGAACAAGGCCAGCAGGACGTCAGGGTCTTCGTCGTCCTCGTAGAAGTCCAGAGCTGTTCTCGTCACCAGTACTCCCACTTCTGGGGGTGGAGGCTGGTCATGACGTCACACTCGCTGCTGGCGGCGAGGAGTGGCAAGCCCGTGAGGCGAGTCTTATGGCGTCTTTGGGCCTTCGTGGGTAGCGCGAGAGTCGGTGAGTTCGACTCTCGAATCGCGCTCATGATCATCATACCAAGAGTATGATTGGGGTATGCCTGACAGCACCGAACCTTCGTCTCGGGCCACGCTGTATGTCGCCCGCGACGAAAAGCCCGGCCCGAAGGTCAAAAAGGCGATCACCATGCCAGAAGAGCTTGCCGCCGAGATCGACGCACGCGTCGGCCGTGGTGAGTTCTCTGCCTTCATGGCCGGTGCCGCTCAGCACTGGCTGGCGCTCATGAAAACGGGTGAGATCGTCGATGACTACGAGCGCCGGCACGGTCCGATCAGTGAAGAGAGCCTGGAGCAGGCGAGGCGTCAGTGGCGCGACGCCTGAGGCGAACTCCCGGTGCGGCTGCCGCGGGCCCGCTGCTGGTGCTGGATGCTCAGGCTCTTTCACTGCTGGCTGATGACCACGCCGACACGGTGAGCCTGGTGGAGGCTTCGCGTGAGGACGGGTACGCCGCAACCGTCAGCGTGGTCACCCTTGCCGAGCAACGCAGGACGGGACAGGCCGCAGCCCGGATGCGCTGGCTCCGCTCGCGATTGACGATCGTGCCGGTGGGTGAGCATTTGGCTGACCTGGCTGCAGGGTTGCTGGAGCACACCGGACTCGACGGTCACGCCAACGTCATCGACGCGCTCGTAACGGCCACGGCTGCTTCCACCAACGCGCCGGGCCGCCTCCTGACTGCCGACTGCACGCATATTCCCGTTCTGTGCAAGGCTGCTGTTGAGCTGGGTGCGCGGCAGATCAAGTACATCGTGGTGTAAGAGCCCGACGACAAGCTGAGGTTGTGTCGGTGGGGTCTGTCATGATCGCCGCATGATTTCGCCCCTTGGCGACTACGCCTGGTTCGCAGGACACGGCCTCGCGGAGGCTTTCAGCTTCATCTTCGTTCGCGGGCTCACCCCCGAGCAACTCGTGGCCCGGATGGGCGGCCAGGTAGGAGACTTCTCCTGGATGACGCTCGATGAGTCGATCGAGGCCGGCCACCGCTACGACTACGACATCCCGTTCGTCGCGGTGACGGCTGTGGGCGAGTGGGCGTTCGTCGTGCAGTACAACGGCTGGCTCGGCCCGCATGACGACTTCATCGTTCCGCTGTCGGCGGGCACCCGTCTGGTCTCCCTCTACCACCTCGATATCAAGGACTTGGAGGAGTTCCGCTGGGCCGAGGACGGGGAGATCCGGCTCGCCTACTGGGCGCAGGAGGGCTTCTCCGAGGTTCCCGAAGAACTCGTGGAGACCATTGAGCAGCTTGATCGCGACGACAGGGAGCTCTACCGGGGCCCGGGGTTCGTCCTGATCGAGCGGCTCACCGGGATCAAGCTCACTCCCCGGATCCTGGACGAGTCCATCTACCTGTCCGGAGTCATCCCCTCACCGCTCACCACCACGTAGGGGGCGAGGGCCCGCGCCCGGGAGGGGTTTCGGGCGCGGGCCGTTCCGAGGGGTGGTCGTTACTTGCTGATGCGGACCGCGTCGGCGATCACCAGGCCGGTGCCCGAGGTCCAGCGGCTCACGCCGACCACGTTCTGGGTGCCGGCGTTCAGGGCGAAGGTGCCGATGGTGCGCCAGGCTCCGCCGCCCGAGCGTTGGTCGACGTACACCGTCTGGTTGCCGCCCGCCGCCGCCACGATGTACGGCGCCGAGCTGTTGTAGCCGGGATCGGCCGGATACCAGACCTCGACCCGGTAGTTGCCGGCGCTCGGGATCGTGGCCGAGTACCACGCGGGGTCGCTGGAGGCGACCGGTTCGGCGTAGCGGTAGTCGGCGCCGTGGCGCTGGCTGGAGTAGGTGGAGGTGCCCCAGTTCGCGCTGGCGGTGAACTGGCCGGAGGTGGCGTTGTCGACCGTGGTGGTCCACGTGGGGGTGCCGCCGCCACCGGTCACGTAGTTCATGTACGTGGTCCAGTTCCAGTGCGAGCCCGGGTCGGTGTGGGTCGCGCCGGGCACCTCGTTGTGGCCGATGATGCCGGTCCTGGTCTTCGGGATGCCGTACTTGTCGCAGAGGTGACGAGTCAGCGCGGCCGAGGCCCGGTACATGGCGTCGGTGAACCACGAGGGGTCGTTGACCCAGCCCTCGTGCTCGATGCCGATGGAGCGGTTGTTGTAGGAGGAGTTGCCCGCGTGCCAGGCGACGTCCTTGTCGCGGACCATCTGGGTGATGGCGCCGTTGGAGGACTTGACCACGTAGTGCGCGGAGACGTTGGCGCTGGGGTTCTGGAACCAGGAGATGGTCCCGGCGTAGGAACCCTGGGTGACGTGGATGACCACCTTGTCGATGTTGTAGCTGGTCTCGCGGTTGGAGACGCGGTAGTTGCCGGAGTTGGCGGCGACCCAGGCGGCCGGCGGGTAGTCGGGGCTGGCGGCGGCGATCTGCGCGTCGTCCTGGCCCTCCGCCCGGTTGCCTGCCCGGCCTTCCGCCTGCTTGCCGGCCCGCGCGTTCAGGTCGGGGGCCTTGGCGTACTCGCCACGGTCGGCGGTGACCTCCTGCGGCTTGACCTGTACGCCGCGCGCCGAGATGCCCAGGCCGAGCTGCTCGTAGACCGCGTCGGCGTACAGGCGGGCCAGCTCGGGCGAGGAGGCGTTGCCGTACTTGGCCACGGCCCGGTACCAGCCGCCCGGGTCCTTCCTGGCGGACTCGTCGAGGCCCAGCTCATCGGCGTGGGCGCGCAGGACGGCCGCGCCGCCGAGGATGTTGGCCGCGTCGTCGGTCCTGAGCTTGCCGGCAGGGAGCTCGGTGAGCTCGGCGGCCTTTTCGAGCGAGTGGTTGGTCGGGTTGCTGACCAGGTGCATCACGCCGTAGCCGTTGCTGGCGCTGGGCTCGCCGTTGTGACCGTCGAGATGCGTCTCGGCGTAGGCGAGGGCGACGAGCAGGTCGCGGGGTACGTCGTGCGTGGCGGCCGCCTGGTCGAAGGCGGTGACCAGCGGGTTCTGAGCCGAAGCCGAAGCCACGGTCGCGGGCTGGCCGGCTACTAGGAGAAGGGTGAGGGCCGAGGTGGCGAGGGCTACTAATCGCGTGCGGGCGAGAGTCATAGGGGTGCTCCTCGTTCACGGGTTTCGGCAGCACGCTACGGCAATCTTCTGACTGATGTCGATAATTGACATTACTGCCGAGTTAGGTGAAACTTCTCGCCCCGCTCCAAAGCTCGATGTCCTCCGATCTTTGTGAAAACTATTGCGCTTTGCGGCAGTTGCGCTGAAACTTCCCTTCGTGACCGCGCTCCTGCGTACCGTCGTCCTCGCGGTGCTCATCGCCGCGTTCGTCAGCCCAGTCAGCCAAGTCAGCCCACTCCAAAGCTCCGCTCCCGCCGCCGCAGCCGCCTGCACGACCGATCCCGCCACCCCGAAGCGGCAGCTCAGGGCCATGTGGATCTCTTCGGTCGCCAACATCGACTGGCCCAGCCGCACCGGGCTGAGCGTGTCGGCGCAGCAGGCCGAGTTCCGCGCGTGGCTCGACCTGGCCGTGGCCAAGCGCATGAACGCCGTGATCGTGCAGGTCAGGCCGACGGCCGACGCGTTCTGGCCGTCGGCGTACGAGCCGTGGTCGCAGTGGCTGACCGGCACCCAGGGGCGCAACCCGGGCTACGACCCGATGGCCTTCATGGTCGGCGAGGCGCACGCCCGTAACCTGGAGTTCCACGCCTGGTTCAACCCGTACCGGATCGCCAACCACGCCGACCCGTCCAGGCTGGTGTCCACGCATCCGGCGCGGCAGCACCCGGACTGGCGTTTCGCCTACGGCGGCAAGCTCTACTACAACCCGGGAATCCCGGAGGTACGCGACTTCATCCAGGACGCGATGATGGACGCCGTCACCAAGTACGACGTGGACGGCGTGCACCTCGACGACTACTTCTACCCGTATCCGGTGAGCGGGCAGAGCATCCCCGACTCCGCCACGTACGAGCGCTACGGCGGGTCCTTCACCAACATCGGCGACTGGCGGCGCGACAACGTCAACCGGCTCGTACGCGAGCTCGACCAGCGCATCCACACCGCCAAGCCGCACGTGTCGTTCGGCATCAGCCCGTTCGGCATCTGGCGCAACGCCGGCACCGACCCGCTCGGCTCGAACACCTCCGGACTGCAGTCCTACGACGCGATCTACGCCGACAGCAGGCAGTGGGTCAAGCAGGGCTGGGTGGACTACCTGTCACCGCAGATCTACTGGCACATCGGCTTCTCCACCGCCGCCTACGAGGTGCTGACCGCCTGGTGGTCCGGCGTGGTCGCCGGGACCGGCGTGCAACTCGTCATCGGGCAGGCCGCCTACCGCGCGGGAGCCTCCGGGCAGGAGGCCGCCTGGCAGGATCCGGCGGAGCTCAGCGATCATCTGCACGACAACCGGCGGCATCCCGAGGTGGTGGGTGACGTCTGGTTCAGCGCCAAGGACGTCAAGGCCGACCGAATCGGGGCCTTCACCAGGGTGGTCAACGCCCACTACAGCAGGCCCGCGCTGCTGCCGGCCCGTGGCGGCGCGACCGCGCCCGGCGCGCCGGCGATCACCTCGGCCACCCGGGGATCGAACGGCGTGCAGGTCGCCTGGACGGGCTCCGGCACCTCGTACGCCGTCTACCGGGTGGACGGCACCCCGCAGGCGGCCGACCCGTGCTTCTTCGCCGACGCCCGCAACCTGGTCGGGACGACCAGGCAGAAGACGTTCACCGACACGACGGCCACCGGCTCGGCCCACACCTACTACGTGACCGCGCTCAACCGCACCCACCAGGAGAGCGCGCCGAGCGCGGGCAAACCCGCAGGTGAGGGCGGTGGCGGGAACAGCACGGTGATCGACAACGCCGATGCCGGGTTCGCCGCGGGCTCGGCCTGGGGCACCTCCACGTACTCGGCGCAGGCGCACGGGACCGACTACCGCTTCGCCGAGCCGGTCGCGGCCAGCGATCCCGCCTGGTTCCGCGCGGCCGTCCCGAGCGCGGGCACCTACCGGGTGGAGGTGTGGTATCCGGCCGCCTCCGGATACAACAGCGCGACCCCGTTCATCGTGGCGGCCTCGGGCGGGAACCGTACGGTCACCGTGGACCAGCGGACGGGCGGCGGCACCTGGCGGGACCTCGGGACGTACCAGCTCGCGGCGGGCACCTACAACGTGGTCGGCGTGAGCCGCTGGACCTCGACCACCGGATACGTCATCGCCGACGCCGTCCGCCTGACCAGGCTGTGATCGGCTACCCGTTCGGGGGTGGGCAGACACGGCGGGTGATCGTACGATGAACCGGTGGACGGTGCCCGCACGCGGCTGCTCGACGCCGTCGCGGTCCTGGTAGCGGCAGGATTGACACCGGCGACCGGCTTCGCGGGCGGCCCTGGCCTGGTGCTCCTGCTGGCGGGGGCGCTGTCACTGCTCTGGTTGCGCCGGGCGCCGCTGGTCGTCGCCTGGATCTGCGCCGGCACCGCGATCGCCCTGCCCGTGCTGGCCGCGTTCGCCCCCGTTGTCCTCCTGCTTCCCCCCGAGGCCGTGCACGTCTCGGCCGACGCCTGGATCTGGCCGCCCGCGTGCCCGTTCGCCGTCTATGGCGCCATGGTGTTCGCGACCGGGCGGCGTCCGCTCACGCGGTGGCTGCCGGTGATCGTGCTCGCCTTCGCCGTCCTGCTGCTCTCCGACCGGAGCGCGCTGGTGGCCCGCACCGAGGCGGTGATCGCGCTGGCCACGATGTACGGCCTGTACGTGGCCACCAGGAGCCGCCTGCACGCCGAGCTGGCGCAACGTTCGGAACGGGTGGAGCGTGAACGGCTGGCCGGCGAGATGCACGACGTCGTCACCCACCGGGTCAGCCGGATGGTGCTCCAGGCCGGCGTGCTGGCCCTGGCGACCGATGACGACAAGGCCAGGGTGACGGCCGAGGACATCAGGGCGACCGGCCGCGAGACGCTCGACGAGTTGCGGCACATGGTGGCGCTGTTACGTCGCGGCACCGGCGAGGGCTTCGACCTGGGGCTGCCCCTGCCGGACCTGCGGCCGTTGGTGATCGACTCGGCCAGGGACGGGGTGCCGGTGGAGCTGTCGGTTGACGGCACGCCGGTGCCCGTCTCGGGGCTGGTGGGGCGGACGGCGTACCTGGTGGTCGAGGCGGCGCTGACCAACGTGGGCAAGCACGCGCCCGGGGCGGAGGTACGGGTCCAGGTCCGTTACGTGGCCGGCACCGTACGGATCACCGTGCGCAACACGGCCGGGCTGCCGGACGCCTGGGTCACCGTCGCCGGCCCCGGGATGAGCCTGCCGGACCTGCGCACGCGGGTGGAGCTGGCCGGGGGCAGGCTGGAGAGCGGGCCGACGGCGAACGGCGGGTTCCGGGTCGAGGCGAGCCTGCCCACGAGTGGGCCTGCGACCGAGGTGTGATGATCCGGGTCATCCCAGGGGAGTACCGAAAGCGTTCTGGGGAGGGATGCCGGGGGCCCGCCTTCCGGGCGACCGTTGAGACATGAACCGATACCTGCGGGCGGCCGCCCTCTTCTTCGTGGCCGTCCTGCTCGCCTCCTGCGGCGCGGCCACCACCGCCGCGCCACCCGCCGCGCACACGGGTCACGCCACCAAGCATGCGCCGGCGCCGACGCCGCTGCGGGCCGGCGAGCGTTTCGTCAACCTCGCCCTGCCGCAGTCGTACACGCCCGCCGCGCCCAACGGCGGCACGGACGAGTACCGCTGCTTCCTCGTCGACCCGGGCCAGAGCGGCCGGGTGTCCCTGACCGGCACCCAGTTCCAGCCGCAGAACGGCGACATCGTGCACCACGCGATCTTCTTCATGGTCGCCGCCGACCAGGTCGGCGAGGCGCGCGAGCGGGACGCGAACACCCCTGGCCAGGGCTGGACCTGCTTCGGCGACGCCGGCATCGGCGAGGCGCGCTGGGTGGGGCACTGGGCGCCGGGCACCAACGAGACGCTCCTCGACCCCAAGCTCGGCTACGACCTGCCACCCGGCAGCCACCTGATCATGCAGGTGCACTACAACCTGCTGAGCGCGGCGGGTTCCGACAGGTCGGGCGTGCGCCTGCGGGTCACCGACCGGCGGCTGGAGCCCCTGGTGACCGAGCAGTTCTTCGCTCCCGTCGAGCTGCCCTGTACGGCGAGCGAGTCCGGTCCGCTGTGCGACAGGAAGGCCGCCGTGAACGACGTCGCCAAACGCTTCGGCGAGGAGAGCAGGGCAGAGGTTGAGGGGCTGAAGGAACACTGTGGCCCGCTGAAGCCGGGGCCGACCCAGCGCTGCGACATGACCGTGCCCTCCCGCTTCACCCTGCACGCGCTGGCCGGTCACATGCACCTGCTCGGCCGCGCGATCAAGGTCGAGCTGAACCCGGGCACCGCGCGGGCCATGACGCTCCTCGACGTCCCCCGCTACAACTTCGACGACCAGACGCTGCGCCCGCTGCCGTCACCGGTCACGGTCGAGAAGGGCGACGTCGTACGGGTCACCTGCACGCACGACGCCGGCCTGCGTGCCATGCTGCCGCAACTGCGCGACACCCCGCCGCGCTACGTGGTCTGGGGCGCCGGCACCGCCGATGAGATGTGCCTGGGCATCGCCGTCGCGTCGGCCGCCTGATCTCAGTCCGGCGCCCAGTACTTCTCCATGGCCTTGTCCAGCTCCCGCACCACCGGCTGCCAGGTGGCGGGCAGGTCGTACACGCTGGCCCGCCGTTTGCCGTAGGCCAGCGTGAACTTGATGAAGTCGGCCCCCTGCGGCGCCCGCTGCGACCGGCCGATCTTCAGGTGCCTGAGGTGGCCGCGCAACTTGCGCTTCTCCTTGGCGGTCAGGCACTTGTCGATGGTCGGCCCGGTGCGGCGGCTGAACCGGGCGCATCCGTTGCCGTAGACGATCACCCGGTCCATCAGTCCCGCGAAGCCGCCCTCCTTGCGCAGCTCCACGAGGGTTCGCTTGGGGGCGACCTCCGCCTGCGCCGGGGCCATGGACGTGCTCAGCGCCAGCAGGAGCAGGGGGAGGGGCACGATTCGCCAGAGCTTCATGTCCTGTTGGACGTATCTCAGCCGGGAATGGCTCACCTGAGCGGACGTGAGCCGGGCCGGAATGGCTCACCTGAGCGCGTCCACCGGTTCCATGCTGGCCGCGCGCAGCGCCGGGTAGAGTCCGGCCAGCAGCCCCACCAGGGCTCCCGCGACCGGCGCGGCGATCGCCAGCCGCACGTCGAGCAGCGGCGTCCACTGCTTGACGGCCGAGATCGCGACGACCGCGACCACCCCCAGGCTCGCGCCGATCACGCCGCCGGTGAGCCCGATCAGCGTCGACTCCAGCAGGAACTGGGCCGCGATGTGCCGCCTGGCCGCGCCGAGCGCGCGGCGCAGGCCGATCTCGGGGATGCGTTCCATCACGGTGACGAGGGTGACGTTGGCGATGCCGACCGCGCCGACGACCAGCGAGACCAGGCCGAGGATCAGGAAGAGCGCGTTGACGTCGTCCTGCGCCCCGTCGCGCGCCCTGGTGGGGCTGGGCGGGGACAGCACCTGCAGCGTGTCGCCGTTACCCGGGCTGAGCGCTGCCGGAGCCTGGCCCGCGATCAGGTCCGCCGCGCCGAGGCTGGTGTTGACCAGCACCCTGGTGACGTCGCGCAGCCCGAACTGCCTGCCCACGGTGGACGGCACGACCACGGCGGTGCTCAGGTTCTTCTCCCGGCGCAGGCCGCCGAGCACGCCGATCACCGTGTACGCGTGCTTGCCGATGAAGATCGCCGGTGCGCGGTCGAGCCGGGCGACGCCGAGCATCCTGGCCGCCTCCTCGCCGATCACGGCCACCCGGTCGCCGCGCCGGACGTGCCCGCTGTCGTAGAAGCGACCCTGCACCATCCGCCCGCGTACGGCCTCGGGCAGGCCGGTCGTGGCGGCCAGGACGGTCAGCGACTGCGTGGTGACGCGGGTGGGGTCCACGAGGTCGTTGGAGCGTACGTACACCTGCGCGTCCTGGCCGGGGTCGGACACCGCGGCGGCCGACTCCACCCCGCGCAGCCTGCTCACGCGCTCGACCGCGTCCCAGGCCACCAGCGGGGACGTCTTGTTCTCCGGCACCTCCACGGTGATCGACGTGGCGACCAGCTCGTCGAAGCGGCCGACGATCTGGTTGCCCGCGGTGGCGGACACGCCGAGCGTGACGACCAGGGTGGTGATGCCGAGCACGGTGCCGAGCGTGGTCAGCGCCGAGCGTACGGGCCTGGCGAGCATGCCCGCCACGGCCTCCCCGATCAGGTCGCGTACGTGCATCAGCCCTCCCCCGACGAGCCGGCCAGGTCGCGGACGCGCATCACGTCTCCTCAACCAACAGGCCGTCGGTGATGCGCACGCGGCGTCCGGCCCGCTCGCTGACCTCCCGCTCGTGCGTGATGACCACGATCGTCAGGCCCTGCTCCCGCAACTCGCCGAACAGGTCGAGCACCGCCCCGGTGTTGCGGGTGTCGAGATTGCCGGTGGGCTCGTCGCACAGCAGCAGCGACGGGCCTGCGACGAGGGCCCTGGCGATGGCCGCGCGCTGGCGCTCGCCCCCGGACAACCGATTCGGCAAGAACCCGGCCCGGTGACCGAGGCCCACCCGCTCCAGCGCCGCCAGGGCCCTCGCCCGTCTTCCCTTACGCTTCCGCCCGCCGTAGACCTCGGCGAGCATGACGTTCTCCACCACGCTGCGGTGGGAGAGCAGGTGGAAGGACTGGAAGACGAAGCCGATCCGGTTGCCACGCAACCGGGTTCTGGCTCCGTCCCGCAGCGTAGTGGTCTCCGTGCCATTTAGGAGGTAACTACCGGAAGTGGGACGATCCAGGAGCCCCAGAACATTCAGCAACGTGGACTTGCCCGAGCCGGACGGGCCCACGATGGCCAGGTAGTCGCCCTGCTCCACCCGCAGGCAGATCTCGTGCAGCGCCCGGACCGGCGGTTGGGCGGGGAAGCGGCGGCACACGTCCGTCAGCTCGATGACGGCCCGGTCAGGCATTGCTCACCACCACCCGGTCACCCTCCTTCAGGTCGCCGCTGACCTCGACGTTCCCGTCGGCGGTCAGGCCCGTGCGCACCTCGACGTCCCTGGTCCTGTCGGTGGCGTACTCGACCCGCACGCGGGCCTTCCCGTCCGCCGAGGTGATCACCGCGACCACCGGCACGACCAGCACCGGGTGCTTGGTCGCCCCCACCGTCACCCGCGCGGTCACCGCGACGCCGGGCCGCAGCCCCTTGCCGGAGGAGGGCGTGAGCAGGACCGGCTGGGACCCGTCCGCGACCTCTTCCGCGCCCGGCACCTTGGCCTTCTCGCCGATCGCGGTGAGACTGGCCGGGTACGTCCTGCCCGTGTCCAGCTCGATGCCGGCCGCCATGCCGGGCCGCAGCAGCTCCGACTCGGCCGGCTCCACGGCCCCGCTCACCGTGAACGTCGAACCGGTCACGGTCGCCACCTCGTCCTCGATACGCTGTCCGGCCTTCACCGAGACCTTCTGCACGCGGGCGGGCAGCTTCGGCAGGAACACCACCTCACCGGGCGGGATCGAGACGCCGTACGTGCGGGCGTACTCGGCCAGCATCTCCTTGGCCGCCGCCACGTCCTTCTTCGCATGGCTCACCTTCAGCCTGGCGGGGGAGAGCTGCCTGGCCCGGCGCAACTCCTGCTCGGCGGTGACCACCAGCTCCTTGGCCGTCCGCACGGACTTACGCAGCTCCGCCAGCCTGCTCTTCCTGGCCTCCCCGGCCTCCCTCAGGGCCAGCTCGCGCGCCTCATGGGCCGCCGCCAGGTCCGCCCTGGCGTTCTCCACCCGCAGCTCCAGCAGGCTCGTGTCGGGGGTGAAAGAGACCGGGGTGACTGTCGGTGTGACCGTGGCGGTAGGGGTCGGGGTGCTGGTCGGGGTGGGGTTCCTGGCGGCGTCGAGTGCCTGCTCGGCCGTCAGCAACGCCTCTTCTGCCGCCCGTACGGCCGCGTCCGCCGCCGCCACCTTGGCTTCGTCCGCCGCCGTCAGCTCCCGGGCCTCGTTCTCCGCCAGCGCGGCGTTGGCCTCCGCCAGGTCGTTCTTGGTGTTGTCGAGCTTGACCTTCAGCGGCAGGACGTCGCGCCCCTGGTCAAGGGCCTGCTTTTCGGTCGCCAGGGTCGCCTGGGCCGTCTGTACGGCCTTGCGCAACGTGTCATGGGTCTGCCGGTCGGCCAGCGTGGGCTGCTGGGCCTCGTACCCCTTCTTGGCGTACATCCTGGTGACGGCGGCGATCGTGGCCGAGTCGAACACGCCCGAGGAGGGTGCGCCGAACCCGAGACCGCGCAGCGCCCGCTGCAACTGCTTCACGTCGTCCCCCTTGCTGCCGGGGGCCAGCGTGCGGTGCATCGGCACCGTGCCGCGCAGCGCGAAGACCGGGCGGCCGTTGACCTCCATCAGCACGGCGCCCTCCCTGATCCGGCCCTTCTTCGGGGCGCGGGTGGCGCGTTGCAGCTCGGCGGTGCCGCCGACGACTCCGGCCAGGCTGATCGGCAACGGGGAGCCGTACTCCAGCATGCCGCTGAGCACCACCGTGCTGACGAGCTTGCGCCGTTCGACGGGGGCGGTGACGAGTGAGGCTGCGGGGGCGGCGCGGCGGGCCGCCTCGTCGGCGGGGGAGCGCAGCCGGGCGCCCACCGCCCAGCCGGCGCCCGCGATGATGAGCACGCCGGCGATGACGCCGGCGAGCAGCCTGCGTGGGGATTTCATGGGGGCGGGTCAGAAGGAGGAGGCGAACTGCTCGTTGAGCCTCTGCTTGATCGCGGTGTCCCGCGGTTCGTAGGTCGCGTAGAAGTCCTTGCCGCACTCCAGGTCGTCGAGTGCCGCCTTGATCTCCTTGTCCAGGTACGGCCGGGCTTGCTGGGGCGAGAGCGTCGGCATCTGGAACTGCCTGGTCTCCTTCGTCATCTTCGGGCCCTTGGGCAGGTCGCCCTGCTGTTCGCGGCCGATCGCACCCTGCTGGTCCATGAACAGGTCCTCGCCGCGCCGCTGCATGCGCGACGGCTTGGTGTCCTTGACCGGGTGCCCCTTGCCCTTGAGGCAGGTGGCCATGGACCCGGCCAGCTCCACCAGCTTGGCGTCGCCGTCGAGCTCCGCACCCCGCAGTCGTCTGAGGCTCAGGGTGTACTGGCCGAAGTAGTCGATGTTCGACTTCACGGTCAGACCGAGTACCTGTTTGGAAGCCGCACTGATACAGGCGTCCTTGGCCTTGTTGTAGGCGTCGTGCTGGGCCGGTGAGAACTTCCTCAGGATCTTGACATTGGGGTCGTCGTCGACCTCCTCATGTGAGGTCTCGATGCCGATCTCGGTGGGGTAGACGTGCCGGGAGAAGATCCCGAAGCCGTACTTCTCGCGATAGGTCCGCATCGCCTCGTAGTCGCCGGAGGCGAGCTTGCGGTCCTGGTCGCTCAGTTGTTTCTCGGGCTTCACGTACGCCACGTACTTGAAGCCCTTCTGCTTCATGCAGTCGGCCTTGGCGCTCTCGAACTGGTGCTTCTTGTCCTTCGCCGCGGCGACGGGACTCGCGTCGGTCGTCGTACGGGCGGTCTCGGCGGCGCCCCCGCAGCCGCAGAGCACGGCCGCGGAGATGGACATGGCGAAAGCCAGGCGGGATCTCTTGAGCATGGCGGAGACCATACTCCGTTAAACGGAGCATCGTCAATCCAGACAGTGCCGCCGCTGGCGGAATGGGATGAGCGCGGCGGCCGTGACCAGCAGGAGGAGGATTCCGGCGTAGGCGAGGTGCTGCCTGCCGAGTTGCTCGGCGTGGAAGGCCAGGTCGCTGGAGACGATCAGCAGGTAGACGCCCGACGCCAGCGCCCATCGGGGGTCGCGTGCCAGGTAGCCGCCCGCCACGGCGAGCCCGAGCGCCACCACCTCCGCGGCCATCCTGCTCAGGCTGACCGGGTGATCGAACTCCTCCGCCAGCCACGCCGGTCCCGCCCACGCGGCCGGCAGCGCCGCCGCCCACCACCACCAGGACCTGGCCCGCACCGGCCGCCGCAGCGACGTGAGCACCACCAGACCGATCAGCACCACCGCGTAACTGGCGGCGACCAGGTACGGATCGCTCGTCTCGAACAGGGCGGCCTCGCTCAGCCCGTTCGGATAGACGGGCAGCGGGGTTACGTCGAAGAACTGCCGGCCGCTCGCGATCCCGACCATCTTCACGCCGACCAGCAGGGTGAGCGGTAAGGCCGTGCGCAGCCATCCGCGCAGGACCGCCAGCAACGCCAGCGCCGCCAGCAGCGTCCACAGCGGCAGCGCCTGTACGTAGGGCAGCAGCGCGGCCAGGTTCACCATCGCCACGGCCGTGATCCCCAGGTGCAGCCCGTCCCGCCAGGCGCTGCCCGTCGCCTGGTGCACGATGCGGCTGCGCAGGCCGCCCACCAGCAGCCCCCACGCCTCCTTCGGCACGGGGACCCGCCGGCCGGGGGCGGCGTCCTCCAGCAGGAGGTCGAGCAGTTCGTCGCCGTGCGCGCGCCGGTACGTGGGCGGATAGGCCAGCAGCAGCCTGCGGTAACGCCGTTCGAGGTCTCGCGTGTTCGAGCGGCTCAGCGTCGTCATGCGCCGGACGGGCGCAGGACCAGGGCGGCCGCCTCCTGCATCCGTCTGGCCTCGGCCTCCACCAGCGCCTGGCCGTCGTCGGTGATCCTGAAGTAGCGCCGGTTGCGGCCGTTCACCGTCTCCTCGCGGTCCACGGCGATCACACCCCGCTCGTTCAGGCGCTCCAGGATGCCGTAGAGCGTGCCGACGGACGGCTGGACCCGTCCGCGCGACAGCTCCTTGATCGCCTTGCTGATCGCGTGTCCGTGCAGCGGGCCCGCGCGCAGGGCCGTGAGCACGAAGTACATCGGCTCGCTGACTTCAGAGGTTCCCCTGGGCATGGGGACGACAGTATTCCGTTCAACGGAGCGTCCGCAACGCCCAGGGGCACCGCCCGTCTACTTGCAGCGTGCGCCGTTGAGATGGAACACCTCGGGCACCGGGTTGGGGCCGGCGGAGTTCGTGCCGTTGAAGCCGAACGTCACCTTCTGTCCCGGCTTGATCTTGCCGTTCCAGCCCAGCCCCTTGGCCGTCACCACCGCCCCGGACTGCGTCAGCGCCGCGCCCCAGGCGTGCCCGGCCCGCTGGCCGCTCAGGAACGACCAGCGCAGGCTCCAGCCGTCCACGGCCTTCTTCCCGGTGTTCTCGATCACGACCTGCGCGGTGAACCCGCCCGGCCACGCGCCGTGCGCCGAGTAGCGCACCCGGCAGTCCGAGCGCCCGCCGTCATCGGCCAGGAACGCCGAGACCCAGGCCAGCGGGGCGTTCCAGTTGATGGTCAGCTCGTTCGTGGCCCACGACTCGATGTCGTCGATGTAGCAGAACTGCGGCTCGCAGCCCTGCAGCAGCCGCTGCGCGAGCGGGTCCTGGATGGCGGAGTTCGGGCCGCCCGACAGCGTGCCGCGCGGCGGGTTGGGCAGCTCGGGGTCGAGCTGGCGGGCGTACCAGCGGCTGTGCTGGTTCTTCGAGGCCACCTCGCCGTAGCCGGTGACGTAGGACTGGTTGAGCGCGTTGCGGCCCAGGATGTAGTCCATGCCCTCGCGTACGGCCGCGCGGTACTTCTCCTGGCCGGTCAGGTCGTAGGCCGTCGCCATGACGACCATGTTGTTCAGGATCAGGTTGTTGGAGCCCCAGTCGAAGTCGGGCGGGTTGTACGGCAGCCCGTACGGATGCTGTTTCTGGACGGCGAGGTACTTCTCCGCCCCTTCCACCACCGACTGCCGCACCCGCGCCCGGTCCGGCAGCGCGTTGGGCACGGTCGCCAGTTGCAGGCGGCCGAGCTGGGCGGTGTTGCCCCAGTCGAAGCCGCGCTCGCGCCAGATGTCGCCGGCGTGGTGCGGCGAGGCCAGCACGAAGTCACCGAACTCCTTCTCGCCCGTCGTGATGTACAGCTCGGCCGCCGCCCAGTAGAACTCGTCGCTCACGTCGCCGTCGCTGTAGGAGCCGCCGCCGACGCCGTCGTTCGGGTCGGCCAGCCTGGCCGGGTTCGCCTTGGCCGCCGCCCACGCCTTGCGCGCGGCCTTGAGGTTCCTGGCGGCGAACGCGGCGTCGTACGGGGCGTACAGGCGGGCCGCCTGCGCGGCCGTCGCGGCCAGGTTCAGCGTGGCGGCCGTGGACGGCGGGTGCAGCTCTCTGAGCTGCGGGTCCAGGTGCGGCATCAGGGGCAGGCCGGTCCAGCTCTGGTCGTGGATCTTGTGGTGGGCCATGCCCTCGTACGGCTTGCCGTCCGGCACCTGCATGCTCAGCAGGAACTCCTGCTCCCAGCGGGCCTCGTCCAGGATGTCCGGCCGGCCGTTGCCGCTCTCGGGGATCGCGAGCTGGCCGTCGGTGAAGGCGGCCTTGTCGCGCTCGTAGGCGGACATGAGCTGGTGGACCGAGATGCCGCCGTTGACGACGTACTTGCCGTGGTCGCCGGCGTCGTACCAGCCGCCCTTGACGTTCAGCGTGTAGTCGCAGACGCCCGGCTGGCACGGCACCTCCACGTCACCCTGGTTCGGCGCCACGCCGACGTGCCCGGCCGGCCTGCCGTAGCCGGGCCGCAGGTCGTCGCGGATCTCGATGCCGCTGCGCTGGGTGTAGTAGAACTTCAGCGCGTCCACAGGGAGCTGCTCGTACAGGTCGGCGGCGATGTCGAACGGCCGGCTCGTCTCACCGTCCGCCGTCAGCGTGTACTCCTTGCCCGGCTCGCGGTAGCCGCCGAAGTCCAGGGTGTGCACGTTCTGTCCCGAACTGCCGTCCACACCCCTGGGGACGGTCTGCCCCTCCGCCACGGTCTCCTTGTCGGCGTTCTTCAGCTCCCAGGCCAGCGGCTCGGTCGCCTCCGTCACCACCGTGGCCTTCTTGGGTCCCGCCGGGAGGTAGCCGACCATGTTCACGCGCACCCGGGGGCCGGTGTCCGGCTCGTACTCTTCGGGCTCGGCGCCGCCCTTGAGCGACACGTCGTCCATGCAGAACCTCCAAGGCTCGGCGCTACCACCCAACTGGAAGACGACCTGCGCGTTCGGCAGCGACACCGGGGCGGTGAAGGTGTAGGAGTAGGAGTTGCCCGAGACGCTCAGCTCGGGGTTGGCGGCGAAGTACTGCGTCCACGGGTCCACCGGAAGCTGGATCAGCGCCTTGCCGACCTTGGCCGGGCTCGCGGTGGCGGTGAACCTGTAGGCGTAGGTCTCGCCGGCCACCAGCGGAAGGTCGTTCTGGCCGATGATGACGTCCCACGGGTTGGCGGTGCCGCCGGGGATGTCGGCGCAGTACCGGCCCTCGTCCACGGCCGGGGTGAGGTTGGCGGTGCTCCACCAGGGGGCGGTGCCGGAGTCGAAGGTGCCGTTCACGATCTGCTCGGGACCCTCGTCGGCGGCGTGCGCCACCGGGGCGAGGGACAGGGCGACCACGGTGAGAAGGGCCGATAACGCGGCCCGGCGTCGAGTCATGGAGGTCCTTAGCGGGGAGTTGGGAGCGCTCCCAAAACAGCGCGGAACCCGATCCTCCTTTCCTGCCGCCACCCCGTCAACGGTTCCGCCCAGCTCCCCTCCGAAGAACGTGAAACTTTCACACCTGTTACCTCTGTAACCGGTGTGGCCGGGCTTCGCCTCGGAGTTCCTGCTCCAGATGCTCGAACAGTTCGACCATCGTCGCGCCGCAACGTACGTTGGAGAGCCCGTTGCCGACAGGAACCAGCACGGTGCGGTACGCGATGTACCCGCCTCCGGCACCCTCCATGATCTCCCAGCCCGGAAACCCGCACGCGCCGGTCATGCTGAGACGCCCCGGTGTTCTGGTTGCGCGCGCTGCGGCGGTACGAAGGCGACGTCGAACCAGACCATGCGGCCCGGCCGGCCGTCGTCGCGGTTGATATCCCGGAAGAGACTGACCTGCACAAGCACGGACGGCTGATCCTTTTCCGCGACTCGAAGAACCCTGAGGGCTCCGTACTGGCCTTCGACAAGGGTGAGCTTGCGGCGTTCGTCTTGTCAGCGAAGGACGGCGACTTCGACGACCTGCTGGCCGACATGCGCTCGGACTGAGCGCGGCACTCGGCCATGGCGGTCTCCAGTTAGTCGCAGTACCGCCACTGGGTGCTGGTGGTGCCGATGATTCCGCCGCCGTAGATCGCCTTGATCGAGCCTGTCCACCTGATGCACGTGCCGGCCGCCGAACCGCTGGCCGCCGCGAAGTGGGCGTAGTTGCCCTCGTCTCTGATGGTTGATCTGCCCTGGCGTTCCAGGACGGCCTCCGTGTAGCTGGCGACGCCGTCGGCTCGGCCGACCCTCAAGGTGAGCACGCAGTTCTCCTGGTAGGTGCCGCTCCACAGCACATAGACCTCGCCCAGGGGCATGTTGTTCCGGTCGTCCCAGAGGTCCTCCCTGGTGAGGGTCTTGTAGGAACCGTTCGGCCAACCGCACCCTTGCGACGAGACAACGGCTTCGTGCAGGGTGTGGGCCGAAGCGGGCAAGGTCAAGAACGTGGTTGAGGCGAGCACGAGGCCAACGGTCAAGCCGATGCGTACGAGCAAGCGAGGCATGGCGGTCCTCTCATGAGTTGGATCTTCATCCAATCTAGCCCGGTGGTCTTCACCGATACGCGGTGATCTGGGAGGGTTCGAGCGTGGTACGCGCCCTCACCCTGGCCGGGTGCCCCCTGCACGAGTTGCTCGACCGCCAGATCCCCAAGCTGGCCAGACAGCTCGTACGCGGTTTCGCCGAGCAGATCCCCGTCTACCGCCGATTACCGCAGGAGGAGCTGGACGGCGACATCACCGCCATCACCGAGCACAACCTGCGCCTGATCTCCCGCGTCTTCCGTGACGGCAGCCCGCCCGCCAGACACGACCTGACGCCTCTGAGGGAGTCGGCGGCGCGGCGGGCGCAGGAGGGGGTGCCGTTGGAGGCGCTGCTGGCGGCCTACCATCTGGGGGCGCGGCTGGTGTGTGAGCGGTTGTTCGAGCGGGCCGGGCCCGGCGATCTCGATGACGTGCTGGCGGCCAATCGGGTCATCCTGCTGTACATGGAGGCCGCCACGGCCGCCGTTTCCACGGGCTACCTGGAGGAGCGGGAGAGCCTGCTCAGTCTGGAGCAGCACGCCATGCATGCCACCGTCTCCGCGCTGCTCGGCGGGGATCGGGCGGCGCTGGCGGGGGTGCGGCTGGCGCCGAGGTATCTGGTGGTGGCCGTGGGGGCCGGGCGGCATCCGGATGAGGTGGAGGCGGGCGGGGGTGTCGCGGGGCGGCGGAAGTCGCACCGGATCAGGGCGGCGTTGCGGCGGCACGTGGGGGAGCCGGTGCTGGACGCGTTCGACGCGACGGGTGGGATCGTGCTGGTTCCGGTCCGGGAGGCCGAGCCAGAGGCGGGTGAACTGGCGCGGGTGGTGGGGAAGGCGGCGGGGGCGGAGGTGTGGCTGGCCGTCGAGTGCGCGCCGCCGCAGGGAGTGCCGGCGGCGGCGCGGCTGGTGGAGGAGGTGCTGGAGGTGGTACGGACCTTCGGGCAGCCGCCGGGCGCCTATCGGCTGGCCGATGTGTTGCTCGAATATCAGCTCACCCGGTCGAGTGAGGCCATGGGGCTGCTGGCGGGGTTGCTCGATCCGCTGCTCGACAACCCCGACCTGCTGCGTACGCTGACGGCGTACCTGGACACCGGGCTTGATCGGCGGCGCACGGCAGAGCTGCTGCACGTGCATCCGAACACCGTCGACTACCGGCTGCGGAGGGTCGTCAGCCTGACCGGGCTGGATCCGATGGATCCGGCTCATCTGCAGCGGATCGGCGCCGCTCTGGCCGCTCGGAGGTTCAGCGAAAAGGGGTTCGGGGAAACGGGGAGCGGGGAAAAGGAGGCCAGCGGGAAGAGGCTCACCGGGAATCGGTGACGGCGGCTGTTACCGCCGTGGCGAAGCCGCGCATGCCGCGGGCGTTCGGGTGGAAGGGGGCGGCCGGTGAGGTGGGGACGTAGGGCTCGATCCAGCGGTCGCCGGATGAGGCGCACGGGTCGTGGCCGACGCTCGGCGTCTGCAGGTCGATGAAGCCGATCCCGGCCGCGGCGGCCTGTTCGGCCAGCATCTGGTTGAAGTACTGCAGGGTCGCCCTGATGTAGTTGGCGTCCGCGCGGATGATCGGGACGCGGGGGTAGCAGCCGTTCTGGCGGGCGTACGTGGCGTAGCCGACCATGAAGATGCGGGCCTGCGGGGCGCGGGCGCGGATGTCGGAGACCAGGGTCGTCAGGGTGGGGCGCAGGTTGTCGGTGTCCACCCGCCACTTGTCCTGGCCGCCGACGTTGTAGTCGTCGTTGCAGGCGTCGCCGATGGGCGGGGGCAGGATGTTCAGGCAGTCCTCGATGAAGTCGGTCAGGCCGACGTCGTTCGCGCCGATCTGCACGGTGACCAGGGTCGTGTCCTGGGTGAGGGCGTCGAGTTGGGGTGCCACGTCGCCGAGTTCGGTGCCCTGGGGCTCGTACATGTCCTCGGTCTCAGCCCCTGAGCAGGTCACGTCGCGTAATACGGACGCGCCGATGGCCTGGGCGGTCAGGTGCGGGTAGTTGCGGTCGGAGCGCAGGCAGCCGAGGTGGACCTGGTTGGGCACCAGGGGGCCCGCGGCGGCCGAGTCGCCGAGTGCGACGTACACCTCGGCCTGGGCCGCGTGGGCGGGAGGCGCGAGACTCAGGATGAGCCAGAGCGCGGCGAGCAGGGTGAGCGTCCGTCGTGCCATGAGGGGGACTCCTTCCGGCGTAGCGAGATGGGGGGTGCGGAAGTCGTCGGTTCAGCGGCGGAAGGGGCCGGTCACCTCGTACGTGATGCCTCCGGTGCCCGCGGATTCGCCGCTGGTGCCGCGCTGGGAGGAGAAGTAGAGCCGGCTGCCGTCGGGGGAGAAGGCGGGTCCGGTGATCTCCGATCTGGACTGGCCGTCGAGGCGCATGATCGGGGCCACCACGCCGTCGGGCGTGATGATGTTGATCTCCATGTTGCCGCCGTCCTCGGCAACGTAGAGGTCGCTGCGCAGGCCGGTGATGTTGTCCACGCCGTTGAGCGTGCCCGTGCCGTCGTAGATCGCGGTCACGGTCTGGCGAGCCGTGTCGTACGCCCAGACCTTGCGGTCGCCCTTCGCGGTGAAGTAACAGACGCCGGCGGCGTAGTGACAACCCTCGCCACCGTTGAAGTGCCTGGCGGCCGAGACCTGATGCCTGGTCTGGCGCTCCAGCACGCCCGGCGTCGGATTGGGGACCTGACGCCACTCCACGTTGTCGCCGCCGAGCCCGCACAACACGTCGAGCCGGCCGCCGGCCAGGTCACCCCAGGTCGTGGGGGTGAAGCGGTAGAAGCAGCCGTCGGTCTCGTCCTCGGTCAGGTAGATGACCCGGCGGTCGGGGTCGCAGGCGGCGGCCTCGTGCTTGAAGCGGCCCATGGCGGGACGGGGCTGGGCCGAGCGGGCGCCGTACGGATCGGTCTCGTACACCCGGCCGCGGAAGATCTCCTCGCACGACAACCAGGTGTTCCAGGGGGTCGCGCCGCCCGCGCAGTTGAGGTTGGTGCCGCTCAGGATCCGGTACGCGCGCACGACCGACCCGTCCGCCCTGAACCTGATCGCCGAGGCCCCGCCGACCAGCGGCACCTCGGAGTTGGACACGTAGATCCAGCCGGTGCCATCGGCGAAGCAGGCGCCACCGTCGGGGGCCGGATGCCAGAGCGTACCGCCGACGCTCTGCCCCGTCCTTGCCACGACGCGGCCGGTGAACCCCGACGGTAACGCCATGCCGTTGGCGTCGGGCGCGCCGAGCGGCCCGTACGGGCTCGCCCCGGCCGACACCGATGCCGCCGCGGCCTCGGACCACACCGCCCCCGAGAACGCCGCCGCTGCGGGCACGACTGTGAGGAACGTACGACGGCGCATGGTGGCTCTCCATTGGTCGCGGTTCGATTCGCAGACAAACGATGAGCCATGGCCGCTCTTCTGTGAACTGGACTGGACAGTAAAGATGAGCGGTCAAATATGTGACGCCTCACAAAGTGCCGGGCCGCCACATCGGCCAGAACAGCGCTCCGTCCGGCAGCGTGAGCGGCTGCCACGACTGGTAGCCGTGCCGCAGGTACAGGTCCCGGTTGCGCGGATCGCTGGCCTCCAGGTACGCGGGCAGCCCGCCCAGCCGCGCGTGCTGGTAGTGCAGCAGCGCCGTGCCCAGCCCCTGGTTCTGCCGGTCGGGGTGCACCGCGAGGAAGGCCAGATAGTGATGCGGCTGCCGGGGATGGATCTTGTCGAACAGCTCGTCCATCAGGCGGAACCGTGCCACGAACTCGCCCGTGGCCTCGGCCAGCCGCCGGTCGTAGTCGTGCGGCGGCGGCAGCGGCGTGAGGTTCGGCAGCCACACCGCGACCGCCGGGCCGCCGTCGATCAGGTGGACCTCACCGTGTTCGAGCGCGTGGTCGACGAAGATCCGGAAATTGGCCGACATGATCCGGTGCCGCTGCCTGCGCTCGGGCACCAGGTACGACACCGCCCTCAGCCCGGCGAACGCGGTCGCGATGAGCTCGGAGACCTGCCCCGCGTCGTCGGGCGTGGCCTGGCGGATCACCGGGCGTAACGCGAAGGTGTCTCCCGCTGTGCGGTCGAGTGCCGGCCAGGGCCCGAAGGGCGCTTCCCGGCCGGTCGGCCGCGCCTCGAACGTGTCCCCCATGAGTCTCCTCCCGTGGGTCATGCTCCGTGCTTGGCAGTGTGCCCGGTGTCCGCGGCGACGGCCGCCTTGGCGCCCATCCCCACAGCAGCGTAGACGGCGGGCTGCCCGGCGCGCAGTACCAGAGCCCACACGACCCCGAGTACGGCGGCGATCCCGTAGACGGCGGGCAGCACCCAGGCGAGCGCGTCGCCCTCAGGCACGCCGAGCAGCGCCCAGAAGTTGTCCAGCGCGAACCACACCATGATCGCCAGCGCGATTGCGGCGGGGACGGGCGCGATCAACCGGCGGTAGAGGGTCTCGCCGGCGGGCCTGCGGGCGAAGAAGACGATGATCGAGACCGCGGTCACGAAGATCAGCAGCAGCACGCCGAGCCCGCCGAAGGAGCCGCCGTAGAAGAACAGCTGCACCAGCGGGTCGAGGCCGAGCACCGCGTACAACACGATCGTGACCAGGCCGATTGTGCTCTGCGCGATCGAGCCCGCCTTGGGGGCGCCGCTGCGCGCCGCCGTACGGCCGAAGATCGACGGCAGCACGCGTTCCCGGCCGAGCGCGAAGAAGTAGCGGGAGGTGGTGTTGTGGAAGGAGATCATGGCGGCGAACACGCTGGTGGCGAAGAGCACCCTGGCGATGTCCACCACGACCGGCCCCAGGTGCGCCTCGGCCAGCACGAAGATGGTGTCGGCCTGGTCGCGCTGCGCGACGGCCACGATGTTCTCCGGGCCCGTGGCGACCGTCATGGCCCAGGACGACAGCGCGTACACGAAGGCGATGATCGCCACGGACGAGTACGTCGCGATCGGCACCGTGCGCCGCGGCTCCTTGCTCTCCTCGGAGAACACCACCGACGACTCGAACCCGACGAACCCCAGCGTCGCCAGCACCAGCAGAGCCCCCACGCCTGGCACGAACAACGCCGACGGCGACAGCGTCTCCACGGAGTAGCCCGAGGCGGCCGGGTTGATCAGGTCGGCCAGGTCGAACAGCAGGATGACCGCCACCTCGGCGGTCAGCAGCACGGCCAGCAGGCGGCCGTTGACGTCCACCCGCGTCACGCCGAGCAGCGCCACCAGCACCCAGGCGACCAGCGAGACGGCCCACCAGGCGGGCGTGATGCCCAGCCACCCTTCGAGCAGCGGCGCGGTCGCCACCCCGAAGGCGCCGTAGAGCGCGACCTGCAGCGTGTTGTACGCGATGAGCGCCACCCAGGCCGCCCCGATGCCCGCGGGACGGCCGAGCCCCCGGCTGATGTAGGTGTAGAACGCCCCGGCGTTGGCCATGTGGCGGGCCATCGCCACGTACCCGACCGCGAACACCGACAACACCACGCCCACCACCAGGAAGGCGATCGGCAGCCCGGTGATCCCGGTGACGGCGTAACCGGTGGTCACGACCCCGGCCACGACGGTGAGCGGCGCGGCGGCGGACAGGACGAAGTAGACGACCGAGGGCGCGCCGAGCCGGTTCGCGGCCAGCGCGCCGGCGACCGGGTCGGGCCCGGCGCCGGTCGGAGTGGGACGTGTCATGATCTTTCCCGGGGGTTGCGGAGGGCTTTCACCTGCGGTGGTAGGTCAGTACGGCGTCGCCGACGGCCGCGTGCACCTGACGGCTCAGGTCGCTCAGCGGCTGGGGCATGGCGGCGAACAGGGTGGTCAGGTAGCGGCGGACGGCCCGGCGGCCGGCCGGGTCGTCGAGCACGATGTCGGTCAGGTCGCACGCGTCCATGAGCGTGGCCAGCGCCATGTCCTGCGGCGACAGCGGCCTGCACTGGGTCAGCGCCAGCCGCAGCCGCGTCATGGGCCACATGGCACGGCTGAAGTCGGTGGAGAAGAAACGCGATTGTTTGCGTCTGAGAATTTTCGGGTTTTCGCGGACGAGCAGTCCGGCGTTCACCAGTCGCCCGCTCACCTCTTCGATGGAGCGTTGTGCGAGATAAGCCAGCCACGTACGCACGTCGGTATGGTGCGGCGAATTCCCGAGGTCTGCCAGCACCCTGTCGGCCACGCTTTCCTGCACGGCTCGCCCGTCCACCATGTCGAGCCGTACACCCCGCACGGTGACCCGCCGGCTCAGCACCAGCTCTCCGATCAGCGCTCCGGCCAGGCCCAGCGCGATCCCTTGCAGGTGCAGACGGGGTTTGCCCGAGCCGGTCGTGTCCCACGAGACCAGGAAGAAATCATCGGCTAACACCTTGATTCGGTCCGCTCACTATCGCCATAAAAGGATAACCGGCTTTCGGCCCGCATCCGGAAGCCGCCAGCCGAAATATCTATCAAGCAGATCTTCCGCCGGGAAGACCCATTTGCCTGCAACTTTCGGCAGGTGATGCATTAATGCTCAATAAGCTGATTTATCCATGTTTGTCGGGTAAACGGCGATCAACCGCGCGGTCGTGGGCGGGAAGCCCGCAGAGGGCTGACGTGTCCCTTACGCGGTTGGGAGATCCACTTGTTCTGACCTGGGGTATCGGTGCCCCTGATCACGATCAGGAAGGCAGCGAGATGGCGGACTTTCCCATTGTTGTCGGTATAAATCGCACCCAGGATGGTTCCATCGCCGTCGCGAAGGGCGAGTCGGGCATGTACAGCCTGCAAAAGGAACGCATCAGCCGCCACAAGCACCACTGGGGCCGTCTCGGGGACCTGCCCGACCGCTACCTGCCCACCATGCCGCTGCTGAAGGAGCCGGTTGACCTGGTCGTGGAGGGCTACTCCTGCGACACCGACATCGAGCACGCGGGCGCGTACCAGGAAGAGGTCCGCAAGACGCTCTCCCTCAAGGAGGGCGCCCCGATCGTGCTGGTCTCACACCACCTGTCCCACCTCTACAGCGCCTTCTACCCCTCGCCGTTCGAGGAGGCGGCGGGGCTTGTGATCGACACGCAGGGCAGCCGGGCCGGGGACTTCACCGAGGAGGTCGAGCTGCCGCCGGGCACGGGCAGCGACCTGCTGGAGGTGGCCTCCTTCTACCGGTGCGCGCGCGGGCGGATCGAGTGCCTGGCCAAGCAGCTGTGGAACGGCGACTGGGCCAGGCCCGCCGGTCTCGGCTGCTTCTACACGCTGCTGACCAAGTCGTTGTGGCCGGAGAACGAGCGCGGCGAGGACAAGGTGATGGGCCTGGCGGCGTTCGGCGACCCGGACGCGCTCGGCCTGCCGGACCTCGACGTACGCGGACATGAGGTGCACATCCCGCCCGCCTGGATGGCCACGTTCGGCCGCCTGGACGCCTACGTCTACGAGCCGGGCGGCGAGGACTTCCGCCGCGCCGCGAACCTGGCCGCCGCCGGCCAGCGCGCCTTCGAGCGGGCCCTGGCGAAGCTGGCCGAGTGGCTGCACGCCAGGACCGGCCTGGACGCGCTGGCCTTCGCCGGCGGCACCGCGCTGAACTGCTCGGCCAACGGCCGGCTCATCCGCGAGAGCCCCTTCCGCGAGGTGTTCGTCCCGCCCGCCCCGCACGACGGCGGCACGGCCATCGGCTGCGCCCTGTACGGGCTCATCGCCTGCCTCGGCGTGGACAGCCGCTTCCGCTGGACCGTCGACTTCCTCGGCCCCCACCCCGACCCGAGCGGGATCGAGGCCGCCGTGCGCGGCCTGCCCGACGGCCTGTACGCGGAACGTCCCGACGACCTGATCGGCGAGCTGGCCGAGCTGCTGGCCACCGGCCGCGTCGTGGGCCTGCACCAGGGCCGCAGCGAGTCGGGCCCCAGGGCGCTGGGCAACCGCAGCATCCTCGGCGACCCGCGCAACCCCGACCTCCAGGACCACCTCAACTTCCAGGTCAAGGGCCGCGAGTGGTTCCGCCCCCTGTCCTGCGTGGTGCTGGCCGGCCACGCCGGGCGGCTCTTCGAGCTGGACCGCCCGGCCCCCTTCATGCAGTACGCCGCCGCCGTCCGCCCGGAACACCGCGACCTGCTGCCCGGGATCACGCACGTGGACGGCACGGCCAGACCGCAGACGGCCGAACGGGACGGCACCCCGTTCCTGCACGCCCTGCTGACCAGATGGCACGAGCGCACGGGCACGCCGGTGCTGATCAACACCTCGCTGCACGGCCCGGGGGAGCCGCTGACGGAGACGCCGGAGCAGTCGATCGAGACGCTCCGCAGGACCGGTCTGCACGCGCTGGCGATGCCGCCGTACCTGATCCGCAAGGAGGTGGAACCGCCCCTGCCCGGCGACACGAAATAGCAGGTCAGCAGGGGTCTTGGGATTCGCGCTCCGCTCCCGGTACGGTCGGTGCCATGCGCGCCTACCGAGCCGGACCGCTGGCACTGGCCACGCTGGCGGTGCTGGCCGCCGGATGCGGCGGCGAGGCGGCGCCCGTCGCACAGAAGCTGGTCTCACCCACGGCCACCCAGTCGCCCACCGCCCGGCCGCTGGCGGGCAAGACCGTGGTGATCGACCCGGGGCACAACGGCGGCAACGCCTCGCACCCCAAGGAGATCAACCGCCAGGTCGACGTCATCACCGGCCGCAAGCCCTGCAACACCACCGGCACCGAGACCGACGACGGCTATCCGGAGCACGCCTTCACCTGGGACGTCGCCGGGAAGATGAAGCCGATCCTGGAGAAGATGGGCGCCAAGGTCGTGCTCACCAGGCCCAACGACAAGGGCGTGGGCCCCTGCGTCACCGAGCGGGCCGCCATCGGCAACGAGGCCAGGGCGGACGCCGTCGTGTCCATCCACGGCGACGGGGCCGCGCCGCGCGGGCACGGCTTCCACGTGATCATGCCGGGGCTGCTGCCCGGGCACAACGACGACGTGGTCAAGCCGTCGCGCAGGCTCGGCAGGGACATCCGCGACGCCTACCGGGCCGGCACGGGGATGCCGTACGCCACCTACACCGCCGACGACGGCCTGCAGACCCGTACCGACCTGGGCGGGCTCAACCTGTCCAAGCGGCCGGCGGTGTTCATCGAGTGCGGGAACATGCGCAACGAGGGTGACGCCGCGAAGATGTCCGACGGCGGGTTCCGCGAGCGCATGGCCGCCGCGCTGGCCGACGGGCTCAGGCGCTACCTCACCTAGACCGCTGTCTCACCCAGACCGCTGTCTCACCCAGACGAATGTCCGGAGAATGTCCTCCCAATTGCCTGTCGGGCGCGATGATCGGGAGACCAGACTCGTTCGGCACGGGCCACCTGTGGCCGCTGCGACCGACAACTCCGATCAGAGGGACATTTCATGCGGAAAGCTCTGCTCACGCTGCTCACCGTGGGCATGACCGCCGGTACGCTGGCCGTCGCCACCCAGCCCGCGTCCGCCGCGGGCCGGTGGTGCAACGCCAGCACCTGCATCAAGACCTACGACAACGGTACGTTCCACCGTAATGTCGAAGTCCAGATCATGGTGAGCGCCAACATGACGGTGCACGGGCGGGTCTGGAACTCCGCCACGGGCTGGGCGGTGAACACGAAGACCGAGAGCTTCAGCAGCACCCGCACCTACATCGGCTACACCTACCCGAACCGGAACTTCCCGGTGGGCTCCAAGCTCTGCGCCCAGGGATACCAGCACCTGGGCGGCGGCAAGTACCGCACGCTCGGTCTTCCCTGCGTCACCGTGACCAGGTGACCTGACCGCTCCAGGCAACACCGGCCTCGCCCTCCGAACCGTTGGGGGCGAGGCCGACGTCGTTCAGTTCCCGGTGCCGTACGCGCGCAGGAACGCCGCCGCTCCCGCCTGCGCGAGGCGGTCGAGTTCGGCCTTCGAGTAGTGCTCGCCGGTGTACATGGCCTTGTTGACGGGGATCCACAGCAGCAGGCCCACGAAGTGCTCGGCGGCCAGTTCCGGGTCCTCCGCGCGCAGCAGGCCGCGCTCGGTCAGCCGGGCGAAGGTCGTGGCCATGGTCCTGAGCGAGCGTTCGAAGCCCTGGGCGTACCAGGTGCGGCCGAGGTCGGGGAAACGATCGGCCTCGGCGATCACCAGCCGGCGCAGCCGCAGCACCTCGGGGCTCATGATCTGCTCCAGGAAGCGGCGGGCCAGCTCGCCGAGGTCCTTCTCCAGGTCGTCGCTGTCGCCGAGGACGGCCGTGATCATCTTGGCCAGGCCCTCCACCTGGCCGGTGGTGTCCATGATGATGCTGGTGAAGAGCTGTTCCTTGTCGGTGAAGTGCTTGTAGACGGTCTGCTTCGACACGGCGGCCAGTGACGCCACCTCGTCCATGCTGGTGCCCACATAGCCGTTGCGCAGGAACACGGGCAGCGCCGCCGCCAGGATCTGCCTGCGTTTGCGTGCCGTCCGGCCGTCCTCTTCCACTGCCATGCCCTGCCTCTCGTTCGCCGTCCGGGAAAGAGTACTAGACAGTTCCGTACTAATCTGAGTACTGTACCGTCTAGTTCCAGAAATGAGGAGGCGTAATGAGTGATCTTCAGAAGCAGGTGCAGGAAGCGGCGGACCGGCTCGTCGAGTCCGGCGAGGAGCGTGGGCTCCAGGTGGCCGTCTATCGGGACGGGGTGCAGGTCGTGGACGTGGTGGCCGGGGTGGCCGACCCTGAGAGCGGCAGGCCCGTGACGCCCGACACACCCTTCTACAACTTCTCGATCGGCAAGGGCGCCACCGCGACGGTCGCGCACGTGCTGGCCCAGCGGGGGTTGTTCGGATACGACACGCCGGTGGCCGAGCTCTGGCCGGAGTTCGGGCGGCACGGCAAGCAGGGGGTCACCGTACGGCACGTGCTCTCGCACACGGCGGGCGTGCCCGGCGTGCCGCTCGACACCACGCCCGAGGACGTCTGCGACTGGGGCAGGATGACCGCCGCGCTGGAGGAGGCGGAGTTGTGGTGGGAGCCGGGCACCAAGGTCGGCTACCACGCCTACACGTTCGGGTTCCTGGTCGGCGAGATCGTCCGGCGGGTGACCGGCAAGCCCATCTCGCAGGTGTTGCGGGAGGAGGTGGCGGGGCCGCTGGGGGTGGCCGACGAGTTGTACTTCGGGATGCCGGAGCGGGAGCACGCCCGGCTGGCCAGGCTGGAGGACGCCCCCGTGGACATGTCGGAGTGGGGCGAGATGCCGGCGGACCTGCCGATGTTCAAGGCGGGGCCGATGTCGCTGATGCCGAACGCGGACCTGGGCAACCGGCCCGACTACCTGTCCGCCGACATCCCCGCGGGCGGCAAGACCTCCGCCAGGGCCATCGCGCGGATGTACGCGGCGCTGCTCGGCGAGGTGGACGGGACGCGGCTGATCACGCAGGAGCGGTTGCGCGAGGCGACGGCCGTGGTGTCGGACGGCATCGACGAGGTCTTCGGCTTCCCCGCCACCTGGGGTCTCGGCTACGGCATCGGCGGTCCCGCCTCGACGGCCGCGCAGAGCCCGACGGTGTTCGGCGTGCCGGGTGCGGGCGGCAGCGCGGCCTGGGCCGACACGGCGACCGGCACCGCGTTCGCGCTCACCAAGAACCGGCTCACCAACGACTTCGCGGCGGCCTCGACCTTCGGCGACCTCGTCACCCATTAGCGCGCCGGCGGGCCGGCTAATGCGCCGGCGGGTCAGCTAGTGCGCCGCTGGGTCAGCCGTCGCGGCAGAGCGGCTTGCCGCCGACCACGCATGCGATGTCGTCGAGCTCACAGCTCAGCAAGGTCCCGTCCATGCCGAGCACGAGCACGAGGTCGCACCGGGAAGGATGAGCCAGCATGACCCTGCCGACGACGCCGTTGCCCAAGACCACGGTCGGGCGGCCTGCCGTGTCGTTCATACCCTCGGTACTCCTCTCAGGTCCGGAACGAGTCCCGCGCCGGGCCCGTCCACACCAGGATGCACAGGCTTGTGCCCTGAGCGCATCGGTCATGCGGCGCTAATCTCGTACGCCTGGAGGAGGAGGGCGGGCCAAGCACCCGGAAAAGGCCGCCCAACCGCAGGTCAGCGCCCTGAAGACACGGCAGGGTGGCGCCTGGGGCTTGGTGCTCTTGACGATCCTGGACAGTTCGGGCACCAGCGGCCGGCTGGCCAGCACGGTGACGACGACGCCGCGACGCTCCACCCAGCCGACGTACCGGCCATCGCCCAGCGCGCCCGAGCGGAGTGGTGAAGGTTCAGTAGGTCTTGAGGTCGATGTCGCTCGCGTACTTGTCGCTCATCTTCATCATCAGGCCGAGCAGGAAGTTGTACTTGAACATCCAGTTGCGCATCCGGATCCTCATGGGGGTGGCGGGCGCGAGGTAGGGGCCGGCGTTGCCGTTCCTGGCGACCTTGGCGTACGGCCGGAGCAGCCGCTCGTACTCGGCGAAGGCCACGCGGTGATCGCCGCCCGCCGCCGCCAGTTCGCCGGCCAGCACGTACGCGCCCACCACGGCCAGCCCGCTGCCGAACCCGCCCAGGGTGTTGCCGTACGCGGTGTCGCCCAGCAGCACCACCCGCCCCTGGCTGTAACGGTCGATCCTGACCTGGCTGATCGAGTCGAGGTAGACCTCCCGCGAGTGGCGCACCGCCTCGATCACCGCCGGGGTCTGCCAGCCCATGCCCGCGTACGCCCGCGCCAGGATCTCCTTCTGCTGCCGGGCGTCGTAGCGGTCGTAGTCGAGGGGCCCGGAGGCGAAGACGAAGAACGCCGGCGCCTTCGGCCCGCCCACCGCCACCATCCTGCCCGGTTCGTTGTACATCCTCGGCACCGCGCCGAAATCTTCATCGATGTCCACCAGCGCGTAGTAGTGGCCGAGGTGGCGCACATAGCCGGACTCGGGGCCGAAGGCGAGGCGGCGCACGTTTGAATGGATCCCGTCCGCCCCGACGACCAGGTCGAACGTGCGCGGGGCGGCGCGTTCGAAGGTGACCTGGACGCCGTTCCCGGTCTCGGTGAGTGAGGTGATCGAGTCGCCGAAGACGTACTCGCAGTGCCGGGCCGTGCGCTCGTACAGGATCCTGGACAGGTCGCCGCGCTGGATCTCCAGCGCGCCGCCGGTGAACTCGCCGGGGATGACCGCCTGCCTGCGGTTGTCGGCGTCCACGATCTCCTGGTCGGTGCCGCCGGTCTGCAGGCGGCGCACGTCGTCCAGGATGCCCATGCGGGTCAGCACGGACAGCTGGGTCTCGCCCTTGAAGTCGACGGCCTGCCCGCCGGGGCGCAGGGCCGGCGCCTTCTCGACGACGGTGACGGCGCAGCCCTGGTGGGTCAGCCAGTGGGCGAGGGCCGGGCCCGCGATGCTGGCGCCGGAGATGAGCACGTGAAGGTTTCGCATGCCCCGCAGCCTCGCCACCGCCGCTGACAACCCGGCGACTACCGGCTGACAGTGGCGCGCAGGAGTGTCAGCGGGTGACTATGCGTTGGTGGTGGCGCGCAGGAAGGTCAGCGCCTCCTCCGTGCCCATGGCCACGCCTCTCGTGTACGCCGCCGCGAACGCCTCGGGCCCGAGCACGCGGGTGGCGCCCGTGGCGGTGGCGGCGACGTCGCGATCCCCGGCCACGGCCATGCCGCGCAACGCCACCGCGACCCCGAGCAACACCGCCGCCCGCTCGGCCGCCGCCTCGAAAAGGGCGAGCCCGGCCAGGCCCTCTGCCACGCAGGCGAGGTCGGTGGCCAAGGGTGAGGCGAGTGCGGCGGTCAGCGCCTCGGCGTGCAGACGGGCGGCCCCGGTCGCGTCGCCGTTCGCCTCGGCCAGCCGGCCCAGCGCAGTGTAGACGCGTGACCTCGTACCTTCCGAGGTGAAGGCCGGGGTCGCCGAGCCGGACAGTGCCGCGTCGAGCCGCTGGGCCGCCCCGGCCAGGTCGCCTTCGGCACGGGCGATCTCCCCGAGTTGGAGTCGCGCCGACGTCAGCGGCTCGGGACGCCCCAGCCGCCGCTCCAGCTCACCCGCCTGCTCGCAGTCGGCGCGGGCGGCCACGGCGTTCCCGGCCCGCCAGTGGGCGTCGGCCCGCCGGCCCAGCACGTCCGCCAGCTCGTCCAGCGCGCCCAGCTCCTCCAGCAGGCCGAGCGCCTCCTTCCACAACTTCATCGCGCGTGCCCAGTCGCCGCGCCAGCTCGCGATCAACGCCAGCCAGTCGAGCGCCTGCGACCTGCCCCAGCGCTCGCCCACCGCGCCGAAGTCCGCCAGCACCCCCTCCATCTCCCGCTCCGCCTCGGCCACCGAGCCGTTGAACAGGCTGAGCAGCGCGAAGCTGAGCCGTCCGAGAGCGCGGCTCCACGGCCGGCCACCGAGCACCACCCCCGCTCGCGCGGCCGTCGCCGCATCCTCGGGAGGTCCCATGATCATGCCCCACAGCGCCACGCCGAACTGGTAGCGCATCGGCCGGTCGAGGGACACCATGGCCTGCCGCGCCCGTGCAAAGTGCGGCGAGCCCGCCTCGGGGACGGCGTGCAGCACCGCCAGCACGTACTCCTCCTCCAGCCCGGCGGGTGGCTCGGAACCGGCGGCGTCGAGGAGTTCCACGGCGTGCTGGACGGCCTGGCCGCGCCGCCCGCTCAGCCACCAGTACATGGCCAGCGTCCCCACCAGCCGCCACGCGATCGGCCGGTCGTGCCGCACGCTCCAGCGCAGCGCCGCCCGCAGGTTGGCGTCGTCGGCGGACAGGCGGGCCAGCCATTCCAGCTGATCGGCCTGGTAGAGGTGGTCGTGGGCGCGCTGCGCGAGCTCCAGTGACCACGCGGCGTGCGCCTGCCGCAGCCGCTCCTCCTCGCCCGCCTCGGCCAGCCGTGCCAGGCAGAACAGCCTGATGGTGTCGAGCATCTGGTACCGCTCGCCGTCGATCTCGACCAGCGACTTGTCAACCAGACCCGCGAGCTGATCGGCGCTGTCCGTGCCGCACACCCGTTCGACCGCCGCCAGGGTCGCGCCCCCGGCGAACACCGAGAACCGCCTGGCCAGCGCCTGTTCCTCGGCTCCGAGCAGGTCCCAGCTCCACTCCACCACGGCGTGCAGCGTCTGGTGCCGGGCGGCGGCCGTACGGTCGCCGCGCGACAGCAGCCGGAACCTGCCGTGCTCGGTCAGCCGGTCGGCGATCTCGGCCACCCCGAACGTGCGCACCCTCGCCGCCGCCAGTTCGATCGCCAGCGGCAGCCCGTCCAGCGCGGCACAGATCCGCAGCACCGCCTCCAGGTTGCCGGGTGTGATCGAGAACCCCTGCTTCACGGCCGCCGCCCGATCGGCGAACAGCCTGACCGCCGGGTAGCCGGGCGCGTATGGCGCGTCGGGCGGTGGGGTGGGCAGGGGGCCGAGCGGGACCAGGTGCTCGCCGGTGATGCCCAGCGGCTCCCTGCTGGTGGCCAGGATGGTCAGGCCGGGGCAGCTCGCGAGCAGGCGGCGGGCCAGCGTGGCGGCCTCGGCGACGACGTGCTCGCAGTTGTCCAGGATGAGAAGGAGCTCCTGATCGGCGAGCGCGGCGACGAGCCGGTCGGCGGGATCGGGCCCTCGGTCGGTGTACAGCCTGAGCGCGGCCTCCCGAACCCCGAGCACCCCGAGCACCGCCCGCGCCACCTGCCCGCCCGCCACCTGCCCGCCCGCCACCTGCCCGCCCGCCACCTGCCCACCCGGCACGCGCTCGCCCGGCATCCGCCCTTCTGTCTGGGTGTCCTCCGGGTGGCCGGTCCCGGGGGTGTCCACGAGTGACAGGTCCACGAAGCACGCCTCGGCGCGGCCACCGGCTCGCGTGCCGGCCTCCGACTCGATGGCCAGGCGGGTCTTGCCCGTGCCGCCAGGACCCACGACGGTGACCAGGCGGGCCGTGCGCAGGGTGGCGGCCAGGCGGGCGAGCTCCTCCTGCCGCCCCACGAAGCTGGTCAGCGGCGCGGGCGGGCCGGGCCTGGCCTGCTCGCCACGCAGGATCTCCAGGTGCAGGGTGGCCAGTTCGGGCGACGGGTCCGCGCCCAGTTCGTCGGCCAGCAGCCGCCGCCCCTCCTCGTACACGGCCAGCGCCTGCGCCGGTCGCCCGGCCGAGCGCAGCTCCCGCATCAGCAGCCCGCGCGCCCGCTCCCGCAGGGGATGCGTGGACACCAGCGCGCGCAGCCCGGCCTCGGGGGCGGCGTCCGGCAGGATCGACTCGATCTCGTAAAGGTCCTCGGTGGCGGCCAGCCGCGACTCCTCCAGCCGCTGTGCCTGCGGCCCGGCGAACGGCACGCCGGCCAGGTCCGCCAGCGCCGGGCCGCGCCACAACGCCAGCGCCTCCCTGAACACGGCGGCGGCCTGGGCCCACCACCCCGCCAGGTGCAAGGCCCGCCCTTCCGTACACAGCCGCTCGAACCGGTGCACGTCCACGCACTCCCGATCGACCGCCAGCCGGTACCCGGCCCCGTGGAACTCGATCAGCTCGGCGGGCAGGTGCCGCCTGAGCCGGGACACCTGGGCCTGTACGGCGTTCGCCGCCCCCGCCGGCGGCCGGTCGCCGTACTGGCCGTCGATGAGGCGTTCGACGCTGACCAGCCGCCCCGCGTCGAGCAGCAACATCGCCAGCAGCGCGCGCGGACGGGGCCCGCCGACGGCGATCGGCTCGCCCTCGGCCGACCAGACCGTCACCGGGCCGAGCACGCCGAACTGCACGCTGTCGATTGTCCCGCACCCACCAGGCAAAACGTAATTATCGGTATCCCTACCGATGCACATACGTATTTTCCCGCCGGGAGCGAGGGCCTAGCGTCGGGCGGCAACAAGGCGAAACGGTCCGCTCGCTTTCCGACACCCCCCATCACCCCCCAATTTCCCTGACACCAGCGGCGAACCCAGGCGATCCCGGGTGACGCGGCGGCCGTCGCGCGCTCACCGGCGCCCGACGGCCCAGGGAAACGCCGAAAGGAGCACCCAGCGTGAAACGCAGAGCCTTACTCGCGGTGTCATGCGCTCTGGCCATGACCGCCGCGACGGTGGCGTTACCCGCGTCATCCGCGCACGCCGCCCCTCCGGGGGCCGCCAGATCCCAGCAGGCGGTGGCCGACCCCGGTTCACTCGCGGCGGCGGTCGCCGACAAGGCCGTCTCCAGCCAGCTCGACGAGCTCACCAGGGGACCGGACGAGGCCTACAGCCGGGTCTCGGTGACGCCGGGCGCGAGTGACATGTACTACGTGGCGTACGAGCGCACGTACAGAGGGCTGCCCATGGTCGGCGGCGACGCCGTCGTGGTCACCGACGCGGCGGGGCACGTCAGGGACACGGTGGCGGCCTCGGGTCCGAGCCCGCGCAACGTGCCGACGAAGCCCGCGATCAGCGCCGCGAGGGCCACCGAGGTCGCCGGGACCAGGCTGGAGCGCGTAGACGACACCGCCGAGCCGCGCCTGGTCGTGCTGGCCTGGGGCGAGCGGCCCAGGCTGACCTGGGAGGCCGTGGTCAGCGGCAGCACGGCAGAGGGGAAGCCGAGCATCCAGCACGTGTTCGTGGACGCGCGTACCGGGAAGGTCGCCGACTCCTACGACCTCGTACGCGCCGGCACCGGCACCGGCTACTACAACGGCCAGGTGACGATCGGCACCAGCGGCTCGGGCAGCTCGTACTCGATGACGGACACCTCCAGGCCGGGCATCCAGTGCGGCGGCCAGAACGGCGCCGTCTACACCGGCACGGACGACGTCTGGGGCAACGGCTCGGGCACCAACCTGGAGACCGCCTGCGTGGACGCCCTCTACGGCGTGCAGCGCGAGTGGGAGATGTTGCGCGAATGGCTGGGCCGTAACGGGATCAACGGCAGCGGGCGCGGCTTCCCCGCCCGGGTCGGGCTGAACCAGGCCAACGCCTACTGGAACGGCAGCTACACCAACTTCGGCCGCAACTCGGCCAGCACGCAGCAGGCGACGGCGATCGACGTCGTGGCCCACGAGTACGGGCACGCGATCTTCCAGACCACCCCGGGCGGCGCGGGCTCCGGCAACGAGAACGGCGGCATCAACGAGGGCACCGGCGACATCTTCGGCGCGCTCACCGAGCACTACGCGAACAACCCGGGCGACCCGCCGGACTACCTGGTCGGCGAGGAGATCAACCTGGCCGGTTCCGGTCCGATCCGCAACATGTACAACCCGAGCGCGCTCGGCGACCCGAACTGCTGGTCCTCCTCGATCCCGAGCACCGAGGTGCACGCGGCGGCCGGCCCGTTGAACCACTGGTTCTACCTGCTGGCCGAGGGCAACAACCCCGGCGGCGGCAAGCCGACCAGCCCGATCTGCTCCGGCGGCCCCTCGTCGGTCACCGGCATCGGCATCCAGAAGGCCGGCAAGATCTTCATGGGCGCCCTGTCCCGCAAGACCTCGTCCTGGCGCTACACGAACGTCCGCGCCGCCTCCGTCGCGGCCGTCATCGAGTTGTACGGCGCGGGCAGCGTCGAGTGCAACACCACCAAGGCGGCCTGGAGCGCGGTCAGCGTGGCGGCGGCGTCGGGCGAGCCCGCGTGCGGCACGCCGGGCAACGACTTCTCGCTCTCGCTCAACCCGTCCGCCGGCAGCGCGGCGCCCGGCCAGCAGGCCACCACCACGGTCAACACGCAGACCACCTCGGGCAGCGCGCAGACCGTGAACCTGTCGGCGTCGGGGTTGCCGTCCGGCACCACGGCCGCCTTCAGTCCGGCCTCGGTGACCTCGGGCAACTCCTCGACGTTGCGGTTGTCGGTCGGCTCGTCCACGGCGCAGGGGACGTACCAGATCACCGTCACGGGAACGGGCACGGCCACGCACACCGCCACCTACTCCCTGACCGTCGGACAGGGGCCCGGCGGCGGCGACCCGCCCGACATCAGCCTGAACAACGTCAAGGCGCACCTGACGCAGTTCCAGTCGATCGCGACCGGCAACGGCGGCAACCGCAGGTCCACCGGGCCCGGTTATCTCGGTTCTGTCACCTACATCGAGGACAGGCTGCGCGCGGCCGGCTACACCGTCGTACGCCAGAACTGCACCACCACCTACTGCAGCAGCGGCTCGGGACCGAACCTGATCGCCGACTGGCCGGGCGGCGACGCGAACCAGGTCATCATGGCCGGCGCGCACCTCGACAGCGTCGCGGCCGGGCCCGGCATCAACGACAACGCCTCCGGCTCGGCGAACCTGCTCGAAGTCGCGCTCACCCTCGCCCAGCGCAACCCGACGATGGCCAAGCACGTCAGGTTCGGCTGGTGGACCGACGAGGAGCAGGGGCTCAACGGCTCGGAGTACTACGTGGCCTCGCTCAGCGCCGCCGAGCGGTCGCGGATCCAGGTCTACTACAACTACGACATGACGGGCTCCATCAACGGCGGCTACTTCATCAACAACATCAACACCACCGGGGCCGCCTACCTCAAGGAGTTCTACGACCGGCTGAGCCTGCAGCCCGAGGAGAACGTCGAGGGCGCCAACCGTTCCGACGACGCCTCCTTCCGCAACGCCGGCATCGCCAGTTCGGGTGTCGCGGCGGGCGCCAGCGCCATCAAGACCTCGGCGCAGGCGGCCAAGTGGGGCGGTACGGCCGGGCGCGCGTACGACCCCTGCTACCACGCCGCCTGCGACACCACCGGCAACATCAACGACACCGTGCTGGACCGGGCGGCGGACGCGGCGATGTACGCGATCTGGAAGCAGGCCGCCGGCGGAGTCCCGCCCACGCGTGACTTCTCGATCACGGCGAACCCGGCGAGCGGCACCGTACAGGCGGGCTCGGCGGCCACCTCCACGATCGGCAGCAGCACCACGGCGGGCACCGCCCAGACCGTGAACCTGTCCGCCAGCGGCCTTCCGGCGGGCGCCACGGCCACGTTCAACCCGGCCTCGGTGACCTCCGGCGGGTCCGCCACGCTGACGATCTCGACCGCGCCCACCACGCCGACCGGCAGCTACACCGTCACCGTGACCGGCACGGGCGAGACGGCCACGCGCACGACGACGTACGCGCTGACCGTGCAGGGCACCTCGGGCGGCAGGACCTTCACCAACGCCACCGACTATCCGATCCGCGACCTCACCAACACCCAGAGCTCGATCGTCTCCACCGCGACGGGCACCGCGACCTCCCCGGTCCGGCTGTCCATCACGATCAGCCACACGTGCGCTGAAGACCTCGACATCTGGGTACGCGGCCCCAACGGCACCTGGTACGCCGTGGACCGCTACGGCGGCACGACCTGCACCCAGTACGGCACCAGGACGTTCTCCGTCCCGGTGAGCCAGCAGGCGGCCGGCACGTGGGTGCTCGACATCGAGGACGTCTACCCCAACGACACCGGCTTCCTCGACTCGTGGAGCATCACGGTCTGACCTCCTACGGGGACTCGGGGGTGACGGGCCCCGGCCGGCTCTCCGGCCGGGGCTCTCTCACCTCCGCCCGGGTGCGCACGCCCAGCTTCTGCAGCACGCGCGCCACGTGTGTGTCCACGGTGCGCTGGGACAGGAACAGCACCTCGGCGATCTCCCTGTTCGTCCGCCCGAGCGCGACCAGCCTGGCCACCTCGCTCTCGCGCGGCGACAACACCCCGCCGCCCGCCCGCCTGCCCCGGCGGGCGGCGGGCCTGCCGGGACCCAGCTCCCGTAGTACGGGGCCGAGCTCCCGCAGCAGGCGGCGGCAGCGGGCGGCGTCGTGGGTGGCGCCCAGCACGGCATACCGCTCACCCGCCTCCGCGATCAACTCGGCGGCCCGCTCCCGCCCGGAGAGCTTCAGGTGAACGGATGCCTCCGACTCGGCCACCCGGGCCGCCGTGTACGGGCGCGGCATCACCAGGTACGCCGCCCGCGCCCGTGCGTAACACCGGGCCGCCTCCTCGAAGGCCCCCGCATCGCCGGCCAGCGCGCCCCTGGCCAGGTCGAGTCCCGCGTGCGCCGAGGGCGCGTTCCTGCCCTCGATGCCCGCAGCGAACTCGGCCACCAGCCCCGCCGCCGCCCCGGGCCGCCCGGCCTTGAGCAGTGCGGCGACGGCGGCGGGGACGAGCTGGTCGCCCCACACCCACACGCCCTTGCGCCGCAGCCGGGTCACCGCCAGGTCGGCCGCCGCCAGCGCCGGTTCCAGCGCGCCCCTGGTCAGGTGCAGCTCGACCAGCCCGCTCGACCCCGCCACGGCGACCGGCAGGAACCCCGAGTCCAGGTCCCGCACCCCGGCCGCCTCCAGGTGCTGGCCGGCCTCCTCCCACTCGCCCCTGGCCAGGGCCAGCACGCCGAGCGCGAGCCGGGCCTCCACCGCCAGCAGCGGCGCCTCGTACGTCATCTCCACGGCCGCCGTCGCCCGTTCGCGCAGGCCGTCCCAGCGGCCGGTCAGCAGGTCGAGCCGGACCGAGGACATTTCCACCAGGAACACCGGGTACAGCGCGCCGGTCTCCTCGGCGACGCGCCTGCTCTGGTCTCCGAACCGCGCGGCGGCGGCGTAGTGGCCGAGGGCTAGGGCGGCGTCGTACAGGTTGGAGTAGCCGCGCGCCACCTGCCTGCGTACGGCGGCGGACGGGTCGTTCACCGGCAGCGTGCCGGCCAGCTCGAACGCCTCCCGCGACCCGACGAGCATGGCCATGCTGACCTTGTTCGCCAGCACGGCGGCGGTCAGCTCCGGATCCTGGTCCTCGATCAGCAGCTTCTCCGCCTGCGCCATCCACTCCTCGTGCATGGCCAGCGGCTCGCCGCCCCACACGGGCATCGCCAGCAACGCCAGCCCCCGGGCGGCCAGGCAGGGGCTGTCGGCCAGGTCGGGCAGGGCGGCCAGGATCTCCTGACGGCCCGCCGTGATCGCGCCGGCCTGGTTGGACAGCAGCACGCCGAGGTTGAGCCGGGCCTCGCCACGTGCCCGGCGGGACAGGAAGTCGTCGGAGAGCAGGTGGCGCAGGATGCGTACGACGCGGCGGTGCGCCAGGCCGATCGCGGCGACCCTGCTGAGCCGCAACGCCAGCGGGCCCCGGGCCTCGCGGGGCAGCTTCGGGTCGGCCAGCAGCCCTTCGAGCAGCTCCACGGCCAGCGGGATGTCGCCGATCGCGGCGGCGTGCTCGGCGGCGGTGCTGCCGTGCCGCTGCCAGGCGGCGAAGTCGCCGGCGTGGCGGGCGTGGTGGGCGAGCTGGACCAGGGGTGGCGGGTCGAGCGCGGCCAGGGCGGTCATGGCCCGCCGGTGGGTGAGGCGGCGCTCGGGGCCGGGGATGGCGTCGTAGACGGCCTGCCGGGCGAGGGCGTGGCGGAAGCCGTACTGGCCGTCCTGATGCTCCCGCAACACTCCGGCCTGCAACGCCTCACTCAGCCCCGCCTCCCCGGGCTCTCGGCCGGAGACGGCGTTGATCAGTGGTTCTTCGGCGGGCAGGCCGAGGACGGCGGCGGCGTGGACGGTGCGCAGGGCGGCCGGTGACAGCCCGGTGAGGCGTTCGGCCATCGCCTCGCGCAGCAGCACCGGCACGGCCATGCGATCGAGGGCCTCGGGCTCGGGCGAGCGGCGTACGCGGTCGTCGGGTTCGGGCAGGCGGCCCTCGTCGTCGAGCAGTGAGCGCACCACCTCCTCGATCACGAACGGCACCCCGGCCGTACGCTCGTGCAGCTTGGCGGCGAAGGCCGTGGTGGGGGCCGACTTGAGCAGCGCCCCGGCCAGGCTGCGTACCCCTTCGACGTCGAGCGGCGTCAGTGAGATCACCTCGCTGCGCACCCCGGGCGGGCGGCGGTAGGCGTGCCCGAACGGCAGCCCGGCCACCGGCAGCTCCTCCCGGCGGAAGGTCACCACCAGCGCCAGCCCCTGCGGCGGCTGGTCGGTGAGGAAGCGCAGCAGGTCGCGGGTGCCGTCGTCGGCCCAGTGCAGGTCCTCCACGACGAGCACGACCGCCCCGGCCGCGTCCAGCAGCGCGTGCACCGCGCGGAAGAGGTGGTGCCGCTCGGCCCGGGGGTCGTCCAGGGGTGGCGGCGAGGGGGCGGGCGGCAGGTGGCCGGCCAGTTCGGGCAGGTAGCCGCGCAGCACTCCGGTGACCGGGCTGAGCAGGTCGCGGCCGGGCAGGGCGGCGGCGATGTGGCGCAGCGCGTCGAACACGGGGCCGTAGGGGAAGGGCTCGCGAATCTGGTGACAGTGACCGAGCAGCACGGTTCGCGCGTCGTGGGTCAGGCCGGACGGGGAGTCGGACCGCCGGCTGAGGTCCAGCGTGTCGGGCGGGGAGTCGGGTCGCCGGCTGGATTCCAGCAGGTCGATCGCGGCTCTGACGAGGCTGGTCTTGCCGATTCCCGCCTCGCCCTGCACCTGGGTGACGGCGGGCGGGCCGGTGATGGCGGCGAGAAGTAATCGAAGCTGGGCGTCGCGCCCGACCAGCGCAGGAGAAGCCAGGCTTGCCATCGGGGTCTCCGTAACAGTGGCAGGTTCTCTGCATTCACCCCGCGAGTGTGCTGGCTTCTCTCTGATTCGTCCACGGATATTTCAAGATCCATTACACGGCATAATGATCTTGTGCGAGCCCTGACCGCAGCCGGGGCTCGCACACCCCGCGACGGTAGGCTGGTGGAGCTATGGAGACCACGGTAGGGCTGCGCGAACGCAAGAAGGCCGAGACCCGTCAGGCCGTGCACGAGGCGGCGCTGCGGCTCGTGGTCGAGCACGGGCTCGACGACGTCACGGTCGAGGCGATCGCCGACGCGGCCAACATCTCGCGCCGCACGTTCTCCAACTACTTCTCCTCCAAGGAGGACGCGCTGCTCTACGGCGAGGAGCAGCGCTTCAAGGCCCTGGTGGAGCAGGTACGCGCACAGCCGCCCGAACTGCCGGCCTGGCAGGCGCTGAGCGACTCGATCGAGGACCTGCAACGCCAGATCGGCGAGCCCGAGCGGGAGTGGGCGCAGCGCACCCGCCTGGCCAAGCGGCACCCCTCGCTGCTGGCCAGGCAACTGGCCAACCACGCGGAGCTGGAGCGCGACCTGGCCGAGGCGATCGCGGAGCGGCCGGGAGAGGTGCCGGCCCGGGTGCTGGCGGCGGCCTTTCTGGTGACGTTGCGGGTGGCCTCGCACGTGTGGACGGAGGAGAGCGAGGCCCGTACGCTGACCGAGGTCATCACCGAGACCCTTGCCCAGATGGCCCGCCCGTTCACGTAACCGGGCAACTGTGGGCTCGCGTTACGGCGGGCCACCGGGGAAGGGTCAGCGGCCGTTTCCTGGAAGGCCGTCAGCCGGAGTGCGGTGGGTGGTAAGCCACGGCACCGCGTAAAAGATCATCTTTTAGAGACGGATCCACTTCTGCGGAGAGAGTCCGTTGCAGTCGTAGATCTGGAGTTTTGTGCCGTTGGCCGTGGCGCCTCCCGGGACGTCGAGGCACCTGCCCGACTGCGGGTTGAACAGGGAGCCGTCGGCGCGGTGCGTCCACTTCTGGCCGCCGTTCGTGTTGCACTGCCAGAGCTGGACCTTGGTGAAGTTGGCGGTGCCGTTCGCGTCGATGTCCAGACATTTCCCGAAAGCTCGCAGGGTGCCGTCCGGGTGCGTGGACCAGCGCTGGCCGGTCGCGACGCCGCAGTCCCAGAGCTGGGCGGCGCTGCCGTTGGCGTTGGTGTTGGTGTCCACGTCCAGGCACTTGCCACCGACCCCGGTGAGCTGGCCCGCGTTCCCCGGCAGCGTGCCGCGGCCGTACCTGACCGCGCACTGGTTGCCCGTCAGGTGCGTGGCGGTCAGGTAGAGGAACTCGGTGCCGTTCGCCGCGGGCACGATCGGGGAGCTGTAGCCGGGGCAGGACGGTTCGCCCGGGTTGTATCCGCCGGTGGGCGAGGTGAGCGCCGGGGCCTCGATCTCGGTCCACGCGCCCTGGCCCAGGTTGGTGTTGGCGAACAACACCTGGCCGGACTCGCCGAGCACGGTCTTGTTGCCGGTCGGGCCCGCCACCACGCGCTGACCCGACATCAGCAGCGTGCCGTTGGGGCCGCCGCCCGGCAGCCAGGCGACGTACGGAGTGTGCAGCAACTCCCGCTGGTCCGACGTGCGCACCAGCGTGCCCGCCCCGGAGCCCCAGTTCAGGCCGTTGGAGCTGGTCTTGACGTACACCTCGCAGGCGTGGTCGGCGTCGGTGGCGTCCCTGCACAGTTCGTACGCCATCAGGAACGTCCCGTTCGGCAGCCCCGTCACGATCGACATGCCCGGCCTGGCCAGGTTGTCGTTCGGGAAGGCCACGTCCTGGGTCATCGTGGCGCTCCACGACTGGCCGCCGTTCGTGGACGTGTAGTGGCCGATGACCTGGTTGTTCGTGGCGCTGTTCGCGGGCCGCTCGTCGGAGATGAAGCAGGCCAGGGTGTTGTCGGGGGCCAGCAGGAACCACGGCTCCCAGATGCCGTGCCCGATCGTGTCGGGCAGGCCGCTGGTCTGCGTGCAGTTGGACAGGTACGTCCAGGTCGCGCCGTGGTCGGTGCTCTTGAACACCTCGACCTTCTGGGTCGTGTAGTCGCCGTCCACCCAGGCGGTCCCGGCCGCCAGCAGGTCGCCCTGGTTGAGGCCGTTCGCGGTGCGCGGAACCTCGTACAGGACCGGCGCCCCGATGCCCCAGCCGGGCGTGTGGGAGGTGACGGTGGAGATCGGGTTCGCCGACCAGGTGCGCCCGCCGTCGGTGCTGCGGTGGATCGGGACCGAGGCGGGCGCGTTGTGGCCACGGCGGGCGTACGTGGCCAGCATCGTCTCGTTCGGTGAGCCGTCGTGGTCGAGCCTGACCGCGCGCGGGTAGCTGGCGTCACCCTGCGGGAAGGTGGTCAGGTTCGGCGAGTAGAGCACCTGACCTGCGGGGGCCGCCGACGCGGGGCCGGCCAGCCCTCCCAGACAGGTGGCGATCAGGGCTAACGCGGTCAGAAGCCGCGCCGGGGGTGTGATTTGCACGTTCTGCTCTCCTTAGATCTATCGGCTGTTCTCGCGGTTGTCTCCGATGACGAACTTGGTGAAGGTGTCCACGTCCACGGCCGAGCGGGCCACCACGGCGCCGTCGCTGACCAGGGCCAGGTGCAGGCGCCCGCTCGTCCAGCCGGCCGGCAGTTCGGCGCGCACGTCGGCCGGGCCGCTGAGCAGGAACGGCTTGGCCTCGATCCACGGCCCCTGAGCGCCGGGCTCGGCGGGGGCGGGACGGAAGACCGGGGTCCAGACGGTGTGCAGGTGGCCGCCGACCGGCTCGCCGCCGTGGTGCGAGACGCGCACCGGCACGCTCACCTCGCGCGATTCGGCCAGCAGGTCGCGGCCGGGCGCGACGGGCACGACGTCGAGCACGAGCGTGGTCATGGCGTTCACGTCGGCCGGGTCCACGCCGGACAGGTCCTTGGCCCGGCGTTCAAAGTCCAGCAGGCCGGCGGACTCGTGCTCGATGTCGTACAACTCGGTGTAGACGTAGCCGGCCAGGCGGTCGTGGCGGCGCAGCTCCTGGGTCTGCCAGCGCAGGTGCCAGGCGCGATCGACGCCCGTGTGGCCGCCGCCGTACTCGCTGTTGAGGTTGGGCAGCCCGCGCAGCGGCTGGTCAGGGGTGGCGGCGAGCTTCTTGCGCACGACGAAGTCGGGGCCGAGCTTGACCGGGAAGTCGTCCTGCGTGCCGTCGAGCAGCGCGGCCACCGTCCTGCCCCAGGAGGCGGCGGACTCGTCGTAGTAGTGCCAGTCGAGCAGGTCGGTCTTCACGTGGGTCCAGCCGGAGTTCTCCACCGCCGGCCTGCTCGGGTCGAGGGCTTTGAGCAGGTCGTACGCCCGCGCCGCCGCCTCCTGCTTGGCCGGGTCGCCGGGAATGTCCCAGTCCAGGCCCCACTCCTCGTTGTAGAGCCCCCAGATGACGATCGCCGGGGAGTTGCCGTCGCGCTCCACCATGGGCGCGATCTGCTCCTCGAAGGCCGCCACCGACTCCGCCGAGAAACGGCCGGTCGCGGCGGGCTCGGCCCACACCAGCATGCCGAGCCGGTCGGCGTGGTGGACGAAGCGGGGATCCTCCAGCTTGAGGTGCTTGCGCACCAGGTTGTAGCCCGCGTCGGCGGCCAGCTGCAGGTCGTGGACCAGCGCGTCGTCGTCGGGCGCGGTGATCCCGGTACGCGGCCAGTACCCCTGATCCAGCACGCCGCGCACGAACAGCCGGCGGCCGTTGAGGAACAACTCCTCGCCGATCACCTCGATCCTGCGCAACCCGGTGTAGGCCGCCACCTGGTCGCTGCCGTCGGCCGAGGTCAGCGTGGCGTCCACGTGGTAGAGGTACGGGTCCTCCGGCGACCACAACCTTGGCTCGCCGACGGGAATCACGGCCCTCGCCAGGCCGTCCGCGACCGGAACCTCGACCGTGGTGTCCATACCGCGCAGCCTGAGCCGCAGCACCGCCTCTTTTATGGCCGGGCCGGTCACCTTGGCCTCGACCTCGACGGCGTCCAGCCCTTCCGACGGGCGCAGCTTCAGCCCGGCCAGGTGGGTGGCGGGCCTGGCCTCCAGCCAGACGCTCTGCCAGATGCCCGAGGAGGGGGTGAAGCACACGCCGTCGAAGTCGTCGCGCGGGATGCTGCGCTGCTTGCCGTGCGCGATCTCCCGTTTGTCCTGCGGCGCGGAGACCCGTACGACGACCTCCTGCTCCCCGTCCGCGTGCAGCGCGGCGGTGACGTCGGCCTCGAACGGCGTGTAACCGCCCCGGTGGGTGGCCACCTCGACGTCGTTCACCCAGACGGTGGCCTCGTGGTGCACGGCCCCGAACTGCAGCACGACCCGCTGCCCCGCCCAGCCGGCCGGGACCGTGAAACGGCGGCGGTACCAGGCCAGCGGCAACCAGTGCGCCCCGATGCCGGACGCGGGGGTCTCCCAGGCGAAGGGCACGGTGATGGTCCGGTTCCAGTCCGGGTCGGTGTCGGCCCGGAAGTCCCAGTCGCCGTTCAGGCTCGCCCAGGTGTGCGAGCGGTCGAAGTGGGGCCGGGGGTATTCCATGGTGCTCTCTTTCATGAGGGGTCAGCCCTTGACGCTGCCCGCGAGGATGCCGTTGATGAAGTGGCGCTGCAGCAGTACGAAGATCACCAGCAGCGGCAGCATGGCGATGCTCCCCGCGGCCAGCAGTTCGCCCCAGACGGTGGCGAAGTCGGCGCCGATCCGGTTGCCGGTGACGTTCTGGGCCAGCGTGGACAGCACCACCTGGAGGGTCTGGTGCGCGGTGTCGTTGACGGCGACGACCGGCCAGACGAAGTCGTTGTAGACGTTCATGGTGGTCAGCACGGCCAGCGCGGCGAGTCCCGGGCGGATGACCGGCAGCACGACCTTGTAGAAGATGCCGAACTCGCCGGCCCCGTCCACCCGCCCGGCGTCGATCAGCTCGTTCGGGATGGCGGCGATCGTCTGCCGCATCCAGAAGATGCTGAACGCGTCGATGCTGCCCGGCAGGATCAGCGCCTGGTACGTGTTCACCCAGCCCAGCGCGCTCATCTCCAGCAGCAGCGGGATGATGAGCACCAGCGTCGGCAACATCAGCGTCAGCATGACCACGCCGAACAGCAGGTTCTTCAGCGGGAACTCGTACTTGGCGAAGGCGTAGCCGGCCAGCGGGCAGAAGAACATCGTCATCGCGCCCTTGACCGCCAGCACCAGCGCCGTGTTGGCGAACCCGGTGCCGATCGGCACGTCGGCGAACATGGCCCGGTAGTTGTCCAGGGTCAGCTCGCCGATCGACAGCGGGCTGGCGATGATCTCGGCGGCGGGCTTGAAGGAGGAGCTGACCGCCCACCAGATCGGGTACAGGAACACGATCGCGAGCAGGGCCAGCACCGCGTACTGGGCTATGCCCGGCTTGGGGTGGTTCATGAGACCTCGTCCTTCGGGCGCAACATCCTGACCGAGACCATCGACAGACCGAAGACCAGCAGGACCAGCAGGAACGAGTTCGCGGCGCCGGTGCCCAGGTCGGAGGCGGTGATGTGGTCGTAGAGGTAGAGGCCCGCGGTGGTGGTGGAGCCGTACGGGCCGCCCTCGGTGACCACGAACGGCTCGGCGAACATCTGGAAGACGGCCAGGGTCTGGATGACCACCAGGAACGCCATGCTGCGGCGTACCAGGGGCATGGTGATCGACCAGAACTGGCGCCGGCGGGAGGCGCCGTCGAGGGAGGCGGCCTCGTACACGCCGCCGGGCACGGCCTGCAGGCCCGCGAGCAGGATGATGATCGCGAACCCGGTGGTCTTCCACAGGAACAGCAGCGCCAGCGTCGGCTTGGACCAGGCCGTGGAGGTCAGCCAGCCCACGTCCGGCAGGCCCACCAGGTTGAGCAGGTAGTTGACCAGCCCGTAGTCCTGGTCGAACACCACGATCCACACCTGCGCCATGGCCACCAGCGGGGTCACGAACGGCGCGATGAACGCCACCCGGAAGAAGCCGCGCAGCCTCAGCTTGGCGTTGGCCAGCAGGACCGCGCCGGCCAGCCCGGCGATGATCTGGATCGGCACGATGAGCAGCCACATGATCGCGCTGTTGCCGAGCGAGGCCCAGAAGTCGGGGCTGGTCAGCAGGTACAGGTAGTTGTCCAGGCCGACCCAGCGGGCCACGCTCCCGCCCCGCCAGCGCATGAAGCTGAGCTGCAGGGCGTAGATCAGCGGATAGACCCCGAACGCGGCGAAGACCACGAAGAACGGGGCGATGAAGACGTACGGCGAAAGCCGCGCGGAACGCAGGTACGGGGTCAGCCTTACGGATCTCATGAGCGGTCGATCAGGTTCTTCTGGATCTTCTCGGCGGAGTCGGAGATCACCTGGTCAGGCGACATCTTGCCTTCCATCAGGCGCTGCATGTTGTCGCCGAGGTAGTCCACCGACTGGGCGAACCACCACGGGATGGGCGCGGCGGCCGGGATGGTGGCGCCGGCCTCCACGGCGACCTTCCACAGGTCCTGGCCGCCGAGCGCCTCGATGGGCTTGAACAGCGGCTTGGCGGGGTCGGCCGCCGGGGTGTAGCTGGGGATCGAGGTGGACAGGCCGCCGGGGTAGACGTCGTTGGGGCCGTACACGGCGGTGTAGCCGGGCTCCTTGAAGCACAGGAACTCATACAACAACCAGGCCAGCTCCGGGTTCTTCGCCTTGGCGGGGATGACGAAGCTGCTGCCGCCCATCGCGCCGCTGCGCGCGCCGCCCGGCGTCCAGGCCGGCAGCGGCGCGGCCCGCCACTTGCCCTTGGTGCTCTTGAGCAGTTGTTGCGGCGCGAACGACCACCAGATCGCCCACGGCACGAAGACCTGCTGCCCGTTGTCGAGCGTGTTGACGTCGGCGGGCTCCAGGTAGGGGGCGTGCGTGACCAGCCCGTCCTTGACCGCCGTCTGGATCCAGGTGAAGATCCGCCGGTACTCCTGCGAGTCCAGCCGCAACTTGCCCTGCGCGTCGGTGAGGCTGGTGCCCTGCTGGCCCGCCAGCATCTCCAGCCAGAGCTGGCTCAGGAACGGCGTCTTCTCCAGGTGGATGGGCCTGGTCTTGGGGTCCTTCTCCCGGACGGTCCGCGCCGCTTCGAGCAGGTCGTCGTACGTGGCCAGGCTCGCCGGATCGACCCCGGCCTTGTCCAGGATGTCCTCGCGGTACCACAACAACCCGGGATCCAGGTCCCAGGGCACGCCGTAGATCTTGCCGCCGACGGTGTTCACCGACAGCTTGTACGCCGAGGTCTGCTCCTTGTACGGCGCGATCAGGTCCGTCAGGTCGAACAGGTGCTCCGCCTGCCCGCCGATCTTGGCGTCGTCCCAGAAGCTGCCGTCGGGCACGTCGGTGCCGCTGATCAGCGTGTTGGTCAGCTTGGCGTCGATGTCCACCGCCTGGTGGTTCACCTTGACGTTCGGGTGGGCCTTGCGGAACTCGCCGATCGCGGCGTCGAACACCTTGAACAGGTCGCCCGACCGGTTCCAGATGGTGATCTCACCCTTGGCCTCGGTGGCGGACACGGTGAGCTTGCTGGGCTGCGCGCTGGTTCCGCCAGGGGGCGCGCACGCGGCCAGCGACCCCGTGGCGGCGAGCGCGCCGAGGCCGAGTGCTCCCTTGAGCAGACCACGACGGCCGATGGGGGATGTAGTCATCTTCCACTCCTCGCCGGACAGCGATGTGAAGGCTCTGCAACGATGCAGACATCATGCACACGCTTCTGCAACGATGCAAGAGCGGTCTAGGATCTATCGAGAACCAGCCGTCCGAGGTATAGGAGACGCATGGCCGGTACAACGCTGCGTGACGTCGCCAAGCGGGCGAACGTGTCCATCCGCACGGTCTCCAACGTGGTCAACGGCTACGCGCCGGTCTCCGACGAACTGCGCGCCCGGGTGCAGGTGGCGCTCGACGAGCTCGACTACCGCCCCAACCTCATCGCCCGCAACCTCAAGCAGGGGCGTACGGGGATGATCGCGCTCGTGGTGCCCGAGCTGGACGTGCCGTACTTCGCCGAGCTGGCCCGCGAGGTGATCACGGCCGCCCGCGCCCACGGCTACGTGGTCATGGTCGACCAGACCGACGGCGACGGCGACCGGGAACGCGAACTGCTCGGCCGCGACTCCCGCGCCACCATGTTCGACGGTCTGGTGCTCAGCCCGCTCTCCGTCACCGCCGACGAACTACGCGAACGGGCCAACCGCATCCCGATCGTGCTGCTCGGCGAGCACATCTACCACGGCAACTTCTCCCACGTCGCCATCGACAACGTGGCCGCCGCCCGCGAGGCCACCACGCACCTGCTGGACCTGGGCCGCCGCCGGGTGGCCGCCATCGGCGACCAGCCGTACGCGACCGGCGAGACCGCCCAGCTCCGCACCTCCGGCTACCGCCAGGCACACGCCCGAGCCGGCCTGGAGGTGCACGAGGAGCTGATCATGACCACCTCGCACTTCCACCGCCGCCTGGGCGCCGAGGCCATGGAACGGCTGCTGGCCCTGCCCGACCCGCCGGACGCGGTCTTCTGCTACAACGACCTGCTCGCCCTGGGCGCGATCCGCGCACTGACCAGAGCGGGCCGCCGCATCCCCGAGGACGTGGCGGTGGTCGGAATGGACGACATCGAGGAGGGCCAGTACAGCACGGTCAGCCTGACCACAATCGCCCCGGACAAGGCGGAGATCGCCCGCCGGGCCGTGGACACCCTGCTGAAGTCGATCGACGGCACGACAGGCGCCTCCACGGAGATCGTCGCACCCCACCGGCTGATCGTCAGGGAGAGCACGGCGGGGGAGAACGTGGGTACTTAGTGGTGGCGTGGTGGAAGCGCAGGCTGTCCCTTCTAAGCCACTGCCAGCTCACGACAGTCGGAGCAGACTCCGGATGGTGCAGGAGCGAATGGCAGGATGTATCCGTTGAGCCTGCGAACGTCGATTCCGCAAAGGCTGACGACCGTTCCAGGCCGCACCGCATGCCGGACCGGGTCGTCATCGGGGCCGGTGATACCCATGTGGAGCTCGTTCCCGGGCTGGTGCAGACCGAGGACTACATTCGCGAGGTCCACCGAGCCACACTCGTGGACGCTCTTGAGCGGGACATCGAGCAACAGGTAACCGTACGCCTGACCCGGCAGAAACTCCTTGCCGGCGAGGGTGCTCCAGCGCTGTGGATGGTGGTGAACGAAGCCGTCATCCGACGCGTGGTGGGTGGTCCTGGCGTCATGCGTGCACAGCTCGAACGGCTGCTTGAGGTTGCGAAGCTGCCCAATGTCACGCTTCAAGTGCTTCCGTTCGCGGCCGGCGCACATCCCTCGATGGACGGGGCATTTCACATGCTGAGCTTCGAGCCGTCTGACCCCAGCATCGTGTACATCGAGTACCACACAGGTACGCTTTATCTGGAGAAAGCGCAAGAAGTGGGGCGATATGCACAAAAGTTCGATCACCTACGCGCCTCGGCTCTCTCAGTAAGCGAATCCTGTTCGCTCATCGAGCAGGCCACGCGTGACCTCCGTCAGTAGCGAACGCGTTAAGAGAAGGAGATACGGGATGGCGCAGCAGGACCTGTCCCGTGCCGTCTGGCGCAAGGCTGCCAAGAGCAACGGCCAGGGTGGGGCATGTGTGGAGGTCGCTCTCAACTTGCCAGGCATCGTGGCTGTACGTGACAGCAAGAACCCTGATGGCGCTGTGCTGGTTTTCGACCATCGGGAGTGGGACGCGTTCCTGGATGGTGTGAGCAAGAGGGAATTCGAACTTCCCTGACATCTAGTGTGGCTCAACGGGTTGGTCGATCCGACGGACGTGGGAGAGCAGTGCCAGCACGCCCGCGATCAGGAACGGCCAGTCGAACAGCGCCAGGGTGCTGGAGCAGGTGTGCCCCGAGCCCGACAGGTACCAGGCCACCGGATGGAACAGCGCGGGCACCAGTAGCACCAGGCCGAAGAACGGCGCGCCCCGGTGTCCGGCGAGCACCGCGCCGATCGCCGCCACGCTGAGCCAGTAGGAGGAGAAGTGGGCGGTGTCCAGGTGCATGGCGGCCAACGCCCACGTGCCCTTGAGCTGCGACCAGCAGGCGAGCACGCCGGAGTCGTAGGCGTAGGTCCTGACCAGGGTCTGGCCCACCGCGAGCAGGACGACGACGCTCCAGACGACCGCCCGCTGCCGTGGTACCCCCTGCTCCGCGCGGGTCCGCAGCAGGGCGACGACGGTGACCGCATGGCAGGACATGATCACCCATGCGTCGGTTTCCCAGTCGGTGGTGAGCAGGAGCGCGCTGCACACCAGCGCCAACGCGGCGGCGGCCGCGCCTACTTTCGGGAGCCGGCGCGGCGCCCAGAGCGCGAGGAACGCCAGCACGACCGGCAGGAGGTCCATCGCGTAGCGGGCGACCATCGCGACCGCGACCTCCAGTGGGTCCGGCTGCGGTGGCTCGTAGGCGAACCAGCCGAACTCCCGGATCATAAAGACGGATAAGAAGTTCGGCGCGGTGGCCGCCAGAATCGCCAGGACACGCAACATTGGCGGCCTCTCGCTGGGAATGATCTTCGCGAGCGTACTACGGCAGAGCGATTTCGAAGTGCACGGTCTGGAAGTGTTCCGGGTCGCCGTCGCGGGCGTCGAAGACGGGTTCGGCCAGGGAACTCCAGAACTTCTCCGCGCCCTCCACGCGGGTGTCCGTGTGCAGGTAGAGAGCACGGTAGCCCTGAGCGGCGACGAAGTGGCGGGCCTGGGTGACCATCTCGCGGGCCAGGCCGTGCCTGCGGTGGGGCGGGGCCACGTACACGCGGAAGAGTTGTGCCGTGTCGTCGTCCGGGTAACGCTTGGCCAGCCATTCCGGGTGCGGCGGGGTCTTCGGGCCGCCCGCGCGGATGGCCGTGGTGCCGACCACCTGGTCGCCGTGCAGGGCCACGATGAGGGTGTGGCGCTCCGGTAGCAGGTACGTGCCTTCGAGGTCGATCACGTCCCAGTGCCATTGAGGCTGGTAGCCGTAGCCGAACTCGCGGTAGAACGTGTCGAGCATGACCTGCCGCGCGCCCTCCAGGTCGTGCTTTTCGGCGGGGCGGACGGTGTAGGGGTTCATGGGGCCTCCAGGTGTAGGACGCGGTCGGCGAGTCTGGTCACCACGTCCGGGTCGTGGCTGATGAGCAGTACCGTGAGCCCGAGGTCGCGGCGCAGGTCGTCGAGCAGGTCGAGGATGGCGGCCTGGACGAGGGCGTCCAGGCCGGAGGTGATCTCGTCGCAGATCAGGACCTTCGGCTCGGCGAGCAGGGCGCGGGCGAGGGCGGCGCGCTGGAGTTCGCCGCCGGACAGCGCGGCCGGTCGGCGGGCCGCCGTGTCCTCGTCGAGGCCGACTCGTTCCAGCATCGCCCGCGCCCGCGTCGCCGCTTCGTCCGGGGCGGCGCCGCGTAGCCGTACGGCGGTGCGGGCGACCTGGGCGGACACGCTCCGGTACGGGTCGAAGGAGGCTTTGGCGTCCTGGAAGACGTACTGGACGTCGCGGGCCCTGGTGGGGAGGTGGCGGGGGAGCGGGCGGCCGTTCAACGTCACCGTGCCGGAGGTGGGGCGGTGCAGGCCGGCCACGCAGCGGGCGAGGGTCGTCTTGCCGCTGCCCGACCTGCCGGCCACGGCCACGCACTCGCCGGCGGCGGCGCTCAGGCTCACTCCCTTGAGTACGGGTGCGCGCCGATGCCCGGCCACCAGGTCCCGCACCTCCATGAGAGGTTCACCCGGAGTACTTGCGCTGGTCCGTGGGGTGAGGCGGGCGGCGAGGAGGTGGCGGGTGTAGTCGTGGCGGGGCTGGTCCAGGACTCCGGCGGCCGGGCCTGATTCGACGACCCGGCCCGCGTGCATGACCGCCACGTGGTCGGCCAGCGCGCGGACCATGGCCAGGTCGTGGCTGAGGAGGACGAGCGCGATGCCCTGCGTGCGCAGCCTGCGGAACTCCTCGATGACCTCGCCGCGAATGAGCCCATCCTGGCCGGTCGTCGGCTCGTCGGCGACGATCAGGACCGGGTTGAGCAGCAGGGCTTGGGCCAGTACGACCCGTTGCTGCTGGCCGCCTGAGAGCTGGTGCGGGTAACGCCGGAGCAGTTCGGCTGGTAGACGGGCCCGCCGCGCCGCCTCTCGCACCCGCTCCTCGACACCCCGAGTGCCCCCGGTGCCTCCGGTCTCCCCGGCGCTCTGGGCGCGGGCGATCTCCTTGAGCACCGCGCCGACCCGTCGTACCGGGTTGAGCACGCTGGACGGGTGTTGGGGAACGTAGGCGACCGCGCCCGGCGCACGCCACACCTCGCCCGAGACCCGCACCCCCGGCGCGTGTTCGCCGAGTACGGCCAGGCCCGTGGTCGTCTTGCCGCTGCCCGAGGCGCCCACCAGCGCGAGCACTTCACCCGCCGCCAGCTCCAGGGACACCCCGTCCACCAGGGAACGCCCGCCGGCCTCGGCCCGCAGGTCCGTCACCTTGAGGATCACTTCCGCTTCACCGCCCGGTCGAAGGTCAGGTTCAGGCCCACGGACAGGGCCACGATCAGCAGTGCGGGCACCACCACCGCCCACGGCTGCAGGAACAGGCCGGTCCTGTTGCGGTCCACCATCACCGCCCAGTCGCTCGCGTCCGGTGCGAGGCCGACGCCCAGGAAACTGGCCGAGGCCACCAGGTACAGCGCCCCGACCAGGCGCACGCCGACGTCGGCCAGCAGTGTGGTGAGCATCGAGCGGCCGGTGTAGCCGATGGCGCGCCGCCACCACGTCTCGCCCTGCAACCGCAGGGCTTCCATGGCCGTGCTGCCGGCCGCCTCCAGCGCCGCCGCCCGCGAGACGCGTACCACCTCGGGCAGTGCGATCAGCGCCACGATCAGCACGAGTGCGGCGGGACCCGGCGAGAACAGCGTGGCCAGCATGATGAGCAGCAGCAACGACGGGATCGCCAGCAGCAGATCCAGCGGGCGCATCAGCACCTCATCCAGCCACCGCCGCCCGGCCAGCGCCGCCGCCATGCCCAGCGGCACCCCGGCCGCGTACGCCAGCACCGTCGCCAGCGCCGCGACCGCCACCACCGAACGCCCGCCGAGCAGCACCTGCTCCCACACGTCCCGCCCGACGAAGTCGGTGCCGAGCAGGCCCCCGGTGGCGAAGGACACCCCGCGCGGCTCGGGCGTCCCGGCCAGCCACGGCCCGGCCAGCGCCAGCGCCAGCGGGACGGCCAGCAGCACCACCCCGAGTCCACGGCGGAGCCCCGCGCTCGCGGCGCGGGCGGGCCGGGTGCGGCTGCCGGCACGGGCGGCCCTCATCGTGTGCTCCTCGGTGCCAGTCGGTAAACGCCCAGGTCGGCGGCCAGGTTGACGACCACCGTGGTCGCCGCGAACACCACGCACAGCGCCTGGATCACCGGAATGTCCCTGGCCGCCACCGAGTCGTTCAGCAGCGTCCCGAGCCCGGGGATCACGAACACCGACTCCACCACGATCACGCCGCCGAGCAGCCAGTCCGTGGTCCTGGCGAGTTGTTGCACGCCGGGGGCCAGGGCGTTCGGCAGCGCGTGCGTCAGCCGTACCCGCCAGGGGGACAGGCCGAGCCGGGCGGCATGCGCCACGTAGCCGGAGGCCAGCGCGTCGACCATGCCCGCGCGTACCAGACGGCTGATCGAGCAGACGGGCCTGGCGAGCAGCACCAGCAGCGGGAGCACCAGCAGGGCGGGTTGTTCCAGCAGGTTGGCGGGCGCGCCGACCGCCGTCGGCGGGAACCAGCCGAGCTGGACGGCGAACAGCGCGACCAGCACCACCCCGAGCGCGAACTCCGGGATCGAGTACAGGCCGACCGTCACGGTGGTGATGACCCGGTCGAGCAGGCGGCCCTGCCGCACCGCCGCGATCACCCCGGCCGCCACGGAGACGGGTACGAGCAGCAGCAGCGTCAGCCCGGCCAGTACGAGCGTCGGCGGCAGGCCGTCGCCCAGCACCTCGGCCACCGGCCGGCCGGAGACCAGCGAGACACCGAGGTCGCCGCTCACCAGCCCCGCCAGCCAGTCCGCCCACCGCTCGACGGCGGGCCGGTCCAGCTCCAGGGCGGCGCGGATCTGGGCGATGCGTTCCTCGTCGGGGATGTCGCCGGCCAGCACGACGGCGGCGTCGCCGGGCAGCGCCTCGGTCAGCAGGAACACCAGCGAGGACACCGCCACGACCTGCACCGCGCCGAGCAACACCCGCCGCGCCGCGTAACGGAGCAGGTTCACCCCAGCCAGACCTTGTCGAAGCGGGCCCAGTCGAGCGTGTTGGCGGGGGCGTTGGCGACGCCGCGCAGCCTGGGGGAGGCGCCGAGCAGCCAGTCGGCGAAGCCCCAGATGAGGAAGCCGCCCTCGGCGTGCAGCGTGCGTTGCATCTCCGTGTACAGCTCGCGGCGCTTGGCCTCGTCGGGGCTGGCGATGGCCTGGTCGTAGAGGGCGTCGAACTCGGGGCGGGCCCATTTGGTGGCGTTCGTGGTGGAGCCGGTGAGCAGCCGCTGCGAGATGTGGGTCTCGATGGGCATGGCGCCGGAGCGGTAGCAGCAGATGGTGCCCTGGTTCAGCACGTCGGCCCAGTAGGTGTCCTTGTTGCCGACCTTCGCGGTCACCTCAAGCCCGGCCTGTCTGGCCTGGTCGGCGAAGACGCTGGCCGCCTCAAGGAAGCCGCTGGCCGCCGCCGAGGTGTCGAGCTGGATCTTCATGCCCTTGGCCCCGGCCTTGTCGATCAGCCACCTGGCCTTCTCCAGGTCGGGGACGCGTTGCGGAATGTCCCCGGCGTAGTAGAGGTAGTCCTTGCCGAACAGGTCGTTGCCCACCTGCCCGGCCCCGCTCAGCACGCTGTCGATCAGCTGCGACCGGTCGGCCAGCAGGAACATGGCCTGCCGTAGTTGGGGATCGTCGAACGGCGGCCGGTCCACCTTCATCGCGAACGCCTGCATGCCGCTGTTGTTCAGCCGCACGATCGACATCGCGCCGCCGCGCTCGTGGGTGCGGGCGGTGGCCGGGGTCAGGTCGTGGGCGTACTCGGCCTGCCCGCCCAGCACGGCGTTCACCCGGGCGGACTCCTCGTTGGCGATGAGGTACTCCAGCTCGTCCACGTACGGGGCGCCGTCCCAGTAGTCCGGGTTCCGCTTGAGCAGCAGCGAGCGTCCCGGCTGGAAGGAGCCGAACGTGAACGGCCCCGACCCGACCGGCCGGCTGAAGTCCTCGGCTCCCTCGGGCACGATGTAGGCGCCGAAGGCCGCCAGCACGTTGGGGAACTCGGCGTAGGGGCGCTCAAGCCGGAACTCCACCGTACGGTCCCCGACGGCGCGGCTGTTCTTGAGGTCGATGAGGGCGAGGTTCGCCTTGGCGCGGAAGGTGCGCTTGTCATCGGCGATGCGGGCGTAGCTGTGCAGGACGTCGGCGGCGCGTACCGGCCTGCCGTCGTGGAAGGTGGCCTCGCGCAGTGTGATCCGCCAGGTGGTGAGCTTGGCGTCGGACTCCCACTTGGAGGCCAGGCGCGGCACGATCGCCACGTCGGTCCCGTAGTCGGCGAGCTTGTCGAACATCGCCTTGGACCGCGACGCCTCAAGGAACAGGTTGGCCAGGTGCGGGTCCAGGCTCTCCTGGGCGCCGCCACCCGCGAACACCGCCCGCAGCCTGCCGCCCCTGACGGGCCGGGTTGACGTGGTGCCGCCGCCGGTGGGCTGGGCGGCGCATCCGGCCAGGGCCAGCGCGGTTGCGGACAGGAAGGCACGACGGTCTAGGCGCATGGCCGATAATGGTAACGATTTTCATTTATGGTGCAAATCTGGCATCGGGTCAGGGGGCGGGGGCGGTGCTCTCCCTGGCGACCAGGCGGGCCGTCGCGTCCTGGAAGGAGCCGGGCGACCCTCCGTCGAGCAGGCTCACGAGGGTGCGCGCCGTGTGCACCCCGTACGCCTGCACATCCCTGGACAACGCGGTAAGCGTCGGAAAGACCATTTCGCACAGTTGCGAGTCGTCCCCGGCCACGATCGACAACTCCTGCGGCACCCCGACGCCGAGTTGCCTGGCCACGCTCACCCCGGCGGTGGCCATGACGTCGTTGTCGAAGGTGATCGCGGTCGGCGGCGTGGCGGCGGCGAGCAGGTCGCGGGTGACGCGCGCGCCGGCCGCCCAGGTGTAGTCGGTGTCCACGACGGCGACGGGCGCGAGCCCGTGCCGCGCCATGGCGGCGTGGAAGGCGGCGGTGCGGACCTGCGTGTGCTCCAGCGCGGGCAGCCCGGCGACCCGGGCGATGCGCCGGTGACCGAGCCCGACCAGGAAGTCCACGGCCTCGGTCACCGCCGCCGCGTCGTCGTTCCAGACGGCGGGCATCCCACCCGGCCGGGGGCGGCCGACGAGCACGGCGGGGATGCCCATCGACTCCAGCACAGGCAGCCGCGCGTCCTGGCTCCACAGGTCCATCACGATCAGCCCGTCCACCCGCCGCTCGGCCCACCAGTCGTTGATGGCCTCGATCGAGCGGAGGTGGTCGGGCACGACCTGCAACAGCAGCGCGGTACGCGTCAGTGCCAGCTCGCTCTCCATCCCCGCGATGAACTTCATGAAGAACGGCTCCACCCCCAGCGTGTCGGCGCTGCGGGCGATGATCAGCCCCACGGTGTTGGCCCGCGACTCCGACAGGCCCCGGGCGGCGGCGTTGGGCCGCCACCCCATCTCGGCCGCGATCGCGAGAATGCGCTGCCTGGTGGACTCGGACACGCCGGGACGGCCGTTCAACGCGAAGGAGACCGCCCCGATCGACACGCCCGCGCGCTTGGCGATATCGCTGATCGTCAGCCGTTTCACGCGCCTATCGTAGGCGGACATCGGGCAGGGTCACTTGGTCGCTCCGGCGGTGAATCCGTTGTACACGAACCGCTGCAGCGCCAGGAAAATGACCAGCGTCGGCAGTATCACCAGCACGGCTCCGGCGGAAATGACCTCCCAGTGCGCGCCGAACGGCCCTTTGAACCGGAACAACGAGGTGGATATCACGCCCAGCTCCTCCGACGGCATGTAGAGAAACGGGATATAGAACTCGTTATAGACGGTGATCCCCTTGATGATGACGACCGTCGCGATGGCGGGCTTGAGCAGCGGCAGGATGACCCGCCGATAAATGGTGAACGAGGTCGCGCCGTCCATCCTGGCGGCCTCGTCCAGCGACACCGGAATGTTCCTGATGAACTGCAGGAAAATGTAGATGGCGACGATGTCGGTGCCCATGAAGAGCAGGATCGGCCCCCACCGGGTGTCGAACAGCCCGAAGGTGTCGATCACCTCGAACGTGGCCACCTGCGTGGTCACCCCGGGCACCAGCGTGGCGATGAGGAACAGCGCCAGCACGACCTTCTTCAGCCGGAAGGCGAAACGGTCGATCGCGTACGCCGCCATGGACCCGATGAGAATGGTCCCGGCGATCGAGAACAGCAGGATGAACGCCGTGTTCCCGAACGCCGCCAGCATGTTCCCGTTCGCGAAGGCGATGCGGTAGTTCTCGAAGTTGAACCAGCTCGCGGGCAACGCCAGGATGTCGCCCGCGGCCATCTCCGCCGGCGTCTTGAACGACGTGCCGAACATCGTCAGCAGCGGCAGCAGCACGACCGCCGCGGCCACGACGAGCGAGAGATACTTCAGCGCCGTCAGGGAAATGCGCGCTGTCACGACCCCTCCTCCGGGACGACCCGCCGCTGCACCCAGGTAATCAGCAGGATGATGACCAGCAGCACCACGGCCGCGGCCGAGGCCAGCCCGGTCTTGTTGAACTGGAAGGCCAGCTTCACGGTCTGGATCACGAACGTCTTGGTCTCGCCCGACCCGCCGGTCATGATGTACGGGATCTCGAACACCGACAACGCCCCCGCCACACCCAGGATGACGCTCAGGCTGATGATCGGCCGGATGCTCGGGATGATGATGTGCCACATGATCTGCGGCCGGGTGGCCCCGTCCAGCATGGCGGCCTCGTGCAACTCCGACGGCACGGACTGGATGGCGCCGAGGAAGAGCACGAAGTTCAGCCCCATGAAGCGCCAGACCGAGACCCCGGACAACGAGACGTTGGCCAGGTCCGGATCGCCCAGCCAGAGGATCTCCGAGTCGATCCCGACGAGCCCGAGCACCTGGTCGAGCGTGCCGCCTGGCTGGAACAGGTACAGGAAGACGAACGCGACCGCGACGCCGTTGAGCAGGTACGGGAAGAAGATGACGCCCTTGAAGAAACTACGCAAGCGCGTGTTGAAGCTGAGCACCGCCGCGAAGTAGAGCGCCAGCGCGATCTGCACGAAGGAGGCGACGAGGTAGAACAGGCTGGTGGCGAAGACGGAGAAGAGCTCGGGCCGGGTGAACAACTGCAGATAGTTCTCCAGGCCGACGTAGGTGCGGTCGGGGCTGACGCCGTCCCAGTCGGTGAAGCTGTAGGAGATCATGCTCACCACGGGCACGTACGTGAACGTCACCAGCATGATCAGCGGCGCGGCCAGGTACAACCAGGGGGTCACCCGCCCCCACCGGCGCGGCGGCGTCGCCGCGTGCCGGGCCGGTGGGGTCGCAGGTCTGCGCGTACGTACGGAGGTGCCGGTCATCGGGCTATCCGCCGATGGCCATGGCATCGGCCCACTTCTTGGCCAGTTCGCCGAAGGTGCCGTTCAGGTCGCCCTTGGCGGCTCCGCGGCCGATGTCCACGAGCTTCTGGCGGTACTCGGGCTTGGTCAGCCCCACCTCGGCGGCGTTGTCGATCGTGGTGACCTTGCCGGACTCGGCCTGGGAGAGCTCGAAGAACTCCACCCCCGCCTCCTCGAACGGCTTGAGCGCCGTCGGCAGCGGCGCGCCGCGCACGCTGGAGATGCCCTGGATGTCGGCGGTGAAGGTGGACTTGTCCAGCACCCAGTCCACCCAGGCCCGCGCCGCCTGCTGCTGCCCCGAGTTCTTGTTGATCGCGTAGACGTAGTCGGGGGTGGTGGGGGCGCAGAACTTGCCGTTCACCTGCGTGGGGAAGGGCATGTATCCGATGTTGTCCGCGCTCTTGCCGGCCTTCTCGGCCGCGGCCCGCATCTGCACGATCGACCAGGAGCCGAGGTACATGCTGGAGATCTTGCCGTTGGCCAGCAGCCCCTTGCTGTCCTCCCAGTTCGTGGTGGTCGGATCGGGCTCGGACAACTTGCGGTTGACGATGTTGAACAACAACGTGTCGGAGACGTTGAGGTCGCTGCCCGCCGCCCAGGGGTTGTCGGACGTGGCGAGCTTGTCGTTGGCCTTGGGGTCGCAGGTGATCGAGCCCATGGCGCCCTGCCAGCCGCTCAGCGGCCAGCCGTCCTTGTAGTTCGTGTAGTACGGGATCGTTCCCGTCTTGTCCTTGACCGTCTGCAACGCGGTGAGGAATTCGTCAGGCGTCTTCGGCCAGTCGGTGATCCCGGCCTTGGTCCACAGGTCCTTGTTGTAGACGAAGCCGTTGACCACGGCGAAGGAGGTCAGGCCGTACACGTTGCCGTCCACGGTGCTCTTCTGGGTGAACTGGTATTTCTTGCTCAGTTCAGCGGCGGGGCCGAGCGAGGAGAAGAACTTCGGATAGTCGGTCGGGCTGATGGTGGTGGGGATGAGTAGGACGTCACCGTAGTTCTCGGTGTTCATCCGGATTTTGACTTCACCTTCGTAATCGGTGATCCCGTCGAACTTGACCTTGATCCCGGGGTAGGTCTTGTTGAACTCGGCGGCGTACTTCGCCAGCGTGCCGTCGGTCACCATGTCGGTCCTGTTGGTCAGCATGGTGATCTCGCCGGTCGCCTTGGCCGGGTCGGCGGGGGCGGAAGCGCTGGCAGAGGGCTCGCCGGTGCTCGTGCCGCCGCCGCAGGCGGCGATCAGGAACACCGAGACCAGCGTGACGCCGGCCAGTGCTTTGCGTTGCATGTCCATGGTCTCCGTCCTCAGGGGGTTTCGCGCGGTGCCCCATGGACGAGGCGGGGCGCGATGAGGAACTAAAGCGCTTCAGTTCAGGTTTGGACGAGATCGTCCGCCGCGAATGCCGACAATGTAAAGCCCTGTTGCTTAACCGTTACATAAAACCAACCGTTGACCCGGCTCATGGCATACACGTAGAGTCTGGCGGGCTTAATCGGTTTAGTAGGGAGACTCAACGTGTACCGTCCGCTGCACGACGGCTGGATCCTCCGACCAGTTGGCGGAGATCCCGGCGAGATCCCGGCGGCCGTGCCGGGCAGTGTCCACACCGACCTGCTCGCCGCCGGGCTGATCGAGGATCCCTACCGCGACGACAACGAGACGCGGCTGGGCTGGATCGGCCGTACGGACTGGGTCTACACGACCACGTTCGACTGGCACGACGACGGCCACGAGCGCGCCGACCTCGTCTGCGAGGGCCTGGACACGGTCGCGACCGTGCTGCTGAACGGGCAGGAGCTCGGCACCACCGCCAACATGCACCGCACCTACCGCTTCGCGGCCCGAGAGCTGCTGCGGGAGGGCGCGAACCAGCTCGAAGTGCGTTTCCGCGCGCCCTACGCCTACGCGGAGGAGCAGCAGGAGCGGCACGGCGAACGCCCCGGGCCCTACGACGAGCCGTATCCGTTCATCAGGAAGATGGCCTGCAACTTCGGCTGGGACTGGGGCCCCACGCTGGTCACCAGCGGCATCTGGCGGCCCATCGGGCTGGAGAGCTGGTCGGGCGCGCGCCTGGCCGAGGTGCGCCCGCTGGTGCGCGGCGACGGCGTGGAGGTGCGTGTACGCGTCGAGCGCACCGGGGACGCGCCGGTCACCGTCACCGCCGAGGTGGCGGGCGTCAGCGTCGAGGCCAAGCTGGCGCAGGGCGAGAGCGAGGCCGTGCTGAGCCTGGACGTGCCGCACGCCGAGCGCTGGTGGCCGCGCGGCCACGGCGCGCAGCCGCTCTACGGGCTGACCGTGCGCGCGGGCTCCGACGAGTGGCGGCGGGAGATCGGCTTCCGCACGGTCGAGCTGGAGACGGACGCCTTCCGCCTGATCGTCAACGGCAAGCCGGTGTTCGTACGCGGCTTCAACTGGATCCCCGACGACTGCTTCCCCACTCGCGTCACCTCCGAGCGCCTGGCCGAGCGCTTCCGGCAGGCGATCGGCACCGGCGCGAACGCGTTGCGCGTGTGGGGCGGCGGCGTCTACGAGTCCGAGGACTTCTACACCCTGGCCGACCGCGAGGGCCTGCTGGTCTGGCAGGACTTCCCGTTCGCCTGCTCGGCCTACCCCGAGGAGGAGCCGTTCCGCTCCGAGGTCGAGGCCGAGGCCAGGCAGAACGTGGCCCGCCTGGCCGCGCATCCCAGCCTGGTGTTGTGGTGCGGCAACAACGAGAACATCGAGGGCCACCAGCACTGGGACTGGCAGGAGCCGCTGGGGGACAGAAGCTGGGGCTCCGCGTTCTACTACGACGTGCTGCCCTCGGTGGTGGCCGAGCTCGACCCGACGCGGCCGTACTGGCCGGGCAGCCCCTACTCCGGCGACCCCGGCCGCGACGCCCGCGACCCCTCGACCGGGACCGTGCACATCTGGACCGTGTGGGGCGGCGACCTGGGCTACCAGCACTACGCCGACTACACGCCGCGCTTCGTGGCCGAGTTCGGCTACCAGGGGCCGCCGACGTACGCCACGCTGCGCGCCGGCTCCTCCGACGAGCCGCTCACCCCCGACTCCTCGCACCAGAAGGCCCCCGGCGGGCAGGACAAACTGCTCAAGGGCCTGCGCGGGCACCTGCCGCAGCCGGAGAACTTCGCCGACTGGCACTACTACACGCAGCTCAACCAGGCCCGCGCGATGACGTTCGGGGTGGAGCGGTTCCGTGCGCTCATGCCGTACTGCATGGGCACGATCGTCTGGCAGCTCAACGACTGCTGGCCGGTCACGTCCTGGGCCGCCGTGGACGGCGAGGGCCGCAGGAAGCCCCTGTGGTACGCGCTGCGCCGCTCCTACGCCGACCGGCTGATCACCCGGCTGGGCACGGAGGTCGTGCTGGTCAACGACACCGACGAGGAGTGGGCGGGCACGCTGGAGCTGGCCGCGCGCGACCTGTCGGGCGAGGTGCTGGCGGGGCGCGGGGAGCAGGTTACGGTGCCCGCCCGCGGCACGCTGCGCCTCGACCCGCCGCAGGACGAGCGGGCGCGGTTGCTCACGGCCGAGCTGGGCGGTGACCGGAAGGTGTTCGCGCTGGCCGAGGATCCGGAGATGGGCTACCCGAAGGCCAAGGCCGTCACGTTCGTGGAACGGGTGGCGGACGGGTACACGGTCGAAGTCAGCGCCGGGACCATCATGCGCGATCTGGCGATCTTCCCCGACCGGCTCGACCCGGACGCGACCGTGGACGACCAGCTCGTCACGCTGCTGCCGGGGGAGAGGGTGACCTTCCACATCAGGACGGACAAGGAGCTGGACGAGGGCGCGCTCGTGTCGTACCCGGTGCTGCGCTGCGTCAACGAGCACTGAGGAAAACCACAGGACGGAACGGGCGAGCGCACCATTCCGGCGGCCGGGGCCGCGAACCTAGCGTTCCTGGTCATGAGAGGAAAGTTGATCGACGTCCCCCGCCGTGTGCTGGCGGGGGTGTCGGCGCTGCTCGTGTTGAGCGCCGTTGTTCTGCTGACCGCCATGTCGAACAGCACGATGCAGCCGTTGCCCGCCGGGGCTCCGGCGGCGGAGTTCAGCGCCGAGCGGGCCCTGCGGCATCTGGAGCGGTTCGCCACGAAGCCCCGCCCGATCGGCAGCGCGGCCGGCGACCGGGCCAGGGAGTACCTGGCCGGGCAGTTGCGGGCGGCGGGGCTGGAGGTGGAGGTCCAGAGCGCCGTGGGGGCCAACTCCTCGACGGGGCTGGCGGCGTTCGGGCAGGTGGACAACATCGTGGCCACCCGGCGCGGCACTGATTCCACCGGCACGGTGGTGATCGCGGCTCACTACGACTCCGCCGCGATGGGCCCCGGCGTCTCGGACGACGCGGCGGCACTGGCGGCGATGCTGGAGACCGTACGGGCGCTGGGGGATGTGAAACTCCGCAATGATCTCGTCTTCCTGATGACGGACGGCGAGGAGGACGGCGTGCTCGGCGCCGAGGCGTTCGCCAGGGAGCATCCGCTCGGCAGCAAGGGCGGGGTGTTGCTGAACTGGGAGGCGCGCGGGGTCAGCGGGCCGTCGCTGATGTTCGAGACCTCCAAGGACAACGCCGGACTGGTCGAGACGTTCGCCGGGGCCGTGCCGTACCCGAGGGGCGACTCGGTGATGGTCGAGTTGTACCGGTTGATGCCGAACAACACCGACTTCACCCCGCTGACGGCGGCCGGGTTCACCGGCATGAACTTCGCCTACATCCAGGACTCCTCGCGCTACCACACCGCCGACGACTCACTCGCCTTCCTCAACCGGGGCAGCCTGCAGCACCACGGCACGAACATGCTGGCCCTGGCGCGCTCACTCGGCGCGGCCGACCTGCCGACGCTGGGCACCGGCCACGACCTCACCTACTTCCGGCTCTTCGGAGTCATGATCACCTACCCGAACGCGCTGGTCTGGCCGCTGGCCGGGCTCGCTCTGGTGGTGGTGGCCGGGCTGGCGCTGCTCGCGTGGCGGCGGCGGGTGGCGGGCCTGGCCAGGATGACGGTCGGCGCGGTGACGGCGGTCGTGCCGATCGTGCTGGCGGTGGTGCTGGCCCAGGGGTTGTGGGAGGTGCTGGTGGCGATGCGGCCCGACTACTACGGGATGGGCGGGCTGCTGCACCGGCCCGAGGCGTTCCGCGCGGCCGTGATCGTGATGACCGGGCTGGCGGTGCTGGGGTGGTACCTGGTGCTGCGGCGCAGGGTCGGGCCCGCCGCGCTGGCCATCGGGGCGCTGGCCTGGCCGGCGGTGCTCGGAGTGGTGTGCGCGCAGATCGCGCCCGGCGCCTCGTTCGTGCTCACGCTGCCCGCGTTGTTCGCCGCCCTCGGTGGGCTGGCCGCGCTCGCACTGCGCGGCGCGGTGTGGCGGGTGGTGGTGCTGACGGCGGGGCTGCTGGTGTCGGCGGCGTTGTTGCCCGCGCTGGCTCTGATGGTGTTCGACGGCATGGGGCTGGCGCTCGGCGGGGCGAGCGCGGTGGTGCTGGTGTTGTTCGCGCTGACCGTGTTGCCGGCCCTGGAGTTGTGGCTGCCCGAGCCGGAGCGCCCGCTCGGCCGTCCCGTGGCGTTCGGGGTGCCGCTGGCCGCGGCCACGCTGGCGGTGGTGCTGGTTCCCGCCGGGCTGGCGCTGGACGGCTTCGACGCGGGCAATCCCCGCCGTACGCACCTGGCCTACGTGATGGACGCCGACAGCGGGAACGCCGGCTGGGTCAGCGCCGACCTCAACCCCTCCGACTGGACCAAGCGGTACGTCTCCGGCTCCGACACCTCGTTCCTGCCGCCCGGCTACGTCCGTGGAGATCTGCGGACCGGCCGCGCCCCGGCGGTGCGTATCGACGGGCCCCAGGTGAGGGTGCTGCGGCAGAGCGGCGACACCTACCGGCTGCGGGTCAGCGCGGGCAAGGGCGCGCGCTCGCTCACGCTGCGGATCGAACGGCCGATCGTCGAGGCCACCGCCAAGGCCGACGGGATGCGGCCGGTGACCATACCCGTCACCGGGACGCGGGCGAACACCTGGCCGGGCGAGGTGCGCTTCCGTGGCATACCGGAAACGGGCGCGGAGATCACCGTGCGGGTGTCGGGTACGGGTGGGTTCCGGGTGACCGCGATCGGCGAGCGGGACGGGTTCGCGGCGGTGCCCGGGTTCACGCCCATGCCGCCCGGACTGGTGGCCGCGACGCGCGAGGATGGCGGCATCGTCGCCGTGACACGGACGTACCAGCTCTGAGCGGCGTCGTCGCGATCACCCGGACCTACCCGCTTTAGCGGATGATGGCGCGTTTGAGGATCTTGCCGGTGGGGCTCATCGGCAGCTCGTCCACGCACGACACCCGGCGGGGGTATTTGTAGGCGGCCACCCGCTCGCGTACGTAGTCGCGCAGGTCCTCGCAGCTCACCGGCGCGCGCAGGGCCACCACGGCCTCGATCTCCTCGCCCAGCTCGGGGTGCGGCACGCCGAACACGGCCGCCTGCCGCACCGCCGGGTGCTCGTACAACACCTCCTCCACCTCGCGCGGATAGACGGTGTAGCCGCCGCGGATGATCACGTCGCGGCGGCGGTCCACCAGGAAGAAGTAGCCGTCCTCGTCGGTACGCCCGAGGTCGCCGGTGTGGAACCAGCCGTCCCTGATGACCTCCGCCGTGGTCTCCGGGTCGTTCCAGTAGCCCTTCATGACGTTGGGGCCGCGCACCACGATCTCGCCGATCTCGCCGGTGGGCAGCTCGCGGCCGTCCTCGTCGACGATCTTCATCTCCACGCCCCTGATGGGCCAGCCGATCGAGCCCGGCCTGCGGTGCCCGCCGCCCCGGTTGGTCGCGGAGACGGGGGAGGTCTCGCTGAGGCCGTACCCCTCGATGATCTCGCAGCCGAACCTGGCGTCGTAGGCGCGCAACACGTCCAGCGGCAGCGCCGCCCCGCCGGACGCGCAGACCCGCAGCATCGACATGTCGGATGCGCCCGGATGGTCCAGCAGCGCGATGAACATGGTCGGCACGCCCTGGAAGACCGTCACCCCGTCGCGCCTGATGACCTCCAGCGCCCGCCCCGCCTCGAAGCGGCTCAGCAGCGTCAGGCGCGCGCCCGCGTGCACGGTCGCGTTCAGCGAGCAGGTCTGGCCGAAGGTGTGGTAGAGCGGCAGCGCGCCCAGCACCACGTCGTCCACGCCGAGCGCGTGCATGCGGGCCACGGTGGCGGCGTTGCCCGCCAGGTTCGCGTGGGTCAGCTCGATGCCCTTGGGCCGGCCGGTGGTGCCGGAGGTGTAGTGGACGACCGCGGTGTCGCCGTCGGCCGTGGCGGCGACCTCGTGCTCGGCCGCGACGCCGCGCAGCAGCCGGCGGAACTCGCCGGGGACCACGAAGAAGCAGTCCGCCTTCGTGCCCGCCGAACCAGCCTCGGCCGTCTCGGCGAAGGCGTGCCAGGCGATCAGCAGCCGCGCCCCGCAGTCGCCCAGGTACGCGGCGATCTCCCGCCGCTTCAGCAGCGGGTCCAGCGGCACCACCACGGCCCCGACCCGCAGCACCCCGTAGTAGACGACGCCGAACTCCGGCACGTTCGGCAACATGATCGCGACCAGGTCGCCGGGGCCGATCCCGCGGCAGCGCAGCAGGGCGGCCAGGCGTGCGCTCAGCTCCTCCAGCACGCCGTAGGTGAGCTCCGCCTCGTCCAGCGTGAGAACCGCTCTGCCGCCGAGCCGGGCGGCGGCGGTGTGGAGCCGGTCAGCGAGGTTCATGGGAAGACCGTACGTCCGATCTCCCACGGCGCTCATTGGTCGCGGCGGCCAGTCTTTCCCGTCCCGCATTGGTGGGCAGAGTGTCCTGGAGGGCGATCGCGACGAGCAACTCGACGAGGTCGTTGATCGAGCGCAGGCTCCGCCCGGTGCGCTCCTGGATCCTGCGCAGCCGGTACTGCGCGGTGTTGGGATGGATCTGCAACTGCTCGGCCGCGGCCCGCAGGTTCAGGTCGGCCGCGGCGAAGGCCCTGATCGTGGCGGTCAGCACGCCGCCGCGCGCCCGGTCCTCCGACAACAACGACGTGATGCGCGGGTCCACCAGGTTACGCGCGGTGTCGTCGGCCTTCAGCGCCAGGTAGTGGAACGGCGTGATCCTGGGCAGCGCCGCCAGCCCGCCCTCCTCGGGCACGAAGTCCAGCACCGCCGCGGCCTCCTGGTAGGCGCGCGGGATCTGGGCGGCGCCGGCCGAGACGGTGCTGACGCCCATGGCCAGCCTGATGCCCTCGGCGGCCAGGCTCGTGACCAGCGCCTGGAGCCGGTCGCACAACTCCTCCGGACCGGTGCCGGGGCCGAGCACGGGGATGGCCACGATCTCCGACTGGCGCACGACCGACAGCGTACGTGCGCCGTTCCCGGTGATCCTGGCGACGGCCGCGCACGCGGAGTGCCGCGCGTCGATCCCCGCCTCGGGCACGCCGGGCAGCCCGGCGAGCACCGCGATCACCACGAGCAGCGGCGTGCGCGCGTCCGGGGCCAGCCCGTACGCCTGCGCCGCCGCCAGCTCCCTGCCCCGCGTCGGCACGGCCCCGGCCAGCAGCGTCTCCAGCAGGTCCCGGCTCTCCCGGGCCGCCTCCGCCGCCGTGTACTGCTGGAACTCCATGTACGCGTTGGCCGCGTGCGTACTGGCGAAGTCGCAGTACCGCATCAGCGGAGCCGCCAGCGACAACGCCGCCTCGCACCCGGCGAACCGGTGCCCGGCCCGCTCGACCACGGCCTCCCAGAACACCTGCTGCCCGACCCTGAAGGCGTTGATGTAGTCGGCCAGCGCCACCCCCGCCCTGGCCCGGCGCATCGCCGCGCGCCGGGTGAAGGTGATGTCCTCCAGCGTCACGGTGCGATCTTCGAGCAGCACGCCCAGCTTGGCCCGGTAGTGCTTGACCACCTGGTCCCGCACGTCGGCGTGGAAGGCCGGGCCCTGCGCCTCGTAGGCCGGGATCTCCTCGCGCATCGTCGTGACGGCGACGTCGGCCAGCTCCTGAAGGTCGCGCAGCAACTCGGACAGGATTCGGGTGCGTTCCGCGCGTACGGCGGCTTCCACGGTGCTCGAACCAGTGGACATGCCGGGATGATCCATGGCTATCGCCGCACGGTCAACGGGTCGTAACCGGTCCGAGACCCAGCATGTGCGTCGCGGACAACTCGCCGCGGACATCTTGGGTCACCGTGCCCAATGCGGCCCCTGACGAGCGGCTCCTACGCTGAGCCCAACTTCAGAACATTGTTCTCCAGGAGGCCGGATGCTGGAGGTACACGATCTTACCGTTCGCTTCGGCGGCATCACCGCGCTGGACGGCGTGGGGTTCGAGGTGGCGGGCGGTGAGATGGTGGGGCTCATCGGGCCGAACGGCGCCGGCAAGACCACCCTGTTCAACTGCATGACCCGGCGCTACGACCCCGACGCGGGCACGATCTCGTACGAGGGCCGGGACCTGACCGCCGTGGCCCCGCACGCCATCGCCGGGCTCGGCATCGCCAGGACCTTCCAGAACCTGGGCCTGTTCCCGCGCCTGTCGGTACGGGACAACGTGCTGGTCGGCGCGCACCACCGGGGCCGGGCCGGCTTCTTCTCCGCCGCGCTGCGGCTGCCGTGGGTGGGCCGCGAGGAACGCACGCTGCGTGCCGACGCCGACGAGGTGCTGGCCCGGCTGGACCTGGCCGAGGTGGCCGCGCACCCCGCGACCGGGCTGCCGTTCGGCACGCTCAAACGGGTGGAGCTGGCCCGCGCGCTGATCGGCCGGCCCCGGTTGTTGCTGCTGGACGAGCCGGTGAACGGGCTGAACGCGGCGGAGGTGGAGGAGTTCGCGGGCACGCTGGAGTCGATCCGCCGCGAGTACGGCCTGACGGTCATCGTGGTCGAGCACCACATGGGCTTCGTCATGGGGATCTGCGAGCGCATCGTCTGCCTGGACTTCGGCCGCAAGATCGCCGAAGGCCCGCCCGAGGAGGTCCAGCGGGACCCGGCCGTGATCGAGGCGTACCTGGGGACGGCGGCATGACCGATCTCGTGGTGGAAGACCTGGTCGCGGGCTACGGCGACGCTCGCGTACTGCACGGCGTGCGGTTCACCGTCCGCCAGGGGGAGGTCTGCGCGATACTCGGCCCCAACGGCGCGGGCAAGACCACGCTGCTGCGGGCCCTGTCCGGCATGGTCAGGGCACGCGGCACGGTCACCCTCGGCGGCACGAACCTGACAGGGCGTTCGCCCGACGCGGTGGCCAGGCTCGGTGTCGCGCACGTGCCCGAGGGCCGCGGCACGTTCATGCCGCTGACGGTCGAGGAGAACCTGCGGCTCGGCGCGTACGTGCGGCGCGGCCCCTCCGTCGAGGAGGACCTCGAACGCATCCACACCTACTTCCCGGTGCTGAAGACCCGGCTCAAGCAGGCGGCGGGCAGCCTCAGCGGCGGCGAGCAGCAGATGCTCGCGCTCGGCCGGGCCCTCATGCTGCGCCCCCGGGTGCTGCTGCTCGACGAGCCGTCGCTCGGCCTGGCCCCGCTGGTCACCCGGGAGTTGTTCCGCATCGTCCAGGCCATCAACGAACAGGAGCGGACCACCGTGGTCGTCGTCGAGCAGAACGCCCATCTCGCCCTGGGCATCGCCCAGCAGGCGCACGTCCTGGAGACCGGGCGGATCGTGTTGTCGGGCACGGCCGAGGAGATCCGGGCCGACGAGCAGGTCGCGCAGTCCTACCTCGGGTACCGGGTGTAGCGCGATGGCCGGATTCCTGCAACAGGTCGTCGAGGGGCTCGGCGCGGGCGCCATCTATGCCAGCCTGGCGCTGGCCCTGGTGCTGATCTACCAGTTCACCGGGATCGTGAACTTCGCCCAGGGCGAGCTGGCCATGTTCTCCACCTACATCGCCTGGCAGTGCGTGGCCGCCGGGATGCCGTTCTGGCTGGCCCTGGTGGTGACGCTGGCCGTGTCGTTCGCCGGCGGGATGCTGATCGAACGAGTGATCATCCGCCCGGTCGAGGGAGCGCCCGAGCTGACCATCGTGATCGTCACCGTCGGCCTGTTCATCTTCGTCAACGCCGCGGCCGGCTGGATCTGGACGTTCCTCATCAAGGACTTCCCGAACCCGTTCCCCGGCGGCGCGCTGGAGGCGGCCGGGATCGACGTGAACTTCTCCACACTCGGCGTGCTGGGCGTGGTGGCACTGGTCATGGGCCTGCTGTACCTGCTCTTCCAGCACACCAGGATCGGGCTCGGCATGCGCGCGGTGGCCGCGAACCCGGCCTCGGCGCGGCTGGTCGGCATCCGGGTGGGGCGCACGCTCGCGCTCGGCTGGGGCCTGGCCGCGACCGTGGGCGCGGTGTCCGGGGTGCTGGTGGCGCCGCTGCTGTTCCTGGAGCCGAACATGATGGGCGGCGTCCTCATCTACGCCTTCGCCGCCGCCACGCTCGGCGGCTTCGACAGCCCGCTCGGGGCCGTCGTCGGCGGGCTGGTCGTGGGCGTCGCGGAGACGCTCGCCGGGGCCTACGTCGGCGTCATCGGGTCCGACCTCAAGGTGGGGGTGCCGCTGGTGATCATTCTCGGGGTGCTGCTGCTGCGGCCCCAGGGGCTGTTCGGACGAGCGGTGGTGGAGCGGGCATGAGCGCGAGCAAAACCGCGGTGAAGCCCCCGCGGACCGCGGCGCTCGGGAAGGGGCCCGACCGGCGCTGGACCTGGATCGGCCTGGCCGTGCTGCTGGCCGCCGCCGTGTACGCGCCCTTCCAACTCGTCCCCTTCCACGTCTTCCAGCTCACGATGGTGCTGGTGTACGCGGTGGCGCTGCTCGGGCTCAACCTGCTCGTCGGCCATGCCGGGCAGATCTCGCTCGGGCACGGCGCGTTCTTCGCCGTCGGCGCCTACGCCTCGGCCATTCTGCTGGACCGCTGGGACCTGCCGTACCTGGTGACGCTGCCCGCCGCGGCGGCCGTGGCGTTCGTGCTGGGCCTGGCCCTGGGCGTGCCGGCGATGCGGCTGCGCGGCCTGTACCTGGCCCTCGTCACGCTCGCCATCGCGATCTTCCTCGTGCCGCTGCTCAAGCGCTTCGAGGAGCTGACCGGCGGGTCCATGGGCCTGACCCTGACCAAGCCCGCCCCGCCCGCGTGGAGCGGCCTGGCCGAGGACCAGTGGTTGTACTTCCTCACCCTGGCCATCGCCGTGGCCGCGTTCCTGCTGGCCGCCTCGCTGCTGCGGTCACGGGTGGGCCGGGCGCTGCACGCCGTCAGGGACAACGAGACGGCCGCCGAGGTGATGGGCGTGCGGCTGTCGTTCTACAAGACGCTCGCGTTCGCCTGGAGCGCCATGTTCGCCGGTGCGGCCGGATGCCTCTACACGTGGGTGATCGGGTTCGTCTCGCCGGACTCGTTCACCGTGAACCTGTCGATCACCCTGCTGGCCGGCCTCGTCGTCGGCGGGCTCGGGTCGCTGGCGGGGCCTGTGCTCGGCGGGCTGTTCGTGATGTTCGTGCCGAGCATCTCGCAGGACATCAACGACGCGGCGCCCGGCGTCATCTTCGGCCTGCTGATCATCGCGGTGATGTACGTGGCACCGACGGGGCTGGCCGGACTGGCCGGGCGCCTGATCAAGAAGATTCCCCGGAAGGAGTAAGAGGGATGCGAGTTTCTGCGATCGGCTGCACGGCGCTGCTCCTTTGCGCCGTCGCCGCCTGTGGGGGCCGCTCGGACACGGGCGGCACCGGTGGAAGCACCGCGGGCACGGCCGCGGCGGGTCAGTGCGCGGGCCAGCAGACCACCGGCATCACGGACAAGAGCATCAAACTGGGCGGCATCTACCCGCTGTCCGGCCCCGCCTCCGCCTACGGGGACATCCCCAAGGGCATCAAGGCGTACTTCGACTACGTCAACGCCGAGAAGAACGGCATCGGCGGGCGCAAGGTGGAGTTCGTCGTGCGCGACGACGGCTACCAGCCGCCCAAGGCCGTCGAGGAGGCCCGCAGGCTGGTGGAGCAGGAGCAGGTGTTCGCCCTGTTCCAGACGCTCGGCACCCCCTCGACCGCGGCGACCTGGGACTACGCCAACCAGCGCAAGGTGCCTCAGGTCTTCGTGGCCACCGGCGCCTCCCTGTGGGGCACCGACACCGCGCACCCGTGGACGATCGGCTGGCAGCCCAACTACATCTCCGAGGCGCGCGTCTACGCCGCGTACCTGAAGAAGGAGAAGCCCGAGGCCAAGGTGGCCGTGCTCTACCAGAACGACGACTTCGGCAAGGACCTGCTCGGCGGGTTCAAGCGGGCCCTGGAGGGCACGCAGGTCAAGGTCGTGGCCGAGCAGAGCTACGAGGTGTCCGACCCCAGCGTGGACCCGCAGATGCGCAACCTCGCCGACTCCAAGGCCGACGTGCTGCTCAACATCACCACGCCCAAGTTCGGCTCACAGGCGCTGGCGGCCGACGCCAAGAACGCCAAGTGGAACCCGTTGCACATCGTCAACAACGTCGCCGCCTCGATCACGGTGCTCAAGCCGGTCGGCTTCCCGAACGTACAGGGCGTCGTGTCGGCCACCTACTACAAGGACCCGAACGATCCCCAGTGGGCCAACGACGCCGAGATGACGCTGTACAAGCAGAAGATGCAGCAGTACGCGCCCGGCGCCGACGTGAACGTGCCCTACCACACCTTCGGATGGGCGGTGGCCAGCAGCTTCCACAAGGCCATGGAGGCGGCGGGGTGCCCGACCCGCGAAGGGCTGCGGGACGCCGTGCGCAACCTCAAGGGGGTCAAGGTGGACATGCTGTTGCCCGGGGTGACGCTGGACACCGCGCAGGGTGACGGGTTCCCGATCGAGTCGATGCAGCTCATGACGTTCAAGGGTGAGCGGTGGGAGTTGTTCGGCGAGGTGATCGACACCCGCAAGGAGTTCGGCCCGCTGACCGGCTGAGGATGCCCGGCGAATGTCCGGTTGATGCCCTGGTATGGCCCCTTTCCCCGCTCAAGAATCGGACGAGTTTCCATCCGAGTTGGAGAGAGGGGCCCGATCCGCAATGCGTGCACTGAAGAACGCCGCCTTCACCGCGGGGCTGTTCGCGATGACCATGTTCACCCTTCCTGCCATCGCCAACGCCGCCACCACCGCACAGTCTCCGCAGGAATGCCTCGCCTACCTCAACAGCCACGGCTATCCCACGACCCAGGCCAGGATCGACGCCTGCAACTCGCTCGTCAACGCCTTCTGCATCGAGATCCTTGAGGACAGCCAGGTCGCGTCCGAGCACGCCAGGGCCGCCTGCGACCTCCGGCGGGACTAGCCGTCAGGGCTTGATCGTCCCGGCCCCGACCAGCTTCAAGGCTTTATGGTTCCGGCCCTGACCAGCCAGTCCACCGCTTCCGCGGTGGCCTCCAGCGGGGAGTACCGGGGCCGGTGCCCCAGCAGCCGCGCCGCCTTCTCCATGCTGCAGTGCGGGCTGTGCGCGATGTGGTCGTAGGTCAGCTTCGCGTCGAACTCCGGCACCGTCTCGCGCCACTGCTCCAAGGGCAGGAACGTCAGCCGCGCCTTCCTGCCGAACCATCCCGCCGCCGCCTCGGCGTACCCGCGCAGCGTCAGGGCGGTGGCGGCGACGGAGTGGAAGCTCTCCCCGACGGCCGCCGACCGCCCGGCCATGGCATCCATGAACAGCCGGGCGACGTCGTCGGCGTGCACGTGGTGCACGGTCTCCATGCCCAGGTTGGGCAGCGTCACCTCGGCCCCTTCCGCCAGCGCCTGGAACACGGCCGGATTGATGTTCCCCTGCGGATTGACCGGCGCCCATCCGGGCCCGACGATGTGCCCGGGGTGAATGATCGTGGCCGGGAAGCCGTCGCGCTGGGCCCGGTCGAGCAGGAACGCCTCGATGGCCGCCTTCCGCACGCCGTACTCGCCGAAGGGCTCCCGCCGGCTGTCCTCGGTCACCGGCACCTCGGCGCTGGGCCCGTGCACCCAGATCGTCCCGCAGTGCAGGAAGTGCCGCACCCGCCCCGCGAGCGCGTCGGCGAGCGCCCTGGCGCTGTCCTCCTTGAAGCAGATGAGGTCGATGACGACATCGCCTCCGAGCTCGGCGATCCGCCGCCCGAACGCGCCGTCCGCCTCCTCCGCCTCCCGATCGGCGGTGACGGTCTCGACCTGCTGCCAGGCCCCATGAGCCGTGTACGGCTCCCGCTGCCCCCGGCTCACATTGACGACCTCATGCCCCGCCCCGACCAGCCTCGGAATGAGGTACGTCCCGATGTGTCCACTCCCACCGATCACCACAACGCGCATGCGGCCAGCCTAAACCCGCCCTTTCATTGACGGGAGCGCCGGTGGGCCTTGACCCGTTCGCGGGTGGCGCAGCGGCGTGAGCAGTAGTGGCGTTCTGGGCCGCTGCCCTGGGCGATGAAGACGTTCTGGCAGGCGGTTGACGTGCAGACCCTGCCGGGTGGTCGCTGGCGGTCCCAGACGAGGACGGTCAGCGCCATGCAGGACGAGGTCAGGAACCATTCGCCCAAGGGGCCGTCGTCGTCGCGATCGAGATGCGGGTGCCAGGGGGTGGTGCCGCCGTGCGAGGTCAGGCGGAGCGGTCCCGTGTGCTCCCGCAGGAGGCGGTTGAGTGCCGTGGCGGCGGCGTCGGCGTCGCCGGCGGCGAAGACCTCCCGCAGCAGTACGGCGGCCTTGCGCATGTCGGCGACATCGCCGGCGGTCAGGTCGATGGGGTCCAGCTCACCGTATTGGCGAAGCACCTCGCCGATGGTGGCGGGGGTGGTGGCGCGGTCGTCGGCGAGGGCGTTGACGAGGGCGGCGGTGCGCCGCGCCATCGACAACACGGAATGCCGGGTGGACCAGTCGTCAGTCGGCATTCCTGCAATGTAACGCATATTGCTATTTTTTGCGTTACGTCAGTAACGTCCCGCAGGTGAGAAGTCGTTACTCCATCGGCCCCTATCTGGCCGGAGCAGTGGCAGCCCGCGCAGGGGATGAAATGTCGGGACCTGCCCTGATGCTGGCGGGATTCGCCATCGCCGGCTCGGCCGCCGAAGCCTCACTGCTGCTCGCGGGCCTCACGGCCGCCGCGGCGGTCGGCGGCCCTGTGCTCGGCGCGCTCCTGGACCGGGCGGCCCGGCCCGGCCGCCTGCTGGCCGGCGCACTCCTGCTGTACGCGGCCGGCCTGGGCACGATCCTGATGGGACTCGGCCATCTCCCGATCGCCGTCAGCGTCCTGATCGCGGTGTTCACCGGCCTGCTCGGGCCGGCCCTGTCAGGCGGCTGGACCGCCCAACTGCCCCGCGTGGTGCCGCCTGCCGGCCTGCCCAGGGCGAACACCCTCGACGCGATGACCTTCAGCCTGGCAAGCCTGACCGGACCGGCTCTCGCCGGCATCGTGGCCGAGTTGGCGGGGGCGCCGACGGCCGTGGTGCTCTCCGTGGTGCTCATCGGCGTGGCGGTCCCCAGCGCGTGGACGCTACCGGCACGTTCCGGTCCACCCCTGGACGGGCGGCCGGGCTCGGTGCTCGGCTCCCTCATCTCCGGAGCCCGGATCATGGTCGAGAACCGGCACCTGGCCCGAGCGACCCTCATCTCGGTCATCTGCTGCATGGCCGAGGGCATGCTGGTGGCTTGCCTCCCGCTGCTCGGCGTACAGGTGCTGGGCGACGCCGACCGCGGCGCACTGCTCCTGTCGTGCGCGGCCGCCGCCGCCCTGGCCGCCAACGCCGTACTCTCCCGGCTGCCCCGACCCATCACCCCGGACACGATCATCTGGGCCGCCGCCCTCATCCAGGCCGCCGCCCTGTCCCTGGCCACGATCGACCAACCAGCGCTGCTCATCGCCGCCATGCTGCTCGTCGGCATCGCTCAGGGCCCCCAGCTCACCGCCTTGTTCGCGGTCCGCCACCGCGAGGCCCCGGACTCCCTGCGCAGCCAGATCTTCACCACCGGCGCCAGCTTGAAGATCACCGCCTTCGCACTCGGGGCGGCGACCGCGGGCCCGCTGGCCACCTGGTCCCTCCCCACGGCCCTGGCCCTGTCCGCCACCCTGTCGGCTGTCGCAGCCCTCACCTTCCGGCTCATCCGTGCACGCCGCCGCGTTCACGCGTCCCGGTGATCCTCGGCGGTGGGGGTATCAGGCTCAGGCGGGTGGGGCGATCGGGGGTTGGCGCTTGTGTTCGGTGGCGTGGTAGCGGTGGACGATGGCCTCGTAGGTCGCCTCGTCGACCGGCTTGCCCTCCAGGAAGTCGTCCATGTCGTCGTAGGTGACGCCGAGGGCCTCCTCGTCCGGCTTGCCGGGAGCCAGTGTCTCCAGGTCGGCGGTCGGGGTCTTCTGGACCAGCGCGGAAGGTGCGCCCAGGGCCTGTGCGACGGCTCGTACCCGCCGCTTGGTGAGACCGGTCAGTGGCACCACGTCGGCCGCCCCGTCGCCGAACTTGGTGAAGAACCCGGACACCGCCTCGGCCGCGTGGTCGGTGCCCACCACCAGGCCCGCGTGCGCGTTCGCCACCGCGAACTGGGCGATCATCCGCTGCCGGGCCTTGATGTTGCCGTGCACGAAGTCCTGGTGGTGCGCGTCGCGGAACACCGTGCCACAGGCCAGCACCGCCTCCAGAGCCGCGTCGCTGGCGGGCTTCACATCGACGGTCAGCACCTGGTCGGCCCGGATGAACTCCAGTGCCCGCTGCGCGTCCTGCTCGTCGGCCTGCGTCCCGTACGGCAGCCGCATCGCGTAGAACGTCGCCTCCCGCCCGCCGGCACGTACGCGTTCGACCGCGAGCTGGCACAACCGTCCCGAGGTCATGGAGTCCACGCCGCCGCTGATGCCCAGCACCAGCGAGCGCAGGCCCGTGGAGGTCAGCTGGTCGGCCAGGAAGGCCACCCGGCGCTCGATCTCCCGCTCCGCGTCGAAGGACGCGCTCACCTGGAGATCCCGGGCGATCTCCTGCTGCAAGGACGTGGCCACCGTATCGGTCAAGATCGCTCCTCGATATTGGGGACGAAAGCACTCTAGAGGACGGCGGTGAGCGACCGATCACCAGGGAGTTCGTCAGCCGCGCCGCTCGCGCAGGACCTGCACGCCCTCCCCTTCCAACTCGTCGCAGTACGCGCTCCGCCCCGTCATCGCCATGATCAACGCCACGGTCCGCCCCGACACAAGAGCTCCCTGACCGCACTCGAACGGCCCGTCCGTGGCCACCAGTCGCAGCCCGCCGATCCGCCCCTTGGCCTGGACCACCAGATCCGACCCCTGGTAGTAGTCGGCCAGCCGGGTGAGCGTCGCGATCGGGTATTCGCGCTGGATGCCCAGCGGCCGGCGGATGTCCTCGCCGTGCACGATCGTCTCCCCGAGGGTCGCGATCACCGGCAGTGGCGGCGAGGTCGTGCTGGTCACGACCTGCCGGAAGTTCTCGTACGTCTCCGCCCCGGACGCGCCCAGCTTCTCGGCCAGGCGCATCGCCACCTGCTTGTCGAAGTCCCACCGGCAGCGGATCACCCCCGCCATCCACCGCAACGGCGTCAGGGACGCGGAGGAGGCGAGGTGGGCGAGCACCTCGCGGACGGTCAGACCGTCGCAGAGGGACGCCGTCGCCCACCGCTCCTCCGTCAGACCGGCGAGGTCGGTGGCCAGGGCCCGGCGCTCGGCGTGTACCAACTCCCAGTCAGCGCTCGCGCGGCGGCGGCGTCGGCGGGTCTCGGTCATCACGGGCTCCTTCACGAGTTCAGGTGGTTCTGAGGAAGGACTCCGGACGTCCGGAAAACTCATCGGTGGTAGGGCCTAAAACCCGAGCGCCATCCTGACCGCTCCCGACGGGTCCTCGCCGCGCCAGGCTACGTGCTGGTCGGGACGGACCAGGCACAAGGGCTCGCCGGGCAGGTCCACGACCTGCAACGGCACCCCCAGCTCACGGGCCTCCGCCACCGCCACGGCGGCCCCCGGCAGGCTCTGGTCGCCGACGAGGCTGAAGGCGGGCCCCAGCCGGTCGTACAGCGACTCACCCGGCGACAACCAGCGGTGCGGCAGCCGCTCCCCGGTCCCGGCGGCGACGATGGGCGAGCCGTCGTAGCCGTACCCCAGCACCAGCTCCAGGCTGTGGAACTCGCTGTCCTTGGTCCTGAGCACCGCCTCCGCCACGGCGGGCCGTACCCGCTCGAACTCGGCCTCGGTGCCCATCAGCGCCGGGTCGGCCAGTTCGGGGGCGAGGGTGGACATGTTCGCGGCGGCCACCTCGATGGTGTCGGCGGCGATCGGGCGGCGCTCGCCCTCGTAGGTGGCCGTCAGCTCATGCGGCGCCCATCCCCGCAGTACGGCGGCCAGCTTCCAGCCGATGTTGACCGCGTCCCCGATGCCGGTGTTGAAGCCGTGCCCGCCATAGGGCGGGTTCTGGTGCGCCGCGTCGCCCGCCAGGAACACGCGCTCGCTCGCGTACCGGTCGGCCAGCAACATCCGCGCCGTCCACGGGTCGGTGGCCAGGATCTCCACCTCGATGTCGGCTCCGGCCAGGTTCCGCACGAGTTGTACGGGGTCGGCGTCCTCAGCGCGCACGCCCTGCGCGATGCACCACCACGTCTCCTTCAGGTCCAGCCGGCCGACCATGCCGGGCTGGGCCGGGTTCAGCACCCAGTAGTGCACGGCGGGTCCGTGTGGCATACGTTCCGCCAGGCCGGGGGCGCGGAAGACGATGTTGAAGTTGGGGCGGGCGTCCTGGCGGCCCTCGTACTTCGAGCCGATGGCGGCCCTGGTGACGCTGCGCGGGCCGTCGCAGCCCACGACGTACTGGGCGCGTACCTCGCGTTCCTCGCCCGCACCCGAGGTGATCAGGACGGTGACGCCGTCGGCGTCCTCACGCAGGTCCGTCACCTGCCAGCCGGTCAGCAGCGCGTCGCCGGCGGCCTCGCGCAGGACCTCCTCCACCAGCGGCTGGGGGGCCTGCTGGCCCGGTTCGGCGGCCAGGTCGGAGCCGGTCAGGTCGAGGCCGAAGCAGCCGCCGATCCTGGTGATCTCCCGGCCGAGCAGGCTGGTGGCGAAGACCGCCTCGTCCGACCACGACACGGCCAGCGGCGCCCGCGCCCGTAATGTCTGCGCCAGCCCCCACCTGCGCAGCAGCTCCATTGTGCGCGCGGAGGTCGTCTTCGCGCGCGGGCGCAACCACGACACGGACTCGCGCGGCTCGACCACCAGGCAGCGTACGCCGTGATGGGCCAGCTCAACGGCGGTGGCCAGGCCGACGGGCCCGCCTCCGGCGATCAGCACGGGGACTTGCTCAACCAGATCCATGGCCGTCCTCTTCCTCATCTTGATCGCAGGTATATTCCTGGGGCCGTTCCGCCCACGTCAAGGAAAGAAGCCGAGCGCGCAACGATTGAAGATCGCGGCTGGTGGACCGTGCCCGCGATCAGTAGCGTGCAACGAAAAAACCGGGATCATCCAGGGGATGGCATGAGCGATACCTCGACGATGCCGCTGCACATGCGGCGGGTGGAGTTCCATCCGGCGCCTGAGCTGGCCGCCGCGCGGGACGAGGAGCGGGTCACGAGGATGACCACGGCGTGGGGCCAGGACGCCTGGCTCGTGACGCACTACGCCGACGTGCGGGAGGTGCTGGGGGACGCGGAGCGGTTCAGGGTCGCCCCGCAGATGATCGCCCGGCTGCCCGGCGCGCCGGAGATGACCGAGGAGCAGAAGGCCAAGGTACGCGCGGGCAACCTGCTCGGCCTCGACCCGCCCGAGCACACGCGGCTGCGCAAGATGTTGACGCCCGAGTTCACCATTCGCCGGATGAACCGGATGGAGCCGCGCATCGAGCGCATCGTCGAGGACCACCTGGACGCCATGGAGGCCGCCGGGGCGCCCGCCGACCTGGTGCCGGCGTTCTCGTTGCCGATCCCGTCGCTGGTGATCTGCGAACTGCTCGGGGTGCCGTACGAGGAGCGCGAGGGCTTCCAGCAGCGCACCGCCAGGATGCTCGACATGACCCTGCCCGGCCAGGAACGCATGATGATCCAGTTCGAGCAGCGCGCGTACATGGAGGGCCTGGTCGCCCGCGTCAGGGCCGACCCCGGCGAGGAACTGCTCGGCATGCTCGTACGCGAGCACGGCGACGACCTGTCCACCGACGAACTGGTCGGCATCGGCGGCCTGCTGCTCTTCGCCGGGCACGAGACCACCTCCAACATGCTCGCCCTGGGCACCCTCGCCCTGCTGCGCCACCCCGAGCAGCTCGCCCTCCTGCGCGAGCAGCCCGAGCGGATCGACGCCACGGTGGAGGAGTTGCTGCGCTGGCTGAGCATCGTCAACTCCGGCGCGACCAAGATGGCTACCGCGGACACCGAGATCGGCGGCCGGGAGATCAAGGCGGGGGAGCTGGTGATCTGCTCCCTGCCCGCCGCGAACCGCGACCCTTCGCTCGTGGCGGACGCCAACGCCTTCGACCTCACCCGCGGCGCGCCCGGCCACGTCGCCTTCGGTCATGGCGTGCACCACTGCCTGGGCGCGCCGCTGGCCCGCATGGAGCTGCGCATCGCCCTGCCCGCGCTGCTGCGGCGCTTCCCCGGCCTGCGCGTGACGGACACGGCCGCGCAGTTCCGCACCTCGTCCGTCGTGTACGGGCTCAGCTCGTTCGAGGTCGCCTGGTAACACCGGTCGTCGGGAGCCTGGAACGTCCGTACTCGGGAAGTCGCCCGGGAACGCTCGTACTTGGGAAATTGTCGGCTCGGGCAGATAACGTGCAAGCGTCATGTCTGTTGACGTCGCGGCTCATGAGCTGATCGGCAGGGAGCACCCGGCCGCGCTGCTGCGTGCCGAGATCACCCGGGTGATCGACAGCCACGGCGGCCTGGTGCTGGTCACCGGCGAGGCGGGCATCGGCAAGACGACGCTCGTCACCAGCGCGGTCGGCAAGGCCAGGCGATCCGGTGCGCTGGTGGTGGGCGGCGCGTGCTGGGATGCCGGCAGTGCCCCGGGCTACTGGCCGTGGGTGCAGGTCATCAGGGCGCTGCGGCGCGCGGCCGAGCCGGCCGAGTGGGCGGCGGCCGAGGAGGCGGCGGGCGGCAGCCTGACGGCCCTGCTGGGCGAGAGCCGCCCGCACGACCCCGGCGGCCGCATCGGCGGAGCGGCCGAGTTGTCCGGCGACCACGCACCGGGCGACTCGTTCCGGCTTCTCGACGCCGTCACCTCCGCCCTGGTCACGCTCTCCCAGACGCGCCCGGTGCTGATCGTCATCGACGACCTGCACCTGGCCGACCCCGCCTCGCTGCGGCTGATGGAGTTCGCCGCGCGGCAGACCTGGTTCGAGCGGCTGCTGCTCATCGGCACCTACCGCGACGACGAGGTGGAGCCGGTCGACCATCCGCTGCGCGACCTGCTGTCCCCGCTCGTGGCCAAGGCCACCACGATCACGCTCACCGGGCTCGACGAGCAGGGTGTGGCCGCGCTGATGTCCCGTACGGCGGGTCAGCACCCGCCGCCCGAGCTGGTGACGGAGGTGCATCGGCGTACGGGCGGCAACCCGTTCTTCGTCGAGCAGACCGCCAGGTTGTGGCGCAGCGGCGGCTCGGCGGGCGCGGTCGCGCCCGGGGTGCGCGACGCGTTGTTGCGGCGGCTGTCCCTGCTGCCGCGCCAGGTGTCCGACCTGCTGCCGGCCGCGGCGGTGCTCGGGCGGGAGTTCCACCGCCAGGTGCTCGCCGAGATCGGCGCCGCCCCGGTCGCGCACGTCGATCGGCTGCTGGAGCTGGCCGTGACGGCCAGGCTGGTGACGGCCAGGGGCGGCGGCGTGTTCGCGTTCGCGCACGACCTGGTGCGCGAGACCCTGTACGACTGCCTCGACGACGCGCCCGACCGGCACGCCGCCGTGGTCGCCGCGGTCGGGAGCTCGCCGGCGCTGGCGGACCGGCTGCCGCCCAGCGACCTGGCCAGGCACGCCCACCTCGCCGGCGACCGGCTCGATCCCGACCGGGCCATCGACATCCTGCTCGGCGCGGCCCGCGAGGCCAGGGGCAGGCTGGCGCACGAGGAGGAGGCCGTACACCTGCGCAGGGCGTACGACCTGAGCATTGCCGTCAGCCCGCGCAGACGCGGCTTGATCGCGCTGGACTTCGGCAAGGAGCGGCACCACGCGGGGCGGCGCGAGGAGGCCAGGCGCGCCTTCGAGGTGGCCGCCGACATCGCCCGCGACCTCGACGACCCGGAGTTGCCCGCCAGGGTCGCGCTGGTCTTCCACAGCCACTACGGCCTGGAAAACTCCCTCGATCTGCTCAGGCGGACCCATGCCAGGCTGGTCGGCGGCGGCCCGGTGCCCGACGAGGGGCTGGCCATCGCGCTGGCCCTCCACCTGTACAACGTGGCCAGGCAGGGAGGCGACGACGACGCGCTGGCGTTCAGCCTGTGGACGCACCACGACATCATCTGGGGGCCCGGCACGGCCAAGGAGCGGGTCGCGTTAATGGGCGAACTGCTCACCGTGGCGCGGCGCACCGGCGACACCGACCTCGAACACTTCGCCGGCGCCCTGCGCTGGGTGGCCATGATCGAGCGGGGCGACCCGCGCTACTTCGAGGAGTTCCACGCCTACCTGGCCACGGCCCGGCGCAGCGACCGACCGCACCTCGCGATGACCGCCGACGTCGACGCGAGCATCATCGCCGGCCTCGAAGGCCGTTTCGCCGAGGCCGAGACCCTGCTCGCGAGCATCGACCTGGAGATCGAGCACGAAGGTTTCACGTTCATGCTCCAGCACCACCGCTGGGCGCTGCTGTCGCTCCAGGGCAGGCGCGAGGAGCAGGTCCAGGTGCTGCGCGAGCTCAGGGGCAGCGGCCACCCCTGCCTGTCGCTGCTGGAGGCCCTGACCGCCCTGCAGGCCGGCGACCTCGACGTCGCGCTGCGCCTGCTGCCCGAGCAGGAGCCGGACAACCGCATGATCCAGCCGCTCTGGCTGCGACTGCAGGCCGTGGTGGCCGCCGTCACGCAGGACGCCGAGCTCTGCGCCCGGATGCGTGAACGGCTGGCGGGCCTTCGGGGGCAGTGGGCGGTGTCGTTGTTCGGCTGGGACATCGGTGGACCGTACGATCTCTGGCTCGGCCTGGTGGACGCCGCCGAAGGACTTTGGACACCGGCCGTCGAGGAGCTCACCGCCGCCATCCGCGCGGCCGACGCGATGCGCGCACGGCCGTGGTCGGTGCTGGCCCGCGCCCACCTGGCCGAGACGTTGTTCGCCCGTGCCGCGCCCGGGGACGAGCAGGCCGCCCATGCGCTGTTCGACGAGGTGCGGGGGGAGGCTCGGGAGCTGGGGATGCGTCAGGTCCTGGAGTACGTACGGCCTGAGCCACCGTCCGAGGTCGGCCCGCGACACGGCGGCGAACCCCTCGGGCCGGCTGCGGAAGGCCCTACCGGCCTGCTGGGGAGCGCTTGGCGGGGAAACGTGCGAACGGCGTCGCACGCTGATGGCTCACCTGAGCAGCACCACATCTCACCCGGGCACCACCTCACCGCAGGCAGTGCGGGGAGTGGGCAGTTTCGGCGGGAAGGGGCGGTTTGGTCGCTGGTGTTTGCCGGTCGGGCGGCCCACCTGCCCGACGCCAAGGGCCTGCGTGACCTGCACACCCTGCTGGGCCATCCCGGCGAGGACCTGCCCGCCGTGGTGCTGCTCGACCCGGAGGGCGGCGAGGTCGTCGTCGCGGCGAGCCGCATGGGCGGGGACGAGGTGCTCGACGAGGAGGCCAAGGCGCGGTACCGGCGCCGGCTGGCCCGGCTCGACGAGGAGATCGACCTGGCCACCGGACTGGGCGACGACCGGCGGGCGGCGGAGTTCGACGAGGAGCGGGCGGCGTTGCTGGCCGAGTTGCGGGCGGCGGCGGGGCTGGGCGGGCGTACCCGGCGGCTGGGCGACGAGGCGGAACGGGCCCGCAAGACGGTCACCGCCCGGATCCGCGACACGCTGCGCAAGCTCGACCACGCCCACCCCGAACTGGCCGCCCACCTGCGCGCCTCCATCTCCACCGGCGCCACCTGCCGCTATCGGCCTCAGGAGAAGATGACGTGGCGTCTTTAATGAGCTGCCAGCGGCAGGCGGCGTAGATATCGTGCGATTCATGGGTGATTCTCGACATCACGCCGTTCTCATTCCGGGCAAAGCCTATGGACCACTGACCGGGCTGTTGTTCTACGCGGGTGTGGCAGCCGTACGGCGCGGGGCCGACCTTGAGCGGATCTCGTGGGACCCGCCGGAAGACCTCTCCCCGTCGGAAATGCCATCCTGGGTCCATGAACAGGTGACACCGGTCGTGGACAAGCTGCCCGCGCCGCTGCTGATCGGCAAGTCGCTCGGCTCGTTCGGCGCCGGGGTGGCGGCGGAGCGCGGCCTGCCGGCCGTGTGGCTGACACCGCTGCTGACGATGCCCGCCTGCGTGGCCGCACTGCGCCGGGCCACGGAGCCGTTCCTGCTCATCGGGGGCACCGCGGACGCGGCGTGGGACGGTGCGGTGGCGCGGGAGCTGACTCCGCACGTGCTGGAGGTGGAGGGCGCCGACCACGGCATGATGGTGCCGGGGCCGCTGCAGAAGACCACCGATGTCCTCGGCCGGGTGACAACGGCAATGGAAACCTTCTTCGACGAAGTCGTCTGGCGTTAGTGATGGCCATCTGGCGTTAGGGATGGTCGCCTGGGTCGGCGAAGGCCGCCTGGGTTGGCGAACGCCCGCCTGGCGGCAGAGAAGGCCGCCTGACAAGGGCGAATGCCGCCCGGCGTTGGCGTAGGTCGCAGGGCGTTGGCGAGGCTCGAAGGCAATACTTCGATATCAAGCGAATTGCTACCGATCGCTAAGCGTCAGCGCGACAATCGGAACGTGAGCGACGAAAACCAGCAAATCGGGCCGTACACAATCATGCGGCGCCTCGGCGCGGGCGGCATGGGCATCGTGTACCTGGCCCGGCTCGGGGACGCGCCACCGGTCGCGCTGAAGGTCCTGCGCCCCGGCGCGGACGACGACTTCAGGCGTCGCTTCACCAGGGAGGTCGAGGCGGCGCGCAGCGTGGCCCGCTTCTGCACGGCGCCGGTCCTGGACGCGGGCATCGACGGGGAGACCGCCTACCTCGTCACCGAGTACGTCGACGGCCCCGACCTGGCCGAGGTGATCCGCGAGCGCGGCCCCATGGCGGGCGCGAACCTGGAGGCGCTGGCCGTCGGCGTGGCCACCGCGCTCACCGCGATCCATCAGGCCGGAGTCGTACACCGCGACCTCAAGCCCGCCAACATCCTGCTCAGCACGGTCGGCCCCCGGGTGATCGACTTCGGCATCGCCCAACTCGTGACCCCGGATGCGACCAAGTCGGCGACGATCGTGGGCACGCCCGCGTACATGTCACCAGAACAGGCCACCGGCGAGCAGGTCACGACGGCGAGCGACGTGTTCGCGTGGGGTGGCGTGGTCGTGTACGCGGCGACGGGCAAGGCGCCGTTCGGCGTGGGCGGCGCCCCCGAGGTGCTGTACCGGGTGGTGCACTACGCCCCAGACCTGGGCAATTTGGACGAGCGGCTGCGCCCGCTGGTGGAGCAGGCGCTGGCCAAGGACCCGGCACGGCGGCCGACCCCGCAGCAACTGCTCGACCGCCTGCTCGGCCGCGAGTCGATCAACATGGCCGCGGCCATGAACCTGGTCAGCGAGTCGTGGATGCCGACGGAGGAGTCCCGCGTCTGGCGCGCGAAACCCGCCCGGTCACAGTGGGCGAGGTCCCGATGGGTACGCCCGGCGGCGGCGATCACCGCCGCGCTGCTGGTCGCGGCCGGTTCTGGCATGGCACTGTGGCGTCCGTGGGATCCGGCACCCGCGGCCTCCGCGGCCGGCACCGGCACATCGCCCACCAGCCTCCCCGTCACCAGCGTTCCCACCACAACGGGCCTGGCCACCCGGAACGCGTTCGTCACGAACGCGGACGGTGAGCGGGTCCCCGTCCAGGTCTCGATCGACAAGCTCACACGCTGGCGCGACCTGGCGCGACTCGAATGGACGGTCAAGAACTTCAGCACCAAGGAGCAGAGCCTGGAACTGTTCCACGTCGTGGGGTCGGGGTGGGACGTCCATGGGGTCACGCTCGACCCCGACGGCTCGGGCAAGGCGCTGCAACCGATCTACACCGACGGCGAGTGCACCTGCACGTACTGGGCCAGCTATGCCAACGCGATCGGCGCCGGCGAGTCGCAGGCGTTCTTCGCCGAATTCCGCGGAATTCCCGACGACGCCACGAAGGCCAGCCTCGACCTGCTGGAACTCGGCGACTTCAAGGGCATTCCGATCGAGGACAACCCCTGAACTAACGCGTTCCCCCACGTTCCAGGATGCCGCGCAGGCTGTCATAGTCGCGCTTCGTCTCGGACGCGAGGCTGATCGCTATGACCAGGCAAGCGAGCGCGGCGGCGCTGGTGGTGGAGAAGAAGCGCTTGCGTAAAGGACAACCGTTCAGGCGGCCCGGCGGCTTCTCGCTCCTTCCGCCGCCTTTCGCGCATGGCCGCCTCGTGCAGCCGCTTCTCCCGGATCTTCGCTTTCGAGCGGTTCTTCGCCAATCGCCCTATCCCCGTGCCCGTACGTCGTCCCCCTGCCCTGACGACGACCCACGCCCACCGGACGGTTCCACCGGCAGGGCGGGCGCGTCCGGTGGCCGCAACCATTCGGGCGTACGCCACTGCTGAACATTCGACCAATCGCAGGCGCGCATGGACAACGACGCGAAATCGGACTCCAACTGCAGGCACAAACCGCTGGCGACGTGCCTGACCTCTCCCCAGTACAGCCAGTGGTTGAAGGACGTGCGGTGGGTGAAGCGCCAGAGCTGATCGCGACCGCCCGAACAACTCTCACGTACGGGCCGCGACCCCAAGACCCCCAAACACGTGTCCATGACCTTCACCTCATAGCCGCCCCGAGGATCCCCCCGGTAGGTGAAGGCCTGATTGGCCCGGCCATGGCAACCCCAGGAGACCAGCTCGGACATGCCGGCCGCGGCATCCAGGCACACCCCGTTCACCGCACTGGCCACCGAACCGCCGATGCTGGGCAGGCGGTCGGTGACCGACCAGAGCTGGGCGAGCTTGCCGGCCGCACAACTCCGCAACACCAGCGAGGTGCCCGCCTCGGTCGAACCCATGTTGGGCTCCACACACATCCCACCCCGCGCGGTCGCAAGGGCCCCGTCACGACCCAGCCGCCAAAGCTGCGCGTCGGACCCCTCACAGGCCGCCTCGGTGATGAAACCACCCTGAACCACGTTCCGAGCCTCCGGGGTCAGGCACAACCTGTTGGCACGGTCACGAATCTGGTGGAAGTAGGTCCCGTCGAGCTTGTGCGGTTCAAAATCCCACCGATAGTACGAAGGACTCTTACTGATGACCGACGGCCCCACCCTCGCCCGGGCCGGAGCAGACTCCGAGCCGGTCACGGCCAGATACCTGCCGATGGCGTGCTGGGACAGGATGGTCACGTTCGTACGCCGGAGCGAGTCGCGTACTTGTGCCTCCGCATGCTGCACGTACCCGACGAAGGCCAGGGTGGCAAACAGGGCGGGCACCGCCGCGACGGCGATCAGTTTGAGAACACGAACAGGCACGGACGAGGGAGGATCGACCAACTCGCGGTAAGCCTCCAGCCATTCGCCGACCTCCGCTTTCGACACGTCGTGCAGAACGAGGAAGGCCCGGACAATGGGCTCGGCCTGCTCAACCTCGCGCAGCCAGAGGGTGCCCTTCTCCTTCTGCGTGATGAGCCGCAACTCCTCCCGCCCGACGTTGACCTCCCGCGCGGCGGCACGCCTGTCAAGCTCGCCAAAGTTCGGCGACCTCGCCTTCTCCCGCGCCTCCCTCAGCAGCCCCTTGTACGACTCCAGATCCTTGGCACCGAACGGATCGACCCCACTCGCCCGGAGCCTCACCCGCCGCCCCCGCAGATAGTCACGCAACGCCGGCACCGCTCCGGCGACAAAGGACAGCAGCACGGTCGGCGGAATGAACGACGGATTGAGCGTGGGCTCACCCTCCGTGGACAGGTTCAGCAAAATCCCGGCCGCCACGGTGCAGACCGCAGTAAGCCCGCCGAACGCGCCGATCTCCAGGACGAGCTCACGTACGTGCCTGCGCATCCACCCTCCGTCCACCACTGTGGGTCGCACAATGCTAACGGAGTGTGCTGATTCGTGTACCCCTCAGCGCCAGGCCCCTCGAACCAGGCGAACATCCTCGAACGACCCCTCGGCAACCCGGCGGGAGACCTCCTCCCATTCGCGGATCACACGGCGCCTGCCCTCGGGATTCGCGGGCCAGCTCGCGCGGGTGACCGGTTCTCCGGCGTACAGAGGTTCCCAGGTGATGCCGTGGAAGGAACCTATGGCCGGCATGAGCGTCTTCAGGAGGTGAATGGCTCGGCGGTGGTACCACTTGCAGACAGCCGTGATGCCCAGACCCGCCTCCAGTGCCTCGCACAGGAACGGCGCCGCGTACTCGACGTTCTGCCAGGTGTTGAGAGATCGGTCCTCACATCGGATGGCTTTGTCCGGCACACCCCTTTCGAGAAGGAAACGGTGGAAGGTGCGTGCTTCGTTGATGCCGTCGTGGCGGTTGACCCCGCCCGTACAGATGATCAGTGGCGCGAGGCCACGGTGGTACAACTTCACCGCTATCTCGGCAGGCCGGATCTGGTTGGTGCCGAAGAGGACGAGCGCGGTGGGGCGGTCGTCGGGCGGGGGAGCTTCGGTGTCGACGAACGCGGTGATGGCCGAGACTTGCTCGGCTGTGATGTCGTCGGTCACCGGCGTTCCTCATCATGCTCGGCGAATCGCGACGGTTGCCCGGTGGGGTAGCCGGCCGCCTCAAGGTAACGGACGTGATAGTCGCCGGTCAGGCGAGCATGCGGGAAGTCATGTGTCAGAGTCTTGTCGAGCTTGCCCGCGAGCACCATGGTCGGCCATGTCGGACGGCTGCCCGCCAGCGCCCTGCAGCCGGCGTTCACGGCCTCGTCCAGCCGCCCCAGCCCGGCCTGGGCAAGTCCCAGAATGAGCAGGGACCGCGCATAGCCGGATGGTTGTTCGCCATGCTGATTCGCCGCTGATCGGTGGACAGTGCTGATCACGCGATCGGCGGCGGCCACGGCCTCACCATAACGGCCCACGAACAACAAGGACGTCGCGGTGTACGGCGGGTCTTCCGCCAGGTTCACGGAGTACACACCTGTCACGGGTACGTCGCCGGGGAGGGCCGCGATCGCTCTGCCTGCGTGTTGTCGGGCGCGGGTCATGCTCTCGACGTCGCCGGCCATTGCCGCCGCACGCATTTCCTGGGAGGCAAGTTTGGCGTGGATTGCCGTACCAAGCGGAATGCTCTTTCGAGCCTGGGCGGCCAGCATCGCTGACTGGCGTGGTTGACCTTGGTACCAGGCAATCATCGCCTGGGTGAGCGCGGCCCATGCCGCCAGCTCGGGATGTGCCGCCTCCCGGCTGCATCGCCTCGCGTCGGAACACCACAGTCGAGCCGCCGCGTGCTGGCCCATGTCGCACGCGGCCACGGCGAGAAGATGCGACAGTCGGCCGATAGCGAGAACGAGCTCTGCACGCGGGGATGCGTACCCAGCGCGGTCGAGATGTCGGCTCGCGTATGACCTGATATGGAGGAGTTCGTCGTACACGGCCTCAGCGGGAAGAGCGCAGATCGCCAGCGCGTAGTGGTCGATGAGCTCGCCGAGGTTGTCAACGACGCTGCCGAGATAATCATGGGTGATCGCATCGAGCGCCTGAATGACGCAACTGTCCCGATGCAGGGCTGCGGCCGCGGCCCCCGTCTTTTGCAGGAAGGTCCGGCGCAGCACCTGGTTCACCTGCCCCTTGTCATCGCTCGGACCAGTGTAAGAAGCGGCTGCCGCCTTCCTATTCGGTGCTCTCCGCAAGGTCTCGAGATCGACCTTGAGAAGGTCCGCCAGAGAGGGCAGCCAGGCACGCGGGCGCACCCGGCCCTGCTCCCACCGCCCGATTTCGTGCCGGGTGAGCGTGAACGTCCCAGTGATGGCGCATAGCTCGTCCGCCAACTGCTGCTGCGTCAAGCCGGCCATCTCGCGTAGGTGTTTCAACAGGTCCGGAAGCGGAAGGTCCGGTGCTTCCACCTAATGATCCTTTTCTGGCGGCGTGTGGGCACGCTGTGGGCGCGCACAGTGTGCCCCTCCATCGTGCCTGCCATCGGCGCATGCTGTACATGTATCGCCCCAGCTCAATGGGCGAAACGAAGCCGCGTACATCTCTGTGGCCAACGGAGGGATGCCTGATGACCGTTGTACCCGAATTCGACCACACTGCTGGCCTCCGCAAGTCGCATGAGCCGGCACTCCGATGATGATCGTGGCGTGGCATCCGGCTGTTGAAGTCCGGAGTGGCGCTTGTCGCGTTGCGTGCCACGTCGCGTGTGTGCGGCCCGGTGACGACTTCCCCGCCGCACGCACCATCCGGCGCAGGCCGGGCGTTCCTGCCAGAGGCGCCACCGCCGCGCCCGGCCTGCGCCGTCTCACCAGCCCTCCAGCCACGGATAGGACCCCATGTGACCAGTGAGAACGCCGTAGCGAGTGACTTCCCAGGGTGGGCGATCATGGAAGGTGCCGGTGGCGGCTATATCGCCTACCGCACGGTTCTGGTGCCCGAGAGCAGTGGGCTCTGCAACGTACGTTGCGGCGCCACTCTCCCCGAGTTGTTCGAGCACCTGGAACAGGAGACGCGGCGCCAGGGACGGGTGCTTCTGCCGAGGAGGCCGCTTGGCCCGTACCTGGGAGAGAGTGGCAGGCGATGGCATCCGGCTGAGCCCGGAGCAAGCGTGTTCGCCGATGCGATGCGTGCCACGCCGCATGTGTGCGGCCCGGTGACGACTTCCCCGCCGCACGCACCATCCGGAGCAGGCCGGGCGCTCCTGCCAGAGGCGTCACCGCCGCGCCCGGCCTGCTCCGTCTCACCACTTCCACACCGAGGATGAACGTGCGGAGAAGAGCCGCATGACCCGTGAGAATGCCGCAGCGATGAGCAGAAGGTTCCCCGGGTGGGCGTTCATGGAGGGTGCTGGGGGAGGGTTTATCGCCTACCGCACGGTTCTGGTGTCCCGAAGCAGTGGGCTTTGCAACGTACGTTGCGGTGCCACTCTCTCGGAGTTGGCCGAGCACCTGAAACAAGAAACTCGTCGGCAGGAGCGTCCGACCAAGCCAAGGAGGGCGTCGTGAGGCGAGGGACACGACCATCCTCGCCTCAATCGGCAACCGCTGCTCACTTGCGGTTGTACAGCCGCATCGTCAGCGTTCCGAACACCGCGATGAACAGCGCCGACGACACCAGCACCCACGTGATCGCCCCCATGTCAGGCGTCCCGCCCATCAACGACCGCACCGAAGTCACCAGCGGTGAGATCGGGTTGAGGCTCACGAAAACCTGCAGCCACCCCGGCATGGTGGACGGATCGACGTAGACGGGGCTCAAGAAGGTCAGCGGGAACAGCACCAGCATGCTGACCCCCATCAGCGACTTCTCACTGCGCATCAGCAGGCCGAGCATCGTCCACAACCAAGAGAACGCGAACGAGAACACCAGCAGCAGTGCGATCCCGATCACCGCCCCCACGACCCCGCCCTGCGGACGGAAGCCCAGCACCAGGCCGACCAGCAGGATCACCGTGGAGGCCAGGAAGTAGCGCAGGACGTCGCCGAGCAGGTAGCCGACCATGGTGGACGGGCGCCAGATGGGCAGGGTGCGGAAGCGGTCGAAGACGCCCTTTTCGATGTCCTTGTTGACCTCAGCGCCGGTGTACATAGTGATCATCACGACGCTCGTCACCATGATGCCCGGCAACAGGAACTGCAGGTACTCCGTCGGCGAGCCCGCCAGCGCGCCACCGAACAAGTACGTGAACAGCAGCGTCATCATCAGCGGAAACGCCGTCACGTCAAAGAGTTGCTCGGGCACGTGCTTGATCTTCAACATGGCCCGCCAGCCGAACGTCATCGACGCCGACCAGGCGCTGGGCCGGGGTGGACGGGTGGTGGGGGCCAGGACGGTGGCCAGGGTGTCGGCGGCGGGCGCGTACGCGGTGCCGCTCTCGGTGGTGGTGCTCATGCGGCGACCTCCTTGGCAGGGTGGTTGGCGGTGAGGGCGAGGAAGACCTCGTCCAGGCTGGGCTGGCCGAGGGAGAAGTCGTCGACGACGATCCCGGCGGCGGCCAGGCGGGCCAGTGCGCGGGCGGCCTGCTCGGCCTCCCCACTGGAGCGGGAGTCGGTGCCGGTGATGCGGGCGGTCAGGGCTACCGGGTCCGCTTCGAGGTAGACGGTCGTGCCCAGGGAATCGGCGAGTACGCGTTCCGCCTCGGGACGGGTGGCCGCGTCGCGCAGCCGGACGTGGACGGAGCCGGAGCCGACGGACGACTTCAGCTCCCCCGGAGTGCCCTCGGCGATGAGCCGGCCGTGGTCGATGACCGCGATGCGCTGCGCCAGCCGATCGGCCTCCTCCAGGTACTGCGTGGTCAGCAGCACGGTGGTGCCGTGGGCCACGACGATGCGCACGATGTCCCAGACCTGGTTGCGGCTGCGCGGGTCCAGGCCGGTCGTGGGCTCGTCGAGGAAGAGCAGGTCGGGCGTGTTGAGGATGCTGGCCGCGATGTCCAGCCGCCGCCGCATGCCCCCCGAGTACGTCTTGACCTGCCGCCCCCCGGCCTCCGTCAGCCCGAATGCCGCCAGCAGTTCGGCCGCCCTGTCGCGGGCGGCGGGTTTGCGGTGGCCGAGCAGCCGGGCCAGCAGGACCAGGTTCTCCGTGCCAGTCATCTCCTCATCCACGGAGGCGTACTGGCCGGTCAGGCTGACCCGCTGCCGTACGGCATCCGCCTCGCGCACCACGTCGTGCCCGAACACGGTCGCCTCGCCGCCGTCGGGCCGCAGCAGCGTGGCCAGCATGCGTACGGCGGTCGTCTTGCCCGCGCCGTTGGGCCCGAGCACCCCGTACACGGCGCCGGCGGGCACGGCGAGGTCGAGGCCGTCCACGGCGCGCGTGTCGCCGAAGACCTTGACCAGGCCGGAGGTTTGTATCGCCAGTTCTGACATGGGTGTTCCTTCCTCTCATGAGACGTATGGCTGGTCGTGTCGTCCCGCGCGCAGGGTGCGACCCCACCACGTGAGCTGGTCGAGCATGGCCGCGACCGCCCGCAGGCGATCGTCGGTGTCGCGGGATTCCTCGCGGAGTTCGGTGTCGAGCAGGTCGATCCCCACCCAGTCGCGCATGGTCATGGCGTGCAGGGCGGAGAAGACGGTGCGGAGTTGTTCGGCGGCGTAGTGGCCGTACGAGCCCAGGCCGTAGGCGACGATGCCGACCGGCTTGGCGTGCCACTCGTCGTAGGCGAGGTCGATCGCCTCCTTGAGCGAGGCGGGGAAGCTGCGGTTGTACTCGGGCGTCACCACGACGAACGCGTCCGCCGCACCGACCGTCGCGGCGAAGCGCCGCGTGGACGGCGTGGGCTCCTGCGGGTAGCAGGCCGGGAAGTCGTAGGCGGCCAGGTCGAGCACCTCGACGTTGAGGTCCTCGCGCCGCCGCGCCCGCCGGGCGAACCAGGCGCCCACCGTGTCGCAGACGCGGCCCGCCCGGGTACTGCCGATGATCACGGCGACGTTGAGCGGTCCGGCCGTCATCGTGTCACCCCCTCTCACGAAGGAGGCGCTAGACGGCCCGCTAGATCAAAACTAGCGGGCCCCGGCTGTGCGGGTCGGTGTCCAAAGTCCGCCAGCGCGAGGTGGTGCGGGTCGGTGTCCAAAGTCCGCCGGTGCGAGGTGGTGCGGGTTGGGGCCAGTAGTCCGCCGGTGCGAGGTGGTGCGGGTCGGGGTCAGAAGCCCGTCAGGGCGCGGCGGCAGGCGCGGGAGGTCTCCGCCAGGGTCTCCTCGTCGGTCCTGCCCTCGCTCATCGAGACCGCCGCCGTCCCGCTGACGGCCCCGATCGCGGCCCCCACCATCGCGTACGCGGTCATCCGGTCGATCCCGCAGGCCCCGACGAGCGCGGCGGCCAGCCGTTCCAGCCGCGCGTTCGACCGGTCGATGGTCGCCTGTGGGGAGAAGATCGGCAGCTTGTACGCATCCCCGACCAGCCCTGCCGTGAGCCCCATCTCCCAGCTCTCCGCGAGCATCTCGTCGAAGGCCCTGGCCAGCAACTCGGCCGGCGCCTCCCCGGGCCGCCTGGCGAGGATGGCCGCGACGCCCGCGTCCACACGCTCGACGCTGTTGGTACGGATCACGTCCGCCTTGTGCCGGAAATAGGTGAAGAACGTGCGCGTGGACACTCCGGCCGCCGCCGCGATCTGGTCGACGGTCGTGGCCTCGTACCCCTGCTCGTCGAAGAGCCGCCCGGCGGCGTCCATGAGCGCCTGCCTGGTCTGCCGCTTCTTCCGCTCGCGCAACGACATGCATCGATCATATTGCATCCAGTGCATATTTACAGGACTGCAAGTTTTGCGTAGCGTGCGAGCCATGGATTCTGTCATCTCGGTGTCCGGCCTGGTGAAGACGTACGGCCGGACCCGGGCCCTGGACGGGCTCGACCTGCGGGTCGGAGCCGGAGAGATCCACGGCTTCCTCGGCCCGAACGGCGCGGGGAAGACGACCACGCTGCGCGTGCTGCTGGGGCTGCTGCGGGCCGACGCCGGCGAGGTGCGGCTGCTGGGCGGGCACCCCTGGCACGACGCCGTACGCCTGCACCGCCGCCTCGCCTACGTACCCGGCGACGTCACGCTGTGGGACGAGCTGACCGGCGGCCAGATCATCGACCTGCTCGGACGGTTGCACGGACGGCCGGACACCCGCCGCCGCGACGAGCTGATCGCACGGTTCGAGCTGGATCCCGGCAAGAAGGCCCGCACCTACTCCAAGGGCAACCGGCAGAAGGTGGCACTGGTCGCCGCGCTGGCGGCGCGGGCCGAACTGCTCCTGCTGGACGAGCCCACCTCCGGCCTCGATCCGCTGATGGAGGAGGAGTTCCGCCGCTGCCTGGCCGAGCGGCGGGCCGAGGGCACCGCGATCCTGCTGTCCAGCCACGTGCTGGCCGAGGTGGAGGCCCTGTGCGACCGGGTGAGCATCGTACGCCGGGGGCGCGTCGTCGAGTCGGGCACCCTGACCGAGCTGCGCCACCTCACCTGGACCTCGATCACCGCCCGGCTGGAACGCCCGCCGGAGCGGCTGGACGGCGCCCACGGGCTGGAGGTCCACGGCACGGAGGTTCACGGTACGGAGGTGCGCTTCCGCGTCGAGAGCGGGCGGGCAGGTGAGGTGCTCACCCGGCTGACCGCGTACGGGCTGCTCGACCTCACGGCACGACCGGCCACGCTGGAGGAGCTGTTCCTACGGCACTACCGCGAACCGGTGACCCCGTGAGTACGGGCGCCGTGAACGCGGGCCCCGTGAACGCAGGCCATGCGAATGCGGCCACGATGAACGCCGGCACGATCGCCTTACTGATCCTGCGCCGCGACCGGCTGCTGCTGGCCGCCTGGATAGTGGTGGCCGTCGCGCTCCCGGCGTTCAACGCCTACTCCCTGGCCGCCCTGATGCCCGCCGAACCGCACCGGCTGGCGTTCATCGCCGCCGCCGAGGCCAACCCCTTCACGAACGCGCTGCTCGGCCCCGTCCCAGGCACCTCCATCGAGGCACTGGTCGGCTGGCGGTCGAGCGTGCAGAGCCTGCTCATCGGCGGCCTGGCCGGGCTGCTGTTCGCGATCCGGCACACCCGCGCGGAGGAGGACGCGGGCCGACGGGAGCTGGTGGCGGCGGGCGCGGTCGGCAGGCATGCCGCGATCAGCGCCGTCGTGGCCGTGGTCGCCGCCGTGAACCTCGCCGTCGTCGTAGGGCAATGTCTCGTTCTGGGCCTCGGGTTCGGCTATCCGCCGGGCGGAACGCTGCTGTTCGGGCTGACGGGCGCGGCGGGCGCGACGATGTTCGCCGCCTGCGGCGTGCTGGCCGCGCAACTGTGCCAGAGCGCGCCGCTCGCGCGGGCGACCGGCGTGGGAGTGCTGGTGGCCGGGCTCGTCCCGGGCCTGGTGGTGCCGGAGGAACTGGTCGCCTACCTGCCGGCGGGGTGGCCGCGGGTCGCGCGGGCGTACGGGGCGGGGGAGCAGTGGTGGGTGTTGTGGATCCCGCTGGCGCTCGCGGCCGTGCTCACCCTGCTCGCGTTCGCCGTCTCCGCCCGCCGCGACCTGGGCACGGGCCTGCTGCCCGAGCGCGCGGGACCCGTGCGGCCCGCGCCGCGCAGCACGATCGGGCTGGCCTGGCGGTTGTACGGGGGGCAGGTGGTCTCGTGGACGATCTCGCTGGGGGTGGCGTCGGCGGGGGTGGGCTGGGTGTCGGCGTCGTTCGAGGTCGGCACGCTGACGGGGGACACCCTGCTGGAGGTCTTCACGTACGTGTTCTGCCTGGTCGTCGCCTGCCTGGCGGTGACCGGGGCGCTGCGTCCGTACGGGGAGGAGAGCCGTGGCCGGGCCTCGCCCCTGCTGGCCACCTCCACCGGCAGGACCCGCTGGTTGTCCGGGCACCTGGTGCTCGGCCTGGCCGCGCCCGCCGCCATGTTGCTGGCCGTCGGCGCGGGCACGGGCGCGGGCCACGCGCTCGCCGGCGGCCGGCCGGAGGCGGTGCCCGTCCAGATCGGCGCGGCGCTGCTCTTCACGCCCGCCGCCTGGGCCGTCGCGGGCGTCGCGATCGCCGCGTACGGCCTGCGCCCCCGCGCCGCCGTGCCCGTGGCCTGGGCCGTGGTGGTGCTCTCGGCCGTCTGCGTGGCGATGTGGGAGGCGGGCGTGCTCGGCGGCACGGCGTTCCTGTTCACGCCGTTCGGATACGCCCACCCCTCGATCTCACCCGGCTTCGCGGCCCCGGCCGGGTTCGCCCTGGCCGCCGCCGCCCTCGTGACCGTCGGCGGCGCCGCCTTCCACAGACGGGATCTGCTCGCGTGAGGCGGGCAGGCTCAGCGTGAAGACCGTGTTCCCCGGCACGCTGGCCACGTCCACCACCCCTTCATGCGCCGCCGCCACCGCCGACACGATCGCCAGCCCCAGCCCGCTCCCTCCGGCCAGCCGGGACCTGGACCCGTCGCCCCGCGCGAACCGCCCGAACACGTGCGGCAACAACTCCGGCGCGATCCCCGGCCCGTCATCGGCCACCCGGACGCTCACCCGCTCGGAATCCATCAGCACCGTCGCGGTCACGGTGGTGCCGGGCGGGGTGTGCGTGCGGGCGTTGGCCAGCAGGTTCGCCACGACCTGGTGCAGCCGGTCGGCGTCCCCGAGGACGAGGGCGGGCTGGTCGGGCAGGCCCACCAGCCAGCGGTGACCGGGCGCGGCCGCGTAGGCGTCGCTGATCGCGTTCACCACGATCGGCGACAGGTCCAGCGCCACCCGTTCCAGCGGGCGGCCCGCGTCCAGCCGGGCCAGCAGCAGCAGGTCCTCGACCAGGGTGGACATCCGGCCCGCCTCGGAACCGATGCGGCCCAGCGCGTGCGCCGTCTGCGGGCCGTGCGGCTCGCCGCTGCGCCTGGTCAGCTCGGCGTAGCCGACGATCGAGGCCAGCGGGGTACGCAGTTCGTGGCTGGCGTCGGCGATGAACCGGCGCAACCTGGACTCGCTCTCGTGCCGCACCGCGAAGGCCGTCTCGACGTGCCCGAGCATGTGGTTGAACGCGCCGCCGACCTGCCCGACCTCGGTACGCGGGTCGGTGTCCACCTCGGGCACCCTGGCCAGCCTGACGGCGTCGCCGGTGGCCAGCGGCAGCTCCGACACGCGGGCGGCGGTGGCGGCCAGGCGGCCGAGCGGGCGTACGGCGCGGCGTACCAGCAGGGTGCACGCGATGGCCATCAGCGACACGCCCGCCAGCGTCACCGCGGCCTCCACCACGATGAGCCTGGTCAGCGTGGACCGCAGGCCGCTCAGCGGCAGCCCGACGACGAGCGCGTCGCCGTCGCGCGTACGGGCCGCGGCCATCCGGTAGTCACCCATCGGCCCCAGGCCGATCGTGACGGGTCTGCCGGTCACGGCGGCGACCGCCGGCGGCGCCGGCACCTCCTGTACGGTGTCCACCCCCGTCAGCACGGCGGCCCGGCGGACCTCGCCCAGCCGCACCCGCGCCCCGAACGTCTCCATCGCCTGCCCCGGCGACAGCAGGAACGTCACCTCCCTGGCCTCGGGCGGCGCGCCGGGCGACTTCGGGGCGCCGACCGAACGCCGGGCCGCGGCCCTGACCTGGAGATCGAGCTGGTCGGTGAGGAAGTCGTTGAACAGCAGCGTGGTCGCGGTGGCGACGACGGCCGAGACGACGGCGAGCAACGCGATCGAGGAGACCACCAGCTTGGTCTCCAGCGACATGGCCCTCTTGCGGACCCTGAAGGTCATCCGGCCGGGCGCAGGGTGTATCCGACGCCGCGCACCGTGTGGATCATCGGCTTGCGCTGGGCGTCGATCTTGCGGCGCAGGTAGGAGATGTACAACTCGACCACGTTGCTCTGCCCGCCGAAGTCGTAGGCCCACACGCGGTCGAGGATCTGCGCCTTGCTGAGCACCCGTCCCGGATTGTGCATCAGGAAGCGCAGCAGCTCGAACTCGGTGGGGGTGAGCTTGATCTGCTTGCCGCCCCGCCGTACCTCATGGGTCTCCTGATCCAGCGTGAGGTCCCCGACCGCGAGCCCGGCGTCCGGCCGGGTCTGCGCCGCGCCGGAGCGGCGCAGCAGGCCGCGCAGCCTGATGACGACCTCCTCCAGGTGGAACGGCTTGGTGACGTAGTCGTCGGCGCCCGCCCGCAGGCCGATCAGCCGGTCCTGCATCGAGTCCTTCGCGGTCAGGAACAGAACGGGCACGCCCGGCAGCACCGCGCGCAGCCTGGGCAGGAGCACGATCCCATCCATGTCGGGCAACATGATGTCCAGGACGATCGCGTCGGGACGGAACCCGCGGGCCGCCCTGATGGCCTCGCTGCCGTTGTGCGCGCAGCGGACGTCCCAGGACTCCTGGCGCATGACCATGGACAGGAGCTCGGTCAGTGAGGGTTCGTCATCCACGACGAGGATGTTGATCGAGCTGCCGTCGGGCCGGCGCACAGGCGCGGACTGGTACGTGTGCATAGTCGTGACAATGGCGGGTGTGCATGAGTGTTTGATGAGATGTCGCTTATGAATTGACTGTGAGTCGTGGCGCGGCGAAGCGTGGCCACTTGACAACCAGCCCTTCGACCAGCGGTTGAAGGCCCGGCACACGAATGTGCCGGGCCTCCGCATCCCTTTACGAGTTCCCTTTACGAGCTACCCGGAGCCCATCCCCCTCCCTGTCAGACGAGCTTTCCGGACCAGACGGCCGAGGCCGAGGTGTAGACCCCGTAGGTCTCGGCGTCGAAGTACGGCGAGGAGATGTAGTCCACCCGGTTGTTCTCGTCCTGGTCGTAGAAGCTGCTGGTCACACCGTTGAGGTAACCGGTGCGCTTGGAGCTGCTGTACTTCAGCAGCCACGGCCCGCCGTCCGCGCCCGCGGTCATGGCGCACTTGAGGCCGACGTGCTCCTCGATCTTCTTGGCGGCCGAGCCCACGGTCTTGGCCGTGGTCGTGCCGTAGCACCACTTCGGCGTGACACCCGTGTACGGCTTGTTGCCGTCGGGGTGCGCGGCCTGCGGGTAGCCGAAGACGTAGTGCGCCTTCTTCAGCGGCTGGTTCCAGGCGATGCCCTGGCCGCCGACGTTGTCACCGAGGCGGCCCGCGTCCTCGACCTCCAGCGTGGGACGCCTGGAGTCGGTCGAGGCCTTGATCGACACGCCGTTGTAGACCGAGACGAAGGCGTAGTCGCGGTCGTAGTCCTCGTACACGCTGTAGTCGTAGTGCACGAACGCCTGCTTGCCGACGTAGACGCCCCACGGAGCCTTGCCCTGGTAGTAGCCGGGCACGAAGACCCAGTTGTCCAGGAGTTGCTCGTCGTTGGCGGTGTCGTACACGCAGTGCCCGGCCGTGGCGACCACGTTCTTGTACTTGCCCTGGATGGACGAGGCCGAGCACCAGCGCTTTTCGCCGTCCTGGTCGACGAAGAAGACCTTGCCGACGGTCTTCGGCAGGTTCACGTTCTTCGACTTGGAGGTGCTGGTGGTGGTGCCGGTCGGCGCGACCGAGCCCGCCTTGGTGTCGGTGGAGGCGCTGCCGGTGGTCTTGAGCTTGTCGACCTTGGTGGTGTCCTCCTCAAGGTAGGTCGCGGCTTCCAGCGCCGCGCCGTTGTTCTCCAGCCAGAACCGCGCGATCCCCTTGGCGGTCTCGGTGCTGACGCTCTCGGACGGCTTCACGTGCTGCCTGTCCTGCGCCTGTGCCGTGCCGGCGAGCGAGGCGCCGAGCATCGCCGCGGCGGCGAGCCCGCCGCCGAGGGGGATGAGGGTGTGCTTGATCTGCAAGGGATTGCTCCTTGTTCGTCGCGGGAACGCGCTGAGCGTTCGGTGCGTCTATGGGGCAGGAACGTATCCCTCTTTACTGAGGCTTTAAGGAAACGAATCCGATAAAACGCTGAAAATTGCATAAGAGAACTTATGTGTTGCACGTCACCGCGCTCGGCAGGGGCGGTCTGCCTGCGCTTATGCAATTCATAAGCTCGTGTCAGCGCTTTCTCAGGTTGGCCCGGCAGAGTGCATGCCGTGGATGACCTTCGGGGCTGAATTCCAGAGGTTCGGCCAGGTCCGTCCAGGATTGGATTCATCAACAGTGCGCTTCGCCAAGCCCTTCACCGTGACCATCGCCAGCGCGGCCCTGATCGCCCTGCCCTTCGCCGGCTCCGCCCTCGCGGACGGCGCCAGGCCGCACCCCACCGCCACCGCCAAGGCTCCGCAGCCGGCGCACTCCGCCCCGGCCAAGCAGGACCGGCACGGCAAGGAGGACACGTACAAGCACGCCAAGCACAAGACCACCTCCCTGAAGGTGGCCGTCAGCAGCAGCCGCGTCCGCGCCGGCTCCTCGTACGCGGTGACGATCACCACCAAGGGCCTGTCCTCCGGCACCGCCACCCTCACCACCCCCGAGGGCAGGACCTACCGCGTCCCCCTCTCCTCGGGCCGCGCGCGGAAGAACCTGACGGTCCCGTCGAGGACGCGCGCCGGCACCAAGACCGTCACGGTCAAGGTCGCCGGCAAGACCGCCACCGCGTCCTTCACGGTCACCGCCGCCTCCAAGCGCCACCACGGCAGGTAAACCGGCAGGTCGCAGCGCCCCGGCCACCGGCCGGGGCCCGTTCGCGTTTCCCGGGCGCCGGTGGATGGGGCCTTATCATGAACTGCCGGTGACATTTCCGCAGGTGAAGTCATGAGGTAGTGTCACTTGCGTTGGTTAGGGAACCTGACCGAGCGTGTTGACGAGCCCGGAGCCCTCCATGGACATCAGCCCCCCGCTTACAGAGCCGGCAGGGGCATCGGCGCGCCCGTCCGAGTACGCCGAGGAGACGCAGGGCCGTCTGCGCAAACTCAGCCTGGAGATCGTGATCGGCGCGCTCTCCGCCGTCGGGTCGCTGCTGGTGGCGCGCGACGCCCATTCCTGGTGGGACGCGCTGCTCATGGCCGGGGGCCTGCTGGTCACCCTGCTGGTGCTCAAGCGGTGGGGCGCGGGCCGGTTCCCCGGCGTCGCGCTGCCCGCCCTGATCGTCACCGCGGCCATCTGGCTGGTCGGAGTGCTGGCCGCGGACATCACGACACCGGTCTACAGCTTCGCCATCGTGGCCACCCTCGCCCTCGTCGAGCTGCGACGCCACCGGCCGGCGGTGATCGCGGGAATCACCGCCGTCACCATCGTCGTGCTCGCGGCGAGGGTGGTGACGGCGCGTGAGGAACTGGCCGGCGTCCTGCTCAAGTTCGTCATCGTCTCCGCGGGCGTCGCCGTGGGCGGCATCATCCTGACGATCCTCGCCGCCGGGGTGCACAACCTGATCGGGGAGCTGGAGAAGGCGCGGGAACGCGAGGCGGAGATGGCCGTCATGCGCGAGCGCGTACGTTTCGCCGGCGACCTGCACGACATCCAGGGCCACACCCTGCACGTGGTCAAGCTGAAGGTCACGCTGGCCAAGAAGCTGCTGCACAGCGACCTCGCGCGGGTGGAGGAGGAGCTGGAGGAGGTACGCGCCCTGGTCGGCGACACCATCACCCAGACCAGGGAGCTGGCCTACGCCCAGCGGCGGCTCAACCTGTCCGCCGAGCTGGAGAACGCCAAGAACCTGTTCGAGGCCGCCGGCATCAGCGCGCACGTCGATCGTGCGGCCGGGGTCGTCGATCCGCGTGCGAGCGAGTTGCTCGGCCAGGTCCTGCGGGAGACCACGACCAACATCCTGCGCCATGCCGAGGCGGGGGAGGTGCGGGTCACCCTCTCGGAAACGGGCGTCACCATCGTCAACGACGGCGCGCAGGACGGTCCGCTGCCGGCGCTGCGGGGGCTTGCCGCACTCAGGGAACGCGTGGTGGGCGAGGGCGGCGAGTTGACGGTGGAGCAGGAGAACGGCTGGTTCAGGACCGCCGTCGCCTTCCCCTGAACCTCTCCACGCAGGTGCGTCAGCCGACGGTGCGTGGCCGGTCAGCGGGGCGTGTCACGTTCCGGGCGTGAACATTGATCCTTTCATCGACGCCACCGCGCAGGCCGCACTCGTCCGCGAAGGACAGGTGACGCCTCTGGAACTGGTCGAGGCCGCCATCGAGCGGATCGAGCGGCTTGATCCACAGCTCAACTCGGTCGTCGTGCCGCTGTTCGACAAGGCACGCAAGGAGGCGGCCGGTGCCCAGGACGGGCCGTTCCGCGGCGTGCCGTACCTGCTCAAAGACCTTGGTCCCACCTCGGCGGGCGACACCTACTCGGCGGGTTCCGCCGGGATGAGGGCGGCCGGTTACCGCGCGAGCGGTGACTCCTACTTCGTGCAGCGGATGCGGGCGGCCGGGTTCGTCCTGGTGGGCAAGACGAACGTGCCCGAGCTGGGGCTGGCGGCGACCACCCAGCCGGCCGCGTGGGGGGCGTGCAGGAATCCGTGGGACACCGGCAGGACCACCGGCGGTTCCAGCGGTGGATCGGCGGCCGCGGTCGCCGCCGGGCTGGTGGCGGTCGCGCACGGCAACGACGGCAGCGGCTCGATCCGCAATCCGGCCGCCCAGTGCGGCGTCGTGGGGTTGAAGCCGAGCCGCGGCAGGGTCTCCCAGGGGCCGCCGGCGCGCGGGCTCGATGCCACGATGGGCGGGCTGGTGGCCGACCACTGCCTGACCAGGTCGGTGCGGGACACCGCCGCCGTGCTCGACGTGGTCAGCGGCCGCCGGCCGGGCGACTGGTTCGCGGCGCCCACCCCCCAGCGGCCGTTCGCGCAGGAGGTGGGCATCGACCCCGGACGGCTGCGGATCGGCGTGCTCACGGACGGGGCTGGCGTCGAGCAGGCCGAGGTGACCCGGCGGGTCGCGGACGTGCTCGCTGACCTGGGACATCACGTCGCCGACGGTCATCCGGCCCGGCTGCGCGAGCTGGCCGGCGAGGTCATCCTCCCGGTGGTGCTGACCGCCCTCGCGGCCGAGGCCGAGCACCTGGAGACGCTCGCCGGCGGGCCGGTCGAGCTGGAACCCGTCACCCGGATGTTGCTCGAGTACGCCAAGGGGATCACCGGGGCCGGGTTGTCGGCGGCGATGGGAACCCTGCGCGAGGTGGCCGGCGACGTCGAGCGCTGGTGGGAGGAGGACGGCTGGGACCTGCTGCTCACCCCGGCATCGGGTGTCGGTCAGCCGCTGCTGGAGGAGATGGCCGCCACGCCGGAGCAGCCGTTCCCGCCGCTGTCCGATCCCCTCACCAGGTTCCTCATGCCCTTCAACGCGACGGGCCAGCCGGCGATCTCGCTGCCGCTCGGGACGACCTCCGACGGGCTGCCCGTCGGTGTTCAGCTGGTCGCGGCCTATGCGCGGGAGGATCTGCTGCTGCGGGTGTCCGCCCAGCTCGAAGCGGCGCTGCCCTGGGCGGGCCGGCACCCGGCCGGGATGTCCTAGACGAAGGCGGCGACGCCCTCGTACTCGGCCCGGGGCGCCTGGCCCGTCGTCTCGTACTCCAGAAGCAGCAGGCCGTTCGGCGTCGCCTCGTGACCGACCAGGCGCAGGCCGCACGTGGCGCCCGTGCGGGTCACGAGGCGGCGGCCGGTGCGGAGCAGCGTGGGCGCGATCACCAGGCGGAGCGTGTCCACCAGGCCCGCCGCCAGTAGCGCGTCGCCCAGGCGGGCGCTGCCGTGGATCTGCAGTTCGCGGCCCGGCCGGGCCTTGAGCGCGGCGACGGTCTGAGCGGGGTCGCCGTTGAGCACGGTCGTGGGGTGCCAGTCGCCCTCGGTGAGGGTGTTCGACACGACGTACTTCGGCAGCGCGTTCATGCGCTCGGCGTACGGGTCCGCCGGGTCGGTGATCTTCGGCCAGTCGCGCGCGAACGCCTCGTAGGTGCGCCGCCCGAACAGCAGGCCGTCGGCGAGGCCGAGCTGCTCGGAGGTGCGGCGGACGAACGTCTCGTCGATGTGCGGCACGAGCCAGCCGCCCCGGGTGAAGCCGTCGCTGGTGTCCTCGTCCGGCGAGCCTGGGCCCTGGCTGACCCCGTCGAGCGTGACGAACTCGGTGAGGACGATCTTCATCGGTGACCTTCCGCGTACGCGGCCAGTTGATCGCAGACCGTGCCCCAGCCCTCCATGAAGCCCAGCTTCTCGTGATCGGCGCGGGCCTCCGGGTCGCCGTGGCGGGCAAGCATCCGGTAGTTCGTGCCGTCGGGGTGGTCGCTCAGCGTGATGGTGGCGGTCACGGCGACCGGGGCGGGGCGCGCGGGCCGCCAGTCGCTGGTGATCGCGTTGGTGAACACGATCCGTTCGAGTTCGTCCACGGCCAGGAAACACGCGTCCAGATGCGGGACGAACTCGGCGCCGTCCTCGCTGAACCGCGTCACGAACGCTCCGCCGGGCCGCAGGTCCAGCTGGTCCACCCGGCAGTGGGACGGCGCGGGCAACCACCACTGCTCCAGCCGGGACGGGTCGGTCCAGGCGCGCCACACGGTCGCGCGCGGGGCGCGGATGATCCGCTCCACGCTGAGGTCGAGGTCGGGGTTCATATGCCGTTCTCCTCCTGGTCGGTGATGAACTGTTCGAGGCGGTCGGTGCGCTCTTCCCAGATCCGGCGCTGCTCGGCGAGCCAGCCGTCCACGAGGGCGAGGCGCTCGCGGTTGAGCACGCACGTGCGCACCCGGCCGGACTTGACCGTGCGGATGAGGCCGTTCGACTCCAGCGTCCGCACGTGCTTCATGAACGAGGGCAGCGTCATCGGGAAGTCGCGGGCGAGGTCGCCGACGCTCGTGGGCCCCCGCCCGAGGCGCCGGACCACGGCCCGCCGGGTGGGATCCGCGAGGGCGATGAACACGCCGTCGAGCTGCGCCGAATACTGTGCCATGCGGCTAAGTATTGCGACCCAAAACAGTTAGCGCAAGGGCTAAGTGTTACGCCGGCTCGCCGTGAGGAGGTGTCCGGATGTGGACACTTGATCTTGTGAACCGGGGGTGTGCTTGGAACGTCCCAATACGTTCCCGTCGTGAGGAGTCGCGCCATGGGCTACCCGCCCCAGCAGCCGCAGGACCCGTACGGGCAGCCGTATCAGTCCGGGCAGCAGGACCCGTATGGCCAGCCGTATCAGTCCGGGCAGCAGGACCCGTATGGCCAGCAGTACCAGTCAGGGCCGCAATACCCGTCCGGGCCGCAGTACCAGTCAGGGTCGCAGTACCCGTCCGGGCCGCAGTACCAGTCAGGGTCGCAGTACCAGCAGCCGTATCAGTCGCAGCCCTACAGCCAGCCGTACATGCCGGTTCCGACAGGTCCGCAGTACAGCCCGGTGCAGTACACGACGGTCCGGGAGCGCGGCTTCAACCCGATCACCGCCATCGTCCATGCGTGCCTGTGGTTTTTCCTGCACTGGTGGCTGGCGCTGTTCACGCTGGGCTTCTGGCTGATCGTTGCGATCCCGGTGACGTTCTTCGGCTGGCGGGTGACCCGGACGATTCCCGTCCAGCACTATCAGCAGCCGCCGTACCCGCCTGCTTACTGAACGGCGGCCCGTTCCGAGTCGCTGCGCAGGACGCAGAACTCGTTGCCCTCGGGGTCGGCGAGGACGGCCCAGCCCGTGCCGTCGGGGTTGCGGCGGTCGGTAACGAAGGTGGCGCCGATGCCCAGCAGGCGTTCGATCTCCTCCTCCCGCGTGCTCTGCGGGCGCAGGCAGAGGTGGAACCGGTTCTTGACCGTCTTGGGCTCGGGCACCTGGTTGAAGTGGAGCAGCGGGCCCTGCGGCAGCAGGACCTGCGTCTCCTCGTCGCCAGGACGGTCCTCGGGGTGCATGGAGCAGCCGGTCACCTCGCTCCAGAACCGGGCGAGTTCGTAGGCGTTCGCGCAGTCGATCGCCACGTTCTGTACAACCGAGATCATGCTCCACAACTTACCGAAATGCCGGTCAGACCATCAGCAGAGTCTTGCCGGGCACCGTGCGGGCCTCCATGGCCTTGTGGGCGTCGGACGCTCGCTCCAGCGGGTACGTTCCGCCGATGGCCGGCGTGATGTGCCCCGCCGCCGCGGCGGCCAGGGCCCGTTCCGTGCGTTGCCGTGCGCCGGCCGGATCGGACATGCCGAAGAGCTGGTCGAGCCCGATCACCGTGACGCCGCGCCGCGCCGCCTCGTCCGGATCGATCACCGAGGCGCCGCCGCTGGAGGCGCCGTGCACGGAGAACGTGCCCCCGCGCGCCGTGGCCTCGAACGCCGCCCTGCCGATCGGCCCGCCGACGCCGTCGAAGACCACGTCGGGTCCGTTTCCGCCGGTCGCGGTCCGTACGAGGTCGGTCCAGCCGTCCTGCCCGTAGTCGACCACCACCTCGGCCCCCAGCTTCCTGGCCAGCTCGGCCTTAGGTTCGCTGCCGACGGCGGCGATCACCCGGCCACCGGCGGACCTGGCGAGCTGCACCAGCAGGCTGCCGAGACCCCCGGCGGCGGCCTCGACCAGTACCCAGTCACCCTCCTGGATGCCGGCCCGATTGACCAGGCCGACCGCCGTGCTGCCGTCGTTCAGCAGCGCCGCCGCCTCGGCCAGGCCCAGTTCGTCCGGCACCGGTACGAGGTTTCCCTCCTTGGCCACCGCCAGCTCCGCGTTCCCGCCGGAAGAGGTGGCGGTACGCGTCACCACCCGTCGTCCCGTCCACCCGGGGTCAACGCCCTCGCCCACCGAGGCGACCCGCCCGGCGACGCCGCCACCGGACACGTACGGCGGCTCAGGGAGCGGCGGGCCGGGGCTGATCCCGCGCCGGAGCTGCGTCTCCACAAAGTTGATCTCGGCGAACTCGACCGCCACGACGACCTGCCCCGGCCCGGCGACCGGCTCCGCGGTCTCCTGCGTCACCAGGACCTCGGGTCCACCGAAACGGGTTACCCACACTGCTCGCATGGTGATACTCCTTCCACTCGGGTCTCGCTCACACAGCTTGCTACCTCAACCAAGATTGAGGTCAAATGTGGCGATTAGGCTTACCCGGTGGAGATCCGCGACAGAACCCCGCTCGACCTGGACGCCTGCGTCAAAGCGCTCGCCGAGGTTCAGGCCGTCGATCGTTATCCCGTGGACTGGCCGTCCGACCCGGGCCGCTGGCTGACCCCGGCCGACCTGGCCAGGGCCTGGATAGCGGAGCCCGTACCGCAGGCCGGGGTGGTGCTCGGGCATGTCGCCCTCACCGAGGATCTGGAGATCACCCGCCTGTTCGTCGCGCCCGCCGCCCGTGGCGGCGGCCTGGCCGCCCGGCTGATCGACACGGTACGAGCCGCCACCCACCTGCCCCTCAAGCTGCAGGTCTCCTCCGAGGGGCAGGCCGCGATCAGGTTCTACGAACGCTCCGGCTGGCGCAGGATCGGCAGCGACCGCGCGGACTGGCTCAACGCGGCCGGCGAGCCCGCGCTGGTGCACCATTACGTGAGCCCGCCTTGAGCGCACCTGCCGTCAGGGGAGGCGAGATGATCTACTGCTGGCATGCCTCTCCTGATGCTCGACCTCGACGGCACCCTGATCGACAGAGATGACGCGTTCCGGGCCGCCGCCGTCGCTTTCCTGACCGGCCATGGTCTGCCGGAATCCGATTTGTCCTGGGTGCTCACCACTGACGCCGGCGGCTACGCCGACAGGGAGGCGATGAAGCGGTCCCTGATCGAGCGTTACGGTGATTCCGTCCCGGAGGAGGGCGTCCGGCAGTTCATCGACCATGGCGTGGTCGATCGCGTCACCCTGTCGGAGCCGGTCCGCGATGTGCTGGCCAAGGCGATCGCCGTCGGCTGGACCTGCGTGGTCGTCACCAACGGCCGCACGTCGCAGCAGCGCAAGAAGCTGCGCAACACCGGCCTTGACGAGATCGTGCACGGCTGGGCGATCTCCGAGGAGGTCGGTCACGCCAAGCCCGATCGGCAGATCTTCGAGGCGGCGGCGGCAGCGGCCGGGAGTTCGCTCCAGGACGCGTGGATGATCGGCGACTCGGCGCAGAACGACATCGGCGGCGCGCACGGCCTGCAGATGCAGAGCATCTGGATCTCGGCAGGCCGGCCATGGAACGAGAAGTCCTTCCGGCCCACGCACATCGCCGATGACGTGGTGGGCGCGATCAACCACGTACTCGGGCGACCGCGCCGATTGGCGTGATGAGGAGCCCGCGCGCATGCGGGCAATGTCACAGCCGTGAGACTCTCATGCGGCAGCGGTGCTGGAGCGCAGCACGAGGGTGGTGGGCACCTCCATCCGCTCGGGCGCCTTGCCGGACAACAACCAGGAAAGGGCGAAGGAGCCCAGGTCGGGCCAGGGCTGGCGGATCGTCGTCAGGGCGGGTTTGACGTGCGCGGCGGCCCATGAGTCGTCGAAGCCCACCACGCTCACGTCGTCGGGAACGCGCAGGCCGTGCTCGTTCAGCGCCTCGTAGACCCCGACGCCCATCGCGTCAGAACAGGTGAAGATGGCGGTCGGCGGCTCCGGGAGCGCTCCCAGGAGTTCGCGGGTGGCGGTCAGCGCGTTCTCGCGCTGGAAGTAGCCGCACACCTCCCAGCGCGGGTCGATCGGCAGCCCGGCCGCCGCCATGGCCTGCCGGTATCCGGCCACCCGCTCGATCGCGCAGGGCACTCCCGGGCGCCCGGCCACGATGGCGATGCGCTCGTGGCCGAGGCCGATGAGGTGCTCGGTGGCCTCGCGGGCGCCGTCGAGGTTGGCGGAGGCCACGACCGACACGCCGGACGGCGGCTTGCGGCGCGGATCGACGATCACGGCGGGGATCCCGTGGTCGGTCAGCCAGGCCCGCTGGGTGGCGGTCGGCGACGTGCGTACCAGCAGGACGCCCGCGCTGTCCCGCGCTCCGATCCGGTCCAGCCAGGCCGGCGGCGGCTGGCCGTTCTTGGTCCGGTCGACCACGGCCGAGACGATCAGGTCGACGCCCAGCCGCCACGCCGCGTCCTCCACGCCGCCCAGGATGGCCAGCGCGTACGGCGAGTCCAGGCCGGGCAGCATGACGTCCACCATGCTGCCCCGGGTGGGCCGCACCCGTTCGCGGGGATAGCCGCGCCGCTCCAGCACCTCGGCGACCAGGCGCCTGGTCTGCTGCGACACGTCGGATCGGCCGTTCAGCGCCTTGGAAACGGTTGCAATCGAAACCCCGGCCTCGCGAGCGATCACCGCCAGTTTCGGCAGCGGATGGGGGGTGTCCGGGGCCGTCATGTCCCCACTCTCCTCCGACGGGCGGGTGAAAGGCCAGGCCGCGGCACCGAAAATTTCGAAATTTCGGCGTTTGCCCTGATAGTGGGGCCCGCCGGGTTCATATGCCATTGACGTTGCGTTCCCGCTAACGCAACGTTTCCTGCAACCGATTGCAGACCCGGACCCACGCGAAGGAGTCGAATACGTGGCCGTAGTCTCGGCACCCCCGCCTCGCAGCAAACCCCGCCGAGCAGGCGCGTTAACCCCATATTGGCTGATCGCCCCGTCCGTGGTCGCGATGCTCGGGTTCCTCGTGTATCCGATGGCCAGCGTGCTCTACTACAGCCTCCAGCACTACAACGTCACCCAGCCCTGGGACAACGGCTTCGCGGGCCTGGAGAACTTCCGCACGCTGCTGTTCGAGGACCCGATCTTCTGGCAGAGCCTCGGCTTCAGCCTCAAGTGGGTGGTGGTCGAGGTCGTGCTGCAGTTCCTGCTCGGCCTCGCGCTCGCGCTGATCGTCAACGAGAGCTTCGTCGGCCGCGCGATCTCGCGGGCGCTGGTGTTCTCGCCGTGGGCGGTCTCCGGCGTGCTGACCACCGCGATCTGGGTGCTGCTGTACAACCCGTTCACCGGCGTCTCGCGCTACCTCGCCGACATGGGCCTCATGGAGTACGGCGCCGCGCCCCTGGCCAACCCCGACACCGTGTTCTGGGCGGCGGTCGTGGCCGAGTTGTGGCGGGGCGTGCCGTTCTTCGCGATCCTGCTCCTGGCCGACCTGCAGTCGGTCTCGAAGGAGTTGTACGAGGCCGCCTCCGTGGACGGCGCGAACCGCGTGCGCAGGTTCTTCCACATCACGCTGCCCCACCTGCGCGACGCGATCATCCTGTCCACGCTGCTGCGCTGCGTGTGGGAGTTCAACAACGTGGACCTGCTCTACACGCTGACCGGCGGCGGCCCGGCCCACCAGACCACCACGCTGCCGCTGTATGTGGCACAACTGGCCGCCCAGTCGCACGACTTCGGCTACGCCACCGCGCTGACCACGGTCGCGTTCCTCATCCTGACCTTCTTCTCCATCGCCTACCTGCGGCTGAGCAAGTTCGGAGCCAAGTCATGACGATGGTGGACGAACGTCCCGTGATCACCCGCGGCAAGCCGGCCCCGGGGCCCAGGAGCGCCGACCGCACGCCGCGCTGGCAGATCTACCTCCCGCTGGGGTTGTACCTGCTGTTCACGCTGGTGCCGTTCTACTGGATGCTGGTCTTCGCCTTCCGCCCGCCCGGCTCGACGGCGATCTTCCCCTGGCCGCTCACGCTCCAGCACTTCGACACGGTCTGGAACGGCATGGGCTTCGCCGTGTTCTTCCAGAACAGCCTGATGGTGGGCATCGCCTCGCTGGTCGCGACCACGGTGGTGGCGCTGGCCGGCGGGTACGCGCTGGCCCGCTACAACTTCCGCGGCAAGGGCGCGTTCATGGTCGGGATGCTCTGCACGCAGTTCATCCCCGGCGCGCTCATGATCATCCCGCTGTTCGAGATCTTCAGGACGCTGAGCCTGACCAACTCGTTGTGGAGCCTGGTCGTCGCCGAGACGGTCTTCCAGCTCCCGCTCTCGCTGATCCTGATCAGCGGCTTCATCAGGAACATCCCGTACGAGCTGGAGCAGGCGGCCTGGGTGGACGGCTGCTCCAGGATGCGCGGCTTCCTGGCCATCGTGCTGCCGCTGCTGCGGCCCGCGCTGGTCGCGGTCGGCTCGTTCGCCTTCATCCACAGCTGGAACAACTTCCTTTTCGCCCTCATGTTCATCAACGACCAGGAGAAATTCACCGTGCCCGTGGGCCTGGCCTACAACCTCGGCGAGAACAGCGTCGACTTCGGCGCCCTCGCCGCCGGCGGTGTCGTCGCCGCACTGCCCGTCGTGATCGTCTTCGCGTTCATCCAGCGCTATCTCGTTCAGGGGATGTCCGCCGGGGCGGTGAAGGGGTGAAGACCTACCGCAATCCGGTGCTCAACGCCGACTGGTCCGACCCTGACGTCATCCGTGTCGGCGACGACTTCTACCTGACGGTCTCCACCTTCACCAAGGTGCCGGGGCTGCCGATCCTGCACTCCCGTGACCTGGTCAACTGGACGATCATCGGTCACGCGTACACGCGCGGTCACGACGACGTGCGGCCCGGCTGCGGCGTGTGGGCGCCGTCATTGCGGCACCACGACGGCCGGTTCTGGATCTTCTGGGGCGATCCGGACGTCGGCGTCTGCTGGGTGAGCGCCGCGGATCCGCGTGGCCCGTGGACCGAGCCGCACGTGGTCAAGCCGGGCCTCGGGCTCATCGACCCGTGCCCGCTGTGGGACGACGACGGGCAGGCGTACCTGGTGCACGGCTGGGCCAGGAGCCGGGCGGGCGTCAACAACCGGCTCACCGTGCACCGGATGGCGCCGGACGGCGAGAAGGTGCTCGACGAGGGCACGCTGGTCATCGACGCCGATCTGCTGCCGGACTACCGGACGCTGGAGGGGCCGAAGCTGTACAAGCGCGACGGCGTCTACTGGATCTTCGCTCCGGCGGGCGGGGTCGAGCAGGGCTGGCAGTCGGTGTTCCGGGCGGAGTCGATCTTCGGTCCGTACGAGGACCGCATCGTGCTGGAGCAGGGCGGCACCGAGGTCAACGGCCCGCACCAGGGCGGCTGGGTGGACACGCCGTCCGGCGAGCACTGGTTCATGCACTTCCAGGACCGCGGCCCCTACGGCCGGGTCGTGCACCTGCAGCCGATGACGTGGCGGGACGGCTGGCCGGTCATGGGCGACGAAGGCGAGCCCGTGATCGAGCACCGGGTGCCGGTGCCCGGCGGCGAGCCGGGCGGGCCGGGGACCTCCGACGACTTCGCCGGGCCCGAGCTGGGACTGCAGTGGAGCTGGCAGGCCAACCCTGACCCCTCCTGGTGGGAGTTGGGGGACGGCACGCTCCGGCTGGGCTGCGTGCCCGGTCCCGACGACCTGCGCGAGCGGCCGTCCGTGCTGGGCCAGCGGCTGCCCGGCGAGCCCTGCACGGTCACCACGAGCCTGACCCTGGAGGGTGAGGGCCGCGCGGGGCTGGCCGTGATCGGGGACACCGCCGCGCACGTCGGGCTTGAGCGCGCCGCGGACGGCACGACGGTGCTGGTCTGCGGGGACATGGAGCCCGTGCCGGTCGAGCGGGGCAAGCGCGTCACCCTCGGCGCGCGGGTTGGGGACGGCGCGCTCGTCACGTTCCTGGCCGACACCGGCGAGGGGCCGCGCGAGGTCGGCGCGCCCTTCCAGGCCACGCAGGGCCGGTGGGTGGGAGCGGTGCTCGGCCTGTTCGCCGCGGGGAGCGGTACCGGCCAGGCGATCTTCGAGGCGTTCACCGTGGACATCGAAAGGTAGGGCAATGAGACGACACGCGCCGATGGCCGCCGTGCTGCTGGCGGCCGTGCTGGCCGGATGCGGCTCTGACGCCGGATCCGGCGGCAAGACCGAGATCACCTTCTGGGACACCAACGCCGGGCCCGCGCGCACGCCGGTCTGGCAGCACGCCATCGCCGAGTTCGAGAAGGCCAACCCCACCATCAAGGTCAACTACGTGGGTGTGCCGATCGCGCAGGCGCCGCAGAAGCTGGACACGGCCATCGCCGGCGGCGGCACCCCGGACGTGGCCGACATCTCCACCTCCGGGCTCGGCTCGCTGGTGGCGCAGAAGGCGCTCGAACCCGTGGACGACCGCATCGCGAAGAACCCCGCGCTGAACGGCAAGTTCAACGAGGCGCTCGCGACGACGGTCAAGAACGTCGTGCCCGACGGCAAGATGTACATCTACCCGATCTCCACCAACTCCGGCGCGTTCTGGTACCGCAAGGACTGGTTCAAGGAGGCCGGTCTTGAGCCGCCGAAGACCTGGTCGGAGTTCTTCGGCACGGTGGACAAGCTGACCAAGCCGGAGGAGAACCGGTTCGGGTTCACCATCCGCGGCGGCTCCGGCTCCATCGCGCAGATGCTGGAGGTCGTCTACGGCCAGTCGGGCGTCACGGAGTTCTTCGACGCCGCCGGCAAGGCCACGCTCAACGACCCGCGCAACGTGACGGCGCTGGAGAAGTACGCGGGGCTGTACAAGAAGAACACGCCCGAGGGCGACCTGCAGAACGACTACGTCAAGATGGTCGCCCAGTTCGACACCGCGGGCAGCATCGCGATCATGCAGCACAACCTGGGCTCCTACCAGGACCACAAGAAGGCGCTCGGCGAGGAGAAGATGGCCTCCTTCTCCGTGCCCAAGTCCGACTCCGGCACCCAGGCCATCCTGTCCAACCCGGTCGGCGGCGTCGCCGTCTTCTCCGCCAGTGAGAACAAGGACGCCGCGGCCAAGCTGGCCGAGTTCTTCGCCGCCAAGGAGATGAGCGGCTACCTCGCCGAGCAGACCGGCGTCATCCCGGCCAACATCGACGCGCCGGAGCCCAAGGCCGCGCACATCATCGAGGCGCAGCGGGTGCTGAACGACCCGGCCACCAAGGTCGTGCAGATGCCCTACCACCTGCCGGAGTTCAACCAGATCACCAAGACGTGGGCCGAGCCGCAGTTCCAGAAGGTGCTGCTGGGCCAGCTCACCAGTAAGCAGTTCCTGGACGAGTTCGCGGGCAAGCTGACCGAGGCGCAGGCCGGCTACAAGAAGAGGAACGGCTGATGCACGCCGTCGCCGCCCTCGCCATGGCCGCCGTGACGGCCCTGCACCCTGCCCCCGACCTGGGACACCCTGCCCCCGACCTGGGACGCCAGGTGCTCGCGCCGAACGACGGGTGGGCCGCCGCCGAGGGCGGCACCACCGGCGGCTCGGCCGACCGCCGCCCGGTCGCCGTGCGCACCCGCGACGAGTTGGCCGCCGCCGTCGCCGGGGACGAGTCGAAGATCGTGTACGTTGAGGGCCCGATCGACGTGGGCGGCAAGACCTGCGCCGAGTACGCCGACCCCGCGTACGACCTGCAGAAATACCTGGAAGCCTACGACCCGGCACACTGGACGGGCCCCGCCTCGGGCCCGCTCGAAGAGGCCCGCAAGGCGTCGGTCGCCAACCAGCGGCAGGACGTCGTGATCACCATCGGCTCCAACACCACGCTCGTCGGCCGCCGCGGCGCCTCGCTCACCGGCCTCGGCCTGATGATCGACAAGGCCGACAACGTGATCGTGCGGAACCTGGCCGTGCACGACGCCTACGACTGCTTCCCCGTGTGGAGCGGCGGCGACTGGAAGACCGACTACGACAACCTGATGGTCTCGGAGTCCACCCACGTGTGGGTGGACCACGTGACGCTGACCGACGGCGACCGTCCCGACCGGAACGAGCCGTTCTACTTCGGCAAGCGCTTCCTGCACCACGACGGGCTGCTCGACGTCGTACGCGGCAGCGACCTGGTGACCATCTCCTGGAGCAAGTTCTCCGGCCACGACAAGTCGCTGCTCTGGGGCAACACCGACGACCCGCAGCACGACGCGGGCAAGCTGCGCGTCACCCTGCACCACAACGAGCTGAGCGGGCTCAACCAGCGGGCGCCCCGGGTGCGGCACGGGCAGGTGCACGTCTACAACAACTTCTACGTGGTCCCGCCCGGCACCGACTACCAGTACTCGTGGGGCGTGGGCGTCAACTCCGCCATCTACGCGCAGAACAACGCCTTCCGCGGCACGACGGCGGACAAGATCATCTATGGCTGGGGCGGCACCGCGATCCACGAGGAGGGCACGCTGGTGAACGGCAGGCCGGTTTCCGTGCTGGCGGCGTACAACGCGGCAAAGGACCCCGATCTTGGCCCGGACGTGGGCTGGACGCCGCGCCTGCGCGGGCGCGTGGACCCGGCGCGCGCCGTGCCCGCCCTGGTCAAGGCGTTCGCCGGAGCGGGGAGGATCTCATGAGGACGGCAGCGCTCTTCGCCCTGGTCGCGGCCCTGGTCGTCATTCCGGCACCGGCTCAGGCCCACGATCGCGCCGACGGGTTCGCCGGGCTGAGTGCCCTGGGTGTGGACGGCACCACCGGCGGCGCGGCCGGGCAGACCGTGACCGTGGACAACCAGGCCGACCTGGAGAGGTACGCCACGGCCGCCGAACCGTACGTGATCAGGGTCAAGGGCTCGATCGCGATGGAGCCGTACGGCAAGGAGGTCGAGGTCGCCTCCGACAAGAGCATCGTCGGCGACGGCGCGGGCGCCGAGATCGTACACGGCGGCTTCTTCCTGAACGGCGTGCACAACGTCATCATCCGCAACCTGACGATCCGCGACTCCTACGTCCCCGGCGACTGGGACGGCAAGAGCAAGGACTACGACGGCGTGCAGATGGACGGCGCCCACCACGTCTGGATCGACCACAACCACTTCACCCGCACCGGCGACGGCCTGCTGGACATCCGCAAGGACAGCGACTACGTCACCGTCTCGTGGAACGTCTTCAGCGACCACAACAAGGCCGTCGGCGTCGGCTGGACCGCGAACGTCGTCACCAAGGTGACCTTTCACCACAACTGGATCCGCGGCACCCACCAGCGCAACGCCAGCATCGACAACACCGAGGCCGCGCACTGGTACAACAACTACGTCCAGGACACCGCCACCTACGGCACGATGATTCGCGGCGGCGGCAGGCTGGTCGTCGAGAACAGTTACTACCGCAACGTGCCCGACCCGATCGTGGTCAAGGACCCGGCGTCGCAGGCGGTGCAGCGGGGCAACGTGTTCAGGGACTCGCCCGGCCGCAACGACAGCGCCGGCGCCGCGTTCGACCCCTCCTCCTATTACGCCTACCGCCTCGACCCCGCCGAACGGGTGCCCGGCATCGTCACCCGGGGCGCTGGCCCGCAGGGCAGGGCGCGACCGGCGCCGCGTCGCCTCACGGTCGCCCTCGACGGCACTGGCGACTTCGCCAGCATTCAGGCGGCGCTCGGCGCGGCTCCGCGCGGCGCGGTGATCACCGTCAAGCCGGGTGTCTACCGGGAGATGCCACGGCTCTGGCCCGGTGCCGGGGACGTGACGATCAAGGGCGAGACCGGCGACCCGGCGGACGTGGTCGTCACCTACGACCTGGCCGCCGAGGCCGAGAAGTTCTACGGCGGCCCGTGGGGCGCGGCACAGAGCGCTACATTCAGCGTTCAGGCCGACGGCGTCACGATCAGGGACCTCACCTTCACCAACACCGCCGCCACCTCGGGCCATGCCGTACGCACCTCCGGCGACCGAACCGCCTTCGACGGCACCGCCTTCGCGGGCGCCTACCAGGCCGACGGCCACCGCGCCCACCTGCGCGACTGCCAGGCGACGGGTCCGGTACGGGGCCAGGGCACGACCGTGCTGGACGGCTGCACGATCAGGTCGGCAGGCCCCGGCGCGGTGATCACGGGCGGCACCGTGCTGGTCAGCGCGAGCCGGCTGGAGGGCGACGCGGACGTCGCGCTGGGCAACGCCGGGCAGGTCGTGGTGCGCGACTCCTGGCTGGGCGCGCACATCAAGGACGACCCGTGGGAGGGCGAGGGCCGCTACGCCGAATACCGCAACACGGGTCCGGGCGCATCCATCAACGCCGACCGCCCCCAACTCACCGACCGCCAGGCACGTGAGCACACGGCGGCGAGCTACCTGCGCGGCTGGCGCCCCTGAGAGCCGGACGAGGCGGGCGCCCTCAGGCGAGCACGTGGGCGTCCGCCGCCGGTACGACGCGGGGAGCGGCGAGATCGTGGGCGGAACGGGCCAGCCAGATCACGTTCAGGGTGCCGGCGACCACCACGGCGTCGTCGTAGACCTCGAACGGCGCCGCGATCAGCGCGCCCGCCATCGTGAACAGGATGGGCAGCAGGAGACCGAGGGCGCCGTACTTGACCGTGGACTCCTGCCACCGATCGTCGTCCCACTGAGCCCGCAGGATCAGCACGATCCAGATCAGCGCGGCCAGGCCGCTGACCATGATGAGCGGTTCGCCTTCTGCCACGATCAACGCGATCGTCAGGGTGATGATGCCGCCCGCGTGTCCCAGGACGCCGAAGCCGATCGTAATGACGGTGTGTCCACGCGAACGCCCCAGGACCGCGGAGAACAGCAGCACGACTCCCAGCATGGGGACGAGCGTCACCATCGCTCCCCACGGGGGCAGGGCCGTCAGGAAGGGATTGAGCAGGTAGGTCGCCGCCGAGACGTACAACGCCACGCGCAGCCACCGCGAGTTCCGGTCCAGTTCCACCGGCGGCCCGGTCAGCGGCCCGCGCAGGCACTGCCACACCCCCCACGCGATGACGAGCCCCGCCAGAGTCAGCAGGAGCACGTTCGGCGGCGTCGCCTGGACCGCGTCGTCCGGTGCCGCGAAAAGCGCCACCCACCACAAGACGCCGAGGTCTCCGGTGGCCAGCGCGATCGCGAGGCCGACGGCCAGGGCGGCAAGGTAGAGGCAGGTGGCGAAGAGGGCGGGGACGCCTAAACGGTGGCGACGGATCATGCGGCACTTCCTTGCGGAGGGGGGTGAACGGAGCCGGAGTCACCTTAGCGCCGGAACGCGTGAAACCACGGAGCCGGTCAGCTTGGGCTCGCGTAACGGCGGGTCACCACTGAAGGGATCAGAGGGCGTTTCCTGGAGGGCCATCCGCCGGAGTGCGGCGGGTGGCAAGCCACGGCACCGCGTAACAGATGGTCTCAATACAAGCTGCCCGGAGTATGGCGGGTGGCAAGCCACGGCACCGCGTAACAGATGGTCTCAATACAAGCTGCCCGGAGTATGGCGGGTGGCAAGCCACGGCACCGCGTAACAGATGG
>NZ_JBFAKB010000022.1:120264-230484 GCF_040655495.1 Nonomuraea sp. NPDC050404
ATGGTCTTTACCTGGACCAACACAACTCAAGAGTAATCGAACAACTACTCTTGGTTACGATAGCGGCGTTCGTGCATCTATCAGTCCAGGGGGCTGGAAATGACTGACAAGATCAGGTCCGACGCGGAAGACGCGACGGCGGGCGAGGCGGAGCTGCTGCACTCCCAGGACGACCCGCGAGCCTCGGCCGCGGTGGATGCGGCGGTGGAGACCGAACTGCTGGAGGACCCGCGGCAGAGCGAGGTGAACGAGTTCCTGGAGGCGAAGAGCGAGAGCGAGCGCCAGATCGCCGAGCTCACCTCCAAGGACCAGGAGCGCGTCCGCCGCTACCAGCGCGAGCTGCGCACCATGGGCGCCGACGTCTGGCCGGTGGCCAGGTGGTGGGGCTACGAGATCCACCTCAACGAGTCGGCCGCGCTGCTGGCCGCCGAGATCCCGCAGCTCATCGGCGAGCTCGCGGGCGCCGTGCTGGGCACCTGGCTGGTCCCGGTCATCGAGCGCTCAGTACGGACCAAGTCCGACTGGATCGCCTCGATCGCCCGCCCGTACGGGGTCAAGCTGGCCTCGCCGTGGACCGCGCCCGGCATGCTCATCCCCGCCCGCCAGAACGGCGGCGACACCAGCCTGTACTGGGCCGTGCACGAGCCGGGCGAGGGCTGGAGCCACGACCAGCGCTTCGTCGAGCACTTCGGGGTGTCCAACCCGGCGCTGGCCGAGTTCCAGGACCGGCTGCACCTCGTGCACCGGGGCGCCGACGGCGACGACGGCCTGTGGTGGACGATCTACGACGCCGAGGAGGGCTGGAGCGAGGACCAGCGCCTGCCCCAGCACTGGAGTGCGGCCGGCCCGGCGCTGGCCGCGTACGACGGGCAGCTCTACTGCGTGCACCGTGGCGCGGGCGGCGACCCGGCGTTGTGGTGGACGCGCTGGGACGGCTCGAACTGGAGCCCCGACGAGAGGCTGCCCGGCCACGCCAGCGAGGTGGCCCCGGCCCTGGCCGCGTACGACGGGCAGCTCTACTGCGTGCACCGCGGCGCGGGCGACGACACGGCGTTGTGGTGGACGCGCTGGGACGGCTCGAACTGGAGCCCCGACCAGAGGCTGCCCGCCCACGCCACCTCCTCGAACCCGGCGCTGGCCGTCTACCGCGGCCACCTGTACTGCGTGCACCGCGGCACGGGCAACGACACGGCGCTGTGGTGGACCCGCTGGGACGGCTCGAACTGGAGCCCCGACCAGAAGCTGCCCGCCCACCACACCAGCGAGGGCCCGGCCCTGACCGTCTACAAGGACCGCCTGTACCTCGCGCACCGCGGCGCCGGCGACCAGAGCCTGTGGTGGAGCAACTTCAACGGCTCCGGCTGGACCGCCGACCAGCGGCTGCCCCGGCACTACAGCGCCGAGGGCCCCGCGATCATCGCCTACCGCGACAAGAACGCCACCCACGACCAGCTCCTGTGCGTGCACCGGGGCACCCGCTGACATGACAAGTGCCGGCTCGCACCGCGAGCCGGCACTGCTTTCCCCTCAGCCGATCACCAACCGGCGAGCTGCTCCAGGAACCACTCGATCAGCGGCCTGGACACCGTGCCGTGCTCGGAGTTGGCGGCGTCGCAGCAGAACGCGTCGAGGTAGGTCTCGTCCTTGGGCAGGTCGCTCAGGTCCACGTACAGCTCGGACTGCCACTGGAACGGATTCCTGTTCATCGCGACGGCGCTGGCCGACGGGACGAAGCAGCTGCTCCTGAAACGCTCCTCGATCGGCAGCCCGACCGCGTCGGCGAGCCTGCCCCACGAGTCCAGCGTGCCGCCGGGCGCCCCGTCGAAGGCCGCCACGTACGAGGTGGCGCTCGTCCAGGCCGGCGCGCCGACCCGCAACACGCCGATGTTCTCCAGCTCGCCCAGGTCCGGCTGGATCCGGGCGGTGAGCTGCAGCGCGTCATGCCGCAGGTCGAAGACCGGAGTGCCGGGCGGCAGGTCGGGACCGGTGCCGTTGCCGGTGCCGTTGGCCAGCCCCAGCTTGTACGGTCGCCTCGGGAACCAGCCCAGCCTGCGCAGATCCTCAACGAACTCGGCGCGCAGCGGGTTCGTGGTGACCGGACCCGAGTAGTCCGCGCTGCCCACCCAGCCCCACAGGAGCTGCTGCGCGGCGGGACTGCGGATCAGCTCGGCCTGCCCCGGGCCGTCGGAACGCGGGCTCAGCGCCTCGTGGATGTAGGCGAGCTGCTGGAGCACCAGCGGGATCCAGGCGCCCAGGTGCGGGGTGTCGTAGGAGAAGTACTTGTCGGTCTGGTGGTCGATGCTCTCGTCCTCCATGCGGGCCAGCGCGTACCTGGTGACCAGGCCGCCCATGCTGACGCCGCCGACCACCAGCGGGTCGTCGCCCTGCCGCTCCTCGATCGTGCGCAGTACGCAGGTCACCGCCACGGCGGCGTTGGCCTGGATGGCGGCCTGGCGCTGCTCGAAGCCCAGCAGCACGACGTCGATGCCCATCGTCCTGAGCTGGTCGAGGAAGCCGGGCACACCCTGCTGGTACGGCTTGTTGAAGTGCCGCCACAACCCGTCCAGGTCGCTCGGGCCGTAGTTGAAGCCGTCGGCCAGGATCAGCGGCCTGGTCAGCGCCCGGTGGCCCTCGGCCAGGTGCACGGCCGCCCGGCCCGTCGCCGTCTGGCCGTGGTGCGGCTGGTCGCCGACCAGATTCCAGACCTCGTCGGGTCTGCGGGCCTCGCCCGCTTGCTCCTGCGGGGTGGCGAACCAGACTCCCTGCTGCCCGAACGCCTCGGCGATGCGGGTGATCTGCTCGGTGGTCAGGCTGGCCTCGAAGTCCTCTGACCTGGTCTCGACGTCGATTCTGGGTTCTAGCGCCATGGTGGATCCTCTCGCTCGCTCGTGGGCCCTCAGGGCCGCTGAGCACACCATACGATTACTCTCGGTAATCGAGTGAGCGCCACGCGTGGTGGAGTTTTTGCAGGTCAGATGAGGAGTGACAGCTCCCGGACAGGGGGCAGGAGGAGCCAACGGAACACGACGAGTGAGCTCGGGGGAAGCCCATGGCCGGCACACAGGACGACCAGCCCGACGACGAGTTCTTCGCCCCCGTGCTGCGCGAGCCTCCACCCCGCGACCCGGGGCTCGGCCCGGGATCGGAGAAGGTGAGCGACACCGGCGTGCCGGACGTGTGCGGCGCGGGCCCCGGGCAGTGGGCGGAGTCCCCGCCGCCCTCGACCGGGCTCGGCCTGCGCCTGCTTGCGGCCGGCCTGGTATTGCTCGCCGGGGTGGTGCTGGCCGTCCTGGCGGTGCTGGCCGGCCACCCGGCGTGGGCGTTGCCGCCCGCCGCGATCGCGCTGGCCGCCGCCGTCTACCTGGTCGTCTTCTCGGTACGCCGCACCCGCTCGGACGGCGGCCCGCCCACCTTCGGTTAGTGGGCGCGGGCCTGATCGAGACGGCGCCGCACGGCGGTCAGTGGGCGGGGGCCTGGTCGAGACAGCGCCGCACGGTGGTTAGTGGGCGGGGGCCTGGTCGAGGTAGCGCAGGACGGCGGCCACCCGGCGGTCCGTGCCGTCGGTGGGCGCCAGGTCGAGCTTGGCGAAGATGCTGCGGATGTGCTTGTGCACCGCGCCGTCGGTGACGACGAGCCGTTCGGCGATGGCGGAGTTGCCCAGCCCCTCGGCCATCAGGGCCAGCACGTCCCGCTCGCGCGGGCTGAGCCGCTCCAGCCGGTCGTCGGGCCGGCTGCGGGTCAGGAGCTGCGCGACCACCTCAGGGTCGATGGCCGTGCCGCCGCCGGCCACCCGGTGCAGCGCCGTCAGGAACTCCTGCACCCGCCCGACCCGCTCCTTGAGCAGGTAGCCGAGGCGGGAGCTGCCGTGCGCGAGCAGGTCGGTGGCGAACGCCTGCTCCACGTAGGCCGACAACACCAGCACGGCCAGCCCCGGCAGCCGCCGCCTGGCCTCGACGGCCGCCACGATGCCCTCGTCGGTGTGGGTCGGCGGCATGCGCACGTCCACGATGGCGACCTCAGGTCTGTGCTCGTCGATGGCGTCCAGAAAACCGGCCGCGTCGGACGCGGTGGCCACCACGTCCAGCCCCTCGGCGCGCAGCAGCAGCGCCAGACCCTCGCGCAGCAGGGGGTCGTCCTCGGCGATCACAATCCGCATGGAAGGCTCACATTCATGGTGGTCGGCCCGCCGTGCGGGCTCGACAGTGCGAAGGTGCCGTCGTGTGCTTCGGTACGGCGGCGGATCCCGCCCAGCCCCGACCCGCCGTCCTCGACCGCCCCGCCCCGGCCGTCGTCGACGATCCGCAGGTGCAGGCGGTCGTCCGTCCTGCGGACCGTCACCTTGGCGCGCCGGGCCTTGCTGTGCTTGGCGATGTTGGTGAGCGCCTCGGCCACCACGAAGTAGGCGGTGGCCTCGACGGAGGCGGGGCAGCGGCCGGGCACCTCGGCGTCGATCTCGCAGGGCACCGGGCATGAGGCGGCCAGCCCGCTCAGCGCGTCGGGAAGGGTGCGCTCGTCCAGGACAGGGGGCAGGATGCTGCGCACGACCGCGCGCAGTTCGGCCAGCGCCTGCTCGGCCGCGTCCTGGGCGCGTTCGAGCACCTCGTCGGCGGTGGCCGGGGCGCGGGCCAGCGCGCGGCGGGCCGCGCCCAGCAACACGTTGACCGCGACGATCCGGTTCTGCGTCCCGTCGTGCAGTGACCGCTCGATCCTGCGCAGCTCGGTGGCGTGCGCGTCCAGCGCCGCCGCGCGGGTGGCGGTGAGCTGCGTGACCCGCAGCGCCAGGTCGGTGGACGGGTCGGCGGCCAGCAGCCGCCGGCCGTGCCACGCCTGCATCCTGGCCAGGATCGGGATGAAGATCAGGGCGAGGACGAGCCAGAACACGCTCAGCAGGCTGACCGCGAGCGCGCCGGGCCAGTTGTCGGTCCGCCACCCGAGGCCCGCGTTGACCACCTCGCTGTTCGGCAACAACCGCCAGTACAGCGGGTAGAGCAGGTCACGCACCGCGGAGAACGGCAGGGTGAGGCCGATCACCGGGTACGCAAGGCCCAGCGTGGCGTGCTGGACCATCCACAACAACTCCCGCCCGGCGGCGGGTTGCCGGATGGCCGCCCGCCAGCCGTCCGGCACCGGATCGGGGCTGAGGATGTGCGGTCCCGAGCGGGACAGCCGCGCCCGTTCCCGGTCGGCCACCGCCCGCAGGCCGCGCAGCGCGGCAGGCACCAGGAGCAGGCCCACGCCGGCCAGACAGGCCACCGCGACGGCGGCCACCCCGGTCAGCGCGATCAGCGCGAGTGCGGAGGTGCCCATGCCGCCGACGAGTTGTTCGAGCCCGTCCAGGGTCGCGCGGGCACGGGCGAGCACGGCTGCCCGTGGCGTCTCCTTCGGCATCCCACCTCCTCGACCTCAGACCATAGGGCAGGGCCGGGAATGTCGGGGGATCGGCGGCGAAAGAGTACAGCAGGCTGTACCTGCGCTTTCGCCGCAATGATGATTGGCGGGTAATATCTGCCCTCCTAGGATGCCAAAGGGGGGTATAGGTGGATAAAACCTCTGAAAGTCTGCCTGAGCATGACGCTTACGTCCGTCAGGAGCTGCAACGGCTCCGGGCCAGCATCGACAACCTCGACGCCGCCCTCGTCCACCTGCTCGCCGAGCGGTTCAAGTGCACCCAGGAGGTCGGCCGGCTCAAGGCCGAATACCAGCTTCCGCCGGCCGATCCCGCGCGGGAAGCGGCCCAGATACGCCGCCTGCGCGCGCTGGCCGAGGAGTCGAAGCTGGACCCGGTCTTCGCCGAACGGTTCCTGAACTTCATCATCGCCGAGGTCGTACGGCACCACGAGATCATCGCGAACAACCGGGCGGCGGCGCGCGACAACTGAGAACCGGTCAGGTCAGGCTGGGCGCCTCGGCCACCAGGGCGACCCGGACGGCCCCAGGGTCATCGCCGGACAGCGGGACGGCGAAGACCGCCGTGTTCCCCCTGGCCCCGTAGACCACGAAGCGCATGCCGTCCTCGTCCCACGTCTCCAGCACGTCCGAGACGAGCCTGGCGGCCACCGAGCAGTAGGCCGAGCTGCGGCGCAGCAGGTGCAGGGACGACTCCAGCGGGACGCGCTCCGGGGGCGGGGCGGCGAGCGGGCGGCGCAGGCGTACCGACAGGCGGCGCAGCGGGGTGAGCCAGTAGCGGTCCAGCTCCGCCGAGAGCGCCAGCAGCACCACCATCTCCGCCACCACCAGCAGGGGGAGCGGTGGGAGTGCGGTCGCGACCGTCGCCAGGAGTGCGGCGGCCAGCAGCAGGCCCGCGCGGGCGAAGGCCCGCACGTCCACCGGGCGCGAGTGCGCGCCCAGGCAGCCGCACGCCGACGCGGGGGCGGCGACGCGGGCATAGGCGAGATAGGCGAGGAAGCCGGCCGAGAGCAGCGCGGCGGCCACCCCGTCCAGCGGGTGGAGCGGTGGCAGCAGCAACGCCGCGGCCACCGCCAGTTCGATCAGGCCCACGAGCCGCAGCGCGGGGACCGCGCGCGCCGGGCCGGTCAGCCGGGCCAGGGCGGTGCGCCCGGTCTGGGCCCACATCCGCCGGCTGGACAACTTCGCCAGTCCCGCCCAGAGGAGGAAGAAGGCGATCACGTACGGCTGCGACGCGGCGATCCCGTGCATGGCACTGCCTCCTTAGTGCGGGGAGAAGACCGTGGCGATGTCCACCTCGTTGGTGTCCGGCCGCCACGCGCCCAGGATCTGCACGTGCTGGCTCACCTTGAGCATGGACAGGTCGGAGGTGGCCGGCCGCTCGGAGTGGATGGCGACCGACTTGCCGGCCACGACGTGGCACAACACCTCGTGGCCGTCGTGGTCGAGGTGGAGGGTCTGGCCGGTGATGTTCTTGATGTGACCCTTGAGGTTGACGATGTTGAGCCAGACCGATTCGGCGGCCAGCATCCCGTCCGGCATGCGCACGCCTCTGGCGTACAGGCCGTCACCGGGTTTGGCCTGGTCGAACGGGACCGGCCCCAGTTTCCACAGGCTGGTGCCGTCCACGACCCTGATGGTGTGGAAGACCATGTTCGAGCCCAGGACGAGCAGGGTGTTGTCCTTGATCGAGCGGATCCGGCCCTCGGCGAAGTCGGGGTCGGGCGCGCCCGGCTCGACCTTCTGGCCGGTAGTGGCGAATGCCGCTTCCGGGCCGAGTGAGCCCAGCGCGGTCGCGGCGACGACGCCGGCGCCCCCGCCGAGCACGGCGGACCTGAGCACGTCTCTTCTGCTGCGCATTGTCCGCCCCTCCTAGGCCGACGCGATCTCGACCGGCCGCAGGCCGGAGGAGAGGCTGGCGATCCGGCTGTAGGCGGCGGGGGTCAGGTCGATCAGGCGGTTGCTGGCGCAGGTCGAGCCGCAGCAGCTCCGCTCGCCGCAGAACAGGTCGGTCTGCGGGCCGCAGTCGGCGATGGCGGTGGTGACGCTGGTGCCGGTGCACAGCGCCGTGATGCGGTGGCGGTAACCACAGGTCCTGCGGGACAGGCTGACGCCGCAGCTGTCGGGGCGGGTGATCGCCCAGCAGGCGTCGGAGGTGTTGGGCCAGGCGTGTTGGAGGCTGCCGGAGTTGCAGGTGCCACAGGCTCCCTTGCCGGTGCTGCTGCAGGGGCCCCAGGCGGTGCCGCAGCAGAACCAGGAGACCTCTCCTTGGACGGGGCCGAGTAAGTCGGCGGGCGGGTCGGTGCGCGCCATGCGCGTCCTCCTTGGGTGAGCATCGGGACGATCTCAGCGAGGGGATTGAAGCTTTCCGACTTGATCTATGAGTACCATGTAAGGATTTTTCGTCAATGCCCCAATTTGCACTGCTGTCCCGGCTCGCCGCGTCAGGAGGGGAGCTGGAAGTGCCAGACGACGATCGCCGGCGCGCCCTCGATGGCCGCCCTGGCCGCCTCGGGCACCAGCTCCACCAGCACCCACGGCCACAGCTGCCACGGCCCGAGCTCGCCCGGCTCCTTCTGTGGTCCGGCGGCCGGGGGCGGCATCGTGGGCTCCTCGCAGCGCCGTACCTGGAGACCCGCCTTCAGCGCCGCCCGTACGTAGTCGCCGATCGGGTGGCAGTACGTGGCCACCCGCCCGGGACGGCCGTCCGGCAGGCGTACGGGCGGGACGACGCCCCGCGCCACCCCCGTGGGATGGATGTCGGAGATCACCACATGCCCGCCGGGCCGCAGCACCCGGGCGAACTCGGCGATCACCGGGTCCAGGTCGGGCACGTGGGTCAGCGCCAGCGAGCAGACGATCAGGTCGGCGGTGTCGTCGGGCACCGGCAGGCGGGTCAGGTCGCCGAGCCTGAAATCGCCCTCCGGCACCCGTTCGCGGGCCCGCGCGAGCATGTCGGGCGAGCTGTCCACGCCGAGGACGCGGTGACCGCGCCCGGCCAGGTTCGCCGCGACCCGTCCCGTGCCGCAGCCGGCGTCCAGGGCGACGCCCGGCGGCAGCCCGTCGAGGATCTCCGCCACGATGGGCTCGTCGAAGTCGAACGCCGAGTTGGGGCCGTCGTAGGTCTGCGACCAGATCCGGTAGCCGTCCACGGTGTCCACGCGGGCCACCTCGACGGCCGCCCGCGCCAGCGACTCGTCGTCGAGGAGCCGGCGGATCTCGGCGATGCGCGCCTCGACGAACTCGCGGCCGTGCTCGCCGGTGAACGAGCGCATCAGCGCCATGCCTTCGAGCCCGAGCGCGTAGGCCAGGGGATGCTCGTAAATCACCGGCGACACGGTAATCACGAGGGCGGGACCGATGCCATCGAATTACGGCCAGAGCCGATCGGCGGCCCTGAGCATGTCCGTAAACGGTCAGAGCTGACCGTGTCCGTAACGGTCAGAGCCGCCCGGCGGACCAGGGCGTGCGGGTGACGGTCAGAGTGCTTCGGAGTTCTGGGCCGACTGGTAGACCGACATCACCTCATCGCCGAAGAACGGGCCGAACATGAAGCCGGGGGCGAAGTTGTAGGTGAAGCTGTTGACCGAGTTCACCATGCCCAGCCCCGTCGACTCGTTGAACCCCAGGAACCACGGGCCGCCGCTCGATCCGCCGGTCATGTTGCAGCGCAGCCCCTGGTCCCTGGTCATGACGGTGTCGTTGAACGCCCGCCCACTGCAGTAGATCAGCTCCGACCCGTCGAACGGATCGGCCGCCGGGTAGCCGAAGGCGTACATCTGCTGCTGTCTTTGCTGGTTGAAGGCCACGCCCTGCCCGCCCACGACGTCGGTCAGCGTGCGGCCGTTCAGCGGGGCCACCACGACGGCGGCCATGTCGAAGTTGATGTCCTCATTGGCGTTCCACTGCTGCGTGGTGAACATCGAGGCGGCCACCCAGGTGCCGAACGGGCGCCGGCCGTCGTCGAAGGCGGGCACGAACGCCCAGTTGCGATGGGCCGCGCCGTCCAGCTTCACGCAGTGCCCGGCCGTGATCACCGTGCTCTCGTTCGCGCTGGTCACGGCCGAGCCCGAGCAGGAGGAGTTGCGGCCGTCGGCGGTGGTGAAGAAGACCCGGCCGGTGGTGCGCACGATCGCGCCGCCGTCCGTCCACTGCAGGCCACGGCTGTTCGGGATCAGAGCCTGCCGCGCGGTGTTGACAGAGGTGGTTGTGATGGTGCTGGTGAACGGCTTGGTTCCCGGCACGGACCAGGACGAGCCGCGGGTGTTCCACTGCGATCGCCGTGGGGTCGTGGCCGAGGCGCCCCGCTGGGCCCACGGGTCGCCCAGCGACGGCCGGGCGCCGCGCCGGGGCGCGGGTGTGTCCAGGGGCTGCGCGGCGAGCATGCGCCGCGTGGTCCAGTACTGCGAGACGGTCCTGCGCTGGGACGAGGAATCCGTGGCGGTCCACCCCACGGGCCTGGGGCCGAGCCCGTTCGCGACCTGGGCCTGCGCCGTGCCCGCCGGGACCAGGGCCCCGGCCACGGCGAGCGCGATGGCGGACAGCAGGCTGACTCTGCGGTGCATTTACGTACCTCCCGAAACCCGGAATCTGCCGTAGGGAGGTACGTACGAGGAGCTCCTTCTTCCTCAATGGGTGCACATCTGGATATGACGGATCCACGGGGCGGACACGGTGCGACACGCAGCGTCACCGAAGCCGCGCAATAATTCCTTTGCCAAATGGCCGCTCAATATCGACGCTTTTTCACCGGCTCTTTCCCGGTACGGGAAATTGGACTTCGGCGTGGCGTTGTCATCTGGCTCGCGGCAACTGTAAGCATCGTACCGGTCTGGCGACTATCGGTCGCATTCCGAAAGGAACGGTGAATGTTCACCCCACTGAGAAAAATGGCGATGCCCGGTATGCGTGGCTTCCTGGCGGCGGCTCTGGTCATCACCCTGGCGCCGGGGGCGGGCGCCGACACCCACAAGGACGACCACGGCGACAAGCTCGACCACGGCTTCCACAACACCCACCACGACTCGGACGGTGGCAGGAACTGCAGGCCACACACCTTCTGGCGGATCCACCAGATGTCGCCGCGGAACTTCTTCGTGCCCCGCACCCGCTACATCGACGGCCCCGGCGGCTCGATGACGGTGTCGGTCACGCGTGAGCACGAGGTGACGGCCTTCCTGGAGACGGAGAACGAGGCCGAAAAGGTCATCGAAAAGGAGGATGTCATTCACAACCTCCGCCGTCTGGGCCTGCCGCACCTCGAAGAGCGGCACATGGTCTACAGCGGGCACGAATACACCCGCGAAGTCAGCGACGGAATGTACGGCAACATGTGGTACCGCGTGTTCGGTTACCGCGTCGGCTGGTCGTCCTGGTCGGTGCTCGGCACCTGCGAGCGGGTCAAGGTCGCCGCTGGCATCGCCAACGTGCCCTCCCGCGTGGAGGGCTGGCGCTACTGGGAGACCAAGCACCCGATGTTCAAGCGTCGCAAGCTGTCCGACAAATAACCCCAGGTCAGGACGTTTTGTGGTCACTCGCTGGGTAGGGGAGCGGGTCAGTCCGGTGCCGGGCGGGCAGTCGTCCGGCACCCAGGTCCCACGGTTCGTACGAGGGAGGACCCATGGCCATTCAGCGATATCTGGGACTCAGCTCATTCCGACTACCCATACTCCGGCTACCCGGGCCTCAGCCGACACCGGGCGGGAACGAACCCGCCGGTGGAGGCCGGGCGCGGCGTCGCCGGCGGCGCCGGCGCTGAGCGTACGTCTGTCCGGGATGTGCGGGCTTGGAGCCTCACATCCCGGAAGACGTCAGGCGAAGGCGGCCAGCGCGATCCCCAGGGTCCGCTGGTTCTGGCCGGAGGCTTTGGCGTCGGTGGAGTTGACCGAGTAGACCACGGTGCGCGACAGGTCGCGGGTCGCGCCGACACCCGCCGAGTAACCGTAGCGGGCTCCCGTCTTGCCGTACGCGACGATCCCGCCGGGCAGCACCATCTTCGACATGCCCGAGGTGTAGATGGCCGGCTGGTTGCCGCAGTCGTCGAACATCGTCACATCCGGAACCGTGAAAATCGCTTCGAGCTGCGCGCGCGGCACGACCTCGCCGGAGAACAGGGCCGTGACGAACTTCTCCAGGTCGGCGGCCGTCGAGATGAGGTCGCCCGAGGCCCAGGTCGAGGTGACGCTCATCTCCGTCATGTTCACCACGTGCCCGTCACCGTAGGCGACGGCGTCGGGGAAGCCCGCGGGCACGCTCTGGTAGCCCTGGTTGTGCGGGCCCTTGATGCGGGTCGACAGGCCGGGCAGATAGCTGTGATGCATGCCGACCGGGCGCAGGATGCGCTTGGTGACCTCGCGCTCGTACGTCCTGCCCGTGACCTTCTCGATCAGCAGCCCGGCCACGAACGTGTTGGTGTTGAGGTAGTGCTGCCTGGTGCCGGGGGTGAACTCGATCGGGTTGCGCACGGCCAGGCCCACGTACTGCTCCGGCGTCCACTTCTTGAACCTGGTCCGGTAGACGTAGTCGAACGTGCCGGGCAGGTCCGGCGCCGGCAGGCCGCTGGTGTGGTTGAGCAGTTGGCCGACGCGCACCTTGGGGTAGGTGCGGGGCAGCAGTCCCGGCAGGCGGGACTGGACGGTGTCGTCGAGCGAGAGCCTGCCCTCGGCCACGAGTTGCAGCACGACGGCGGTGGTGAACATCTTCGTCACGCTGCCCGCGCGGAAGCGTACGTGCTCGGTCGCCTCGCGCTTGCCGGTCAGGTCGGTCACGCCGCTCACACCCTTCCACGACCCATCGGAGCCGCCCACCCGCACGACCGCCGCGGTGGCGTCCGCGGCGGGCAGATCGGCGATCGTCTTGCGCAATGCGGCGGCGTTGATCGGCGGGATCTCCGCGTCGGGATCGGGCTGGATCGCCGAGGGTGGCGGGCAAGTGGCCGTTGGGGTGAGGATCGGCGTCGGGGCGGCCGCCTGGGCGGGCGTCGCCGTGAGGACGGCGGCGAGGGCGAGTGCGAGGCCGGCGGCTGCTGTTTTCTGCACGGTCATCTCCTGAGGTTCCGGGGAATGCCGAACATCCTGCGCGAACGCCCCACCGCGGCGGATCGCCGGAGCGACCCATTCCTTCTCGCTCTTGCGGGGGAGCCCTCGAATCCCTCGCGTCGGCGATGCCCGCCACCCCCTCACAGAACGAACATTTCCCCCATGAACCCCCGTCTCGCCTTCCTCGCCGCGCCCCTGCTCGTGTTCGCCTACGGAGTGATCCGCATCATCGACGGCCTCGACGGCAGTCGCGGCCCCGGCCTGGCCTGGACCACCGGCCATCTCGCCTTCATCGCGGCCCTCGTCCTGTTCGTGCCGATCTTCTGGCAGTTGCGCGCCATGGCGGGACGGGACACGTTGTCCACCGTCAGCGCGGCGGCCGGCACCGTCGGCATCGCGACGCTGATCGCGCAGTTCGGGATCGACATCGCCGTCGGTTTCCTGGCCGCCGACCACGCCGGGATGGGTGTGCTGTTCGATCAGGTCAAGAGCGTTCCCGGGGTGTCGATCGCGGTCTACGACGGCGGCCCGTTCCTGTTCTACCTGGCCCAGCTCGCCCTGGTCATCCAGGTCGCGGTCCGGCGCGAGGTCAGGGCCTGGACCCCGGTGCTGGTGGCGCTGGACCTGGCGCTGCCGTTCATCGACAAGGACCTCATCCCGCTCGGCGCGCTCTGCCTGCTGGTCTCGTTCGTTCCGCTCGCGCGCCGGGCCCCCGCCACGCAGGTCAGGGCTGCTGCCGCGCTGTCATGAGCGGACGGGCAAGATGGGGTCCCATGTCGGAGCCCCAGCAAGTCTCACGCCTGCGCCACTGGGTGGCCTCGTTGCCCCCGACCCTGGTGGACGGGACGCTGGCGGCGCTGACGCTCCTCGTGCAGTTGTGGCCGTTCTTCTCCCGGGCGAACCCGTGGGGCGGGCCCTGGCACTGGTGGGGCTACGCCGTCGTGGCCGCCTCCGCCGCGCCGCTGGTCTGGCGCCGCCGTGCGCCGGTGACGGTCCTGCTGGCCGTGATCATCCCCACCGGCCTGTACGACCGGGTGGATCAGGTGGCCGCGCAGCCGATCTGGTACACGAGCCTGGTGGCCTTCTACACCGTGGCCGCCCACTCCGCCCGGTGGCCGCGCCGGGTGATGTTCGTCCTCACGCTGCTCGGCGGCCTGCTCAGCGTCGGCTCGGCCGAGACGGCGTTGCGCGGGGTCGTGCTCTTCGTGGCCGCGTACGCGATCGGGCGGGCGGCGGCGGCCTCCCGCGCCCACGCCGCCGCGCTGGAGGAGCGCGCCGTCCGGCTCGCCCGCGAGCGTGAGATCGAGGCCGAGCGGGCGGCCGAACGCGAGCGGGCCCGCATTGCCCGCGACATGCACGACATCCTGGCCCACGCGGTCAGCGTCATGGTGGTCCAGGCGGAGGCGGGGCCCGTGGCGGTCGCCGCGGACCCGGCCAAGGCGGTGGCCGCCTTCGACGCGATCGCCTCGTCCGGGCGTGACGCCATGGAACAGCTCCGCAGGCTGCTGAAGGTCCTCAAGGAGGAGGAGGGCCCGCGCGGCCCTCAGCCCACGCTCGCGGGGCTGGCCGCCCTGGCCGACAAGGTCCGGACAACCGGACTTGACGTGACATACTCCACCTCGGGCGAGTCGCGGCCCCTTTCCCCCGACACGGAGGTCGCCGCGTACCGCATCACCCAGGAAGCCCTCACCAACATCGTCAAACACGCGGACGCCACCCGCGCCGACATCGCCCTCACCTGGCAGGACCACGCACTCATGATCGACATCACCGACAACGGCCACGGCCGGAAGGCCGCGTTGCCCTCGGGCGGCAACGGCCTGATCGGCATCCGCGAGCGCGCCGCCGCCTGTGGCGGCACCGCCGCCCTCGGGCCGCGCGCCGACGGGCCCGGCTTCCGCATCCTCGTCCGGCTTCCGCTGGCGGCCGCATGAGCATCCGCGTGGTGGTGGCGGACGACCAGGAGCTGGTACGCGCCGGGTTCAGCATGATTCTGGACGCTCAGCAGGACATCGAGGTCGTCGCCGAGGCGGGCGACGGGGCCCAGGCGGTCGCCGCCGTCCGCGAACACCGCCCCGACCTGCTCCTGCTCGACATCCGCATGCCGGTCATGGACGGCATCGAGGCGGCGCGCGTCGTGTGCGCGGACGGGGACTGCCGCGTCCTCATGCTGACCACGTTCGATCTCGACGACTACGTCTACGACGCGCTGCGGGCCGGGGCCAGCGGGTTCCTGCTCAAGGACGTGCGCCGCGACGACCTCGTGCACGCCGTACGGGTGGTCGCGGCCGGCGAGTCGTTGCTCGCCCCTTCGGTCACCACGAGACTGATCGCCGACTTCACCTCCAGGGCCGCCGCTCCCCGGCCCGCAGAGCCGCCGTCGGAGCGGCTGTCCGTGCTGACCGCGCGCGAGCGGGAGACGATGCGGATGATCGCCGGAGGGTTGTCCAACGCGGAGATCGCGCGGGAGATGGTGGTCAGCGAGCACACGGTGAAGACGCACGTCAGCAATGTGCTGACCAAGCTGGGGCTGCGGGACCGGGTGCAGGCGGTGATCGCCGCGTACGAGACAGGTTTGATCGTGCCGGGCGGCTTGCGCTGACGGTACAAAGTGGGAGGTCCCGCCACCAGGGGGAGCGGTGGCGGGACCAGTCACGGTAGGAGAGGGCTGTTTCGTTAAGTGATCACTACGCACCGTAATGACTCCGTCACGTATTGTCACTGTGGGTAAGGAGATCGTCACCATATGGTGAGGTGGCTGCTGACTGGATGATCGCGTTAATGTCGGATCGTTTCGTCAAAGGCCCGAAAACCACGGGGGTTGCGCCATGAACGCCAAGTTGATCGTCCGGATCTCCCTGGGCCTTTTGGCGCCTCTCGCGGCCCTGCTCGTCGCGGGCGGGCCCGCGCGGGCCGCAACCGCGCAGGGGCCGCCCGTCTGCGCGCCGGAGACCCCGGTCTGCACCGGCCTCGACAACGGCAGCTTCGTCTTCACCATCCAGCCGCCGCCGGCCACGCTGACGTGGAGCGCCACCGTCAACGGCGTCCCCGTCGGCGGAAACCTCACCTACCGCACGGAGCCGGGCTACATCGAGGGCTCGTTCGAGCCGAGCGCGCCGCTGGTGTCCGGTGACGTCATCTGCATGACGTTCCACGGGCCGGAAGTGCCTCCGGGACCGTACTGCCGCACCTCTCCCTGAAGTTTTTTCGGACCGCGGAGATCGGGCTCTGCCAGGGGCGATAAGGCCGATATCAGGGGTATCGGGGCGTGGCAATCTTGGGCTTAGTCGGTGTTTACGCACCATGGATCACTCTTGTGTTCATCGGGACACTAGGAGATGACATGGACGCGAACGTGCCGAACGAGCCTCGTACCGGTGGTTGGAGCCAGTTCGGTGACAGGCCGCCTTCGGCCGGAGGGTTCACCCGGCCGAACCCGACGATCGCCCCGCCGCCCCCGCCTCCGCCCGCACCGCGGACCGGCTTCATGCTGACCCGCAAGGCGATCGCGGGGTTCGCGCTGGCCGCCGTGGCGGCGATGTCGGTGGCGGCGCTGGGCGGCGGGGCCGTGGGGGCGTACCTGGCGGGCTCGAACACGCCCGTGGCCGCCGCGACCACGAGCTCCCCGAGCCCGGTGTTCCGCACGGCCTCCGACGAGTTCACGGTCGCCCAGGTGGCGGAGAAGGTGCAGCCGTCGGTGGTGATGATCCAGGGCCAGACGAGCGAGGGCTCGGGCGTGGTGTTGTCGGAGGACGGCTACGTCCTGACCAACAACCACGTCGTCTCCGGTCAGAACGGCGTGACGGTCAAGTTCAGCGACGGCAAGACGGCCAAGGCCCGCGTGATCGGCACCGACCCGGCCACCGACCTGGCCGTGATCAAGGCCGAGGGCGTGTCGGGGCTGGCCAAGGTGGCGCTCGGCGACAGCGCCGGGCTCAAGGTCGGTGACGACGTCCTGGCCATCGGCAGCCCGCTGGGCCTGGACGGCACGGTGACCTCCGGCATCATCAGCGCGCTCGACCGTACCGTGACGGCCGGGAGCGGGCAGGAGGAGCAGCAGCTCCCGCCCGGCTGGGGCGGGCAGCAACAACAGCAGCAGCAGTCCGAGACGACCACGCTCGGCGGCATGATCCAGACCGACGCGGCGATCAACCCGGGCAACTCCGGCGGCGCGCTGGTCAACGCGGCCGGCGAGCTGGTCGGCATCAACAGCGCGATCGCCGCGGACGGCGTGAACCTCGGCTTCGCGATCCCCGTGAACACCGCCAAGCACGTCTCCGAGCAGCTCATCAGCAAGGGCAAGGTCAGCCACGTCTACCTCGGCGTGGGCGTGGTCGGCGCCACCGGCGACGTGACCGGCGCGGTGATCAGCCAGGTCACCAAGGGCAGCCCCGCCGACAAGGCCGGGCTCCGGCAGGGTGACGTGATCACCAAGGTCGGCCAGACGCCGGTCCAGGGCGGGGACACGGTCGTCGGCCTCGTCCGCGGCTACAAGGTGGGCCAGCAGGTCCCGGTCACCTACCAGCGGGACGGCAAGGAGAGCACCGTCACCGTCACCATGGAGGAGCAGAAGTAGCGCCGCCACACCTGCCCGCCCTCTGAACCCTCGCCCCCTGCCCGCCGCCCGCGGGCAGGGGGCGACCGCGTTCCCCGCCGCCGTTACTTAGTCCGATCGGAGGCGAAAGGCTGCTCGATCCGTCGTGATTAGGCCCTCCTCGGTCGGCGTAACTCGGGTTACATTCACGTTACTTTGCCCTCTCTTATTCCCCCGAGTAGACCGAAGGAGAGAGGCATGAGCGCGAGAACCATGATCGCGGCCCTCACCGCTGCGGTGATCCTCATGCCGCCCGCCGCCGCGCAGGCCGGCAGCGGGGCGGCGCCGCCACCCGACGACCAGTTCCAGAAGGTGACGCTCAACGACCATCCGGGCGAGCCCATGGACCTTGCGGTGTTACCGGACTCCAGGGTCCTGCACACCACCAGGCGCGGGGTGGTCTGGTTACACGACCCGAAGACCGGCCTCAACACCACGGCCGCCGAGCTCGACGTCTACCAGCACGACGAGGAAGGGCTGCAGAGCATCGCCCTCAGCCCCGGATTCGGCAAGGGCTCCAAGAAGGACGACTGGATCTACCTCTACTACTCGCCGCCGCTGAACACCCCGATCGACGACCCGGCCACGCCGGACGTCAACGAGGGCGACGCCCCGACGACCGGCACCCCCGCGGACTTCGCCCCCTTCAAGGGCCTGATCAGGCTCTCCCGCTACCGCTGGACGGGCTCGACCATCGACCTGCGCACCGAGCAGCGCATCCTCGACGTCCCGGTGGACCGGGGCATCTGCTGCCACGTCGGCGGCGACATCGTCTTCGACGCGGCGGGCAACCTCTACCTCTCGACGGGCGACGACACCAACCCGTTCCAGTCCGGCGGCTTCACCCCGATCGACGAGCGGGCCGACCGCAACCCGGCCTTCGACGCCCAGCGCAGCGCGGGCAACACCAATGACCTGCGCGGCAAGATCCTGCGCATCAACGTACGCGACAACGGCTCCTACTCCATCCCCAAGGGCAACCTCTTCCGTCCCGGCACCAGGGGCACGCGGCCGGAGATCTACGCGATGGGCCTGCGCAACCCGTTCAGGATCGAGCTGAACAAGAGGACCGGCGAGTTGTACGTCGCCGACTACTCGCCCGACGAGAACGAGGCCGACCCGGCGCGCGGTCCGGCGGGGCAGGGCAAGTGGACGGTGGTCAGGAAGGCGGGCAACTACGGCTGGCCGTACTGCGCGACCGCGCGGCTGCCGTACGTGGACTACGACTTCGCGACCGGCGCCTCGGGAGCGAGCTTCAACTGCGCCGCGCCCGTGAACGAGTCGCCGCGCAACACCGGCCTGCGCGCGCTGCCGCCGGTGACGCAGCCCGACGTGTGGTACTCCTACGGGCTCTCGCAGGAGTTCCCCGCCCTGGGGACCGGCGGCATCGGCCCGATGGCGGGACCGGCCTACGACTTCGACCGGGACGACACGCGCGGGCGTACCGCCGTGGGCTGGCCGAGGTACTACGACGGCGTGCCGCTCTTCTACGAGTGGACCCGTGACTACGTCAAGGCCTTCCACCGTGACGGGCGGATCGAGGACGTGCTGCCCTCGATGGTCTTCGACAACGCGATGGACATGGAGTTCGGCCCCGACGGCGCGCTCTACGTCCTGGAGTACGGCGACGGCTTCTTCAGCGAGAACCCGGACGCCCAGCTCGCCCGCATCGACTACATCGGCAACACCGGCAACCACACGCCGATCCCGGTCGCGGCGGCGTCGGTGACGGCCGGCCTCGCGCCGCTCACCGTCGGCTTCACCAGCACCGGGACCAGCGACCCCGACGGCGACAACATCCGCTACGCGTGGGACTTCAACGCCGACGGCAGGGTGGACTCGCGTAGTGCGGCGGGGTCGTACACGTTCACCAAGGACGGCATCTACAACGCCACGCTCAGGGTCACCGACCCGAGCGGCCGGTCGGCGTCCACGTCGGTGCGCGTCGTGGTCGGCAACGCGGTGCCGGTCGTCGAGTTGGTACGTCCCGCCAACGGCCAGCAGTTCACCTTCGGCGACCTCGTCGAGTTCGAGGTGCGCGTCACCGACGACCAGCCGGTGAACTGCGCCAACGTGACCGTGGACTACATACTCGGCCACGACGACCACGGCCACCCGCAGACCACGGCCCGCGGCTGCACCGGCTCGATCCAGACCACCGAGCCCAGCGGCCACGACCCGGAGACCGACAACCTGACCGGCGTCTTCGTCGCCACCTACACCGACCCCGGCACCGGCGGCCTGCCCCCGCTGACCAGCAGCACCCAGGTCGTGTTGCAGCCCACGGACTAGGAGATCCCATGTGTTACGGCTATCCCAGCAGGCGCGCCCTGCTCGCGGCGGGCCTCGGGCTGGGGGCGGGCGCGTTCGTCGCCGCGTCCCCTGCCGCCGCCGCCACCCCACCGCACCACCGTCACAAGGAACGTGTCCCGCCGGGCCAGATCAGCATCCAGCTCTGGACGGTACGCGACGACCTGGCCCAGAACTACGACACCACGCTCGCCTACCTGGCCGAGACCGGCTATCCGAAGGTGGAGCTCGCGCTCGGCTACTTCGGCCGTACCGCGCAGCAGTTACGCGAGTTCCTCGACGGGCTCGGCCTGGAGGCCAGCTCCAGCCACGACGGCATCAGCGCCGATGACGCCGCGCTGGACACCAAGATCCAGAACGCGCTGACCCTCGGCCAGACCTACATGGTCGTGCCCTACCTGGCCTCCGACAGCCTGGACGAGTGGAAGGGCTGGGCGGAGCGGATGAACGTCGAGGCGCGGGCCGCCCGCTCGGCCGGGCTGCGCTACGGCTACCACAACCACGCCCACGAGTTCACCACCGACCTCGGCGGCGGCGTGACGCCGTGGCACGTGCTCACCAAGGAGCTCGACCCGCGCCTGGTCCACCTGGAGATCGACATCTACTGGGCGGTCACCGGCGGTGTCGGGCGCGGCGTGCGGGATCCGGTGAAGTTCGCGATCGACGTCATCCGCAGGGCGCCGCAGCGGGTGCTGCAGTACCACGTCAAGGACCGGCACCTCGACGGCGACATGGCCGACCTCGGCACCGGGACGATCGACTTCCGGCGGGTGTTCGATGCCCACCGGGTCAGGGAGTACATCGTGGAGAACGACACGCCGGACGTGACGCCCCGGCGTACGTCGGAGGTCGGCTACCGCTACCTGCGCAAGCTGCGGTTCTGACCGGGAAGTCCGGCCCGTCCTCCGGGGGGCGGGCCGGGCGGTCACGCCGGGTCAAAACCTTCGTACTGACACGGCCGACATGGCGGTAGAAAACGGTCCTTCCCCTGCCTAGTGGGCACTTTTCTCACATAGTGCTCACGAGGGGAGGCACATGTACCGCTCACTCGGCATCGCCGCCGCGACCCTGACCCTGGCCCTCATGACGAGCCCGGTACACGCGGCCCCGCCGCCCGAGGTGGAGAACATCGCGCACCGCGGCGGATCCGTCCACGCGCCCGAGAACACCATCGCGGCCTGCGCCCTGGCCAGGAGCCAGCGGGCCGACGTGTGCGAGTTCGACGTCCAGCAGACCAAGGACCACCGGCTCATCCTGATGCACGACGAGACGCTGGCCCGCACCACCGATGCCGAGAAGGTCTTCCCCAGGCGGTCCCCGTGGAAGGTCTCCGACCTCACGCTGGCGGAGATCCAGCGGCTGGACGCCGGATCCTGGTTCTCCCCGCGCTACCGCGGCGAGGGCGTGCCCACGCTCAAGCAGGCCCTGGAGGCGCTGCACGGCACCGGCACCGGGCTGCTGCTGGAGGTCAAGCACGCCAGGCACAGCCCGGACATCGACCGGCGGGTGGCGGCGGAGCTGCAGGAGGAGCGCGGCTTGTGGAGCGCCGAGCACCTGACCGTGCAGGCGTTCGGCTGGCAGTCGATGCGGCTGCTGCGCGCCATGGTGCCCGACCTGCCCATCGCGCTGCTCGGCAAGCCGCCGCCCGGCCGGCTCGCCGAGCTGGCCAGGTACGCCGGCGGCATCACCCTTCCGCACACCGGCCTCACCGCCCGCTACGTCAAACGGGCGCACGAGCGCGGCATGCGGGTCTACACCTGGTCGGCGGACGGGTCCGCGCTCATGCGGCGGCTGATCTCGTACAACGTGGACGGCATCATGACCAACAGGCCAGACCGGCTCCAGGCCGTCAGAGCCCGCTGACGTCCCAGGTCCGGGCGGGTGGTCAGAAATTGGACAACTAATGGTCTGGGAAGCGGTCAGGCCGGGCCGCCACACTCTTCGGGTCGGATGGCGGTGACGCATGCGCCGCCGTCGATCCCGTGGGCAGAAAGGCTGATCGATCATGACAGAACGGCTGCGCGTGGCCGTGCTGGCCGGCGGGCCGTCTCCCGAGCACGAGGTGTCGCTGCAGTCGGCGCAGGCCGTGCTCGACGCCCTGCCCAAGGACCGGTACCTGCCCGTTCCCGTCATCGTCGACCGGCAGGGCAGATGGCCGATCGAGCTGTCCGCCGACGTGGCCGACGTGGTCTTTCCCGTGATGCACGGCCCTTACGGCGAGGACGGCGTCATCCAGGGCCACCTGGAGACGCTGGGCCTGCCGTACGTGGGGTGCGGGGTGCTGGCCTCGGCCGTGGCCATGGACAAGGTCGCGATGCGGCGCTCGTTCCTGGCCGAGGACATCCCCGTCACCCCGCACGTCTGGTTCTCCGAGCACGACTGGCGCGGCACGACCGACCAGGAGGGCCTGGTCAAGTCGCTGGACTGGCCGATGTACGTCAAACCGGCCAACATGGGCTCCTCCATCGGCATCTCCCGCGTCAGTTCCGCCGAGGAACTGCGCGCGGGCGTCGAACTGGCCCTCACCTACGACCGGGTCGTCATCGTCGAGCAGGGTGTGCGGGCGCGGGAGCTGATCTGCGGCGTGCTCGGCGACCACGACACCCCGGTCGCCTCGATGCCGGGCGAACTGCTGGTGAGCGGCGACTGGCTGGACTACGAGGCCAAGTACCTCAGCAGGGCCGAGATCGCCACGATCCCGGTGACGCTGCCCGAGCGGATCGCCGACGAGGTGCGCGAGTTGTCGCTGCGCGCCTACCGGGCGATCGGCGGTTACGGCCTGTCCCGCGTGGACTTCCTCTACGAGGAGGAGACCGGCCGCCTGTACGTGCTGGAGATCAACACCATGCCGGGCTTCACCCCCCGCTCCGTCTACGCCAGGGCCTGGGAGTCCAGCGGGGTCCCTTATCCGGATTTGTTGTGCCGCCTCATCGACCTGGCGCTCGCCCGGAGCGGCGCATGACCCGCCGCGACGATCTGGCGCCCGCCCGGAGCGCCGCGTGAACCACCCCCTCGACCTGGCGCTCGCCCGGAGCGCCGCATGAACCACTCCTTCGACCTGGCGCTCATCAGGAGCAACGCATGATCCCCATGACGCTGGCCGAGATCGCCCGGATCCTCGACGCCGGCCTGCACGACGTGACCGACCCGGAGGCGCTGGTGACGGCGCCCGCGGCGGTGGACTCCCGCGAGGTGGTGCGGGGCGGCCTGTTCGTCGCCACCGCCGGCGCCCGCGTGGACGGCCACGACTACGCCGCCAAGGCCGTGGCCGACGGCGCCACGGCCGTGCTGGCCTCCCGCCCCGTGGGCGTGCCCGCGCTGGTGGTCGAGGACGTGCAGCAGGCACTGGGCGTGCTGGCAGGACACGTGCTCGCGCGTCTCGATCCCACCGTGATCGCCCTGACCGGCTCCGTCGGTAAGACCACCACCAAGGACCTGCTGGCCCAGATCCTGGAACCGCACGCCCCGACGATCGCCACCGACCGCTCGTTCAACAACGAGCTGGGACTGCCGATCACCGTGCTGCGCGCCGGCCCGGAGACCCGGTACCTGGTGCTGGAGATGGGGGCGGGCACGAAGGGCGACCTGACCTACCTGACGGGGATCGCGCCGCCGGACCTGAGCCTGGTGCTCAACGTCGGGGCCGCGCACGTCTCCCGGATGGGCGGCGGCCTGGCCGACGTGGCCGAGGCCAAGGGCGAACTGGTCGAGGCGCTGCGACCCGAAGGGCACGCGCTGCTCAACGCGGACGACCCGTACGTCATGGGCATGGCGGGCCGCACCCGGGGCAAGATCGTGTTGTACGGCAGGACGGCGGAGGCCCCCCTACGCGCCGAGGAGGTGCGGATGGGCGACGCGGCCAGGCCCTCCTTCGACCTGGTGACGCCCACGGGCCGGGCCAGGGTCGAGCTCGGCCTCATCGGCGAGCACCAGGTGGCCAACGCGCTGGCCGCCGCCGCGGCCGCGTACACGCTCGGGCTGTCCGTCGAGCAGATCGCCGGCGGGCTGTCGGCGGCGGGGCCGCGCTCGGCCGGCCGCTTTGAACTGCTCGACGGCACCGACGGCGTCACCGTCATCAACGACGCCTACAACGCCAACCCGGAGTCCATGCGGGCCGGGCTGCGCGCGTTCAAGGCGCTGGCCGGCGACCGCCGTACGATCGCCGTGCTCGGCGGCATGGGGCAGCAGGCCGACGCCTCGCGGTCCCGGCACGCGCAAGTGGGCCGGCTGGTGGCCGAGCTGGGCATCGACGTGCTGATCGCGGTCGGCGAAGAGGACGAGCGCGCCATCGCGGAGGAGGCGCGGCAGGCCGGCGGTGTCGTCGTGCACACGGCAGGGGACGTGCGGGAGGCCGTCGGGCTGGCCACCGGGCTGCTCCGGCCGGGAGACCTGGTGTTCGTCAAGGCGTCCAGCGAATACGGCCTGAGCGCCTGCGCGCTGGAGCTTGCCGCTTTGTGAATGCGTTGACGAACGATATATGCCGCCAAATTAGCGCTTGCTAATATTTTCGGTAATATGTTGGCTTAAGCACAATTTGGCTAACTTGGCCGCTCGCGGCGCTAGAGTTACCGGTATGTCACCAACCATTGATAACGGGTCGGGACTATCGCCTCTGGACTCGCATCTATGAATCTCGAGAAACTCTGCACTAACCCGGACGTAAGGGAGGAGTGCTCTGGGCGCTTGGGCGGACGCCTTCAAGCGGCCAGGCAGCGCGCCTTCGTCGGACGTGAGGAGGAACTCGCCGCCTTCGAGGAGGCGTTGCACAGCGGCGGCAGGGTGCTGTTCGTGCACGGCCCCGGCGGCGTCGGCAAGTCGGCGCTGCTGAAACGCTTCGCCCAGCGTGCCGTGGAGGCCGATCGCAACGTGCTGATGCTGGACGGGCGGATGCTCGACCCGTCGCCCGCTGCCTTCGCCGCCGAGATCGGCACGCTGCTCGCCGACGAGCGGGCGGTGTTGCTGATCGACACCTTCGATCGCATCCACGGTTTGGAGGGCTGGCTGCGCGACAGGTTCCTGCCGACGCTGCCGGTCGGCGCGCTGGTCGTGCTGGCCGGACGGGTGCCGCCGGACATGATGTGGCAGGCCGACCCGGGCTGGGCCGACATGTTGCAGGTCATGGCGCTGGGCGACCTGCGCCCCGCGGACGCCGCCGCGCTGCTGGACTCCCGTGGCGTGGTGGGCGACCTGCGCGATCCGCTGCTCGCCTTCGCCGGCGGGCATCCGCTCGCCCTGTCGCTCGGCGCCGCGGTGGCGATCAAGGACAGCGCCGCCAGCTCCCGCTGGGCGCCCACCCACGACGTGGTCGCCACCCTGCTCGACCAGCTCGTCGGCGAGGTGCCGAGCCCGGCGCATCGGCATGCCCTTGAGGTTTGCGCTCACACGTACATGACCACGGAGGACGTGCTGCGCGCGGTGCTGCCCGAGCAGGACGCGGCGGCGCTGTTCTCCTGGTTGCGGCGGTTGCCGTTCGTCGAGTCGAGCCTGCTCGGACTGTATCCGCACGACGTCGTACGCGAGATACTCGAAGCCGACCTGCGCTGGCGCGACCCGCAGGGCTACGCCGACATGCACCGGCGCATCAAGGCCCACCTCACGCAGCAGATTCGCGCCGCCGACGACGCGGACGTGCTCGGGGCCGTCGGCTCGCTGTTCTACCTGCACCGCGACGAGGACCGGGCGCTGGAGCCGCAGGTCTGGCGCGGTGAGGGCGAGGTGTGCGAGGAGGTCTTCCGCCCGGAGGACACCGAGGACCTGCTGCGCCTGGCCGCCGTGTGGGACGCGGGCACGGTGGCCGCCGTCGCCCACTGGACGGCCCGGCAGCCGCAGGCGTTCCGGCTCTACCGGCGTACCGCGACCGGCGAGCTGGCGGGCGCCTGCGCCTGGCTCCGCCTGGACGCGGAGTCGGAGGCGCGGGCGGACCCGGTCACCGCCACGGCCTGGGCCAACGCCCGCGCCACCGCCCCGCTGCGGCCCGGCGAGCACCTGGCCGTCCACCGGAGCTGGGTGCGCAGGCGCGAGCGTGGCACGTCGCCGGTGGCGAGCATGATGCGGTGGCGGGCCGTGGGCTGGTTCCTGCGTTCGGAGCGCATGGCCTGGTCGTTCCTGGCCGTGCGCGGCGACGACCCCCTGAGCGAGCGCTTGAACATGCACGACCTCGGGGAGCACGCGTGGGAGGGGGACGTGGAGTACAGCCTGCTCGCCCACGACTGGCGGGCCGTGCCCGCGCAGGTCTGGCTCGACCGGCTGCTGCCGACCGGCGCGCAGGAGACCCCGGCCCGGAGTGAGCCGGAGCTGGCGGTGTTGTCCGAGGCGGAGTTCACCGACGCGATCCGCAAGGCCCTGCGTCACCTGTCGAAACACGGGGAGCTGGCCGCCAACCCGCTCATCCGCAGCAGGCTGCTCGCCGGTCGCGCCGACCCGGTCAGGGCCCTGCGCGAACTGCTCGAAGAGGGCATCAGGGACCTGGGCCGGGATCCGCGGGCGGGCAAGCTGCACCGCGCCCTCGACGTCACCTACCTGCGCGGCGCCCCCACCCAGGAGGCCGCCGCCGAGCGTCTCGGCCTGTCCTTCACCACCTACCGCCGGCATCTGATCGCCGGCATCGAACGCATCTGCGAGGACCTCTGGCGCCGCGAACTCTACGGGCCCAACTAAGTGCGCTCAGCCGTTCAAGGCGATGCCAGCTGCGGCCTCGGCGTGCAGCCGGGCGCTGGGCAGCAGCGGGATGGCGGTGTCCTTGTCGCTGATCAGCAGCTCGATCTCGGTGCAGCCGAGTATGACGGCCTCTGCGCCCTGGTCGGCCAGGCCCGCGATGGCCCGTACGTAGGCGTCCCTGGAGGAGGGCCGCAGCATCCCGCGCACCAGCTCATCGAAGATCACCCGATGCACCATCTCGCGCTCGTCCCGCTCCGGGACGAGCACCTCGAAGCCGTGACCGGCCAGCCGATCCACGTAGAAGGACTCCTCCATGGTGAAGCGGGTGCCCAGCAGGCCGACCTTGCGCATCCCCTTGGCGCTCACCTCCGCGCCCACGGCGTCGGCGATGTGCAGCACGGGCACGTTCGCCGCCCGTTCCACCTCGTCGTTGACCCGGCTGAAGGTGTTGCTGCAGATCAGCAGCAGTTCGGCGCCCATGGTCTCCAGCTTGACGCCGGCGTCGGCGAGCATCGCGCCCACCTCGTCCCAGCGGCCGGCGAAGATCAGGTCCTCGACGGTGGTGTAGTCCACCGACCAGATCAGGCTGTTGGCGGAGTGGCTGCCGCCGAGGCGCTCACGTACCCGCTGATTGATGATCTGGTAGTAAATGACCGTTGATTCCCAGCTCAACCCGCCGATCAGCCCGATAGTACGCATGGTCGGCAGGCTAGATGGAGACCCTGTTCATTTCGCAGACCAAAAACTGTCCATTCGGCCGTGGGCGGCTGAGCACTTTTTGGCCAGGAAACGATCTGTCAAGTGGACAGTCAAGGGCTCTACGGTGCTTCCGGTCCAACGAAGGTCACTATCCGGGGGCAAAGGGAGTTTTCCGTTGAAGAGCAAGAGCAGCGGCGTGCTGAGCGCGCTGCTGGCCGTCGGCGCGGTGCTGGGAACCGGCGCGTGCGGAGCGTCCAAGACCGAGTCCACGGGCGCCGCCGACGGCGGATGTGACACGAGCAAGGGCACTCTGGTCGTCGGCGTGATCGCGCCCATGTCGGGCAAACTTTCCACGATCGGGCTGGGGATCCGCAACTCCGTGCAACTCGCGGTCGAGCAGGCCAACGGCAAGTGCGCGGTCAAGGGCTACCGGCTCGCGATGGACGCGCAGGACGACGAGGCCAACCCCGACAAGGGCGCGGCGGCCGCGCAGCGCTTCGCCGACGACCCCAACGTCGTGGGGATCGTGGGGCCGTACAACTCGGGCGTCGCCCGCGCCATCCAGCCGAAGATCGCCGCCGCCAAGCTGCTGCAGATCTCGCCCGGCAACACCGACCCGGTGTTGTCCAGGGGAACCGGCTTCGCCACCGCGCCGAAGCGCCAGTACGACAACTACTTCCGCGTGGTCGGCACCGACGACCTGCAGGGCCCGTTCAACGCCCGCTACCTGGTGGAGCAGGAGGGCAAGAAGAAGCTGGCCATCATCACCGACGGCAAGGCCGTGGGGGAGAGCAGCGCGACGGAGTTCGCCAAGGAGGCCAAGAAGCTCGGCGCCCAGGTCATCATCCGGGAGAAGGTCAACGAGAACGACAGCGACTTCTCCAGCGTGCTGACCAAGGTCAAGGCGGCTCAGCCGGACGCCATCTACGTCGGCACCGAGTACCACGTCGCCGGGCCGCTCAGCAAGCAGGCCAAGGACATCGGGCTGAACGTGCCCGTCTCCGGCACCGACGGCCTGTTCGACCCGCAGTTCATCGCACTCGGCGGCAAGGACGGCGACGTCGCCACGTCGGTCGGCGCGCCGATCGAGAAGCTGGACACCGGCAAGGCGTTCGTGGCGGCGTACAAGGCGAAGAACTTCGCCGACGGCTACGGCGGCTTCGGGGCCTTCGCCTTCGACGCGGCCAACGTGGTCGTCACCTCCGTCGGCAAGGTGACCGCCGCCGGCGACTGGACCGGCGCGCCGGAGCAGCGCACCGAGCTGATCAAGCAGGTCCAGGAGTACAGGAACGACGCCGGCGCCAACGGCACGATCGGATTCGACCAGTACGGCGACAGCGTCAACAAGATGTTCACCGTCTACAAGGTCACGTCCGGTGCGTGGAAGGACGTGCTGAGCGACCGGTTCCAGGCGAAGTGAGCCGTGTCCACCCTGGCCCAGCAGATCGTCAACGGCCTGGTGCTGGGCGCGCTGATCGGTCTCATCGCGCTCGGCTACACCATGGTCTACGGCATCATCCAGCTGATCAACTTCGCACACGGTGAAGTGTTCATGGTGGGCGCGTTCGGCGCCCACTTCACCTGGCGCTACCTGCTCCCCGAGGGCACGCCGTGGTACGTCGGCCTGCCGCTCATGTGCCTCGCGGCCGTGGCGGTGGCCGTCGCGGCCGGGATCGCGATGGAGCGGCTGGCGTACCGGCCGCTGCGCGGCGCGCACAAACTGGCCCCGCTGATCACCGCGCTCGGCGTGTCGATCCTGCTGCAGGAGGTCGTGCGGGTCTTCTACCCGGGCGCGACCGCGCCGCTGGCCTTCCCGCGCGCGTTCGTCGAGGGCCACCTCACGCTCGGCCCGGTGATGATCCTGTGGACGGGGGTGCTGGCCCTGGCCGTCGCGCCGCTGCTGGCCGCCGCGCTGCACCTGTACGTCGAGCGCTCGCGCCTCGGCCGGGCCATGCGCGCCACGGCCCAGGACCCCGACACCGCCCGCCTGATGGGCATCAACCCGGACCGGGTGATCCTGGCGACGTTCGTGATCGGCGCGGCCCTGGCCGGTGCCGGCGCCGTCCTGTACGGCGTGCACTACACCCAGATCGACACCGCCATCGGCTTCCAGAACGGCATCTTCGCCTTCACCGCCGCCGTGCTCGGCGGCATCGGCAACATCCGCGGCGCCATGCTCGGCGCGATGTGCATCGGCCTGGTGAAGTCGCTGGCCGGCCAGTACGCCTGGGGCGGTGCCGCGTACGACTACGTGTGGGTGTTCGTGCTGCTGATCCTGGTGCTGATGTTCCGTCCCCAGGGTTTCCTCGGCCGGCCGGAGAGGGTGCGGGCATGACGACCCTGGACACCCGCCCGGCCACCGATCCCCGGGCCCCGGCGCGCAGGTCGTGGCGTACTGCGCCGGGCGCCGTGCTCGTGCTGGTGGGAGCCCTGCTGCCGTGGGCCACCGTCGTGCTGCCCGGCGGCGCCTACCCCGACCTGGCCACGCTGCAGTTCTTCGACGCCCCGCACCAGGTCACCGGGTTCCGGCTGCACCTGGTCCTGCTGGGGCTGGCCGCGTTCCTGCCCGGGGCGGGCCGGGCCGCCGGTGTCGGCGTGGTCATCGTCGCGCTGGTGCACACCGCGTTCCTGGCCGTGCTGGGCGCGCTGTCGTTCGGCGGCCCGGTGACGCTGGCGGCCGGCGCGCTGCTGATCTGGCTCGGCAGACCCGCACCGGCCCCGGCGCTCAAACTGCCGGGCCGCGCGGTGGCCTGGCCGGTGCTGGTGGCGGCGTTCGCGGCGCTGCTCTGGCTGGTGTCGGCGACGCTGACGGCCGGTGGGCAGAGCCGGGCGACCAACCCGCACGGCGGGGCCGAGTTCCTGGCCTTCCTCGGGTTCGCCGTCGGCCTGATCGGCATCCTGTCCGCGTACGGCGTGCTGACCTGGATCTCCACCCTGGCCGAGCGGCACCGGGCGTTCGGTGTCACGGTCCTGCTGGCCTGCGCGATGTTGTTGCCGCTCACCGAGGCGGGCACGGGTTACTGGATGACGGTGGCCGCCACGATCGGCATCTACGCGGCCACCGCGATCGGGCTCAACATCGTCGTGGGCCTGGCCGGGCTGCTCGACCTGGGCTACGTGGCCTTTCTCGGCATCGGCGCGTTCACCGCGGCGAACCTGGCCCACACGCTGCCCTTCCCGGTCGCCGCGCTGGCGGGCGCGGCGGTGGCCGGCGTGTTCGGCGTGGTGGTGGGCGCGCCCACGCTGCGCGTGCGCGGCGACTACCTGGCGATCGTGACGCTCGCGTTCGGGGAGATCTTCTTCCGCGCGGCGCAGAACGACATCGGCGGGCTGACCGGCGGCGCCAACTCCATTCCCGGGATCCCGCCGATCACCATCTTCGGCCAGGCGTTCAACCAGCCGGTCGGCGGGCTGCCCGCGGGCTTCCTCTACTACGCCGTGACCGTGCTGATGGTGGCCGGCGCGATGGCGGTGCTGGCCAACCTCAAGCACAGCCGCACCGGCCGCGCGTGGCTGGCGATCAGCGAGGACGAGGACGTCGCCAGGGCCATGGGCGTGCGCACCGGACGGGCCAAGATCCTGGCCTTCCTGGTCGGGGCCACGCTGGCGGGCCTGGCCGGCGCGGTCTTCGCGCACAAGCTGGGCACGGTCGGGTACGAGAGCTTCGACTTCAGCGAGTCCGTCACCCTGCTGGCCGCGGTGATCCTCGGCGGCATGGGCACGGTGCCGGGCGCGGTCGTCGGCGCCTCGCTGCTGTTCGTGCTGCCGGAGAAGCTACGCGAGTTCAGCGACTACCGGCTGATGCTCTTCGGCCTCGCCCTCATCCTGATCATGCGTTTCCGTCCCCGGGGGCTGGTGTCCAAGTGACCCTGATCGCAGAGCGCGTCTCCATGTCGTTCGGCGGGCTCGTCGCGCTGAACGAGGTGACGCTCACCGTGCCAGAGCGCCGCATCATCGGCCTCATCGGGCCGAACGGGGCCGGCAAGACCACCCTGTTCAACTGCCTGACCGGCCTGTACGCGCCCACCTCCGGGCGGATCCTGCTGAACGGGCGGCCACTGGCGGCCGATCCCGCCGAGGCCGCCCGTGGCGGGATCGCGCGTACCTTCCAGAACATCCGGCTGTTCGCCGAGATGTCCGCGCTCGGCAACGTGCTCGTCGGCCGGCACACCCGGATCAGGCAGAGCCTGCTGGGCGCGCTCTTCCACGGCCCGCGTTTCCGCAGGAGCGAGGCGGAGGCGGTCGAACGGGCCCGCGCCGAGCTGGGCTTCGTCGGGCTCGACCCCGACGGCGGCGCGCCCGCGCGCAGCCTGGCCTACGGCGACCAGCGGCGTCTGGAGATCGCCAGGGCGCTGGCGGGCGACCCGGCGGTGCTCATGCTCGACGAGCCCACCGCCGGCATGAACGCCATCGAGACGGCCGCCATCCGCGAGCTGATCATCGCCATCAGGAACCGCGGGATCGCCGTGGTGGTGATCGAGCACGACACCAAGTTCATCTTCTCCCTCTGTGATCACGTGCACGTGCTGGTGCGCGGCCGGCTGCTGGTCGAAGGGCCGCCGGCGGACGTACGCGCCGACCCGCGGGTCATCGAGGCCTACCTGGGAGCGGCCTGATGCTCGAAGTGCGCGGACTCGCGGTCGCCTACGGCGCGATCGAGGCGGTCAAGGACGTCAGCTTCACCGTGCGGGAAGGGCAGATCGCCTGCCTGGTCGGGACGAACGGCGCGGGCAAGAGCACCACCCTGCGTACCGTCTCCGGACTGCTGCGCCCGAGCCGCGGCGAGATCCTCTTCCGGGGCAGGCCGATCCACGACCTGCCCGCGCACGCCGTGCTCGCCGCCGGCATCGCCCACTGTCCCGAGGGGCGCAGGTTGTTCGCCGGGATGACCGTCGAGGAGAACCTGCTGCTGGGCGCCCACCTGCGCAGGGACAGTGGCGTCGGGAAGGACATGGAGCGGGTGTACGAGCTGTTCCCCGTGCTGGGGGAGCGGCGGGGGCAGCGGGCCGGGCTGTTCTCCGGCGGTGAGCAGCAGATGCTGGCGATCGGCCGCGCGATGATGGCCAGGCCCAGGCTGCTCATGTTCGACGAGCCGACCATGGGGCTGTCGCCGATCATGATCCAGGCGATCCTGGACACCATCGCGATGCTGCGCGACCGGGGGACGACGGTCCTCATGGTCGAGCAGAACGCCCTGGCCGCGCTCACCCTGGCCGATCAGGGGTACGTGATCGACCTCGGGCGCACGGTGTTGTCCGGGCCGGGAAAGGAACTGCTCGCCGACCCCCGGGTACGCGCGGCCTACCTCGGCTGAGCGGACCCGGGGTGAGTTGCGTGCGGGTGAGCGGTGGCGGGTGTCTCAGGCAGGCGTTCGCCGGCGCGGCGGGTGGCGGCCAGGTAGAGCAGGCACAACACGGCCAGCGCCGCGCTCGCCCCGAGCGCGGCCGGTGCCCTCACGGGCAGGAGCAGCCCGCCGAGCGCCGTGCCCAGCGCGATGCCGAGGTAGAGCGCGGAGCTGTTCAGCCCCACCACCACGGCGGTCTCCTGGGGCGCGGCCGAGATCAGCCGCAGTTGCTGGGCCGGGGTCTGGAACCAGGTGCTCGCGCCCCAGGCCAGCATGAGCAGCCCGGTCAGCGGCAGCCAGTGCAGCCCCGCGCCGGTGGCCCAGGTGAAGGCGGCCAGCGTGAGCGAGAGGGCCGCGAACCCGGCCGACAGCACCTTGACCGGCCCGTGCCGGTCGGCGGCACCACCCGCGATCAGGTTGCCCGCGACGGCGCCGAGACCGTACAGGAACAGCAGCCACATCTCCGACTCCGGCGTGGCGCCCAGGGCGCGCAGCAGCGGGACGGCGTAGGCGTACAGGCCGTAGGCGGCCATCATGCCGATCAGGGTCAGCGGCAGCACCGTCAGGACGCCGGGGTGGTGCAGGGCGGCGAGCCGGGTGCGCAGCGGGACGCTCGGGTTGCCCGGCATGGCCGGCATGACGGCCCGCACGCCGACGGCGCAGATCGCGCAGAGCACGGCGACCAGGCCGAGCGCGGTACGCCAGTCCAGGGTGCGGCCGGCCAGGTTGCCCAGCGGCACACCCAGCGCGGTGGCCACGGTCAGCCCGCCGACCACCACCGCCAGCGCGCGGGCCCGCTGCTCCGGCGGGGCCAGGGCGGCGGCCACGGCCCCCGCGCCGGGGGTGAAGGCGGCGGCTCCCGCGGCGGCCAGCACCCGGGTGAGCATCAGCACCGCGTAGTTGGGCGCGAGCGCCGAGCCGAGGTTGGCCAGCGCGAGCACGACGAGCGCGCCGGTCAGCAGCGCGCGCCGGGGCAGCCGGGCGGTGAACGTGGCCAGCACGGGCGCCAGCAGCGCGTAGGCCACGGCGAACACGGTGGCCGACTGCCCGGCCACGCTCTCGGAGACCCGCAACGAGCCGGCCATGGCCGGCAGGAACCCGGCCACCACGTACGCGTCGGTGCCCACGGCGAACGTGCCGAGACCGAGGACCAGGGTTCTAATCGGGATACGAGACATCCTCATTCCAGTTCTGCGGGGGTAACGGGGAGGGGTGAGTTCGGCGGCGAGTTCCACGCTGCCGCCGGTTCGCGGGGACGGGCTCCGAGTGCGTCAGTCGCGCATGCGCGCGTAGTTGCGGCGTGTGCGCTCACCCGAGCCCGGCGCGCCGTCCATGAGATCGGCGATCGTCTGCCCGGCCAGCTCCCGCCGCCAGGCCAGCTCGGCCCGCCGCATCGCCGTGGAGATCCCGCAGGCACGGCGGAACCGCCCGCCCTCGGCCCCCACGCCGCGCTGGCGGATCTCCTCGCAGCGGAACACCTCGGCGGGCCCCTCCACCGCGGTCACCACGTCGATGATGGTGATCTGCTCGGGCGGGCGCGCCAGGTAGAAGCCGCCTCTGACGCCGGGGGCCGAGGCGAGGATGCCGGCCTTGGTCAGCGCCTGGAGCCGCTTCTTCAGGTACTCCTGCGGCAGGTCGAACCAGGCGGCCAGCTTGCGGATCGACACCGGTCCCTCGTCTTTGAGCCAGCCCAGGGTCACACAGCAGTGCAACCCCCACTCGACTCCTTCGCCCATCTGCACAAAAGGGATATTACACATCCCGGATAGGTCTCGGTGCGCCTTCCGGGTGAATCGGCCACTGGGAAGTTATGTTTCGTAACTGTAAGTAGTCGAATAGGGGGTTCAAGATGACTCAGAACGACATCCAGAACGTGGTGCGCAACATCACGGACTTTCTCCAGCAGACCGCCGAGCGTCAGGACGTGCCGCAGGACGTGCGCGACCGCGCCGGCCAGCTGAGCTCGGGCATGTCCCAGCTCTCCGGCGGATCGGCGTTCTCGATCTAGCGGTAAGCACCAAAGCAACGGCGGCGGCCTTCGCGGGTCACGCGGAGGCCGCCGTGCCGCGCCGTCAGCCGGTCCGCAGCGCGCTGACCGGGGCGGCGACAGGGGTGATCACGCCATCCGCGCCGATCTCGAAGGTCTGGCCGTCATCGGGGTGCCGACGAAGTGCAACTGCATGGCGAGACCTCTGGTGGCCGAGTTATGCGATCACTCTCAGGATGCAATAACTCTGTGTAACCAAAAGACACTCTTGGCTGGCGATGCAACCTCCGGTGAGGCCGGGGCTGTCTTCGCCATGTGAATCCCGACGTTGATCTGTCCGTCGTCATCCCCGCCTACAACGAGGAACGCCGGCTGGCGCACACGCTCGCCCGCGTCGCCGGCCATCTCCGTACCACCCCGCTGAGCTGGGAAGTCGTCGTGGTCGACGACGGATCGGCCGACGGGACCGCCGCCGTGGCCGCCGGGGAGCCCGGCGTGCGCGTGTTGCGCCTGCCCGCCAACCACGGGAAGGGCCGGGCCGTACGCGAGGGCGTCCTGGCCACCACGGGGCGGCAGGTGCTGGTCTGCGACGCGGACCTGGCCACCCCCATCGAGGACCTGGACGGCCTGCGCGCGGCCCTGGCCGACGGAGCCGACGCCGCCGTCGGGTCCAGGGCCGTCCCCGGCGCGCGCATCGAGGCCAGGCAGCCGTGGCCGAGGGAACTGGCGGGCGTGCTGGCCAACGTCCTGATCAGGCTGCTGGTGGTGCCCGGGGTGGCCGACACGCAGTGCGGGTTCAAGCTGTTCGACGGGGACAGGGCCAGGGCCGTCTTCCGTACGGGCCGGGTGGCGGGCTGGGGCGCCGACGCCGAGATCCTGCACGCCTTCCTGGCGCGCGGCTGGCGGGTGCGCGAGGTGCCCGTCCGCTGGTCGCACCGGCGGGACTCCAAGGTGCGCGCGCACCAGTACCTGGTGACGCTGGGCGAGGTGCTGCTGATCCCGCTGCGTGGCGCTGTCGCCGTCAGGGACGCGGGCGTGGCGGCCGGGTTCCTGCTGCTCTCCTTCCTCCTGTACGCCCACCTGTGGGCCGACCCCTGGAACCGCTACCTGACGGACGGCGGCCAGGACCAGAACCAGTGGGAGTGGTTCTTCGCCGTCACCGCGCACAACCTCACGAACCTGGACGGCCTGCTGTTCACCACGCTGCAGAACCATCCGGACGGCGTGAACCTCATGGCCAACACGGCCATGCTGGGCCTGTCGGTGCCGCTGGCCCCGCTGACGCTCACGCTCGGGCCGTCGATCACCTGGGCGGTCGTGCTGACGTTCGGGCTGGCCGCCACGGGCGCCGCCTGGTACGCGCTGTTCCTGCGGCACCTCACCCGCTCGTGGCAGGCCGCGGCCGTCGGGGCGCTCGTGTGCGCGTTCGCCCCGCCCGTCGTCTCGCACGCCAACGCCCACCCGAACCTCGTCGTGCTCTTCGTCATCCCGCTGATCATCGGCAGGCTGTTGCTGCTGGCCGGGCGGGCGCACGTCACCCGCGACGGCCTGGTGCTCGGGCTGCTCATCTCCTACCAGGTCTACCTGGGTGAGGAGGCGCTGCTGCTGGCCGCCACCGGCTTGGCCGTCTTCGCGGCGGCGTACACGATGGTGTGCCCGGACACGGCCCGCGCGGCGCTGCGCCCCCTGGCGGCGGGGCTGGCGCTGGCCGCCACGACCGGACTCGCGCTCACCGGGCCCGCGCTGGTCTTCCAGTTCGCCGGGCCGCAGAGTTACGCGAGCCTGATCCACGGGCCCGCGGGCAACGACGTGCGCGCGCTGGTGGAGCACGCGGGCCGGTCGCTGGCCGGGGACGCGGGCGTGGCGGCGTCCCTGTCCATGAACCTCACCGAGCAGAACGCCTTCTTCGGCTGGCCGCTGCTCATCCTGACCTGCGGGATTGTCATCTGGTTACGCCGCAGGGCGGTCGTGCTGGCGCTGGCGGCGGTGATCGCCGGGTCGGCGCTGCTGTCGCTCGGCCCGGAGATCGTCTTCTACGGCTGGCGCACCGGCATTCCCGGGCCGTGGCTGGTCATGTCGCGCCTGCCGCTGTTCGAGTCGGTGGTGGAGTCGCGCTTCACGATGGTGTGCGTGCCGGCCATCGGCGCGCTGCTGGCCATCGCCGCCGACCACGCGCTGGCCGCCGCGAGAGCCCTGCCGCGCACGCCCGTACGGGTGCTGCTCTGCCTGGCGCTGACCCAGGCGCTGCTGCCCCTGGCGCCCACGCCGATCGCCGCCGCCGACCGCGCCCCCGCGCCGGCCTTCTTCGCCGGCGGAGTCTGGCGCGAGCACGTGCGTCCCGGCCGCTCCCTGGTGACCGCGCCGCCGCCCGACGCGGCCGACGCCACACCGCTGCGCTGGCAGGTGGCGGCGGGGCTGGGCTTCCCGCTGGTGGAGGGGTACTTCGCCGGCCCGTACGGGCCGGAGCGGCAGGGCGTCTACGGCGCACCGCCGCGCGCCACATCCGGCCTGCTGCGCGAGGTGCGCGACACCGGGCGGGTGCCGCGCGTGACGGCGGAGCACCGCGCAAGCGCCCGCGCGGACCTGGCCTTCTGGCGGGCCGACGCCGTCGTGCTCGGCCCGCACGACCGGCAGGCCGCGCTGCACGCCACGCTCACCGCCCTGCTGGGCCCGGGCCGTCAGGTGGCGGGCGTGTGGGTGTGGAATGTTCGCGCCATCGTGCAACCTTCCACGGCTCCGGGGCTGTCGTAGCAGATGACCACGAGCGAGGAGACGGCCAGCGGTGCGACCGGACGAGGAGCGAGACTACGTCGCGTACGTCGAGGCGCGGCTGCCTGCCCTGCGCCGCCTCGCCTGCTACCTGTGCAAGGACGAGCACCGCGCCGACGATCTCGTACAGAACACGATCACCCGCCTGTACGTGCGCTGGAACCGCGCCCGCGAGGCCCGCGACCTGCACCGCTACGTCGACAAGATGTTGTTGCGCACCTTTCTCAACGAGCAGCGGCTGGGCTGGTGGACGCGGGTGTGGCTGACCGACGGGCCGCGCGACCTGCCAGGACCGGGCGACGACCCGGAGACACGGGTGGTGGTGCGCGCCGCGCTCGCCCGGGTGCCGCCGCGCCAGCGCGCGGTGCTCGTGCTGCGGTTCCTGTGCGATCTGCCGGTGACGGAGGTGGCCGAACTGCTGGGCTGCTCGGCGGGGAACGTGAAGAGCCAGTCCGCGCGCGGCCTGGCGCGGCTGCGCGAACTGCTCGACGTGGGGGAGTTCACGAAGGAAGAGGTGGGTGGGCATGAATCCCGATGACCGGTGCGGCTCGCCCTCGGAGTTGCTCCAACCGCTGCGTGACGCCGGGCCGGGGGCTGGCGGCGGCGTGGACGTCGGGCGGGCCGTGCGTGCCGGGCGCCGCCGGGTGCGCACCAGGCGGGCCGCCGCGGTGGCCGCATCCGTGGCGGCCACGCTCGCCATCGTCGTGCCCTCGGCCCTGTGGCCGCGCACGGAACCGCCCGTGACGCCGGCGGCCCCGGTCACGGCGGACCCGCGGGCGTTCGAGGTCTCGACCCCCGCCTTCGTGGTGGGCTCGGCCGGCGGGTTCACCCCGGACACGTACGAGACCGGCCGTTATCAGCAGGTCATCACGCTGCGTTCCGCCGACCCCGCGCGCCGGGACACGGCGGTCATCACCATGTACGCCCCCGGCCGCCTCCAGCCGGGCGGCGACCCCCTCCCGCCCGTCAACGGCCGCCGGGCCCGCTCGACGTCCGGCGGCGTGGCCTGGGAGTGGGCGCCCGGCGCCTGGGGCACCGTGACCCTGCGCGAACCGGACCGGGACAAGGCGCACCGGGTGGCGCAGAGCGTGCTCGCCCGCCCCGGCCGGCCCGTGACCGTGCCCTTCACCGTCGATCAGCGGGCGATCGGCCCCGGTCGCGGCCTGGTCGGCGTCGTGACCTCGTACGCGGACACGGGGGTGGCGGTCAAGTACGCCGCCGGCGACCTGACCGGCGACCGGGTCGAGGTCGGCCTGCGCCCGTCACGGCCGTCCACCCCGCCCAACGCGGAGCTGGACGGGACACCCGCGGTGATCACGCCTTCGGAAGTGGTGCTGCTGCCCGAGGGCGAGCGGTACGCGGTCTACGCGCGCGGCGGGGACGAGGCGACCAGGCGTGCCCTCGTCACCGCCGTCACCCCGAGGTGACCTCAGGACAGCCGGCACGTCGCCGACTGCGACCACTGGGTGGCCGGAGGCTCCCCCACGACCTGGTTGTAGTCCGGGTACTTCCACTGGCACACCGCCGTCACCGTGACCTCCGTGTCGGTCCCGGCGCACTTCATGTTCCCCCACAGGCCGGCGAACGAGGTCGAGTGGCCCTGCGCGTTGCAGTAGCTGTTGACGTCCAGGTACGTGACCGTGCCCGTGGAGGGCTCGGGCGCCGGCCTGCTGGGCTCGCTCGTCTTGCGGGTGTGTGTCTTGCTGGGCGACGGCTTGGCGGAGGGGGACGGGGACTTCTTCGGGCGGCGCGTCGGCCTGGGCGTCTGCTTGGGGGTCTTGGGGGCGATGGCCCGGCTCGGCGTCGGGTCCTTGGGCGGGGCCGTGGACCTGCGGGGCTTCCTCGTGGGGGAGGCCAGGTCGCTGGCCTTGTCGGGAGATGGCGTGATGGACGGCTCGGGCCCGGTGGGTGTGGGGGTGGGCGTCGGGGTGGGCGAGGCGGCCGGGGGCGGGACGGAGGTGATCGGCGCCGAGCCCGCCGTCTGCCGCTGGGCCATGGCGGGCCCGAGGGCGTACAGGCCGATGCCGGCGGCGACGACCAGGGCCGCCGCCGAGGAGAGCGCGATGAGCGTACGGCGGCGGGCGGGTGTGCTCCGCTGCCCGCCGAGAGTGGCGCCCGGCGCGGCGTCCTGCCAGGTGGGGACGGGCAGGGCGCGCAGCCGTTCGGTCACCTGGGACGCCGTGGGCCGCAGCGCCGGATCCTTGGCCAGGCACTCCCGCAGCAGTTGACGGAACCGCCCCTCGAACCGGCTCAGGTCCGGCTCGCTCTGCAGGACCGAGTGCAGCGTGGCGGGGATGCCCTCCCCGCCGAAGGCCCGCTCGCCCGTGGCCGCGTAGTACATGGTCGCGGCCCAGGCGAACAGGTCGGCGGGCGGCCCCACCTCGCCGTCAGCGATCTGCTCCGGCGCCATGTACGCGGGGCTGCCGATCGGCTGGCTGCTGACCAGCGACTGGCTCAGGTCCAGCGCCTTGGCGATGCCGAAGTCGATCACCACGGGCCCGTCGGGGCCGAGCAGCACGTTGCCCGGCTTGAAGTCCCTGTGCACCACCCCGGCCGCGTGGATCGCGGTCAGCGCCGTCGCGGTGTTGATCGCCAGCCGCTGCAGCGCCGCCGCGCCGCGCGGCCCGCTCTCCTTTACCGAGTCCTGCAGGGAGGGCCCGTCCACGAACTCGCTGACGATGTACGGCCTGGCGCCCACGAAGCCCGAGTCGAGCATCTGCGCGGTGCAGAACGGCGCCACCCGCTTGGCCGTGCGGACCTCCCGCAGGAAGCGTTCGCGGGCGTTGTCGTCGGTGACCAGGTGCGGGTGCAGCAGCTTGACCGCGACGAGCACGCCGTCGGGGGCCCGGCCGGCGTACACCGTGCCCTGCCCGCCCGTGCCGAGCCGCCCTTCCAGCCGGTACGGGCCCACGCTCTGCGGGTCTTCCGGGAGCAGGGTCAGCAGTTCCGGCACTGGGCCCCGCCTTGCCGATGCGTGTGTTGAGCGCGGTCCTCGACTGGGGGATGCGTGTTCGGAGCGCGGTCCTCGACTGGGGGATGCGTGTTCGGAGCGCGGTCCTCGACTCGGGGATGCGTGTTCAGAGTGCGGCCCTCGACTCGGGGATCGGCCCGCCGGGCGGGAGCTTGGCGACCAGCCCTTCCGCGGTCGCAGTGAGTACGAACACGAAGTAGTCCTCCGGGGTGTGCTGGGGGATGCCGGCCGTGGCCTGCCGCAGGAGCTCCGAGCCGGCCATCGCGGCCAGCGCCTCGTCCACGGCGGGCGACCCGAGCAGGGCCGCCCGATCCTGCTCGGCGACGGTCGCGCCGATGGCCGTGGTGGCGATCGCGGAGCTGAGCACGGTGGCGGCCGCCGGGTCGTAGCCGCGCCTGCCCAGGGCGGTGATCTGGTGTTCGAGCAGCCGGATGCCCGACTGCCCGCGCGGGAACAGCCGCTGCATGTACCGGGCGCATCCCGGACGTTCGAGCGTGAAGCGCCGCAGTTGCCCGGCGAAGCCGACGAGGTGCGGGACGAGCGGTTCCGCCGGGTCGTCGACCAGGTGCAGCTCCGCCAGGATCGCCTCGCCGACCAGGCTCTCCAGCGCCGAACGGCTGCGTACGTGCCGGTAGATCGCCGCCGTCGTGACGCCGAGCGCGTCGGCCACGCTCTGCATGCTCAGCTCGACCAGGCCGATCCTGACCCCGGCCGCGATCACGTCGTCGAGGGTGAAGGTGGCAGTGCGCCCGCCGGTCCTCATGGGTGCGCCTTCCTTAGTTACGCCCCCTAACTTAGAAGAAATGATCAGGCCGCCGCAAGGTCGCCGGGGCGGTTCGTACCACATGCTGGAAGTTGAGGTGATGAACATGACTGATGACCTGTCGTCCTATCAGCATCCCGAATTTGCCCGCGCCTACGTCGGCGCCTCCGCCATCGGCGACCGGCGTGGGGCCCGCGAGCACCGCGTACGGCTCCTGTCCGGTCTGGCGGGCCGGGTGATCGAGGTCGGCGCCGGCAACGGCCGCAATTTCCCGCACTATCCCGAGGCCGTCACCGAGGTCGTCGCCGTCGAACCCGAGAACACCCTGCGGCGCTTCGGCGGCACCGCGGCCGCCTCCGCCCCCGTGCCGGTCTCCATGGTGGCCGGGCACGCGGACGTGCTGCCCGGCGAGGCCGGGACGTACGACGCCGCCGTGGTGTCGCTCGTGTTGTGCACCGTGCCCTCGCCGGCGGCGGCGCTGGCCGAGATCGCGCGGGTGCTCAAGCCCGGCGGTGAGTTGCGCTTCTACGAGCACGTGCGATCGTCGCGTGCGGTGTTCGGCCTGCTGGAGGACGCGATCGCGCCGTTGTGGTCGCGGCTGGCCGGCGGATGCAGGCCCAACCGCGACGCGCTCGCCGAGATCCGGCGGGCCGGGTTCGCCGTGGATGAGGTGGAACGGTTCGCCTTCGCGCCGCAGGCGCTCATGCCGAAGGTCGCGCACCTGCTCGGCCGCGCCCACCTGACCTGACCGGCCTCAGCACGCCCAGACCGATCGCGGCGAGAGTCAGGGCCGCGCCAATGACGCTGTGGGGCGTGGTCGTGCCGCGCGTGAACCTGAGAGGGGGCCGCTCCGACTGTTCTGGGTGACGGGAGGACGTGATGAGCGATGAACTGCTGGTGGTGCGGGCCCAACTGGGTGAGCGGGCGGCGCTGGCCGAGCTGGTGGAGCGGTGGCGGGTGCCGGTGTGGCGGTACGTACGCCGCATGCTCGACGCGGAGCGGGCCGACGACGTGGCCCAGGAGGTCTGGCTGGCCGTGATCCGGGGGCTGCCCCGGCTGCGCGAGCCGGCCCGGTTCGCGCCCTGGTTGTTCACCATCGCCCGCCGCTCGGTGACCGATCGCCTGCGCGGTGAGTACGCGGGGGAGCACGAGACGGTCGAGGCCGGCGAGGTGGTCACCGACGATCCGGTGGAGGCCATCGTGGACCGCGCCGAACTGGTGAGCCTGCTCGCCGGCCTGCCGGTGCTGGAGCGGGAGATCCTCGTCCTGTTCTACCTGGAGGACCTGTCGGTGGAGGACTGCGCGCAGATCTGCCGGGTCCCGGCCGGCACGGTCAAGTCCCGGCTCAACCGGGCGCGTCGGCTGTTGCGTACACGTATGGAGGAGAAGGGATCACGGCCATGACCGAAGAGGAGCCGCGTCTGTCCGCCGAGGAGATGCTCAGGCGGCTGGATCCGTCACTGTCCCCCATGAAGCGCGTCCGTGCGGTGGCGGCGCTGGTCGCCGGGCTGGCGGGGGCGGTGTTCGTGGCCGCGTTGTGGGGCGGCGAGCCCGGGCCGCTGCCGGGGAGCACTCAGCTGGCGTTCGGCCTGCTCGCCGGGTTCTGCCTGGCCTGGGCGGGTTACGGGGGGTGGTTGCTGACCCGCCGGGTTCCGCTGTTCGCCACCGACCGGGTGATCGCCGCCTGGATCGGCCTGGCCGCCTCCACCGCCACGACCGCCGTACTGACCGTGGTGGCCGTTCAGCGCGGCAGCGGGCTGGGGCCGGCGCTGGGCGGGGTGTTCGTGCTGGTGGCGCTGGTGCTGACCGTGCGCGCCCACACTCGCAGGGCCGAGCTGCTGCGCCGGGCGCGCGAGCTGGGGCACGGGGAGTGAGACGCGGGCTCTGGGTACGTGAGCTGGGCTTGCCGGGCTTTGGTCGTGTGAGCTGGGCCTGCGCGGGGGTGAGGTGCGGGCCGATGGGTTCCGGGGGCGACTCGGCGGGAGGTCCGGGGTTGAGGGCGGGCCGGTTGTTACGGTCGGGGTATGACGCGGCGGGCGGGTCACGACGCGGGGCCGCCGTCCGGTCCCGGCCGGTGGCGCAGGGTGCTGCTCGCGCTCGCGCTGATCGCGGTGGTCGCGGTGGCCGTGGCGCTCGGGGCGGTGTCCTTCCTGCTGATCAACGCCTCTCCTTCCGCCCAGGTGCTGCCGTAGTCCACTTCTGGAGTTGGACTAGCCTTACTGCTCGTGAGCGACGCCAAGAAGCCCAACAAGAAGGCGCAGAAGTCGGCCGAGACCCGGCAGCGGATCGTGCGGGCCGCCGGAGAGCTGTTCGTGGCGCAGGGTTATGGGGCGACCATGTTGCAGCAGATCGCCGACAGGGCGGGCGTGGCGGTGCAGACGGTCTACTTCGTGTTCGGCAACAAGCGGCGGCTGCTCAAGGAGCTGGTGGACGTCACGATCGCGGGCGACGACCTGCCCGTGGCGACCATGGACCGGCCCTGGTTCCGTGAGGCGCTGGAGGCCGCCACCGCTCAGGAGCACCTGGAGCGGCACGTGTCGGGGACGGCGATCGTACTGGAGCGGGTGTCCTCGACGGTCAAGGTGCTGGCGGAGGCGGCGGCCACCGATCCCGAGGTCGCGGAGATGTGGCCGAAGGAGGACCCGCGTTACATCGTGGCGACGGCCGCCGCGCTGAGCCTTGTGACCAAGCCGGGGATTCGACCCGGGGTGTCCGCCGAGCACGCCGCCGACCTGCTGTACGGCGTGCTCAGCCCCGATCTCTACCTGCTGTTCGTACGGGAGCGCGGCTGGCGTCCCGAGAAGTTCGAGCGCTGGGCCCACGACACCCTGCGCACCCAGCTCTGCGCCGACTGACCGGCCGGAACGGACACCCGGCCGGGTGCCCGTTCCGCTCACAAGAGGTGTTCGTTGCGGGAGGCCGCCTCGTACCGGATCGCGCGCAGGAACGCCTCGTGCGGTCCTTCCCGCTGCGGGTCGTCCGTGCGGTGGTTTCCGTGCCGCTCGAAGAACCGGTGGCAGCTGCGGATGCCGTGGAGCAGGTTCTCCAGGAGGTCGGGGGCGGGACGGGCGGGGTCGAGGCTGGTCAGGGGCAGGTGGACGGTGTCGGGGCCGAGGTCGAGACCGGGATGGTCGGCCTGGGCCTGGTCGATGAGCTGTTCGGCGGCGGTGATGCGGTGACGGGCGTCGGTGATGCCGTACAGGTGGCCCTCGGCGATGTGCAGGGCGTTGCGGATCAGGGTCATGACCACGTGCCGGGGCCGGCCGCCCGCGCCGATGACCGCGATGACGTCGGTCAGGCTCTCGGTGGCGAGGGGCTTGGTGCGCTGGTCGGCGGCCACGACGACCTGTACGGGGTGCGTACCCGTGTGCCTGGCGGTTACGGCGACGGCGGCGTAGAGCCAGTGTGCGGCGGCGATGGCGGCGGCGGTGGGGTCGATCTGGGTGATGAGCGCCTCCGCGGCGAGGGGGTCGTGGCGCAGGAGGATGTCGGCCTGGGCGATCTGGAGCGGTGAGGCGTCCTCGCGGGTGAGGGTGACGGCTTGCTGGGCGCGTTCGGTGAGGTCGCCGCGTTCGGCCTGTTCGATCGCGGCCAGTTCGGCGGTGACGTCGGTGGTGACGTACTCGGTCAGCCGGGTCGAGCCGAGGGCACGCAACGCGCTGCCGACGGCGTGAGCCGCGTTGCCGACCTTGGTGGCCGGCCCGTCGGCAGGTGGCCCGTCGGCAGGCGGGCCGTCGGCAGGCGGCGCGGAAGCAGGCGGCCTGGGTGTGGGCGACTCGGAGGCGGGTGGGCCGTTGCCGGGCGGCTCGGAACAGGGTTGTTCGGAGGTGGGGTCTGTTGCGCGCCGGTCTGGGGCGGCCAGGGTGGTGAGGACGGCGGCGAAGGCGTCGCGTTCCCGCAGCCGGTGCCAGCCGATGCTGCCGGGCCCGTGCGCGTCGGCGGCGCCCGCCGGATGCGTGTAGCAGCGCCAGCAGGTCTGGGAGAGCCTGGTGAGGAGGTCGGCCAGCCGTAGCACGTCGTGGTACGGGAACCGGCCGGGCAGTTCGGCCACGGTGGTGGCGAGGTCGCCGATGCCGGTGCCCCATTGAGCGGTGAGCGTGTTGCGGGCTCGGTCGATGGCATACCGAGTCACGAAGACTCCTTCTAACGGGGGCGGGGGGCGTGGTGATGCGGCGGTTCCCCAGGATGCTGGATCTTGCGCGGGCGTGGAGCGGGTTTGCCGTTGTCACGAGTCTCTGATCAGCGCTTTGTCGCCCAATGTGGCATAACTTCCCGCAGCTTCCGGCGCGCCTGAGGATGAGAATCGCGAGAACAGGTGTTGGCCCCGTATGACCAGCGAATCCCCTGAGGCGAGGCGGCGGCGCCGCGAGCAGCTGCGCGACTTCCTGCGTACGTGCCGGGCCCGGCTCACCCCCGGTGACGTCGGCATGGCGACGGCGGGCCGGCGGCGGACCCCGGGGCTGCGGCGCGAGGAGGTCGCCGTGCTGGCCGGGGTCGGCGTGTCCTGGTACACCTGGCTCGAACAGGGCCGCGACATCAACGTCTCCGCAGAGGTGCTCGACGCGATCGGCCGGGCGCTGCGGCTGACCGAACCCGAGCGCGCACACCTGTACCTGTTGTCCGGCCTCAACCCGCCACGGCCCGGCGGGCAACCCGGCGTTCCGGTCGGCCCGGAACTGCGCCGCCTGCTGGAGGCGTGGGCGCCACGACCGGCGATCCTGCGCGACCGGTACTGGAACCTGCTGGCCATCAACGACGCGACCAGGGACGTCTTCGGCTACGACGACACCGACCACAACTGCCTGATCTCGTTCTTCACCAACGCCCGGTACCGGGGCATGCACGTCGAATGGGCCTCGGTCGCGCCGGCCGTGGTCGCCGCCTTCCGCGCCAACGCGGCACATCATCCCGACGACCCCGAGTACAGCCGGCTGGTGGACGACCTCAGCGCCGTGAGCCCCGAGTTCGCCGAGCTGTGGGCGCTGCACCAGGTGGGCGTACCCGGCCAGACCGTCAAAGCGGTGCGCCACCCGGAGGCCGGCGAGCTGTTCTTCGACGTGACGACCCTGGAGGTGACCGATCACCCGGACTGGTACCTGGAGCTGTACAACCCACGGCCAGGCGTCGAGGGTCGGCCGGTGCGGTCGGAGGTCGCCTCTCCGGCGTGAATCTCAGTCAGGGTGGGTGGTGCCAGACCCAGGTTGGACACGCACTGTATGCCTCGCGAGCCGGTCGGCAAGCTGAGTCCCATGACGAAGACGAACGCCTCTTTCAACGACTTTTCCCGCTTCAACGACAAGGTCGCCCTCATCACCGGCGGCACCAGCGGCATGGGCCTGGCCACCGCGCGCAGGCTGCTCGCCGAGGGCGCGCACGTGGTCATCACCGGCCGCGACGACGTACGACTGAAGGCCGCGCTTGAGGAGCTGGACGGCGAGGACCGGGTCCTGGCGGTACGCGGCGACGTGGCCAGCCTGACCGACATCGACACGCTGACCGCCGCCATCCGGGAGCGGTACGGCCGCCTGGACGTGGTGTTCGCCAACGCGGGCGTCGCCTCGTTCGATGACGCGGCGAATGTCACCGAGGCCGAGTTCGACCGCCTCGTGGACACCAACTTCAAGGGGGTCTTCTTCACGATCCAGAAGACTCTGCCCCTGCTTTCGGAGGGCGCAGCCATCGTGATCAACGCCTCGTGGACGCTGCACCGTGGCCTGCCGGGCGGCTCGCTGTACGCGGCGACCAAGGCGGCGGTGCACAACCTGGCCCACACCCTCGCGGCCGATCTCGGCCCCAGGGGCATCCGGGTCAACTCGGTCAGCCCCGGCTACATCGCCACCCCGATGTACCACGACAACGTCTCCGACGCGGCCGAGGCCGGGGTCCTCGCGGCGGTACCGTCCGGCCGCCTCGGCACCGCCGACGACGTCGCCGACGCGGTCGCCTTCCTGGCCTCGGGCGAGGCGTCCTACATCAACGGCCAGGACCTGATCATCGACGGCGGCCTGGTCGCCACCGCCTCCGGCCTGACGGGCTGACCGGATCGCTCACGCCGAAGCGACCCCGCGCCGGGGTGACCGGGTCGTTCGTGACGAAACGACCCGCGCTGGGCTGACCGGATCATTCATGACGAAGCAACCCCGCGCCGGGGTGAAGGCGCGGGGTCGCTCGTCGTGCGGGCCTCAGCTCCATGGCCCGAGGGCCGGTTCAGAGCTCGCAGCGGGCCCCTTCGGCCGGGGTCTTGAGGTCGATGAGGTAGGTGGCCACGGCCTGGTTGACGCAGGTGTTGGTGGTCAGGAGGGCGCCGTGCTGCTCGCCCTCGACGGTGAGCAGGCTGCCGCCCAGCGCCTTGGCCAGGTTGATGCCGCCCGCGTGCGGGGTGATGGGGTCGCGCGTGACGGAGACGGTCAGCGTGTCGGCCAGGCCCTTGATGTTCGTGGCGTACGGGTAGCCGAGGGTCGGCTTGACGGGCCACTGCTCGCAGCCGTCACGCACCTCCTTGAACGGCCGGCCGGGGTCGGTGAACGGCGCCGCCTTGAACCACGCCCGGTTCATCGCGGCCCCCTGATTCGGCGTGTGGCGCTCCTCGTCCAGGCAGTTGATCGTCAACGAGGCCTCAAGCGAGTTGGGGTAGCGCCCGTCGGCGGTCCGCGCGTGGTAGCCGTCGCGCAGCTTCAGCAGGGTGTCGCCCTTGCCGGCCTTCAGCTCGGTGAGTCCCGCGATCGCGGTGGGCCAGCTCGTCTCGGCGTACATGGCGGCCGTCACTCCCTCGACCGCCTGCCCGAACGTCAGCTTGCGCCCCCCGGACGCCGGTACGGGCTTGTCGATCAGCGGCCGGACGAGCTTCTGGAACTCCTGGGTGGCGCGCTCGGGGTCGGTGCCGAGCGGGCAGTCCTTCTTGGTGGCGCAGGAGGCGGCCAGGCGCTCGAAGGAGCGCTGCATGCCGGTGGCCTGCTGGACTCGTCGCTCGTGGGTGCCCGCGTACGGGTCAAAAGCCGCGTCGAGCACCAGCGCGCGGACCTTCTTCGGGAACATCTCGGCGTACACGGCGCCGAGCCGGCTGCCGTAGCTGGTGCCCGCGTAGGTGAGCTTGTCATCGCCCAGGGCCTGGCGCAGCACGTCCATGTCCCGGGCGACGTCGCGGGTGCCGACGTGCGCGAGCACCTGCTTGCCACCGGACCGCTCGGCGCACTGCTGGAGGAGCTGGCGGGTCTCCTGCCTGGTCCAGTCGTCCAGGCCGGCCGGGATCGAGGAGAGCTTGGCGTCGCGCTCGCGCTCGGCGTCGGTGTAGCAGTCGAGCGCCGGGGTCGAGGCGCCGACGCCACGCGGGTCGAACCCGACCACGTCGAAACGCTCGGTGACCGGCGACTTCGCCCACACGGCGGCGGACAGGGCGGCTTGATCGGCGCCGGAGAAGCCGGGACCGCCGGGGTTCAGCACGAGCGACCCGATCCGGTCCTTGCCGCGCGCGGGCACCCGCAGTACCGCGATCTCCGCCTGCCTGCCCTGCGGCTTGCGGTAGTCGAGCGGCACCTTCAGCCGCGCGCACTCGGCCTTGACGGCCGGCGCGCCGGGCGGCAGGTGCGCGTCGCACGGCTTGAAGGCCAGCTTCTGCCCGTAGAAGCGCTCCAATCCGGTACCGGAGGAAACGGCCTGCTGACCGGCCTGAGCGGCCTGAGCGGCCTGAGCGGTCTGACCGGCCTGAGCGGTTTGACCGGCTTGGGTGCCGGCCGCGACGGCCTGACCGCCGGCCAGCAGCGTCAACGCCGCGGCACCCATGATGACGGCAGTTCTCTTGCGATATGGCATGCGCCTTCTCTTCTTCTTCGTCGTCGTCGTCGGAGGGGCCGGAAATCCGAGCAGGCTCACGCCAGGTGCGTGGCACTGCGGAAGGCGGGGATGTGCGTGCGTTACAGCACGTCGAGCTGAACCTCGTGGACGGATCCGGTAGTGAGTCCAGCAAAAACCATGACGCCACGTCCAAGTCAACCCGCACACTGATCGCCGGGCACCCTGGCCGCCATCGGGCTGGCCGCCGCCGTCGCCGGATCCCTGCTGACCTCGCGCACGGCGTACGGCATGAGTCTCCCGAAGCGGTGACAGTCAGCTCTCTCCGGCGACAGGCGGTAGCCGCCGAGCCGGGGAACGGGGCTCGTCGGAGCGGTGGCGTCCGGGGATGCCGCGCGGAAAATCATTGGCCGTCCCCGCGTGTCCTCGTGCAGCATTGCACGGCGACGTCGGCACTCGGGAGGACGGATGGCCCTGCTCGGATCACCTGAAAACTCCGGAGAGGGCCCATCGGTCCGCAAATCGGCGGTGTTGCTGGCGCTGCGCTACTACTGGGGCGAGATGAGGCGCCAGTGGCGGGTCGCGGTGCCCGCGTTGACCGCGCCGGCGCTGGGCAACGTCTGCCTGTTCTACCTGGCGCCGCTGGCGGTGGCCGGGGTCGTGGGGCATCTGGCCGAGGGCGGTGACGGCTCGGTGCCGGCGCTGCTGCCGTACATACTCGGCTTCGCCGCGCTGCTGCTGGCCGGCGAGGTGTTGTGGCGGATCGGGCTGCACTTCCTCAACCGCACCGACGCCCGGGGCATCGAACGGCTCGGCGTGCTGGGCATGGACGAGCTGCTGACCAAGGACGCCGCGTTCTTCCACGACAACTTCGCGGGTTCGCTCACCAAGCGGGTGCTGGGCTTCTCCTCCAGGTTCGAGGACTTCGCCGACACGCTGACCTTCTCGATCATGGCCAAGGTGGTGCCGCTGGTCTTCGCCTCGGTGGTCCTGTGGCAGTACCACCCGCTGCTGGTCCTCGTCCTGCTCGGGCTGATCGTCGTCACCGGCTTCCTCGTCGCGCCGCTCATCCGCCGCCGCCAGGCGCTGGTGGACGAGCGCGAGGCCGCCAAGGTACGCGTGTCGGGCCACGTCGCCGACGTGCTGACCAACATGGACACGGTACGCGCGTTCGCCGCCGAGGACCGCGAGGCCGTTGAGCACCGGGCCAGGGTCGCCGAGCAGTCGCGGTTGTCGCTGCGCTCCTGGGACTACGGCAACCTGCGGGTCGACACCGTCGTCGCCCCCATCTCGGTCCTCACCAGCGCCGCGGGCCTGCTCCTCGCCGTGTGGCTGCGCGGCGGCCTGGGCGTGGAGGCCATCGTGGTGACCTTCACCTACTACACGAACACGGTCGCCATCATGTTCGAGTTCAACCAGATCTACCGCCGCATCGAGACCGTGCTCACCGAGGCCGCCCAGTTCACCGAGCTGCTCCTGGTGCCGCCGACCGTACTGGACCCCCCGGACCCGCTGCCGCTGCGCCAGAAGGACGCGAGCGTGCGCTTCGAGCGGGTGCGGTTCGGTTACGGCGGTGGCCCGCCCCTCTTCGACGGCCTTGACCTGGACATCCCCAGCGGCACCAAGATCGGGCTGGTCGGCCAGTCCGGCGGCGGCAAGAGCACCCTGACCCGCCTGCTCCTGCGCCTCATGGACATCGACGGCGGCCGGATCGTGATCGGCGGCCAGGACATCACCCGCCTGCGCCAGGCCGACCTGCGCAGCCTCATCGCGTACGTGCCCCAGGAGCCGGCCATGTTCCACCGGTCGATCCGGGAGAACATCGCCTTCGCCCGGCCCGGCGCCACCGAGGCCGAGATCATGCGGGCGGCGCGGGCGGCGCACGTCACGGAGTTCGCCGAGTCCCTGCCCGACGGTTTTGAAACGCTGGTGGGCGAGCGCGGCATCAAGCTCTCCGGCGGCCAGCGGCAGCGCCTCGCCCTGGCCCGCGCGATCCTGCGCGACGCCCCGATCCTGCTGCTGGACGAGGCGACCAGCGCCCTGGACTCCGAGAGCGAGGTCCTGGTGCAGGAGGCGTTGTGGCGGCTCATGCAGGGGCGCACCGCGCTCGTGGTCGCGCACCGCCTGAGCACCGTGGTCCGCATGGACCGGCTGGTCGTGCTCAACCGGGGGAACGTCGTGGAGCAGGGCTCCCACGGCGAACTGCTGGAGGCCGACGGCTCCTACGCCAGGCTCTGGCACCACCAGTCGGGCGGCTTCCTGGTCGACGACGACGCCCCGGACGCCGTAGCCCGATGATCTAAACTTCCCGCGTGCTCCCGTTACCGAAACTCTTACCACCCCTGCTGGCCCTCGCGGCTCTGTCGGCTCCCGCTCTGCGCACCGTTCGCTTGCACGTCTCGGGAGAAATCGTCGTCACGTACCGCGGGGGCTACTGTCCCTTGAGCGCGACCCCGTACGAGCCCCTGGACGTCGAGTGGTTGTGGGAGATCACCCGGCTGACCATCACCGCCGAGGCGGCCGGCCTGCCCACCGCGGTGATGGCGCTCGGCCTGGTCGCGGTCCTCGCCTTCAGGGGAGCGTGGAGCGCGCGGGTCACGGCGGCGCTGTTCGTGGCGATCGCCGTGGTGTTCACGATCCCGTACGCGATCACGACCGTTCCCGACGACTGCGGGAGCAGCCTGCGATTCGGCGGGTGGCACATCGTCGAGCCCGGACCCGCCGTGCACTATCTGGCGGCTGCGGCGCTGGTCGGGTCGCTGGGGCGGATCCGGTCGCGTCGTGGCACTGGCGCGGAGCGGATGATCGGGTGAGCATGCTCATCATGAGCACCCGCGATGAACCCATCCTCGTCGGGACCCCCGACTTCAAGGCCGACGCCCACGCCCGATACGCCGAGCTGCGCGCATCGGGCCCGATTCACCGTGTGCGCTCCGCCGACGGATCGACCGTCTGGCTGGTCGTGGACTACGAGCTGGGCCGGGAGGCGCTGGCCCATCCGAAGCTGAGCAAGGATCCCGAGCCGTTCGCCGACCGGCTGCGCGCCGCCGGCCAGCACATCATGCTGGCCGGCACCGGTTTCGGCGGGAACATGCTGACGGCCGATCCGCCCGAGCACACCAGGCTGCGCCGCCTGGTCTCCAAGGCGTTCACCGCGCGGGCCGCCGAACGGCTCGCCCCGTGGATCGAGCGGCTCTCCCACCGGCTCGTCGACTCCATCGAGGGCGACGGCGAGGCCGACCTGGTCGCCTCCTTCACCAGGCCGCTGCCCATGGCGGTCATCTGCGAGCTGCTGGGCGTGCCGCAGGAGCGCCGGGCCGACCTGCACCGCTGGACCCGCGAGGGCATGGGCAACCCGTCGGAGGACCAGCGGGCCGCGCTGCTCGCGCTCAACGGCTATCTCCGCGGCCTGCTCGACGACAAGCGCCGCGAGCCCGCCGACGACCTGCTGTCCGAGCTGGCCAGGGTGCATGATGACGATCACGGCCGCCTGTCCGACACCGAACTGCTCGGCACCGCCGTCCTGCTGGTCGTCGCCGGGCACGAGACCACCGTGAACCTGCTGGGCAACGCCCTGGCCGCGCTGCTCGACCATCCGGAGCAGGCCGCGTACCTGCGGGAGCGGCCGGAAGGCATTCCGGCGGCGGTGGAGGAGTTCCTGCGCTACAACGCGCCCGTCGAGATCACGCCCGCCCGGTTCGCCACCGAGGACCTGCTTCTCGGCGGGCAGCACGTCAGGGCCGGTCAGGCCGTCTCGATCGCCCTCACCTCGGCCAGCCGCGCCGCCGCCCCCGCGGACGACGCCGACCGCCTGGACGTGGCCCGCGCCGACCCCCGGCACCTGGCCTTCGGCCACGGCATCCACTACTGCCTGGGCGCCCCGCTGGCCCGCATCGAGGGCGCCGTCGGGCTGCGCGTGTTGCTGACCCGGCTGCCCGGCCTGCGCTGGGCCGACCCGTCGGCCGGGATCCGCTGGTTACCCTTCGGCATCACCCGCGGCCCGGTGGCGCTGCCCGTGCGCTTCGCCGGGCCCGCCTGAGCCCTCGGGAGGCGCCCGCCTGAGCCCTCGGGAGGCGCCCGCCTGAGCCCTCGGGAGGCGCCCGCCTGAGCCCTCGGGAGGCGCCCGCCTGAGCCCTCGGGAGGCGCCCGCCTGAGCCCTCGGGAGGCGGCCGCCTGAGCCGTCAGGAGGCGTCGCCCGGCCGCACCAGGCCGCTCTCGTAGGCGAGGATGACGAGCTGGACGCGGTCGCGCACGTCCAGCTTGGCGATGGCCCTGGTGATGTGGGTCTTGGCGGTGAACGGGCTGATCGTCAGGCGGGCGGCGATCTCGTCGTTGGACAGGCCCAGCGCGACCAGCCGTACCACCTCCTGCTCCCTGGAGGTGAGCGCGGTCAGCCGTTCGCGCGCGACGGGAGCCGGCCCCTGCCGGTGGGCGAACTGCTCCACCACCCGCCGGGTGACGCCGGGCGACAGCAGCGCGTCCCCGGCCGCGACCGCGGCCACCGCGCGGCGCAGCTCGCCCGGCTCGACCTCCTTGGTCAGGAAGCCGCTGGCGCCGGCCCGCAGCGCGGCGAAGACGTGTTCGTCGGTGTCGAACGTGGTCAGGATGATCACGCGGCAGCCCGGGATCGCCCGGTCGGCGACGATGTGCCGGGTGGCGGTGATGCCGTCCATCCCCGGCATGCGGATGTCCATCAGCACCACGTCCGGGTGAGTGGTCGTGGCCAGCCGCACGGCCTCCTCTCCCGTGGCGGCCTCGCCGACGACGACGAGGTCATGGGAACGGGAGCGGGCCAGCAGGCTGCGGAAGCCGGCCCGTACCAGAGCCTGGTCGTCGGCGAGGAGGACTCTGATCGTCATGTCAGGGAGCCTGCCACAGGGATCTCGGCCCGCACGGTGAAGCCGCCGGGCGTCGATTCCACCGAGAGGGTGCCGTTGAGCGCGCCGACCCGTCCGCGCATGCCCGTCAGGCCGTGCCCCTCGGCGATCCGCGCGCAGCCCCGGCCGTCGTCCTCGACCTCGACGGTCACCGAGCGTGGCCCGTACCCGACGCGAACTTCGGCGGCGGTCGCGTTCGCGTGCTTCAGCGTGTTGGTGAGCGCCTCCTGCACGATGCGATAGACGGCCACGGCGGGTGCGGCGGGCACGTTCGAGGGGTCGCCGCGCTCGTCGAGGGTCACGCGCAGCCCGGCGGCGCGGGCGTTCTCGATCAGGTCGCCGAGCGTGGCCAGGTCGGGTTGCGGGGCCGGGCCGCCGGGGTCGTCGCGCAGGACGCCGATGAGCGACCTGAGGTCGGCCATCGCGCGGTTCCTGACGTCCTTGGCCACGCGCAGCGCATCGGCGGCCTCGGCGGGGTCCTCCTCATCGAGGGCGTCGGCGGCGACGTTGAGCTGCACGCCGACGACCGCGAGGGTGTGGGCGACGATGTCGTGCACCTCCCGCGAGAGCCGGAGCCGTTCCTCGGCGGCGCGGGTACGGCCCTCGCTCTCGCGCAGCCGCTCCCGCCAGCGCGCGGCGGCGGCGTACACCAGCCCGGCGGCGACGAGGGCGGCCAGCAGCAGCCCCTCACCGAGGACGTGGGTGAGGAAACGGGGCACGTTCTCGGCGAGGATCTCCCGCAGGTACACCGCCTCGTACCCGAGCTGGGCCACCCCGATGGCCGCCACCCATCGCACCCATGGCGTGCAGGCGGCGCTGAAGTAGGCAGCGGAGGCCGGCCAGATCCAGCCGCCCTGGAAAAGGCTGGTGAAGTGGAAGACGAAGGTCGCGGCGATCGAGAGGAGCAGCACGACCATGGGCCACCGGCGCCGCAGCAGCAGGACCACGCCGAGGAACAGCGCGAACTGGAACGTCCCGCTCCAGGGCGACTGGCGCAGCTCGGCCGCCATGATGCCGGTGACGACGCCGATGACCGTGATGACGGCCAGCGCCAGATCGAGCAACCAGGCGGAATGACGGACCGGAGCGGGAACGCGCCGCGGCGACGGTATGACCACGAGAACCTTCTACGGTGGTGCTCAGACGTGCGTGACCAGCAGGGTGACGCCCATCTCGCCGTCGCAGTCGACGAAGATCGGGCCGACCCCGTTGCCGATCGTGGACTTCAGGCGGGCCTTGGCCACGAAGCCCTTCGGATTGTCGTCGATGATACGGATGTCCTCCATGATGGATTTGCCTGGCAGGCCGGCGATGATGGCCTTGAGCCTCGGCCCGCCGCCGCAGTGACCGGTGATCGTCACTTCCTGGCCGCGCTCGGTCGTGGGGTTGGGGCTGACCTGGACCACGGCCCTGGCGCCCTTCGGCGGCTTGGGCGCGGCGGCGCCCTTGTCGTTCCGGTCGCCGGCGGACGCGCTGGGCACGCCCATCCCGAGCGCCCCGACGGTCAGGCCCGCCGCGACGATGGCGATGATCGAGCTCTTCTTCACAGTGACTTTCCCTTCGAGCGGGTCCTGGTCACTGCGACGCTAGGCCAGGCCGTACCGGGCCCACATCGTCCAGGACGCGTCACCCGGATCTGCACCGAACGGGCTACGCACTACATCAGAAGCAGTACGGTCAGGTCTCCGTCACCGGTGTTCGCGCACGTTCCTTGCGGGCGGCCGAGCGGGCCAGCCGCCGGCCGACCTCCTGGGCCGGCCGTTCGATGTACCGGTAGCTCAGGACGGCGCACGTGATGATCACCACCAGCAGCGCCACGGACCAGGTGAGCCGTTCCGGCAGGGACACCTGGGCGGGATCGGGGAGCATCCGCCGCAGGCCCTGCAGCGCGAGCGGGTGCAGCAGATAGACCGAGTAGCTGATCAGCCCGAGGCCCAGCAGGAAGCGGGGCACGGCCCACGACCGCAGCAGGCGGCCGGCCACGAAGGTCAGCCAGGCCGCGGCCACGGCGGTGGACCAGCTCCACTTGAAGGCCAGCGCCTGCTGTTCCGACATGCCCCAGCCGGGGCCGAACCAGATCGCGGCGGAGATGGAGACGACGGGCACCAGCCCGATCAGCCATCCCACCCCCCGGCGGAGCTGCCCCTGGTCCATCCGGTAGAGCGCCGTCCCGGCGAACATGGTGGCGATGATGGCCAGGCTCTGCCACGCGCCGATCCGGCTGTTGGCGCCGAGCAGGACGAGGGCCAGGGCGGCCAGGACGGCCGCGCCGCACAGCCGTACACCGTTGCGGCCGAGCAGGACCGCGGTGAGCCCGGCCACGAGCGCCACGGTCGCGATGACCACGACGGTCTCGTCCCCGAGCCCGCGCGACAGCGCGCCGGCCGGCAGCACGCCGCCCACGAGCACGCCCGCCATCGTGCAGGCGAGCGTGCCGGTGGTGTTCACGCGGCGCTGCCCGATGACGAAGATCGCGGTCACCAGCAGGTAGAAGACCATCTCGTACGACAACGTCCAGAACACGTTGACCACGCTGACGACCTGGAGAAAGTCCTGGAGCATGGTCAGGTGGGCGATGCCGGACTCGATCGGATGGTCGCGCAACTGGACGGGCAGGGCCGAGTACACCTCCAGGAGGCCGAACCAGGTGCCCATGATCGCCACGACGATCCACAGGGGGTAGAGGCGGAACAGGCGGCCGATCCAGAAGGCCGCGACGCTGCCCCGCCGTTCCAGCGAGGCCGGCACCACGTAGCCGCTGACCAGGAAGAACACCATGACGCCGTACTGGCCGAAGTCGAACCAGGGGCTGATGGCCTCGCGGACCTCGTGAAAGAGGGCGTCCAGCGTGTGCTCGAAGAGCACGAAGAGCACGGCCACGCCGCGAAGGGCGTCCAGCCAGATCTGCCGACGGGCCGGCGGGGGCGCATCCGTCCCCGCCGTGACCTGCGGCCCGCCACTCTCCCGACCGGCCGTGTTTATCGACATTAGGTCACATTATGGCATCAACCTGGACAAAAGCTGAAAGCGGCCCCAATGGTGACTTATGAGCATCGCGCTCGGCGGGGATCCGGCCTATATATTGCCTTAGAGCGGATGGGACTGAGGGAGAGGGTCGGGCTCGCCGAGGCATCGCCCAGCGGTCCCGCCGTCCCGAGACGGAGGTGACCATGCACGAGGCACGGCCGACCTGGTCTTCCGACACTTCCGACGCCGAGGCAGGGACGGCACCACACCATCTCATCGAGAACGAACGGGTCCGCCGCCGCGTGCGCGACCAGATCGAGGAATCAGAACGGCGGATGGCGTCCGCGGCCAAGCGGGTGGCCGCCACCCGGGTCCGCATAGAGTCCGCGCTGCGTACGGCCGCCGAGGCGGAGGAGCGGATGGTGCGGAGCGGGGAACTGGAGCATCCGCCCCTGGTCTGATGCTCCCTCCTCCGTCGGTCACATGTCCACGTCCTGATGTAGTGGGCGCCCCCGGAATACCCCGGGCGGCGTAGGCGGAGACGGTCGCCACGGCGGACGTGGGCCGGGCCTCCTCCCCTGGACACTGAACCAGCAAGTGTCCCGGAAGGAGAACGCTCATGTTCCGTCTGCTCATGGTGGGAGCCCTGACCGCCGTGGCGCCCCAGGCGCCGGTGGTCGACTGGATCGATCGCAACGCCACCGCGCGGGTCACCGAGGCGATGATCGGCAAGGCCACGATCGTCGGCCTCGGCGAGTCCACGCACGGCACGCACGAGGAGTCGGTGCTCAAGTTCCGCACCCTGCGCCGGCTGGTGACGGAGATGGGCTTCCGCTCGATCGCCTGGGAGGAGGACTGGACGACGGGGGTCCGGATCAACGAGTACCTGCTGACGGGCAAGGGCGACCTGGACGCCCTGATGCGGGAGATGACCCGCACCTGGCACATGCGCGAGGTGCGGGACGTCCTGGCCTGGTTACGCGCCTACAACGCGGACCACGAGGACAAGGTCCAGTTCGTGGGCGTGGAGTACTACGCCACCCGGTCCCTGGCGTACGACGCCGTCGCCTCCTACGTGACCAAGGCCGCCCCGCACCGGCTCGCCGCACTCCAGCGGCACCTGCGGCCCATCCGCCCCCGCCACGAGAACGCCGGCGAGAACCTGCGGTGGTACCTGGGCGTGGCCGACAAGAAGCCCTACATCGAGCACGCGAAGCAGGTGTACCGCCTGGTCGAGCGGCTGCCACGCAACCGTGAGCAGGAACTGGCGCTGCAGCACGCCCGCCAGATCCTGTCCTGGTACGAGGCGTTCGACCTGGAGGACAACTACGCCTACCGGGACCGGCGCGCGGCGGAGAACCTGCGCTGGTGGCAGCGCCGCACCGGCGACAAGGTCGCCTACTGGGCCGCGAGCGCGCACACGGCCAACGCCCCCGACCTGCGCGTCTTCCTCAGCGGCCGGCCGCTGAGGTTCGACAGCGCGGGCTCACACCTGCGCCGCTGGTACGGCGCGGCGTACCGGTCCATCGGCTTCACCTTCGACCACGGCACGCTGCACACCGGCGAAGGCTGCGGCACGGCGCCGGCCCCGGTGCCGCGGCCCACCGCCGACTTCGTCAACCGCGCGCTGGGCGACGCCGGGCGCGACACCTACGCCCTTGACCTGCGCACTCCCGCGCCGGAACCCGTCCGCGCCTGGATGCGTGCGGCGAAGTTGCGCGGCTACTCGGCCTTCGACCCGGCTCAGCCGCAGGGGTCGTACATGACCGGGGGCTCGTTGTCGCAGTGGTTCGACGTGCTGGTGCACACCAAGAAGATCAGCTCGTGCGCGCCGCTGTAGGCGGGATCGGGTGGTTGGCGTGCAGCAGGCCGTCGGGGTCGTGCCGGCGCTTGATCTCGCGCAGCCGGTCGTAGTCGGCGGGGGCGAACGCGGAGCGGATCTCGTCCTCGCCGAGCGGGCCGAAGGCGAAGTTGAGTGAGCAGCCGAGCGCGGCGCCGGCGAACGGCGCCAGAGCGTCGCGGTGCGTCTCGGCGACGAGTTCCCGTTCGCCCTCCTGCACCGGCGACAGGACCGACACCGCGTAGGCGGCGTCCCGGTGGCCGACGGCGTTGGCGATCCGGGGCTCACGGGCGAGCGCGCCGCCCAGGTGCCGCACGCCCGCCACGGTCATGACGGGAGCGGAGGGACCGGCGGCCTTCGTCAGGTCGGCCAGGGCCTGCGGATCGAGGTCGTTCACCAGCAGGTTCCGCGACCGGTAGGTGTGCGGCTGGTCCGGTTCGGCGAACACCGAGCCGGACTCGGCGTAGGGGAGTTCGCGCAGCGTGTCGTTCATGACGGGCCCGATCGAACGCAGCGGCGCGACGAGCCGGTCGCCCTCCTCCCGCGAGCCGGCGTAGGAGATCGCGAGCTGGGCGACGTGCCGCCCGCGCAGGGGTTCCGGGAGCATCGGCAGGTCCGGGTAGGTCAGCATGGTCACCGCCGAGGTCATCTCCTCGGGCACGCCGGTGCTCCAGCGGCGCCAGGCGTCCAGCACCTCCGGCACCTGCTGGACGTCGAAGGCCAGGTTGCCGCCGTAGATGCGGGCGACCGGGAACAGGTCGATCTCCATGCCGGTGACCACGCCGAAGTTGCCGCCGCCGCCGCGCAGCGCCCAGAACAGGTCGGGGTCGGCCTCCTCGGTGACCTGGTGCTGCCGGGCGTCGAGGGTGATCAGGTCGATGCGGCGTACGTGGTCGGCGGCGAAGCCGTACCGGCGGGCCAGCAGACCGACGCCGCCGCCCAGCGTGTAGGAGATCGCGCCCACGCCCGGGAAACTGCCGGAGAGCGGCGCCAGGCCGTGCGGCGCGGCCGCCTCGACCACGTGCCGCCAGGTCGCGCCCGCCTCGACCCAGGCGACGCGGCTGCGCGGATCGACGCGTACGGCGGACATGTGCCGCGTGTTGATCAGCACGCCCTCGGTGGGCGAGGCCAGGCCGTGGCCACTGGCCTGCACCGCCACCGGCGAGCGCGACCCGGCGGCGAACTCGACCGCGGCCCGCACGTCCGTCTCCGAGCGCGCGGCCACGATGACCGAGGGCCGGTGCGGGTCGAGAAGCTGGAAACCGGTCCGGTGCCCGTCGTATTCCTCATCGCCCGGCACGAGGACCGCGCCCTGCGTACGTTCCTGGAGTTGCTTCGTCGTGGTGCTCATATCGCCACGCTAGAAGCCCTTGAGGACACATCTTGTCCACAACAACCGTCATCCTGAATTCGTGGACAGAGAATCCGGTTCGACGCGCAAGGACATGCCGGGACGGCTGCTGCGCCTGCTGTCACTCCTGCAGAGCCGGCGCGAATGGTCGGGCGCCGAACTCGCCGAACGGCTCGACGTCAGCGGTCGCACCCTGCGCCGCGACATCGACCGGCTGCGCGCGCTGGACTATCCGGTCGAGAGCACCACCGGGACGGCGGGCGGCTACCGGCTGGTGTCCGGCCGCAACCTGCCGCCGCTGATGCTGGACGACGAGGAGGCGATCGCGGTCGCGTTCGGGCTGATCACGGCGGCGGGCGGCAGCGTCGTGGGGATCGAGGACAGCTCGGTGCGGGCCCTGGCGAAACTGGAACGGGTGTTGCCGCCCCGGCTGCGTCCCAGGCTGTCGGCTCTCGGCGGCACCACCGTGGCCGTGCCCGCGCGCGAAGCCCGCCGCGTCGATCCCGTGTTGCTGGCGGTGCTGGCCTCAAGCTGCCGCGATCATCAGCTGCTGACCTTCGACTACCTCGACCGCGCCGGTGAGGCCAGCGCGCGCCACGTCGAGCCGCACCACCTGGTCACCATCGAGGGCAGGTGGTACCTGATCGCCTACGACCCCGGCCGGTCGGACTGGCGCAACTTCCGCGTCGACCGCATCACGGACGCGCGGCCCGCGCTCGCCCGCTTCCACCCGCGCCCGCTGCCCGCGCCGGACCCGGCCGCCTACCTCACCCGGTCCTTCGCCGCCGCCACCTACCGCCACAGCGCCCGGCTGGAGGTCGCGCTCGGCGCCGATCAGGTACGGTCCCGGCTGTTCGCCCACGCGCCGGGCCGGATCGAGCCGCACGGGCCGGACGCGTGCATCGTCCACCTCAGCGCGGAGTCCGCCGAACTGGTCACCCAGTACGTCGCGGCGATCACCGCGCTGGACGCCGACTGCACGCTGGTGGACGTCTCGGAGGAGGTCGGGAGCCGTCTGCGCCGCCTCAGGGGACGGCTGCCGTGACGCGGCGATCTGTCCCCCGTGCGAGCTACCGGCGAGTGTCCACCGCGCGGTGACGATTTCCGGCCGGCGAATCCGTAATTTTCTCGGTGTAGCCGCGACGCTTCGGTCGCGGGGGAATCTCGGGTAGGAGTGGTCATGCGGTGGTTGATGCAGGTGGTGCCCGTTCTGGCGGTCGTTGTTCTGGACGATTACCAGGCGGACAGCCTGGGCCCGGTGGGGGGCACGGTGGCGGTGTTCGGCCTGCTGCTGACGATCGTGTTCGTGTGGTCGGCCTTCCTGCGGGGCAACGTGCTGGTGCGGCGGCGGGAAGATCGGCCCGACGACGCGCGGCTTCACGACCGGCCCGACGACGCCTGGCTTCACGCCAAGTCCGACGCCCAGCTTCACGACCGGTCCGACGCGCGGCTTTACTCCCGGTTCGGTGACCGGTCCGGTGGGACCGCTAGGCTCGCCCGATGATGGATGTCCGGCGCATTTCGGATTTTTGGCGGCGGTGCGACGTAACGGTCCGGGATTCCCCCTTAGCGGTGCTGCTCGTGGTGGCGGCGCTGCTGCCGATGTCCCGCGGCGTCGGGACGGATGTCGGCGGCCTGCCGGACCGCCCCTACGACGCGCTGGCCGTCCTGGTGATCGCCCTCGAATGCCTCCCGCTCGCCGTGCGCCGCAAGTGGCCGGCCGCCAGCCTCGTCCTGGTGGCGCTCGGCTTCTCCCTCGACCAGCTCCTGGCGTACCACACGATGGCCGGCACCGCGCTGCCCTTCGCGCTGATCAGCGCCGGCGCCCATCTGGAACGTCACCGGCGCGCCACCGCGATCTTCCTCTCCGTGGCGTACGTGCCGCTGATGGTCGCGCTCGACCGGCTCGGCGGGAACGAGAGCCCGGCCGACATTGTGCTGCTCTTCCTGATCCTGGTGCTCGCGTGGTTCGTCGGAGGCTGGCTGCGCTCCACCCGCGCCGCCGAGGTCGAACGCCGCCGCCACATCGCCGCGGCCACCCGCGCCGCCGAACGCACCCGCATCGCCCGCGAGCTCCACGACGTCGTGACCCACCACGTGACGGCGATGGTCGTGCAGGCCGAGTCCGCGCGCTACCTGACCGCCGCCCCCGAACGCCTCGACGCGACCCTGAGCGCCGTCACCGACACCGGCCGGCGGGCCATCACCGACCTGCGGCACCTGCTCGACCTGCTCAACCCCGACCACGACACCGAGAGCGGCGACAGGACACCGTCCGCCGGCGACCTGCACACACTTGTCGAGCAGACGCGCCGGGCCGGGCAGCCGGTGGAGTTCTCCGAAGAGGGCAACCGTTCGGAGTCGGCCGGCAGCGCCGAGTTCGTTGCCTATAGGGTCGTCCAGGAAGCTCTGACAAACGCCCTCAAATATGCCCACGGCAGCAGCACGGGCGTCCGCGTGCGTTACCGCGAGAAGGAGATCACCGTGGAGGTCAGCACCGATGGTTCCGGCTCGCGGACCCGCTCACCCGGCGGGAGCGGACGGGGCCTGGCCGGGCTCCGCGAACGGGTAGAGGCCCTGGGCGGCACGTTCGGCGCCGACCGGCAACCGGACGGCGGCTTCGTCGTACGGGCCAGCATCCCCGCCGGGAGCTCGTCATGAGCGACCCCGTCAAGGTCCTGGTCTGCGACGACCAGGCGCTGATCCGCACCGGCTTCGCGACCATCATCGACGCGCAGCCCGACCTTGAGGTGGTCGGCGAGTGCGGCGACGGTCGCGCCGGGGTCGAGCTCGCCCGCGAGCTGAAGCCGGACATCGTGGTGATGGACGTGCGGATGCCGGTGCTCGACGGCATCGAGGCGACCAGGCAACTCGCCGGCGCCGGCGTGGCGGACCCCATCAAGGTGCTCGTGGTGACCACGTTCAACCTGGACGAGTACGTGTACGAGGCGCTGCGCGCGGGCGCGAGCGGGTTCCTGCTCAAGGACGCCCCGCCGTCCCAGCTGCTGCACGGCATCCGCACCGTCGCGATGGGCGCCGCGCTGCTGGCCCCCGAGGTCACCAGGCAACTCGTCGGCAGGTACGCGGCCCGGATCCGCCCCACCGACGACGACACGCCTGCCGACCACGCGCTGACCCCGCGCGAGCTGGAGGTGCTGCGCCTCATCGCCGACGGCCTGTCCAACAGCGAGATCGCCGCGACGCTGGTGATCAGCCAGGAGACCGTCAAGACGTACGTGTCCCGCATCCTCACCAAGCTCGACCTGCGTGACCGCGTGCAGGCGGTGGTCTACGCCTACCGCAACGGGCTGGTGACCTGACCCGTGGGCGCCGTATCGCACGCCTCGGACACGGCGGCGGGATCCCAGTAGACGGGACGGCATTCGAGCATGCGCCCGTCCCTGACGGTGACCACCTGAAGGATCAGTGTGTCGATCTCCCTGCCCGTAGCGCGGGCCCGGAACCGGACCCGGCTGCGCACCACCACGGTGTCGTCATCGCCCCAGTGATCCTGCTCCAGGAACTCCATCGACTCCCAGAGCCCGCTGAAGACGGCCAGGAACCGCTCCATTCCGTCCCGGCCCCGCCACGTGCCGGTGAACGGCAGGCCCGGGGCCTGGTACAGCACCACCTCGGGGTCGAGATGCTCGGCGACCTGGTCATAGCTGGCCTTCCCAGGCCCGCCCGCGGCCACGTACGCCGCCTCGGCCGCGTAGAACCGCCGCATCACCGTCCAGGCGGAAGTCGTCACGGTCATCACCCTTTCTCGCACCGGTAACGCTTAGCTGAACACCGTCCCGTCGTCATCGGTTGCGGGTTCAGGCGGCCGATTCCTGACGGGGCCTGGCGCGGACGTGCATGCGTTCGCGCTGGCGGCGATGGTGGTGCCGGCCGTACTGCTCGACCGGCGGCAGGCGCTCGCCGCTCAGCCGTAGCCCCAGGCCGTGGCGTACTTGGCGAGCTTGGGCGGCAGGCCGTCGATGGAGTCGAAGGTGCGGGCGGCCTGGATCCGGCCGGACTTGATGTTGTCGCTGCGGTCGCCCAGGTTCGGCACGAACTGGTCCTGGTGGTGCCTGCCGTACTGGAGCATCTCCGGCTCCCACGCCACGCCCAGGTACGAGCAGACCTCGCGGGTGGTCCTCTCGGGCTCCGCGGTCAGCTCCTCGTAGCGCACCGTCACGCCGTCGAGCTTGCGGCGGGCCTGCTCCAGAGGCTTGAAGTACTTCAGCGCGGTGGCCTCGAGAGCCGCCCGGGTGGTGGTGTTGTCCTTGCGGTTCTGCAGCGAGGAGATCACCCCCTCCGGGTGGCGCAGCAGGAAGATGAACCGGGCCTCCGGCCAGACGTACTTCAGTCGTTCCCAGATGAAGACGTTGCCGGGGGTCTTGTCGACCAGCACCTGCTTGCCGCTGCGCAGCAGCTCCAGGTGCAGGATGCGGTCCCAGACCACGTGCTCCAGCTCCACCCGGTCCAGGCCGAGCTCCAGCATGGACGTCTCGGAGAAGCCGGGGGTCAGCTCCACCCCGACGGTACGCAGGTGCAGCTCGTGCGGTGCGCGGATCTGGGAATGACTGTTGAGCAACATGCGCAGCAGCGTTGACCCGGAGCGTACCGGTGAGATCACGAAAACGGGCGATCGCACCAGTCGTGGCACGGCGGGGAAGGTGTGGTCGACGATCTGTGTGCGCTTCGGCGGACGCCGGACCTTGAGCTCTCCGGAGTTCTCCGGCTGCGTCAGCGGCCACGGCGGACGAAGTGCCTCGCGCAGAAGTCGTGCCCTTCTCTTGAAACCCTTATTGACGACTCCCATGCGCGACTTTCTTTTCCTTTCGCCCCCGTGTCCCCTTTTCTCGACAAATGTGAGTGGCAGGAGCCACGGTTGCATAATTGCACAACAATGGCTAAGCACCCTATAAGAGGAATCTGTGAGTTTCCTGGCAGGAGGGGTCGCAGGTGACACCGTGGGTCCTGCGCCGGCACGAGCGGTTGTGGCTCACTTCTCCACCAAAGAATGCGGATAACTCCACACTCCGGAATGGAAGGGCCGAACGATCAGGGGCCGGAGGGCAGACCTCCGGCCCCTGTCGCTGTCACACCAGGCCACCGTCCGCGATGAGGTTGTGGCCGGTCAGCCACGCCGCATCCGGCCCGAGCAGCAGTGCGACGAGGGCGGCGATGTCGGCGGGCGTGCCGACCCGGCCCAGGGCCGTCATGTGCGCCACCCCGGCCATGGTCTCCGGGGAGGCGCCGGCCCGCAGCAGGTCGGTGTCGGTGGGGCCGGGGGAGACCGCGTTCACCGTGATCCCGCGCCGCCCCAGCTCCCGGGAGGCGACGCGGGTGAGTTGCTCGACCGCCGCCTTGCTCGCCGCGTAGACCGACTCGCCCGGACTGGGCCAGGCGGTGCCGGTGGAGGAGATGTTCACGATCCGGCCGCCGTCGGCCATCCTGCGCGCCGCCGCCTGAACCGTGAAGAACGCCCCGCGTACGTTGACCGCCATCACCCGCTCGAACACCTCCCGGGTCAGGCCGTCGATGGGCGTGTGATCGATGACGCCGGCGTTGTTCACCAGGGCAGTCAGCGGTCCCGCGAACACCGTGTCCGCCTTGGCGAACAGCCGCTCCACCTGCTCGGGGTCGGCCGCGTCCGCCCGTACGGCGACGGCCCGCCCGCCGCACGCCTCCTCCACCTCCCTGGCCGCCCGCTCGTCGGCCACGTAGCTGAACACCACCGTGGCGCCGTCGCCCGCGAGCCGTTCGACCACGGCCCGCCCGATCCCGCGCGATCCGCCCGTGACCACCGCAGCATGCATGGCACATCCCTTCCGTTTCCGTTCGAGGAGCGCCCACCATGACAGCCCTCGCGGAAGCAGGACTTCCGCGACGTGCGAGAAGCTGAGAGACATGAGCACGAGGGATCCCGCGGCGCGGTTGCTACGGCTGCTGTCGTTGCTGCAGTCGCGTACCGACTGGCCGGGGCCGGAGCTCGCCGACCGGCTCGGCGTCAGCACCAGGACCATCCGCTCCGACGTCGAACGGCTGCGCGACCTCGGCTACCCGGTGTCGGCCACGTCCGGCACGGCGGGCGGCTACCGGCTGGGACCCGGCGCCCGGCTGCCGCCCCTGCTGCTGGACGACGAGGAGGCCGTCGCGGTGGCGATCGGCCTGCGTACGGCGGCGGCCCAGACGGTGGGCGGCATCGAGGAGACCTCGCTGCGTGCGCTGGCCAAGCTCGACCAGGTGTTGCCGGCCCGGCTGCGCCCGCGCGTGGCGGCGCTGGCGGCCTCCACGGTGCCGCTGCCCGGCGACGGCCCGGCCGTGGACGTCGGCGTGCTGACCACGCTGGCCACCGCCTGCCGGGACCTGCGACGGGTGCGTTTCGACTACCGCGACCACGACGGGAACCTCACCGTGCGCGACGCCGAGCCGCACCGGCTCGTGTCGACCGGGCGGCGCTGGTACCTGGTGGCGTGGGACGTCGATCGCGAGGACTGGCGGATGTTCCGCATCGACCGGCTCACCCCGCGCACGCCCTTCGGACCGGCCTTCACCGACCGCCGCCTGCCGCCGGAGGAGGCGATCGGCTTCGTCACCAAGGGCGTGGCCTCGACCTTGGGACCCTGCCGGACGGTGGCGACCGTGCACGCGCCGGCCGCGGTGGTCAGCGAGCGGGTGCCATCGGTGGCCAGGGTGGAGCACCTCGACGAGGAGCGCTGCCTGCTGCACATGGGCGCCGCCAAGCCACTGACCCTGGCCGTCTACCTCGCCGCCCTGGACCTGCCATTCACCGTGACCGAACCCCCCGAACTGCTGGAGGCACTGCGACAGGTGTCAAAGCAGTGCGCGGCCGCCTCTCGCCAGATTCCTTGATCGTCAGGTTCCTCGGTCGACAGGCTCCTTGATCGACTGGTTGGCGATGATGACGTCCAGGTTGGCCTGGGTCGCGGCCAGTTCGTCGATGGCCACCCCGATCCGGTCCCGCTGCTTGGTCAGCTCCTCGACCAGTTCGGGACAACTGGGCACCAGCAGGCCGTCGTCATCGACGATGCACGGCAGCACCTCGAAGATCTGCGCCGTGCTCAGCCCGGCCGCGAGCAGGATCCTGATCCGCCGCACCGCCGCCGATCGACGTGGTCGCCGAGCACCTCACCGCCGACCACTACCCGGGCGACGCCTCCACGATGATCTCGGCGGCGGCGAGCATGGACCACGTCCTGCACACCATCCGCGCCAACGACCTGGACAACGGCGTGCTCACCGCCGCACGGGCCGCCGTACAACGGGCGATCGACGCCGGCCACGGCTCAGCGGGCTTCACCCGCCTGGCCGTGCTCACGCCATCAGCCCAGGGCCGGTCCCGAGCGCGGTTGCGGTGATCGGAGACGTGTCGCGGCCACGGAGAGAAGCGCGACGGCGGCCAGGGCGAAGGCGGTGTTCCCCGCAAGGTCGATGGCCGCCTCCACCGGTACGGCGGAGACCTGGGCAAACCCGTGCCAGGCGTAGGTGAGCACGCCGCCGGCCGCGAGTGCGAACGTCTGGATCGGGCCCCAACCGGGACGCCGGGACCAGCGGATCGCCAGGGTGCAGACCGTCGCGTATACGGTGATGTTGACGGCCACGACCAGCCACGCGCCGAGCACGTCGAGGGCCATGGCCGCCAGCCAGAACACCGCCCCTGCCACCAACGAGAAGCCGAGCACCACCCATGGCCCGGGAACCCGCCCCGCCGCCCCGGCGACAGGACGACGGCGGCGCATGGCGAGGACGATCAGCAGCCCGGCCAGGACGATCACTCCGGCGATCTGGGTCATGGACGGCTGGTACGCCGCCGGGTCGAACAGGGAGGTGGCCACCGCCCCGAACACGAACAGCAGCCCGGCGGTCACCAGCCCGGGAAGGCGTAGCCAAGGCTGTGTCGCCCTGGCCGGCACGAGGGCTTCGGTGACCGCGATGGGCACGCAGATGCTGCCCACGACGTGCACGCCGCCCAGCACGAAGCTCACCCACCAGGCGCTCACCTCCACGCCGGGGATCCACGCGTACGAGGTGAGCTCCATCCCGGCGTAGCCGGGGTTGAAGAGGGAGCGTGTGACCAGGCCCTCCTCGATGAGCCCGTAGGCGATGGCGAGCAGGACGATGCCCGGCCAGCCGGCCCCCCGGCGCCGGGCCAGCTCACGGATGAGCAACGCGCCGCCCCCGTACAGCGGGGCCAGGGTGATCAGCGCGAACAGCATGGTGACAGGCAGGTTGCCCAGCAGGAACTCGCCGATCAGCGGTGACAGCAAGAAGAGCCCGAGCGCGGGCGCGATACGTCTTCCCATGTCTTCAGCCTCGCCAGACCAGGACATGGCCGGTAGTGACGTTCGTCAGAGCCAGCCCTTGGACTCGGCGGCGCGCGCCGCCTCGGCCCGGTTGCGGGCGCCGAGCTTGCCGATGGCCGACGACAGATAGTTGCGTACGGTGCCGTCGGACAGGTAGAGGCGACGGGCGATGTCGGCGATGGTGCCGCCCTCGTTGGCGGCGCGCAACACGTCGCGTTCGCGGCTGGTGAGCGGGTTCGTGCCGACGGAGAGGCTGGCGGCGGAGAGCTTGCGGTCGAACACCCTCATCCCGGCGTGCACGCGACGCACCGCGTCGGCCAGCTCACCGGCGCGGGCGTCCTTGACCACGTACCCGGCGACGCCGGCGTCCATGGCCCGCCGCAGATAGCCGGGGCGGCCGAAGGTGGTCAGGATGATCACGCGTACGCCGGTGAGCTCCGCCGCCGCGGTGAGACCGTCGCGGCCCGGCATCTCGATGTCGAGCAGCACCACGTCCGGATCGAGCCGGGCGACCGCGCCCGCGACCTCGTCGCCGCGGCCCACCTGGCCGACGACCTCGATGTCAGGCTCCAGACCGAGCAGCGCCGCCAGCGCTTCGCGTACGAGGTGCTGGTCGTCGGCCAGCAGGACGCGAATCACGCCGGGTCCGTCATGGGTGGTCGGGCGCGGATCATGCCGGGTCCGTCATGGGCAGTCGGGCGCTCAGCAGGAAGCCGCCGCCCTCGGCGGCCCCGCCGTGCAAGGTGCCGCCCGCCACATGGATTCGCTCGGCGAGGCCGCGCAGCCCGTTGCCGTCGGCGTCCGCGGCCTTGATGGGCCCGCGGCCGTCATCGCGCACCTCCGCGTACGCCTCCCCGTCCTCGACACCGAGGCGGATACGGCAGTGGCGGGCGCCGCTGTGCCGGGCGACGTTCGTCGCGGCCTCCCGGACCACCCAGGCCAGAACGGGCTCGATGTCGGCCGGGAGCGGGTCTACCGCCACCACCTCCAGTCGCACGCCCGCGGTGCCGAGCGCGCGGCGGGCGCCGTCCAGCTCGCCCGGCAGCGACAACTCCCGGTAACCCGTGATCGCCTCACGTACCTCCGACAACGCCTGCCGGGACAGTTCCTCGACCTCCTCCATCTCGGCTCTGGCCCGTTCCGGGTCGGTGGTGGCCAGCCTGCCCGCGAGCTGGCTCTTCATCGTCATCACGGCCAGGCTGTGACCGAGGAGGTCGTGCATGTCGCGGGCGAAGCGCAGCCGCTCGTTGTCCACGGCCAGCCGCTCTACCTCGACGTTGGCCTCGCTCAGCGCCCTGTTCGCGGAGTCGAGCTGGAGGAAGGCACGGATGGCTACGGTGAACACGACGGTCTGCAGCGGCATCCACCAGTAGTCGTCCAGTGACCTGCCGAGCAGCGGAAGGGCGAGCGTGATGGCCACGACAACCGCCCCGCTGACCGCCGGCAGGGCCCGCAGGGGCAGCGCCGAGGCCGCCGCGGTGATGAGGAAGTACGACGTCGCGAACATCCACATCTCACCGAGCAGGGGCACCATTGCGGCCGCGACCACGTACAGCAGGATCAGGGAGTACGGGGTGGTGTTGCGGTGCGGGCGGCCCAGCGCGGTCCACACGATCCGCAGATAGAGGGTGACGAAGGACGCCACCCCCATGACCATCAGCCCGACCATGACACCCGAGGGCTCGGAGGCCAGGAAGGCGGGCACCGGCCACCCCAGGACGACGAGGTAGACGGAGGTCCAGAACCGGCCCTTCATGCGTTTACCCTAGCCAGCCGTACTTCCGTTGAACCCTGACGAATGTCACAAAGTCAGGGGATCGGGCGGCAGCTTGACTCTGTCGTCGCGTCAACTTCTACCGTCGTGAACAGGCCGGAAAGATCCGGTCCGGTGCTCGGCAGGGAACGGGTGGGCAGGTCATGGCGTGGTCGATCGCACAGGTGGCGCGGATGTCGGGAGTGACGTCCAGGACGCTGCGCCACTACGACGAGATCGGCCTGCTGGCGCCGGCCTGGACCGGCGTGAACGGCTACCGCCACTACGAGGAGGACCAGTTGCTGCGGTTGCAGCAGATCCTGGTCCTGCGGGAGCTGGGCCTCGGCCTCACCGAGATCAAGGGGATCGTGGACCGGCACACCGACCCGGTGGCGGCCTTGCGCGAGCACCACCACCGGTTGCTGCGGGAGCGTGACCGGCTGGCGACAGTGGCTGGCCTGGTGGCCAGGACCATCGCCGAACTCGAAGGCAACGAAGGGAAGGACGGCATGACCAGAATCAGCAGGCCGGAGAACCTGTTCGAGGGACTCGACAGCACACGGTACGGTTCCGAGGCCCGCGAGCGGTGGCCGGAGCACTGGGAGCAGGCCGGGCAGCAGGAGCTCCTGGACAGCACGACCCCGCAGGAGCTCGTCCGCATGCAGGAGGAGGCGACGGCGGGAATGATCCGGATGGCCGAGCTCATGGTCGCCGGCACCCCGGTTGACGATCCCGCCGTGCTCGCTGAGCTCGACGCCCATTATCGGCACCTGACCCGGTTCTGGACGCCGACCGCGGAGCAGTACATCCACTTCGGCCGGATGCAGGTGGAGGAGGAGCGGTTCAGGGAGAACTACGAGCGGATCGCCGAAGGGCTGGCCGCGTACATGCGCGACGCCATGGCCGCGTACGCGCAGATCCGGCTGAGCTGAGGGGTGAGGGCCTGCCCGTCATCACCGGCCCGGCGCGCCCAGGCCGGTGAGTTCGATGGGCAGACCCGTCCGGACTCCGGGTCAGGCGAGCTCGATGTAGTCCAGCTCCGCCCAGCGCGTCTGGTGCTGCAGGCGCAGGGTGTTCCAGCCGGCGTTCAGTGTGAGCTGGGCGGACACCTGCGTCCAGTTGTCCCAGCCGCGGTTGGGGTAGCCGAGCGTGAACTGCGTGCCGCCGTTCACCGTCACGCGGTGCTGCGCGTCGCCGTAGCCTGCCGCGTAGGCCACGTACGCGGTGTAGGCCCCGGCGACCGGCGCGAACACCCGCACGTCGACCCAGCTGTCCGCGTAGTCGATCTTGGCTGCGACGGCTCCCTGTGAAGCCCCGGCCGCGCCGGTACGCACCTCGGCCCGGTTGAGGGTGCCGCGCTCGGCCTCGTACCGCACCCGGCTGCCGCGCACGACCGGCAGGTCGTTGGCCCAGCCCAGCGCAGCGGTGTACATGTGGCGGCCGTTGCCCACCCAGCCGTGGAAGAAGGCGCGGTTGCCGATCACGTCGGTCCCGCCCGGCCCCTGTACGGCGCCGTCGAAGGTGGCGGTCGTCATCAGCGGCCGATACGCCTTGGTGTAGGGCCCGGTGAGCGACGGGGACACGGCGTAGCTGGTGAAGTAGGTGTTGTTGGTGTAGGAGCCGGCCGAGTAGAAGAGCACGTACTGGGAGGCCCGCTTGACCAGCACCGGCGCCTCGATCACCCCGGCCTCCTCGGGCCGGTCGTTGCGAATGAGCTCCCTCCGGCCGCCGATGAAGGTGACGCCGTCCGCGCCGACCTGCTGCAACCACAGGATGGTGGGCCGGCCGACGGCGTTGCCGTCGTTCTTGTAGAGCAGATACCGCTTGCCGTCGGCGTCGACGAAGCTCGACGGGTCGATGTCGCCGCCCTCGGCCGCGTCGCAGACGAGCGGCGAACCGCTGGTCGGCTGGAAGGGGCCGAGCGGGTCGGCCGAGGTCGCGGCGCCGATGCACATGCGGCCGGCGGCGGTGCTGGGGCCGGTGAAGTACATCAGGTAGCGGCCGTCGGGGCGACGCGAGACGTCGGGCGCCCAGAACCCGCCGCTCCCCGTCCAGGACGGCTTGTTCGGCAGCGCGTCCCCGCGTACGGTCCACGGCCCGGTGGCGGAAGGGGCGCTGGCGACCTGGATGCGCCCGGCCCGGCTACTGGTGGAGTAGGCGTAGAAGGTGGAGCCGACCTGGAGGACGTCCGGATCGGGGAAGTCGGCGTTGATCATTTTGGTGGGGGCCACCGCGGCCGCCGCCGGTTGCGCGCCGATCGCGGGTAAGCAGACCACGGCCGTGGTGAACGCCAGGAAGAGTCGGCCGAACAGCCGCATGGGGACCTCCGATCATCCGTAACCACGGGTATAGATCATGGGGAAGCCGCAGGGAAGAGGTTTCTCGGCAATTGAGTCAGAAGATTCTCACACCGCTGTCAGACGGCGGGCGGCCGGTAACGTTGGTACGGATGAGGAGCACGTCGGCGGCCACCGGAAGGGGTGGCGCAGAGGCTGATCGACGGGATCCTCACCGGCGGCCTGATCGCCGCGACCGCGGCGATCCTCGACCGTCGTGACACCCGCGCGTAGCCGAGCGAACTCCGCCTGAACCGTCGGAGCGAATCGGGCGTGTACGGCGCCGGCTCCGCGACGTCGTCAGGGCGTCAGCACATGACCCAGGTGGTCGACTTCTTCAGCCGCTGCGGTGAGGTGAGCTGGAAGGTGACCTTGTGGGAGGTGCCCAGGTCCTTGGTGACCAGCTTCTTGGAGCCGAAGTAGTCGCTCCGGGCGTGGGACGGCAGGCTCCTGGTGCCCTTCTCGAGCACCTTGCCGTCCACGATCCAGCGGTAGGAGAACTTGGCCCCCATCTGGGTGGAGTCCAGGCCGATGCCGAAGCCCAGCTTGCCCGTGTAACACGTGACGCCGTCTTGGTTGATCTTGGAAGAGCCGGCGACCCTCACATAGGCGAGGCTGAACGAGGCGGACTGGGCGGCCACGGTCTGCGGGTCGAGGTGCGTCGTCGCCGGAGCGCCCCCGGCGAGGACACCGGCCGCCACGGCCGCGGCGGCCACGGTGGAGATGAGCGGGAATCGCAGCTTCGGGCGACGGCGGGCGGTCCGGGAGGCTTCTGTGGGCAGGGTTTCTACGTTCCGCATGAAGAGAGTGACTCCTGTGACGGCTGAACGGACCCGCCGCACAATAGCGCGATCTTGCGTGTTTGTCGGTACTTTGAGCGAATAGATGCACGATGGTGGGTTGCTACGGTTCAGGTGTGAGCCTGGACGAGATCAGGAAAGACTGGACCGAGCTGGGCCGGAGCGACCCGCTCTGGGCGGTTCTCGTCGAGCCGGGAAAACGCCACGGCAAATGGTCCGACGAAGGCTTCCTGGCCACCGGGATCACGCAGGTGGACGGTGACCTGGCCTGGCTGGAGCAGCAGGGCGTCCGCGTCCCGCGCGGCCGGGCACTGGACTTCGGCTGCGGCGCGGGACGGCTGACCAACGCGCTGGCCAGGCACTTCCCCGAGGTCGTCGGCGTGGACATCTCCGAGCCCATGCTGGAGCAGGCGCGCCGCCTGGACCGCAGCGGCGGCCGGGTGCGTTTCGTGCACAGGACGGAGCCCGACCTCGCCTGCTTCGGCGACGGGAGTTTCGATCTCGTTTACACCGACCGGGTGCTGCAACATCTCCCACCGGAACTGGCCCGTGACTACCTGCGGGAACTGCTCCGGATCGCCAGGCCGGGCGGTGCGGTCGTCGTCGGCGTCCCCGACAGGGCGAACCACACCGCGCGGGGGCTGGCCGTGCGAGTGATCCCGCATGGGCTCATGCGCTTCATCCAGCGCGCGATCTTCCGCTATCCGGCTCCCATGCGCATGCACCCGATCCCCCGGGGCGAGGTCGAGGCCATCGCGGCCGCCCACGGCGGACAACTGCGCGCCACCAAGGCGTACGGCGAGGACCCCAGCTGGCGGCATGTCCGGCACGCCATCCTGATGCGCGAGGCGACATAAGCACGGCAGGGCCGCGCCCCCGGACGGGCGCGGCCCTGCTCCTGAGATCAGCCGGCGGGTACGGAGATCCGCCGGGCGACGAATCCGGCCGCGACGAGCCCGGCGACGGCCAGGAGGCTGCTGGCCAGGAACGGCTCGACGCCGCCCAGGGCGGGAGCGAACCCGATGCCGACGTACAGGGTGATCCCGGTGGAACCGCCCAGTTGGTCGGCGGCCCGCTGGACGCCGGAGGCGATGCCGGCGTCGTCCTCGGTCACGCCGGTCACCGCGACGTACTGCAGCCCGACGATCCCGAACCCCATCCCGGCGGCGATGAGCATCATGGCCGGAACCATCGCCGGAGCGGGGGCCCCGAGGTGGGAGACCAGCGCGATGGCGGCCATCGCCAGCACGGTGAAGCCGATGCCGGTCAGCACGCAGACCTGCGCGCCCCACCGTTCGAGCAGGCGGGGGACCAGCACCGAGACCACGATCAGGGACACCGCCAGCGGCAACATCGTCAGACCCGCCTGGAGCGGGCCGACGCTCAACCGGTCCTGGAGGTAGTAGGTGAACAGCAGGAACGAGGTGGACAGCGCCGCGCTCAGCAGGGCCGTGGCGAGGTTGGCCAGGACGCGTGGCCGGTTGCGGAAGAACCGCAGCGGCACGAGCGGGTCCGGCGAACGGCGCTCGACCCTGACGAACAGCACGCCGGCCGCCACCGCGCCGGCCATCGCCACCGGCGGCAACCACGGCAATGCGCCGCTCCCCTCGCCCGCCTCGACGACCCCGAGGGTCAGCAACAACGGGGCCGCGGTCAGCAGCAGCGCGCCGGGCAGGTCCAGCGGACCGCGCCCGGCGGGCCGCTCACCCGGCACGAGGAAGATCACCGCGACGAGCACGACCAGGATGAACGGCACGGACACCAGGAAGATCCACCGCCAGCCGAACAGCTGGGTGATGACCCCGGAGACCACGAACCCGAGAACGAGCCCGCAACTCGCCACGGCCGCCCACACGCTCAGCGCCCGCGACCTGCGCGGCCCTTCGGGGAACATGAGCACGATCACCGCCATCGCCGCCGGCAGCGCGATCGCCTCACCGGCGCCCTGCAGCAGCCGGGCCGCCACCAGCAGGCCGAAGGACGGCGCGAGCCCGGCCAGCAGGGACGCGCCACCGAACAGCGCCGTGCCGAGCAGCAGGATGCGGCGCCGGCCGAGCATGTCGCCCAGCCGGCCGCCGAGCATCAGCAGCCCGCCACCGGTGATCGTGTACCCGACGACGACCCAGGTCAGCGCGTGACCTTCGACATCGAAGTCGGACCCGATCGAGGGCAGGGCGACATTGACCACGGTCACATCGACCGCGATGAAGAACTGCAGCATGGCCATGCAGCACAACACGAGCCACGCGCGCGCAGGGGACGAACTGCCCCGGCGCGATTGGAGAATGCCTGAGACCACCAAGTGCTCCGTTGCTCAGAAGACGTTCCGAGCAGCACGAACGTACCGCTTCGGCTTGACCTCGAAGCGGCGCAACGTTCAACAGGAGATGGGACGAACGCTCCGCCGCTAGCGGAGCGTCCTCGTCACAGCGGCACAGGCGGCCGCGCACGAAGCTGCAGACATGTCGCCGATGTTACCCGACCCGCTCGGCAACTCCTCGGCCCGGGATGCCCGGCATCGTGTCCACGACCTTGACCACCAGGATCGCGCAGCACCGCCGCTCGCATGCTGGGAGGAGTGCCGCTGCTCGAAGATCAACTCGGTGGTCTCCCAGCCGTCGGGGCCCTTCGCCGTACCCCCGATTCGTGTTCACGCTCCCTCCAGCAGCAGCCTGACCACCGCCCGCGGGTCGAGCCCGGCCGCCAGCTCACCGGAGTCCTGCGCGGCGGCCAGCGCGCCGGTGAGGCCGTCGCGCAACTCGGCGTTGGCGGCCCGGTGGACCTCGGCCATCCTGGCGTTGGTCAGTGAGACCTGCGGAAAGCTCAGGTGTTCTTCGGGCAGAGCGGCCGAGCCGGGACGGGCACCGGAAGGTTCGCCCCCTCCTCGGCGGTGAACTCCCCGTTGCCGATCACGCCGCACAATTCCCGCCGCCACAGGGCCGGGTCGAGGCGCAGCGGCCCGCCGGTGTTGTCCGAGCCCTGGTAGACCACGGCCCGGGCGTCAGGGGAGAGGTCGCGGAAGACGTAGGAGTCGTCCGCGAGGCTGCTGCTGGAGGGGGTGCGGCCGAAGTCGAGGGAGTCGCGGTAGGTCGGGTCGCCGACCCGGTAGATCCGTACGGAGCTGTTGGCGGCCACGACGTAGCGGCCCTCCCCGTCGAGGAAACGGGCCACGAACGGCTTCAAGGTGTCCTCGGCGACGCTGCGCAGCGGCCCCAGCGTCTTGCGCAGGGGGTCTCGTTGCCACAGCTCGATGACGCCCCCGCTGCGCAGGGCGGCGAAATAGCGCCCGCTGGGATCGAACTGCGTGCCGACGGTGTCGGCGGGGACCTTCACGGTCGACGTGGTACGTCCCGTGACGAGATCGACGACCCGGACCGAGGAGTCGGCCTGGATGAGCACGGCCACCTGGTTGTCCGCCGGATAGGGGCCGACATTCGCCGCGGGGAAGGACCGGAGGTCCAGATGGGCGAGCTGTTCGCCGCTGCTCGCGTCCCACTGCTGCACCTGCTTGCCGGAGACGGTCACGAGATGTCCGCCGCGGTCGAAGAAGTACTGGAGCTCGGAGCCGGGCGGCGGCTTGGGCACGGTGATCCGCGCCAGCTGCCGCAATGTGGACACCTCCCTGACGGAGATGGTGTCCGCGGCGTCCCAGTCGGCCAGGAGCCCGCGGTCCGAGTCGAGCTTGAGGGGATGGTTGTTGGGCATCCAGGCCGGCTCCGGCCGGCGTGCCTCGGCGATCAGCGGATCGCCGTCGTCGTCCCGCTCCGTGGAATGGAGTTGCAGGCGCGTGCCGCCGTCCACGACGTTGACGGTCGTGCGGGCGTCCTTGCCGAACACCTGTTGCTCCACCGTGACGGCGCTGGGAATGAAGGCCAGATCGAGGTAGCCGATCATCGAGCCGGTGTGCGCGGCGAGGAACGTCTTTCCGCCGCTCGTCGGCAGTTCCCAGGCGGTCGCCGTGGCACCGTCGAACCGGCCGCCCCGGCCCACGACCTTGTCCTGGGCGAGGTCCACCAGCGACGGGTCGTTCAGGCCGTTGGTGACGATGTGGCGTCCGGTCAGGTCGATGCCGTCGAGGTGGCAGAAGGAGGTGCCGTCATCGCGGTGACCGCGTCCCTGCCGGGACAGATCGGAGAGCCGCCGCAGGCTGTAGCTCACGCTCGACTCGCCGGCGTGGCAGACGGCCACCGACGACCGGTCGCCGGAGACCAGGACGGCGTCCACGTCGCTCAGCACGGTCCGGGTCTCGCCGGTGATCAGGTCGAGCACAATCAGGCCCGTGGGATGTTTCTCCTTCGTATTGGATCGTTCCATGTACAGGGACCGGTCATCCGTGCCGACCCACCACTTGCCGCCCACGTCCGCGGGAGTCCTGACCCGTCCGCCGACGGTGTTTCTGCCGAGGTCCCACCACACCAGGTCCTCTCCCGAACGGACGACGACGATCCTGCCGTCCGCGGACATGGCGAACCCGTGCCTCTTCTCGTAGGTGTAGGTGATCAGATCCGGCACCTTGGGCAGTTGGTGCACCGGGCCGATGATCCCGGGCTCGTCCCGGCGTACCTCGAACCAGCCCGCCGTGCCGTTCTCGCAGACGAACGCGGCGCGGGTGCCGTCGGCCGACACCATGGCGAAGACCACGTGCTTGACGGGGAGGTGCGCGCTGCGCGTCGTGCCGTCGAGCGCGTGCACGAACAGCGTCGCGCGGCCGATCGTGGTCCTGGCGAAGACCACGTCGCCGTCCCGGCTGGTCCGGAACTGCGCGACCGTCCCCAGCAGGCCGGACAGCACGCGGGCGGAGCCCGAGTACGTCAGGTACTGCCGCAGCAACTGGCTGCGCGCCTCCTGCGTGGGTGAGGTCTCGTACGCCGCGAGGGCCAGCTTCACCGACAGAGCCGGATCGAACGCGGCCTGGTCCTGGGAGAACTGCGCCAGGGCCCGGGAGTTGGCCAGCGCCGCACGCTCCTGGCTCCGCGTCTGCGCGTACGTGAACAGGGTGCTGAACAGCACCGTCGACACGACCAGCACCGCGAGGCCGGAGCGGAGCAGCAGGCGTCTGCGCCGGCGTGAGAGGTGGTGGACGCGGCCGAGTTCGAGATATTCGGCTTCGTCCGCCGTGAGCTCGGCCGCGCGCCTGCGCAGCCAGTCCTGGGAGGCGGCCAGTGTCGCCGCGGTCGGCAGCAGGTCGGGGTCGCGCCCGCCCTTGTCCCAGCGGCGCCTGTCATGGTGCAGGGACTCCCGCCAGACGAGGTACGAGCGATCCTCCACCGCCCAGCCCGCCAGCATGTCCCAGCTCGCGATGAGCGCCTCGTGGATCAGCTCGACGGTCTCGGCGCCCTCCGGGTCGCGGCCGATGACCAGCAGTCGGGTGACGGCGAGCCGTTGGGCCAGATGCCATTCGTCCTGGCCCAGCTCGTCGCGCGTGGCCATCCTGCGGGTGACGGTGGAGGACTCCAGCGGTACGCGGACGAGCCGGGTGAACAACCGCCGCGCGGTGGCCTCGTCCGCCTCCGGGATGCAGGCGGCCCACACCTCAGCCAGGTGCTCGCGCAGCGCGCCGGCGACGCCGCCGATGCTCGTGTACGCCTCGTGGGTGAGCCGGCCGGGCGTGCGCCGGAGCTGCTCCCGCCAGAGCCGGCTCAGGGCGAAGCTGAGCAGGGGGAGCGTGCCGGAGCCCGTGCCGGTGTCATCGAGGATGCGTTCGACCAGGTGCGGCTCGTATCGCACACCGGGGACCGTCTCGACCGGCAGCGTGACGATCTGACGCAGCCGGCCCGCGTGGATCGGGCCGAGCGCGTACACCCGCCGCCCGTCGAAGGCGTGGCCGAGCGCCGGGTTGGCCAGGGCCGCGCCGAGGAAGTCGGCCCGCAGCGTGGTCAGCACCCGGACGGTGTCCGGCAGGGCCTCGTCGAACAGCACGCCCGCCAGCTCGTCGGTGGCCTCCCGGCCGTGCACGAGCAGTTCCTCGAACTGGTCGATCACGATCAGCAGCCGATGGCTCGCCTGCCGCCTCAGCAGCCGCGGCACCACGTCCGCCAGGCCGCGCGGCCTGAGCAGGGCCCGGGTGAGCTTCGGCAGGCGGTCGAGCCGGTCGGTCTCGGACAACTCCGGCTCCAGCAGCGCCAGCAGCTCCGCGGCGAGCCCGGCCGCCGGGCTGCTGCCCGACGAGGGCCGCAGCACGACCACCGAGGTGCCGTCGGGCCGCACCATGGGGACGACTCCGGCCTGGGCCAGCGAGGACTTGCCGGAGCCCGAAGGGCCCACGATCGCCGTCCAGCGTTCACTCCGGACCATGGCCGCGACCGCCTCGGACTCGGTGCGGCGACCGTGGAAGAGCGCCGCGTCCGACTCCTCGAACACCGACAGTCCGCGGAACGGCGACGGCGGCAGCGCCAGTGGCCGCAGGCCGGGCCAGGCGGCCAGCAGGCCGGCCGTCGGCATGAGATAGCTCGCGGGCGGATCGCCCTCCTCGGCCAGCGCCATCATGCCGACGACGGCTCCGAGCTCCTCGTCCCACACCGGGCTGCCGCTGAAGCCGCGCGACACCCGGTAGCCGGTGCCCGCCAGATCGGCCTGCACCCAGCCGTTGGCCTGCCGCGCGCGCAGCACGGCGGCATGCCACACGCCGCCGGAGCGGCCGGCGGGGAAACCGAACACCCGCGCCGGATGTTGCCACACATCCGGCTCCTCGATCAGGCGGATCGGGCGGCTGCCCGGCACCGCTGCGCTCAGCCGCAGCACGGCGACGTCACCGGCGCCGGACGGCCGCGGCGCGACCCAGTGCTCCACGCTCGCCGTCATGCGCGGCGGGTCGTCCGGGGCGCGCAGCAGCGGGAGCGCCACGTCGAGCAGGGCGCCGGCCTCCGGCCCGATCTCCGGAGGCGTGCCGAGCGCGGCGCTGACCACGTGCGCGCAGGTCAGGGCCAGCTCGTCGGTGACCAGAAAGCCCAGCCCCACCGGCTCGCCCCGCCGGTCCTGGATCTGGAGCACGGCCGCTTCGAGCGCGGCACGGGCATCGGCGTCAGAGGGCTCGATCGTCGTCCTCCGGGGTGGCGCCACCCGTGTTCCAGACGAGTGAGACCTTGAAGTTGGCCTGTGCCGAGGTGCTGGAGATCACCACGTCGGCCTCCGCCGACAGGGACAGGCCGAATTCGATGCTGATCTCATCGGGCCTGCGGGCCATGTCGCGGAAACCGTCCACGAAATCATGGGCGATCGGCCGTACGGTGGCCAGCATGTCGCCCAGCGTGCGGGTGGCCCGCGCCACGACCTGCCCCGGCCTGGCGACTCTGACCAGGCCCTCGTCGATCTGCTCGACCTCGACCCGCACCACCTGCGACGGCCCGTCCGCCATGCTGACGGGCAACTCCACGAGATAGGTCATGGCTTCCTTTCGGCAACATCTCGGCCGCGTGTAGAACCCCGCGCATTTATTCTGCCATTGGAAAAAGCACGTGATGAGATTGCGCCCGCGAAGCGCTTTTCTTTAAATCGGGAAAAGCCGATAAAAGATCGGACATTTCCTGCGCTTCGCGGCCGGTTTGTTCGCGGGCAGCCGACAGGACGATGTTCGCCGGGCGTTCAGTGCACCGTCGGCGGACCGTCACCATGATCGTGGGCGGGCGCTCCACCATCTCCTTCGGACCTGTCCTCAAATGAAGATCGAGGTTGGCCGTAATGCCGGAGGAGTTCCGTATGCCGAGCAAGCCCCTGACCGTCCTGGCCGCCGGAGCCGCCGTGGCCGCCTGCGTGCTCACCGGAGCGAGCCCGGCCGCCGCGGAGACGTCCACCTGCGCCGACGCGCCTGTGCGGACCGGTGCCGACGCGCCCGTGCGGACCGGTGCGGTGTTCAGCGAGCCGGTCGGCGGGGACCCGGCCGCGATCGTGCGCACCCTCTGCGGCCTGGTACGGCAGACGCCCGCCGGCGCGAGCATCCAGATCGCCCACTTCGTCATGTCCGGCACGGCCGGCACCGAGTTCGCCGCCGAACTGCTCGAAGCGCACCGGCGCGGCGTGCAGGTGCGCGTCGTGCTGGACGGCGACGAGCGGGGCGCGGCCGTGGCGGCCCAGCTCGCGGCCGGGCTCGGCACCGACACCACCGCCGGCTCGTGGCTGCACGTGTGCACCGGGCCGATGTCGGGCGGCACCGCGGCCTGCATCGGGAACAAGGGGCAGCACAACAAGTTCTACCTGTTCTCGCGGACCGGCCGGGCCTCCGACGTGGTGGTGCAGTCCTCGGCCAACCTGACCGACCTGAACTCCAGCACGTACTGGAACAACGCCGCCGTCCTCACCGGCGACAGGCGCCTGTACGCCGCCTACGACTCCTACTTCGCCGACCTGGCCGCCGAGCGGAAGAACCTCGACTACTACCGCGTCGTGCAGACGCGCAGCGCGCGGGCGTACTTCTTCCCGAAGGCCGAGGGAGACCCGATCGTGGATCAGCTCGGCAGGGTCTCCTGCCGGCGCGGCACCACGATCAGGGTCGGCATGTCGGAGTGGGACGCCTACCGCGTCGCCATCGCCGAGCGGCTGCGCGATCTGGCCGGCGACGGGTGCCGGGTGCAGGTCGTGTACGGGATCGCCGCCGAGGAGGTCAAGACCGTACTGACCGCGAACCCGCGCATCGAGCTCAGCACTCTCGGCTCCGGCAGCGCGCTGCCCGGCCGCATCCACTCCAAGTACCTGCTGATCGAGGGCTCCTACGACGGCGACCGCGACGCGCACGTGGTCCTGACCGGCAGCCACAACTACAACGAGACGTCGTTGCGCCGCAACGACGAGACGCTGCTGCGCCTGAAGGACAGGAACATCTACCGGCAGTACGTGGCCAACTTCGACCGGATGCGGGCCGCGGCAACCTCCTGACGGGTGCCTCTCGGTTGCTGATCGTTATTACCCGAGAGTGTTAATGGGGCATTCATCCCTTTTTTGGCCGCGCTGGAGACGATCAACGCCTCGAAAGCGGAGGTGCGCGTGAACACGCGAAGAACGACCGGCCGTGCGGCCTTGATCGTGTCCATCGTGGTGACGCTGTTGCTGGGGCTGACACCCCCGGTGACCGCGATGGCGGCGCCGCCGCCGGCCCTGTCGAGCGGCCTGCTGTCCGTGGTCCCGGCGAAGGACTCCGTCACGCTGGAGCTGGAGCTGGGCAGCTACGACAAGGAGCAGGTGAGCCGGCTCCTGCATGAGACGCAGAGCCGCAACCCGCGCATCAGCGACACGGCCCGCCAGGACTTCGAGGACAACCCGCACACCATGCCGGGAGGCGGCGCCGGTTTCGACAACTGGGTCGACTTCAACGGGCGGCTGTCGACCACGACGACCGGCATCGCGATCACCGTCGAAACCGGTGAGCTGGGCACGAACGCCAATCTCTGGCAGAACTTGCTGGCCACCGCCGCGGGCGTGCTGATGACCATCGCGCTGCGGGCCATCTGCCTGGGCTTCGCGCCCGAGGCGGCCGTGGTGTGCGTCTCCGTGGGCGCCTTCTTCGGCAGCATGACCCGTACCACCATTCTCCAGGCCATCGACGGCCAGCTGAAAGATCCCAAGGCGTGGGCCACGTCGCTGGCCAACGCGCTCGCCCTCGCGGCGGGGGGAGCCGCCTGGGAGGCCGGCATCGGCGCCTGGGCCAGGAACACGCTGCCCGGCCACATCAGGAGGCTCGGGGAGGCGCTCGTCGAGCTGGGCAGGAAGCTGGGCAGCTGGTGGAACAACTTCAAGGGCTACTGCAGGACCGCGGGCGAGTTCGTCCGGGAGGTCGGCGCCCAGCTCGGCGACGCGGTGTCCAGGATCCATCTCATGCGCGAGGTGCGGGTGATGCCGCTCGGGGACTCGATCACGTACGGCGTGCAGAGCTCCGACGGCAACGGCTACCGCGACGAAATGCACGCATACCTGAAGAGCATCGCGATCGGGGGCAAGGTCGACTTCGTCGGATCGGTGAAGTCCGGCTCGATGGGTGACCGCGACAACGAGGGCCACCCGGGCCGGCGGATCGACGAGATCGCCACGATCGCCGAGTGCATGGTGCCGCGCTACAAACCGAGCCTGATCTTCCTGCACGCCGGCACCAACGACATGAACCAGAACCACGAGCTGTCCTCCGCGCCCGCCCGGCTCAAAGAGCTGATCAGCCGGGCGCTGCGGAGCACACGTGCCACGGTGCTGGTCGCCAAGCTCATCCCGACCGACAAGCCCGGACTGCAGCCGCGCATCGACGCCTTCAACGCGGCGCTGCCCGGCATGGTGAAGGACCTTCAGGCCGAGGGCAAGCAGGTCCTGCTGGTGGACATGAAACGGGTGCTGGTCAGGGACGGGCTGCAGAACGACGCGCACCCGACGGACACCGGCTACGCCAAGATGGCCGGCGCCTGGGCCGGTGCCGTACAGGAGGCGCACGAAAGGGGCTGGATCCCGACCCCGGTGCCCGAGGGGGAGCCCAGCGCCTGCAACCCGGCGGACTCCGACGACACCAATCCCAGCCTCGGGGGAGACGGCGCGACGGCTCTGGGCGAGGGATGGCGCAAGCTGGGCGTGATCGCCCCCGGATACGGCCACAACGTGGGCCGTACGATCATCGCCGAGCTCAACGGCGACAAGCGGGCCGACTACCTCCAGGTCCGCGACGACGGCAGCATCCGCGCGTCGATGAACACGGTCGGCTCACCCGGGTTCCCCGACTGGGTGGACCTGGGCGTGTACGACCCGGGAGACAACCCCGGCAACGGCGGGCAGAAGATCGACGTCGATCCGGACACGGTGCGCTTCGCCGACATCAACGGGGACGGGCGCGACGACTACCTCGTGGTCAGCGACGACAGCAAGGTACGGGCCTACCTCAACTTCGCCGCGCCGGGCGACAGGCTCAACTTCGTCTACCACGGGATCGTCTTCGACCCGGAGCCGTTCAACCGGGCCAATCTCCGCTTCGCCGACGTCACCGGGGAGGGTCGCGACGACATCCTGCGGGTCAGCGCGGAGGGCGCGGCCCACGTTTACGAGAACCGGTGGGACCCCGCCGAGAGCCCGGGCAACGGCAATGTGGGGCGCGCGTTCTGGAAGCTCCGGCTCGACTGGGCCGGCGGCACCAAGGGCTCGTCACTGCAGGCGGTGCGGTTCGCCGACGGCGACGGCGACGGCCGGGCCGACTACCTCCAGGTCAGTGTCGAGGGCGCGGTGCACGCCTTCATGAACAGGGGCGGGGGTGGCAACGGCAGCTTCGAGCGCCGCTACGACTGGGCGCACGCCTCCAACTACCCCCGCGAGTACGTCCAGTTCGCCGACATCAGCGGCGACGGCAGGGCCGACTACCTGGTCGTCTACCACGGCGGCGCGGTACGGGCCTGGCTGAACCGGGGCGGCAACCGCTAAGTCCTGCACGGATCAGCGGCGAGCGGCCAGCGCGACGGCGATGTCGGTGAACTCCCGGACGAGGGCGGTCTCCTTGGCGGTGGGCCACAGCAGGGCGTACTCCAGAGGTGGCGCGTCGGAGAACGGCACGACGACCACGTCCGGGCGGAAGTGGTATTGGGCGGCCTTGCGGGCGGCGGGGGTGGCGGCCTTGCCCATCGCGACCAGCAGGTGCACGTCCGGCCAGGTGGAGGCGGCCGGTCCACGGGGGATGGGCCGGCCGGAGGGGGTCGCCGCCGGGTAGTTCCAGTCGAGCCAGTACCGCGGGATGTCGCCGGTGAGATCCACCAGCGGGATGTCGGTGAGATCTTCGAGCGACAACGTCTCCCGCCGGGCGAGGGGGTGCCCGGCGGGGACGATGAGCGCGCGCGGTTCGGTGAACAGGATCGGGCCGTTGGTGATGTCGGGCTCGTCGATGGGCAGTTCGGTGAGCTGAAGGTCGAGCTCACCGGCCCGCAGCGGCCCGAGGGGGTCGCCGAGCGAGACTTCCTGGACGTGCACGGCGCAGTCGGGATGCCGCTGCCGGAACACCTCGTCGGCCCGTACGACGAGGTCACCGCACCAGTAGGCGGAGTAGCCGACGCGCAGGCTGGCGGTGATGCCGCGGCCGGCCGCGGTGGCGCGGTTGATCGCGTGCCGGATCTGCCGTTGGGCGGGGAGCAGATCGTCGCGGAGCCGCTCTCCGACGGGGGTCAGCGCGACGCGGCGGCTGGTGCGTTCAAACAGGAGCGCGCCGAAGCGGCGTTCCAGTTTCTTGATCGTCTGGCTGACGCGTCCCTGGGACAGGCCGAGACGTTCGGTGGCCCGCCCGAAGTGCAGCTCCTCGGCCAGCGTCAGGAAGGTCTCGATCTCGTGCCGCTCCATCGCCCCTCGCACCGTTGAATCCAGCTCACCGATTGTTGCATAAGCCCTGCTTGTTCCGGGTTTGCGCTATCTCGATAGTGGTGCTGACCACAACCAGGAGGAAGCGACCTTGAGTCAGCACGACATCATCGAGACCTGCACCCGGATGGGATGGCACGCCGACCGGCGCGAATGGGAACGGCTGAAGGAGGTCTTCGCCGAGAAGGTGACGCTGGACTACACCAGCCTCAACGGCGGGGAGCCCGCCGACCTGACGCCCGACCAGATCGTCGGCGCCTGGAAGGGGGTGCTGGGCGGCTTCGACGCCACCCAGCACCTGATCAGCGGCCACCTGGTGACGGTGGACGGCGACAACGGCGACACCGCCGTGTGCACCGCGAACTTCCAGGCCGTCCACCGGCTGGCGAACCCGTTCGGGTCGCCGCTGTGGACGCTGGGCGGCACCTACCACTTCGACCTGGTACGGACCGGCGGCGGCTGGCGGATCAGCGGCGTGGTCATGACGGCGACGTGGGCCGACGGCAACAGGGACCTGATGTCCCTGGTGGCGGCGGCGCGATGACCGTCCTGGTGACCGGCACCACGGGGAACGTGGGCGCCGAGGTGGTCGGCGCGCTGGTCGCGGCCGGTTCGCCGGTGCGCGGGCTGGTCCGGGGCATTCCCGCCGGCCTGCCCTTGGGCGTCCAGTACGCGGTCGGCGACCTGAACGAGCCGCATTCGTTCGGTCCCGCGCTGTACCAGGCCCGGGGTCTGTTCCTGCTGCCCGGTTTCCGGCACACGCCGGAACTGCTGGAGGTGGCCGTACGGTCCGGCGTCGAGCGGGTGGTGCTGCTCTCGGGCCCGTCGGCGGGCTCGGGCGACCTGACCAACGCCGTGACCCGCTACATGGTCGAGTCGGAGCAGGCCGTGCGCGCGTCCGGGCTGGCCTGGACGATCCTGCGGCCGAGCGGCTTCATGTCCAACACCCTGCAATGGAGCGCGCAACTGGCCGCCGGTGACGTGGTGCGCGTCCCGTTCGCGCAGGTCCCGATCGCGAACGTGGACCCGTACGACATCGCGGCCGTCGCGGTGGCGGCGCTGCTGCAGGACGGCCATCAGGGGGCCGTGCACCGGCTGACCGGCCCGCGGGCGCTGCTGCCCGCCGATCGGCTGGCCGTGCTCGGTGCCGTACTGGGCCGCGACCTGCGGCTTGAGGCGCAGTCCGACGACGAGGCCAGGGCGGAGATGTCGCGGACCACGCCGGTCGAGTACGTGGACGCCTTCTTCGACTTCTACGTCGCGGGGTCGCTGGACGACTCGCAGGTGAACTCCACCGTGCAGGAGGTGACCGGCCGCCCGGCCAGGACGTTCGAGCAGTGGGCCGCCGCGCACGCCGGCTCGTTCCGGTGATCGCCAACTTCGAGAAGGGATTCCTGTCATGACCACCCACCAGAAGGTCAGCTTCGTCGCCACCAGCGGCGCCACCCTGACCGGCAACCTGTTCCTGCCGGACACCGGCGCCCCCGCCCCGGGCGTCGTCGTCGCCGGGACCTGGACCAGCGTCAAGGAGATGATGGCCGACCGGTACGCCGAACGCCTCGCGGGCGAGGGCTTCGCCGCGCTGTCGTTCGACTTCACCGGCTACGGCGAATCCGGCGGAGAACCCCGGGACTACGAGTCACCGGAACTGAAGATCGCCGACATCCGCGACGCCGTGACGTTCCTGGCGGGCCACCACGCCGTGGACGCCGGCCGGATCGGCGCGCTCGGCATCTGCGCGGCGGCGATGTACATGAGCGCGGCCGCCGCCGACGACCCCCGCGTGCGTTCGCTCGCCCTCGTCGCCCCCTGGTTGCACGACGGCGCGATCTGCCGCGAGGTGTACGGCGGCCAGGAGGGCGTCGCCGCGAAACTGGCCGAGGCCGCGGCCGCCCGGACCCGCTACGAGACGAGCGGGGAGGTCGAGTATGTGCCCGTGGTCAGTGGCGTCGACCCCCGCGCCGCCATGCCCATGGAGATCGACTTCTACCTCGACCCGGGGCGCGGCGGCATCCCGGCCTGGCCGAACCGGTTCGCGGTGATGGCCTGGCCGGGCTGGCTGGCCTTCGACTCGATCGCGCTCGCGCCCCGCATCACCGTCCCGACCCAGATCGTGCACAGCCAGGACGCCGCCATCCCCGACGGCGCGCGCCGCTTCTACGACGGCTTGGCAGGTCCCAAGGACATCACCTGGATCACCGGCGTGCAGTTCGACTTCTACGACCAGGAGCCGAACGTCACCACCTCGGTCCAGGCCGCCGCCAAGCACTACGCCGCCACGTTGTGAGGAGGCTTCAGGCGCGCAGCAGGACCAGCGGCACCGGCTGACCGGGCTCGGCGCCGGGCGGGACCGCGGCCAGGGCGTCCCCGAGGGCCGCGCCGTTGAGGAACGCGGGGCGGTCGCCGCCGAGAGCCCGCACGCCGGGACCGTCCCAGACGACCGGAACGACGCGGGTCCGGTCGGCGGACGCCTGCCCCTCGGTGAGCAGCGGGGCCTGCGGCAGCTTCCCGAGCGCCCGCCCGCTCAGCCCGGCGAGCAGCGGCCCGAGCAGCGTGTACGCGGCCACCAGCGCGGCGAACGGATTACCGGGAAGCCCCACCACGTACGGGCCACCGGGCGGCCGGGCCAGCAACTGCGGATGGCCCGGCCGGCACGCGACCGCATCGACGATCCACTGCGCGTCGCACTCGGCGAGCAGCCGGCGCAACCCGTCCGTGGTCCCGACCGACGTAGACCCGGTGACCACGACGACCTCGACGACGGCAGCCGCCTGCACCGCCTCGGCCAGCGCGGAAACGGGCCGGTCGGGCACGTGGACCAGGTCGTCCAGGCGTCCGCCGAGCTCGGCCACCAGCGGCGGCAGCAGCGGGCCGAGCGCGTCCCTGACCCTGCCGGGGCCGGGCAGGCCGTGATGCGCCAGCTCGTCCCCGGTGACGATCACCCGGACGGAGGGCATGCGACGGACCAGCAGCTCGTCGTATCCGCAGGAGGCGGCCAGGCCCAGGAGCGCGGGGCCGACCGGGGTGCCCGCCGGTGCCAGCCGCGCTCCGGCGGCGGTGTCCTCTCCGGCGTACCGGATGTGTTTGCCGCGCGGCAGATCGGGACCGGCCACAGCGCCGTCACCCGCGGTCGCCGACTCGACGGGAAGCACCGCCGATGCCCCGGCGGGAACGACGGCTCCGGTCGAGATCTCCACGGCGTCACCGGGCTCCAGCCGCTCACCCGCCCACGGCCGGCCGGGGCGGACGCTGCCGGTGAGCGTCCACGGACCGGGACCCGCCACGGCGAACCCGTCCATCGCGGCCGTGTCGAAGGCCGGCAGCGGCGTCGCCGCGACCAGGTCCTCGGCGATCACCAGCCCCGCCGCCCGCCCGAGAGGCACCCTTACGGGCGCCACCGGCTCGGCCGCCGCGTGCGCGTATTTCCGCGCAGTCGCCCAGGCGACGTCCCGGCGTGTTCCCTGATCGGCTGCCATGACCACGCCCCACGGTCCCACCTGCGGGTTTCACCCGCAAGTCGGAGCGCCCGGCAGGGCCGGCCAGCGGCGTTCACGCGGGGTAGGCGTGGGTCTCCGTGGCCTTGACCGAGGCCCAGATCCGCTGGCCGGGGGTCAGGTCCAGGTCGGCGACGGCGGCGGGGGTGATGTCGGCGAAGGCGGCGAGCGGCCCGTCCAGGTGGACCCGGACGTTGTCGCCGTGCCGCTCGACGCCCTCGATCCTGGCCTCCCACAGATTGCGCGGGCTGCCGTCGGGGCGGGACCGGTAGAGCGCCACGGCGGCGGGCGGGAAGGCGACGAACACGGGCCCGTCGAGGTGCTCGGAGGTGTGCAGCAACAACTCGCCGACCTTGGCCCGGTGACCGTCGGCGACGCCGCGGTACAGGTTGAGCCCGACCAGCCGGGCCACATAGTCGGTACGCGGGCGGCGGGCCACCTCGGACGGCGTGCCCTGCTGGACGACGGAGCCGTGCTCGATCACGATCAGCCGGTCGGCCAGCACCATCGCGTCCAGCGGGTCGTGCGTGACCAGCACGGTGACGCCGTCGAAGTCGGCCAGGTGGCGGCGGAGCCGGGAGCGCACCTCCAGCCGGGTATGCGCGTCGAGCGCGGCCAGCGGTTCGTCCAGCAGCAGCAGTTCAGGCTGTACGGCCAGCGCGCGGGCGAGCGCGACCCGCTGCGCCTGCCCGCCGGACAACTGGCGTGGCTTGGCGGCGGCGCGGTCGGCCAGCCCGACCCGCTCCAGCAGCGCGGCGGCCGTACGGCGGGACTCGGCCTTGGAGACGCCCTGGCAGCGCGGCCCGAAGGCGACGTTGTCCAGCGCCGACAGGTGCGGGAAGAGCAGGTAGTCCTGGAACACCATGCCGATCGGCCGGCTCTCGGCCGGCAACGTGTGCAACGGCCGGCCACGCAGGCTGATCTGCCCGCCGGACAGGCGGGTGAGCCCGGCCAGGGCGCGCAGCGCGGTGGTCTTGCCCGCACCGTTCGGCCCGAGCAACGCCACCACCTCGCCCGGCCGCACGTCGAGCGCGATGTCGAGGGTGAAGGCGGGCCGAGTAACCACCAGGCGGGCGTCGAGAGTCATGGCGAGCTCACCCACCGGTCCCGCAGTCGGGCGTCGAGCGTCATGGCGAGCTCACCCACCGGTCGCGGAGGCTGGCCAGGATGACCACCGAGACGGCCAGCAACACCAGGCTGAGCACGATGGCCGCCTCCGGCTCGGTCTCCAGCGCGAGGTAGACCGCCAGCGGCATCGTCCGCGTCGTACCGGGGAAGTTGCCCGCGAACGTGATCGTCGCCCCGAACTCGCCCAGCGCCCGCGCCCAGCACAGCACCGCCCCTGCCACCACGCCCGGCATCACCATCGGCAGCGTCACCCGCCGGAACACCGTCCATCGCGAGGCGCCCAGCGTCGCGGCGGCCTCCTCGAAGCGCCGGTCCGCGCCACGCAGCGCACCCTCCACACTGATCACCAGGAACGGCATCGCCACGAACGCCTCAGCGATGATCACACCCGCCGTGGTGAACGGCAGTGTGATCCCAAAGCTGGCCTCCAGCCACTGCCCGACCAGCCCGCGCCGCCCGAGCACCAGCAGCAGCGCCACGCCGCCGACCACCGGGGGCAACACCAGCGGCACGGTGACCAGGGCCCGGACCACCCGTCGCCCGGGGAACTCCACCCGCGCCAGCAGCCAGGCCAGCGGCACCCCGAGCAGCAGGCACACGGCGGTCGCCACGGTGGCGGTGATCAGCGACAGCCGCAGCGCCTCCAGCACGTGCGGCTCGGCCAGCCGCTCCAGCAGGGTGGACCAGGGGGCCCGGATCAGCAGCCCGGCCAGCGGCAGCACCAGGAACACCAGCCCAGCCACCGCGGGGACGACCAGCATCCACGGCAGCCGGCCGGAGACCTCGCGCCCCCGATACGCCGAGCCAAGTTGTTCGGTCATGGTTTCAGGGGGCCTCGAAGCCGGCCTTGGTCAGCACGTCCTTGCCCTGCTGCGACAGCACCAGATCCACGAACTGCCGAGCCGCGTCCCCGGCGGGCGCCTTCGCCACGGTGGCGATCGGATAGTCGTTGACCGCCTGATCGGCCTCGGGGAACTCGATGCCGCGCACCTTGCCCGCCGAGGCGATCACGTCGGTCCTGTAGACCAGCGCCGCGTCCACCTCGCCCAGTTGCACCTTGGTCAGCGTGGCCTTGACGTCCTGCTCCAGGGTGACGGGCTTGACGGTCAGCTTGGCCGCGGCCAGCGCCTTGACCGCCGCCGCCCCGCACGGCACCTGCTCGGCGCAGAGCGCCACCTTCACCTTCGGGTCGGTCAGGTCCTTCAGCTCATCCACCTTGGCCGGGTTGTCGGCCGGCACCGCGATCTGCAGCTTGTTACGCACGAACGTGGCCGGCGAGCCCGCCAGCGACGCGTCGGTGACCGTCTTCATCGTCGCCGGGCTCGCCGCCGCGAACACGTCCGCCGGCGCCCCCTGGACGATCTGCTGCGCCAGGGTCGCGCTGGAACCGAAGTTGAACCTCACCGTCGTACCCGGATGAGCGGCCTCGAAGGTCTTGCCGAGCTCGGTGAACGTCCCGGTCAGCGACGCCGCCGCGAACACCGTCACCTCCTTGGCCCCGCCACCGGCAGGGGAGGAGGCGGACGTCGCGGCCGGTTCGCCGGAGCCGCAACCGGACAGGCCCGCCAGAGCCAGTGCGACGGGCAGGGCGATCGCCCATCGGGAAAGACGCCTGAACACCAAGGAGGGCTCCTCACAAAGGACTGGCCACGCGGTCATGACTCGGAATCTCCACGACGACGTTGGTGGACTTGATCACGGCGACCGCCACCACCCCCACCTCCAGGCCCAGCTCGTCCGCGGCCTGGCGGCTCATCAGCGACACCACCCGGAACGGCCCCGCGGCGATCTCCACCTGCGCCATCACCGCATCCCGGATCACCTCGGTCACGATCCCCCTGAAGCGATTACGCGCGGAAGAGCGACCGCCTTCACCGTCGGCCTCGATCTGCGAGCGGGCGAAGGCGGCCAGGTCGGCGCCGTTCACCCGCCGGTGGCCGTGCTCGTCCCGCTCGGCTCCCAGCCGGCCCGCGTCCACCCACCGGCGGACGGTGTCGGAGCTGACCCCGAGCAGCGCCGCGGCCTCGCTGATCCGAAACGTCGTCACAAGCCCTCACCTTACCTTCCGCACATGCAAGCCTGAATACCCACTTCCTGTCGCAACAGCGGCGCGATTTCCGGATCTGCCGTCGCATCCCCGTCATCAGTCGCGGATGTGCGCCAGTGTGGTGATCAGGCGCTGGGCGATGTCCGGCGGCCACGGGAAGGCGACGGTCACCGCTCGCTGGTGGGCCAGCCCGTGCAGGCCCAGCCACAGCGCGACCGTGTCGGCGGCAGGGTCGGTGCTGGTGGCCAGCCCGGCCGCGAGGCAGCCGTCCAGCACCTCGCGGAGCAGGGCCATGCACTCGCTGCCCAGCGCCGCCATGTCGGCCTCCGTCAGGGAGGTCTCCTCCAGCGCGGGCATCCACAGGCCGCCGAACATGGTGCGGTAGCGCTCGGGGTGCTGCTTGGCGAAGTCCAGGTAGCCCTCGCAGACGGCGAACAGGCGGGCTCGGGGGCCGTCGTCCGCGTCGTCGAGTGCGAGGCGCAGCTTCGCCTCAAGTTCGGCGAACGCCTGCTGCACCACCGCCAGCATGATGGTCGGCTGGTCGGGGAAGTGGCGGTAGATCGACGGCGGCGCGATCCCGGCCCGCCTGGCGACTGACCGCAGGCTGATGGCGCTCTCGTCGCCGGTTTCGTCGAGGAGTTCCACCGCCGCGGCCACGATCTCGTCGCGCAGGCGCGCGCCCTCGCCCCTGCGGTTGCGGGTGCGGGCGGGTGAAGGCGAGTTGTCTGTCACGCCTGTCAGCTTACACGTGAAAACTTATCCGTGTTAGCTCTTGCCCTCCGTGGGCTAACGCCCGTATGTTTACAGCCGTAAGCACACAGAGCGGCGAAAGACAGGAGAACGTCATGAACAGCACCATCCGCGCCACCGAGGTCGTCCTGCCGGGCAAGGTGGAGCCGAACGAGCTGCAGATCCGCGCCCGCGACCTGGACGCGCCCGCCAAGGGGCAGGCCGTCCTGCGGATGGAGGCGACCGGCGTGTCGTTCGCCGAGCAGCAGATGCGCCGCGGCAAGTACTACGACCAGCCGGCCTTCCCGTTCGTACCGGGCTATGACGTGGTCGGCACGGTGAGCGCCGTCGGCGAGGGCGTTGACGCCGCGATGGTCGGCCGCCGCTACGCCGCGGTGACCAAGGTCGGCGGGTGGGCGAGCGCGCTGCTGATCGACGCCGCGGACCTGGTGCCCGTGCCGGACGGCGTCAGCCCGGCCGCCGCGGTGACCGTCGCCGTCAACGGGATCACGGCCTGGCAGATGTTGCACCGCATCGCCGCGGTCGCGCCGGGCTCGACGATCGTCGTGCTCGGCGCCAACGGCGGCGTCGGCTCCACGCTGGTGCAACTGGCCGGGCACGCCGGCATCAAGGTGATCGGCACCGCCTCCCCCCGGCACCACGACCTGCTGCGCGAGCTGGGCGCGACCCCGGTCGACTACCGCGACCCGGACATGTACCGCAAGATCCACGAGCTCGCCCCTGACGGCGTGGACGCGGTCTTCGACCACGTCGGCGGCGCCGGGCTGGAGGAGTCCTGGCGACTGGTACGCCGCGGCGGCACCCTCGTGTCGTACGGCACCGCCGCCACCAAGGACGAGGACGGCAACTCCCAGCTCCCCGTGCTGAAGTCCTTCGCCCGGCTGGCCGCATGGAACCACCTGCCCAACGGCAGGAGCGCGCACTTCTACAACTTCTGGGCCGGCAAGCGCTGCCCAAGCTCGTTCCGGGCCCGGCTGAGCGAGGACCTCACCCAGGTGCTGCGCCTGGTGGCCGACGGCGTGCTCACCCCGAAGATCGCGGCCGAGTTCCCGCTGGCCGACGCCGGCGCGGCGCTGGCCCTGGCCGAGTCGCGAACCGTCGCGGGCAAAGTCGTCATCGTCCCGTAGGTGCCGTACCGCCAGAGAAACCGCAGAGGACAGGGCGGCCGGCTCCGTACGGAGATCCTGGCCGCCGCGACCGACCTGCTCGACACCGGTGGCGGCGAACGGGCCGTGACGCTGCGCGCGGTGGCCCGCCGCGTCGGGATCGCCGCCCCCTCGATCTACCCCCACTTCCCCGACCCCGGAACGCTCCTGCGGGCCGTGGTGCGGCAGGCGTCCGCGGACCTGGCCGACCGGCTCCGGACCGTCTCCCACCACGACGATCCCCGCCGCCGGCTGTTCGCCCTCTGCTCGGCCTACCTCGACTTCGCCGGCGAGCACCCCGCCCGCTACCGCGCCATGTTCGACGGCGACCCGGCCTCCGGCACGGAAGTGTTGCGCATCCTCACCGACGGCCTGACCGCCTGCCACACCAGCGACGCCCCGGCCACGGACGCGTTCGCGTTGTGGCTGGGCCTGCACGGGCTCGCCCACCAGCGCGCCGTCGCCAGATCCTTTCCCTGGCCCGCCGACATCGCCGAGCGGATCACCATCCCCCTTTCCCACCTCACCCCCGGAGGCCCCACCCATGACCACCCTCACCTTGGCCGGCACCCCCACCACCACCGCCGATGAGATCGACAACCGCGCCGCCTACATCAGTTTCGGACTGGCGTACGTGCTCGGGCACGGCTCCAACGCGATCTCCGCCGGCGCCGACCCGCTGGTCGCCCTGCCGGGCTGGCTGCCGATGGCCCTGCTCGGCGCGGGCCTCGCCGCGGGCACCGTCTTCGCCACGCTCGCCGCCGTCCGCTCCCAGCGCGGCGCGGGCGCCTCCGACCTGCTGTCCGGCAGGCTCCTGGGCCTGTCCTGGCTCAGCGCCTTCGCCGGGGTCTTCCTCGTGATCACCGCTCTCACGGGCTTCCTGGGCATGCCCGAGTTGCAGACCGTGTTGTGGCCCGTCTGTTCCGGTTTGATCGTCGGTCTGCTCTACCTCGCCGAAGGCGCCGCCCGCCGCAACGTCCTGCACTACGCCCTCGGCACGTGGCTCGTGCTGGTCTCGACCTCCGCGCTCTTCTTCGGCACCCCCGGCCTGTTCTGGGTCCTGGCCATCGCGGGTGGTGGTGGCTATGCGGTCGCGTCCGTCCTTGAGCATCGCCGGGCTCGGTAACGTAAGCGCTGTGCGCACATCTGCTTACTCTCGCGGTTCGCTCCTCGGAAGGCGGCACGAGATCCGGCGCATCGACGAGCTCACCGGCGCCGCGCGCGCCGGCCGGGGCGGGGCGCTGGTCCTGCGCGGCGAGGCGGGCATCGGCAAGAGCGCGCTGCTGGAGCACGCCCGGCGGAACGCCTCCGGGCTCGGGGTCATCGACACGTCGGGGTCCCAGTACGAGGCGGAGCTGCCGTTCGCCGTACTGCACCAGCTCTGCCTGCCGGTCCTGGAGCATCTCGACGAGCTGCCCGCCCGGCACCGCGACGCCCTCCGGGTCGCGTTCGGGCTGGCCACCGGCGCGCCGGACGCGTTCCGCATCGGCCTGGCGACCCTCGGCCTGCTCGCCGCCGCGACCCGGGAACGCCCGCTGCTGTGCCTGGTCGACGACGCCCAGTGGCTGGACGCGGCGTCGTCGAAGGCACTGACCTTCCTCGCCAGACGCATCGCCGCCGAGCCCATCGCCATGCTGTTCGCCGCCCGGCCACCCGCTGTGCCGAGTGAGCTGGAGGAGCTGCCGAGCCTGACCGTCGAAGGGCTGAGCGACGCCGACGCCCGCGCGCTGCTTGCCGCGCAGAGCCACGAGACCCTCGACGAGCAGGTACGCGACCGGATCGTGGCCGAGGCACGCGGGAACCCGCTGGCGCTGCTCTCCCTGCCCAGGGCCGGCGGTTTCGCCCCGCCGGACACCTCCCCGGTGCAGACCCGGGTCGAGCGCGGCTTCCGGGACACGCTGGCCGGCCTGCCCGCCGGGGCGCGGCTGCTGCTGACGATCGCGAGCGCCGACCCGACCGGCGACCCCGGACTGTTGTGGCCCGCCGCGCGGCGGCTGGAGATCGACCTGCCGGCCGCCGGCGCGGACGCGACCGCCACCGGCCTCGTCGAGTTCGGCACCCGCGTGCGCTTCTTCCACCCGCTGGCCAGGACGGCGACCTACCAGGCCGCCGGGGCGAGCGAACGTCGGCTGGCCCATCGAGTGCTCGCCGAGGTCACCGACCCGGTGACGGACCCAGACCGGCGCGCCTGGCACCGCGCCCAGGCGGGTGCGGGTCCCGACGACGACGTCGCCGCCGAGCTGGAGCGTTCGGCGTCCCGTGCGCGGGCGCGGGGCGGGGTGGTGGCCGCGGCGGCCTTCCTCGAACGCGCGGCGGAGCTGTCGCTGGACGCCGCCAAGCGCACAGAACGCACGCTCGCGGCGGCTCGGGCCCAGCTTGACGCGGGCGCCGCCGACGACGCGGCCGAACTGCTCGCGGCGGTCGGGAGCTCGGGCCTGGACGAGTACCGGCAGGCCGAGACCGACCTGCTGCGCGGCCAGGTCGCCTTCGCGCAGGCGGGCAACGGCAACGGCCCGGAGTTCATGCTGCGCGCGGCGCGCCGGCTCGCGGAGCTGGACCCGGAGCGGTCCCGCGACTGCTATCTGGAAGCACTCGAGATGAGCCTGCTCGTCGGCCGGGGGAGCGGAATGATGGACAAGGTACTGAGCGCCGCGCAGTCGTCGCTGCCGCATGAACCCGACATCCTGGACGCACTGACCCTGCTGGCCACGCAGGGACACCGGGTGGCCGTTCCCCTGATCAGGGAGGCCCTCGACGGCGACGGCGGCGCGATGTGGATCCGGCACCCCGCGCTCGCGGTCATCCTCGCGTCAGAGTTGTGGGATCCGCGGGTCCACGCGACGATCACCGAGTGGCTCATGAAGAACGGCCGCGAGTCGGGAGCACCCCTGGTGCTGCGTCTCGGCCTCGCCCAGGTGGCGTCGGGCGCCGTGCTGTCCGGTGACCTCGATCGCGCGATGGCCGCGATCGCCGAGGAGGAGGCGATCGCCGACGCGACCGGCGGTCCTGCGATCCTGTATCACCGGTTGCACCTGGCGGCCATGCGCGGCCGCGGTCAGGAGGCGTTCGAGCTGTTCGAGAGCGCCACGGCGGCGGCGACCGCGCAGGGCGCGGGCCAAGTGGTCGCCAACGTGCACTGGGCGGCGGCCGTGCTGAACAACGGCCTGGGCGACTACCGGGCCGCGCTGGCCGGGGCCCGGCGGGCCGTCGCTCTCGACGATCTCTTCGTCGCCGGATTCTCCCTGCCCGAGCTGGTCGAGGCCGCGGTCCGGTGCGGCGAGCAGGACACCGCCGTCACCGCGCTGGCCTCGCTGACCGAGCGGACCGAGGTCGCCGCGACCGCGACCGGCCTGGGCATCGCGGCGTACGCGCGCGGGCTGGTGACCGGAGCCGAGGACGACTACCTGGCGGCCATCGATCACCTCGCGGACAGCCCGCTGCTGCCGTACCGGGCCAGGGCCCACCTCCTGTACGGGGAGTGGTTGCGCCGCGCGGGCCGCCGGCGGGACTGCCGCCCGTACCTGCGCACCGCGCATGAGCTGTTGTCCGGCGCGGGGCTCGAAGCGTTCGCCCGGCGCGCCGCCGACGAGTTGCGCGCCACCGGCGAGAAGGCCCGCGGCCGGTCGGGGCACACCCGCGACCAGCTCACCATGCAGGAGCTGCACATCGCGCGGCTGGTCGCCACCGGCGCGACCTCCGCCGAAGTGGCGGCCCGGCTGTTCATCAGCCCGCGCACCGTGGACGCCCACCTGCGCAACATCTTCCGTAAGCTCGGGATCAGCTCCCGCCGTCAGCTCAGGGATCAGCCGGGCCTCGGTTCTACGTAGTTCTCGCCGACGCGACGCCACCCCTCGTCGCGGGACGGTCGTGCCATGAGACGCCGCACAGCGCTGAAGATCTTCGGCATCGGCGTCGGGGGCGCGGTCGTCCTCGGCGGCGGTGGCTTCGGCGCCTACTACGCCGCCGCGAAGTCGGACACCGCCGGAGAGATCGCCTTCGGCACGGCCCTGCCGATCCCTCCGCTGGCCAAGCCGGAGAGCGTCGAGCGGGGCGCACGGGCGTACAAGCTCGGCATCCAGCCGGGCGAGACCCGGTTCAAGCCCGGACCGGCCACCCGCACCTGGGGTGTGAACGGCACCTACCTCGGCCCGACGATCCGCGCCCGGCGCGGTGAGCGGGTCGAGTTCGCCGTGCGCAACGGCCTGGACCGGGCGACCTCGCTGCACTGGCACGGCATGCACCTGCCGGCGGCCATGGACGGCGGCCCGCACCAGACCGTCCCGGCCGGTGGGACCTGGGAACCGCGGTGGACGATCGAGCAGCCCGCCGCGACGCTTTGGTACCACCCGCACGTGCACGGCTCGACGGCCGACCACATGTACCGGGGACTGACCGGGCTGTTCATCGTGGACGACGATGACGCGGACGCGTTGAACCTGCCGTCCGAGTACGGCGTCGATGACGTTCCGATGATCGTCCAGGACCGCGCGTTCGATGGGGACAACCAGTTCGTGCAGCCGGTCCCGCTGGGCGGCTCGCTGGGTGTGATCGGTGACGAGATCCTGGTCAACGGCGCTGTCGGGCCGTACTTCGACGTCACCACCAGGCTCGTACGGCTGCGCCTGCTGAACGGCTCCAACGCGCGCCTGTACAACTTCGGCTTCTCCGACGACCGGCGTTTCTCGCTCGTCGCCACGGACGGCGGCCTGCTGGCCAAGCCGTGGCAGACCAGTCGCCTCTACCTCTCGCCGGGCGAGCGCGCCGAGATCGTCGTGCCCTTCGAGCCGGGGGAGCGGGTCGAGCTGCGCTCTTACCCCTCCGAGTACGGCGGCACGCTGGGACGGCTCGAAGGCTTCGACGACCTGCTCGACATCTGCCAGTTCCGGGCCGCGGGCACCCTGTCCGGCGACGCCCGGCTCCCCGCCGTGCTCGGCGTCGCACCGGACCTCGCCGGTGCGGCGGTCGCGGCGCGACGCTCGTTCGTGCTCGCGTCGGACCAGATCAACGGCCGGTCGATGGCGATGGACCGCATCGACTTCGGCGTCCGCGAGGGCACCGTCGAGGTGTGGGAGGTGACCAACGACAACGGTTACCTGCACAACTTCCACGTCCACGACGTGCGGTTCCAGGTGCTGACGGTCGATGGGAAGACGCCGGAGCCATCGCTGCTCGGCTGGAAGGACACCGTCCTGCTGGCACAGGGGAAGCGCTTCCGGCTGGCGATGCGCTTCAGCGATCACACCGACCCGAACGTGCCGTACATGTACCACTGCCACCTGCTGCAGCACGAGGACGACGGCATGATGGGCCAGTTCGTCGTCCTGGGCGAGGGCGAGCAGGTCGGCGCCGTTCACCACCACTCCTGATCCCGGCCGCCACTCCGGGCGGACGGCAACACCTCAACGAAACAACAAGGACGGACATGCACGTCTCCAACCGCCCCTCCATAAGGATCGCCGCCGCGGCGGCCGGGGTGACCATCGCCGCCACCGGCTGCGGATCCGGCAGCGACTCCGCTCAGCCCACCGCCACCGCTTCCGCCTCCGCTTCTGCCTCCGCTTCCGTGTCTGTGTCCGCGTCCGCGTCCGCGTCCTCGTCCGCGCCCGCGCGGGCCGCCGAGGGCAAGCAGTGCGGTGGGATGAGCATCGACCACGAGGCGAACATCACCCGCTCCACCGAGATCGTGATCAACGCGCCGCTCAAGAAGGTCTGGGACGTCCACACGGACGTGGAGAGCTGGGACAAGTGGCAGGACGCGGTCCTGACCGTCAAGCGGCTCGACTCCGGCGACTTCGCGTCCGACTCGCGGTTCCGGTGGACCACCCCCGTGCCCAAGTCGCAGTTCGCCCCGGCCGACACCCTGAAGATCACCTCGTCCGTCAAGCAACTGGAGCCCGGCAAGTGCGTGCTCTGGGACGGGCCCGCGATCGGCAAGGCGATCACCATCGAAAAGGGGACCCACCTGTGGATGTTCACCGAGACCGACGGAAAAACCCTCGTGCACACCGAGGAGTCCTGGGACGCCGCACTGCTGGACGCGCTGAAAGGCCCTGACCACGACGCCGTCGCCGCCATGCTCGGCGGCGGGCTGGACGTCTGGCTCAAGGCCCTGAAGACCGAGGTCGAGACCTCGAAGGACGGCGACTCATGACACATACCGCCTCGTCCGGCGCCGGCGTGCCAGGCAGCGACATCTCACAGTAGGCGGACCGGACAGGGCGCGTCCTGCTCGCCCTCGTGCGCGGCGGGGCCTGTGGGAGCTCATCCTCATCCAGAAGATCGCCGTCACGGTGACCATGCGGGATCAGCCGTTCGGCGTCCACCTCGGGGAGCGCCCGGCGAAGCCCAGCAGCCGGTCCAGCGGTCCGGCGTCGGCGTCCACCGGAACCTCGGGAGCGAACGGCATGCCCTCGCCGCCCCGGAACTCCGGCCGGATCGCCTCCGAAAGCAGGGCGTGCGCCCGCTCCGCAGCCGCGGCGTCGGGCCGCCAGGGCTGACCGGTGGCGCGGGCGAGGTCCCAGCCGTGCACGACGGTCTCGGCCAGCAACATGCTCAGAACCCGGTCGCCCGTGAACGTGCCGCCCAGCGCGGGCACCTTCACGGGAACCGCCTCGATGCCGTCGGCCAGCGCGGCCAGGACGGTCGCCCGCAGCTCGCCGACCGCCGCGACCAGGCTCTCCGCGTCGTCGGGCCCGGTGTACGCCCGCGGATCCGGGCGCCGGTCGCCGGCGGGATCGGCCAGGACGATGGTGAAGTACTCGATCCCGCCGAACAGGTGCCGGCGTAGCGAGACCACGTCGAGACCGCCACAGGGCGTCGGTGCGTTCTCCTGCGCCGGGGTCGTCGCCCCGATCACGTTCGCCAGGTCGTCCAGCACGGGCAGAAGTGGGTGAACGGACATACGGGTTCCCCTCTATTTCTGATCTGCTTGCTCAAGGGCATCGAGCGCCAGCTGGCGTTCCAGCGAGAACACTCGTGCATTCTGCAACGCCACGACCTGCCAGCGTTCGCCCCGCCACCGGACGGCAAGCAACTGCATGGAATCGCGGCTCGCCAGCGGCGTGTCCTCTCCCGGCATCACCACACCGACCCGCTGGTGCACGACACCCCAGTTGGGCCCGACGATCCTGGCGAAGACGACCTGGCCGTCCACCAGGCGCGAGCCTTTCAGGTCGGTGTCGAACAGCGCCTGGTGGAAGGGGATGATCTCGTCCTTCCCCTTCAGAACGGCTCCGTTGAAGGCGACGAACTCGGCGTCGTCCGCGAAGTCGGCGACGAAGGCGGCGGCGTCGCCGCGGTTCCACCCGTCGATCATCCCTGCCATGATGGCGCTCATTGTCTCGGCTGAGGGATTTGTAGCCATTTCATTTTCCCTTCCTGTTCGGTGGTCCAGCCGGGCGGCGATGTCCCAAGCAAGCATCGCGCGTTCGGTGCCCGCGTCGCCTCGGCGATTTCCGCCTACTCCAAGCAGATGCGCTCACCGGCGCGAAGCGGAGGCGCGCCACGCTGGCGCGTCGGTATGGGAACGTAGCGGGTCCGGCGCGGCCTGGGCTTGCTGCTCGACGGCCTGGCCACCCGCCTGGCCACCCGCCTGGGCATCCGCCTGGCCACCCGCCTGGGCATCCGCCTGGCCACCCGCCTGGGCATCCGCCTGGCCACCCGCCTGGGCATCCGAGTGCGCCGCCGCCGTCTCAGCCTCAGCCGCGCAGTTGGGCGTTGAGCCGGGCCGCCTGGCGGGTGAGGTGGTCGCGTTCGGGGAGGCTGGACGCCGATCGGGCGGCTTCGGTGTACAGCCGGGCCGCGGTCACGGGGTCGCCGTCGCGCTCGTGCAGGTACGCCGCGACGGCGGTGTGGCGGGGGAGGGCGGGGTCGAGTTCCGCCAGGGCGGCCAGGCCGGCGCGCGGGCCGTCGGCCTCGCCGACCGCGACGGCCCGGTTGAGGCGGGCCACCGGGCTGCCGGTGAGGCGTACCAGTTCGTCATACCATTCGACGATCTGCACCCAGTCGGTCTCCGCGGCCGTCGGGGCGTCGGCGTGCAGCGCGGCGATGGCGGCCTGCGCCTGGAACTCACCCGGGCGCTCGCGGGCGAGTGCCGCCTGGAGCACGTCCACGCCTTCGGCGATCAGGCGGTTGTCCCACAGATCGCGGTCCTGCTCGGCCAGAGGTACGAGCCTGCCGTCCCGGCCGGTCCGAGCCGGCCGGCGGGCGTGGTGCAGCAGCATGAGCGCGAGCAGGCCCGCCACCTCCTCGTGCTTGATCATGGCCGCCAGCTGGCGAGTGAGCCGGATCGCCTCGCCCGCGAGATCGACGTCGCCGGAGTAGCCCTCGTTGAAGACCAGGTAGAGCACGCGCAGTACGGTTCCGACGTCGCCGGGCTGGTTGAACCGGACGCCCGAGATGGTGCGCTTGGCCCTGCTGATCCGCTGGGCCATGGTCGCCTCCGGCACGAGATATGCCTGCGCGATCTGGCGCGTGGTCAGGCCGCCGACCGCGCGCAGCGTGAGCGCGACGGCCGAGGCCGGGGTCAGTGACGGGTGCGCGCACAGGAAATACAGCCGGAGCGTGTCGTCCACCGCCTCGCCCTGGCCGGGCGCGGGCTCGGCCTCGACGCGCACCTCGCGGTTGCGCCGGGAGGTGTCGGCGCGGGCGGCGTCGAGGAACTTGCGCCAGGCCACGGTGACCAGCCAGCCCTTGGCGTCCCGCGGCGGGTCCTGCGGCCATACCCGTACGGCCTCGACCAGGGCGTCCTGCACGGCATCCTCGGCCGCCGCGAAGTCGGCGCCGCGGCGGACGAGGACACCGATCACCGCGGGCACCAACTCCCGCAGCAACGACTCATTCACTCGGTCGCCGTGGGCAACTCGGCCATGAATGGGCGCACCTCAAGCCACTCGTGGATCGGCTTGCCGCCCGCGCCCGGAGCCGCGGACAACTCGCCGGCCAGTTCGAGCGCCCGCTCGTACGTCTCGACGTCGATCACCATCCAGCCGGCGATCAGATCCTTGGTCTCCGCGAACGGCCCGTCCGTGACCGGCGGGCGGCCCTCGCCGTCGTAGCGGACGAACGTGCCCTCGGGGGCCAGCGCCTGGCCGTCCACGTACTCGCCGGTGGCCTCAAGCCGATCGGCGAAGTCCCGCATGTACTGCACGTGCGCCGAGATCTCCTCCGGCGTCCACTGCTCCATCGGCACGTCGTTGACCGACGCCGGCGCGCCCCGATAGTGCTTGAGCAACAGGTACTTGGCCATCATGTTCTCCTTGGTGCGATACGGCCCACTGTGGCCATGCTGCACGCCGGGACGGGGCCGCGCGCGGGTTCTCATGATTTTTCCGGACGTGCGCGACCCGTCGGCAAACCCCGGCGATCCCCGCGCCGGCCCTCCACCTGACCGGCGCACATCCTCGGAAAGGCGGCCCCGGATGCCCGGTTACGCCGCTTCGGCCGGTCCGCCGGTGGAGGCCCAGGAGCCCAGCGGCCGGTCGGACACCGGTTCGTCGCTCTCCTTGACCTCGCAGATCCGCAGGCCGCGGCCCTGGTAGTTGGCCAGGGCGGCCGGGCCGTCGAGGGTGCAGGTGTGCACCCACACGCGGGTGACGTCGGCGAGGTCGAACCGCTCGGGAAGCGACCACGCCGCGCGGATGCCGTGTTCGAGCAGCCGCCCGCCCAGCCCACGGCCGATGGCCTGCTCGGTCAGGCCGAAGTAGCGGATCTCGACGTGGGTGCCGTCCTCCTCGCGGGTGGGGTGGAGGTGCACATATCCCAGGGGCAGGCCGTCGCCGTACAGGATCCAGAACTCCGTGCCCCGGACCGCCAGCTCCTCGGCCCACTGACGGCGCGACCAGCCCAACCGATCGGTCCAGTGCCACGGCCCTCCGACCAAGCCGTAGAGGAACCGGGCGTACTCGGGGGAGATGGCGGGGGCACGGTCCAGACGCACGTCGCCGGGGAAGTCGCGCGCGGCTCCCGTGGGGGCACTCAACATTTCGAGCGTGGTGGTGGTGACCTTCATCAGCGTTCTTTCCCGGAAACCATCAGCGTTTTGCACCGGAGACTCAGAACAACCGTCAGCGCAGCCGCAGCCCGCACCACGAGCCCGCACCACGAGCCCGCACCACGAGCCCGCAGCGCGCCCGCCCGACGGCCAAAACGAAGTCATCCCAGCGAAGTGACTGCGACCTTACTGGAGGGCGACGCATGATGTGTTCATGGACGAGGACGCCGATTCTTCCGAGCGCTTCAACGTCTCCATCGGCTTGCACGAGACCTTCATCGTCGCCAGCGCCACTGGCGAGCTCGACTACAGCTCTGCCCACCTGCTACGGCAGCAGGTGAAGGACGCCTGGCAGGCGACCGACTCCGCCGGCCTGGTTCTGGACCTCGGCGGCGTGACGTTCTGCGACTCCATCGGCGTAGGCGTCCTCGTCCTGCTGCTCCGGCAGAGCCGGGAACAACACAGCAACCTCGTCCTGTCGAACCTCCCTCCCCTGCTGGAGAGGATCTTGACGATCACCGGTCTGCGCACCGCGTTCCTGGTGGAGGAGTCAGTGGATGAGGCCATCCGGACCGTGCAGGAGGCTCCCCAGTCAACGCCTCCGGAGGACGCCGAACCATCGTCCTGACCGGCACGGCGCAAGGACCCTGCCGGCGCCGGACGGTCACCGCTCGCGCTGCTGGCGAAGCGAGACCCGGTTGCCGTCCGGGTCCACCGCCTCGATGCGCACTCCGAACGGATAGTCCACGGGTTCCGGCTCCTCGAAGGTGACGTCGCGCCGCCGGAAGATCTCGAAATCCTTACGCAGGTCGTCGGATTCGAGGATCAGCGGACCGGGCACGCCCTCACCGCCCGGCTGCCCCGCGGCCTCCGCCTGCGACCACAGGAGGATCTGCACCGGGCTGTCCGGAACGCCGACAGTGAGGAAGCGCCCGTCGGGCCCCGAGAAGTCGGCCCGCTTCTCCAGGCCGAGGCCCTCGGTGTAGAACTTCAGCGCGCGGTCCTGGTCGGTGACGTAGATCGTCACGTACATGATGGCAGTCAGCATCGTGTTCTCGATTCACTCGTTGGTGGAGACGACCGTTCGTACCCGGTCGCCGCACCTACGACGAGCGCCGACGCGCCAAGGTAACAGGGCCACCGGCCCACCAGGGGCTCGTGCCCCGTGGCGTTCCGTCGCGCCGATGTCTATGGAAATCCATAGTGTGTCTGAAAGTCCGCCACTCTAGTCTTGCGCCTAGATTGATCGGCGCTCTATGGGCAGCACGGCCAAATATGTCACCGCCCTTTCTTATTGATGGCGATGATCGAAAATACGTACCCAGGAGATCCCCATGCCCAGCACGCAGCAACCACCCTCACCCTGGCAGGACATACTCTCCCTCGGCCGGAGCATCAGACTCGCTTTATCGCCACCCGAGGTCCGCGCCAAACGCGCGTATGAGATCTTCCCGCCGAGCACCTGGACCGCGCTGAACGAGCACAGCACTTACCTCAATTTCGGCTATTGGCGCAGTGAATCCGACACGATCGACGACGCCTGCCAGGCGCTGGCGGAAAAATTGGCGGACGCCGCCGGCTTCCAGGAAGGCGATCGCATCCTCGATGCCGGATTCGGTTATGGCGACCAGGATTTCATGTGGCTGGAGCGACACAACCCAGAAATGATCGTCGGACTGAACGTGACACCAACCCATGTGAAGATCGCTCAGACCAAGGCCCGCGAACACGGTCTGGAGGATCGGCTGATCTTCAAGGAGGGCTCAGCGACCGCGATGTCGTTCGAGTCCGGCAGCTTCGACCGGGTGGTCGCCCTGGAATCGGCCCTGCATTTCCTGCCCAGAGACGAATTCTTCCGCCAGGCGCACCACATTCTCCGCCCCGGCGGGGTGATCGCGACGGCAGACATCGTGCCGCTGACCGACTACGCCCGCAAAGACCTCTTCTCCACCACGATCCCCCCGGGCAACTGGTACGACGGCGACGAGTACCTCACCCGCCTCCGAGCCGCCGGATTCATCAACACCCAGCTGACCTCTATCCGCACTCACGTGTACGAACCGTGGTGCAGATGGGCAGAACAGAAGCTGGACTCTCCGGATTTCCAGCAACGCGCCACCTGGGGCTACCGCCGCTGGTTACGCCGCGAACTGGCCGATGACGATCTCATGCGAAAGAGGTACGCCAACATGGACTACGTCATCGTCACCGCCGAGAAGCCAACGTAGGGGCGCGGCGCGCGGGGCTCGAACCCGGAACCTACGGATCAAAATTCGCCGTTCTCAATGCCACCCAACGTGTGAATCCACTCGGCTCCATCCGGCGGCGGGTCGGGCAGCGGCAGATCGAGAACGCCGATCGCCTGCTCGATCAGCTCATCCAGATGATCGCCAGGGGGGCGGCGAGGGCCGGGGTGTGCTTCGGGCCGGCCGGCGGTCAAGATTCAGGAAATGGGTCAGTAACCGTCCTTCCAGTCCTGGTAGTCGCTTCCGCATTCGTGGTGCGTATACGCGTCGCCCTCGTCGTTGCTGTCGAGGCACTGGCGCGTTATCTGATGCACGAAGACCCAGACCTGGCGCTCGCGCACCCGGAAATCCCAGTACATCGGCTTATCGGGAGTGCATTCGGTGGTGTGAAGCCCTTGCGACTCGTTTGTGGCCAGACACCTGCGGGTGGCTTCGTTCCATACGACCCCCGTGGCGTCAACCGTCCGCCACAGCTGATGCCTGTTCCCAAGCTCGCAGGTCGAGGTGTATACCCTGCCTCTATTGTTGCTGTCCAGGCACCTTCCCGTCTTCCAGCTCCGGAAGATGGAGACCCGGTCAAGCGAGGGCTTTTCGGGCGGTGTGGTCTGCTCCGTAGGTGTGTCCGGTTCGGGCGGTGTGGCCTGTCCCGTAGGTGTGGCCTGCCCCGTAGGTGTGGCCGGTTCGATCGGCTCGGCCGAGGCCATGGGAGACGGCGCTTGCATTGACGGCTTCGGACGACCGGCTCCATCCCCATATAGAAAGGTAAGAAAAGAAGCACTTGCGGCGGCTGCTGCAGCAATCGCAGCGACCCAGGCGACTAACCTTCCTGCACCATGGCTGCTTGTTTTGGAGCTGGCCATATTCCACCCCGTGGCGAGTTATTTGATCGTCCTCCCCACAATATCCGAGGATGTTGCTGTCACTGCTCATGTTCTGAGCCGCGCAGCGTCACGTGTCACGCCGCTTTGGATCCTAATGCTGCAACGTTCCGCACGCTTATCTCCGCGCAAAGAAAGCTCGGTATCTCCCGAGGTGTTCACATGTCCCGAGGCGACCGCACGTGCTGCGCGCTGCGAGCCCCTCCGAAAAGCACGATGGTCAGGTGGATCCGTGATCGGCTCGAAGGCATGTGGACCGATGAGGGCTTCCTCGCCAGGTTGGCCGCCCAGGGTGGTCGCCGGCCACCGACTGGAAGGATGGAGTAGCAGCCCCGGCCGAACCGGCAGCCCTACCACGCCCGGCCGCGCCGCCGTGCACGCATTGTCACGGTCCCATTGCGCGGCTCAGCGAGCGTCCCCTTCGGGCTGTGGCCAGGTGTGGCCAATTTGTGCGATGTGACGCAAGTCTCATCGGAGATCCGGCTGATGGCGGCCTCCCCGTCGCGCTGAGTGACGGAGCGTGACGAAACTCGCGGCTGGACAGCAAGTGAGCTCGGGTGTTATCGATGGGGCGCGGCGCTGATCGCTTATGCCGCCTTTATGCCCAACCTCCCTCCTTTCCCTCAGCATTCTCCCCTCCCCCTCCCCCCGTGCACTGTCCCGAGCTTGGAGTGGTGATTGTGATCAGTATGCGCTCGCGCGTCTTATGCGTGCTCACAGGTTTAGCCGTCTTAGTGCCCGGCCTGGCATCGATGCCTCCCCAGCCCGCGGCTGCGGAGACCGTAGCCCCTGAATGCATCCCCGGCGCGCCGGCCCCGGCGCAGAGCCTCCAGAAGCAGCCCCTGATTCCTTCCGCCGGCCCCAAGGCGGCCGTGCAGCCGCCCCTCAAGACCACCGCCGACGGCAAGAGCGCCAAGACGATCACCCATGACGAGGCCCGGCTGGACATCGGCAGCGCGGCGCTGGACGAGCCGGCCGAGATCGGGATCACGCCGCTGACCGAGGCGGAGTTGCCGGTGCTGGGCGCCGGGATGGACAACGTGACCGAGGCGCCACGCGCCGGTTACCGGTTCACGCCGACGCCGTTCGAGTTTGAGCAGGAGATCACGATCAGCCTGCCGTACGACGCGGCGAAGCTGGAGGCGGCCGGGCTGGCCCCGCAGGACGTGCGGACCTTCTTCTTCGACGAGCAGGGCACTTGCTGGCGGCCCCTTGTGCGGGTGGCCGTGGACACCGAGCAACAGCTGATCATCTCCAAGACCGACCACTTCACCGACATGGTCAACGCCACGGTGAACGCCCCCGAGGGCCCGGAGCAGGTCTCCTTCGACCCGACGAAGATCAAGGGCATCGAGGCCGGCGACCCGTCGGCGGAAGTGAACCAGATCGCCGCGCCGACGGCCGACAACCAGGGCGAGGCCCGGCTGTCGTACCCGATCGAGCTGCCCACGGGCCGGGAGAACATGCAGCCGCAGCTGTCGGTGGACTACTCGTCGGCGGCGGGCAACGGCTGGATGGGCGTGGGCTGGGACCTGGCGGTGCCCTCGATCTCGATCGACACGCGCTGGGGCGTGCCCCGGTACGACGCCGCGAACGAGTCCGAGACGTACACGTTCGCCCAGAATCATCTGACCCCGGTGGCGCACCGGGGAGCGGCGCGGCCCCGTACCGCCGACAAGGTGTTCCATCAGCGGGTCGAGGGTCAGTTCTCGCGGATCCTGCGCAAGGGCGACTCGCCCAAGAGCTACAGCTGGGAGATCACCGACAAGTCCGGCACCCGCTGGTCGTATGGCGGGGACGGGGCGGTGCTGGCCGACGACGCGGGCAACATCTTCTCCTGGGCGCTGCGCGAGGTGCGTGACCCCAACGGCAACACGATGCGCTATCAGTACACGAGTGTCGAGGACGCCGGGGTGGCCGGCGGGTCGGTGCCGGGGAGGGCGCTGTACCCGAAGAAGATCACCTACACCGGGCTCGGCGACGCCGACGGCCCGTACTCGGTGACGTTCCTGCGTGACCGTGAGCTGGGCGAGCCGCGCCGGCCTGACGTGTCGATCAGCGCACTGGGCGGGTTCAAGCAGGTAATGGCGGATCTGCTGCGCCGGGTCGAGGTGCGGCTGAATGACGAGCTGATCCGCCGCTACGACTTCGTCTACGCGCAGGGCGCGTTCAACAAGACCCTGCTGTCGAAGATCCAGCAGTATGACGCCGCCGGGAAGTTGTTCAACAGCCACGAGCTGGGCTATTTCGATGACATCCGGGATGCCTCGGGCGCCTACACGGCTTTCCAGCGGGTGGAGTGGACGTCGCCGGACGACGGGTTGTCCAATGGGCTGGTCAACGGGATCCGGCCGGGTGCGGGTGAGGCCGGCGCGTTGAACGGCAACACCTCCACCAGCGCGGGCGGCCACCTGTACACCGGCTGGGGGCCGTTGCCGAGCAAGTCGAACTCGGTCGGGGTCAAGGCCGGGTTCAGCCGCGGTTCCGATGAGGGTCTGCTGGCGCTGGTGGATGTGGACGGCGACAGCCTGCCGGACAAGGTGTTTGCGTCCGGCGGCGGATACGTCTTCCGTAAGAACCTGTCCCGGCCGGGCGGTGAGCCGCGCTTCGCCGACCAGACCACGCCGCTGCGCAATCTGCCGGGCATTTTCGACCAGGACTCCAGTTCCCGCACGGTCGGTGTCGAGGCCTACCCGGGCGGCGGCGCGGTGCAGCTGGATTATGTGGACACGATCAGTACCACGGACCGGTACTTCAGTGACGTCAACGCCGATGGCATCACCGACCTGGTGAACGGGGAGAGTGTGCTGTTCGGCCGGATCGGCGCGGATGGGGTGCCGGTGTTCGGCGCGGCGGCGGACACGCCGGTGCCGATCGGCGGCAGCGAGGCCGACGCCGAGGGCCTGCTGCCCGATTACGCGGCCGACCGCGCACGGCGCGAGCAGTCGTTCCCGCTGGTGGACACGCTGCGGCGGTGGACCGCGCCGTTCGACGGCACGGTCGCGGTGACCGGCGCGGTCACGCTGGCCGAAGTGACGGGCGAACTGCCCGCGTTCGCCGACCCCGATGGGGTGCGGGTGGCCGTGCAGCACGAGAACGCCGAGTTGTGGTCGGCCCGGATCGAGGCCGGCGACCGTGACGCGCATACCCCGCAGGGGGTGGACGCGATCCGGGTCGGCAAGGGCGATCACCTGTATTTCCGGGTCGGCTCGGTGCACGACGGTTCCGCCGATCGGGTGAGCTGGGATCCGGTGGTCACCTACACCGGCGTGCCGGAAACCCTCGATGCCAACGGCCTGTCGCTGAGCGCCTACACCGCCTCGAAGGACTTCACCCTGGCCGGGCGCGCGGCCACGGTGACGGTCCCGCGGGACGGCACCCTGACCCTGGGCGGGGCGTTGACCAAGAGCGCGGTCACCACCGACGATCTCACCATTGTGATCACCCGGGCCGGTGTGCCGGTGTTTCAGCAGCGGGTGCCGGCCGCGTTCACCGGTGAGGTGCCGGTGTCCGCGACGGTTGCGGTCACCAAGGGGCAGGCGCTGACCTGGCGGATCAAGACGGACACGCCGATCGACGTGACCGCGCTGAGGTGGACGCCGACGGCCGCCTACGCGGAGACCTCGCCGGTGCCGGATGAGTTCGGGCAGGAGTTTTCCGCGCCGTACGACATCGACACC